>CAIOSI010000036.1 GCA_903860975.1 uncultured Alphaproteobacteria bacterium
CTGCGCCGTCAGGACATCAACCTGCCGCAGCTTGGCGACGATCTCTTCGGGCTTGTGGTGCTTCCTTGCCATCGTTCCATCCATCCAAATGGTCCTCGGACCAACATAAGGGATGGATCACTTCAAGGGGGTCAGGCCAGAGGCGGCGCGGCTCCACGCACTGAACGCTTTGTCCTTGTGGGAAGACGAGCAGCAGCAAGATCTGCTCAATGGGGCGCTTGCCGAGCTGGAAGGGCTCCTCCAGCGCACCACAGGAGAGGCGCGGCTGGAGAACATCCTGTCGCTCGGCCAAGCCTTGCTGATGCAAAGCGAGAACGCCGCGCAGAATGACAGCTCCGCCGCGGCCGCACGCGCGCCGCTAGAGAAGGTGGAGCAGGTGGTGGAACATGCGCTCCCCGACTACTCGGCCGAGGCCTTCGAACTAGGTAACGCCCGCCTCAATTTGCTCAAGGCGCAGGCGCTGCAGAGCCAGGGCGAACGGAAGCCGAGGAATTTGGCGAACCTGATGGCGAGCCGCGCCGCTTACGATCTCGCCATCAAAGGGCTACAGGCGACGGGGGATTCCGGTGGCTTTCTTATTGAAGCCAAAGCCGGACTGGCTGCGCTGATCCAGGTGCTCGGCGAAGAAACGAACGACATCGAGCTACTCCGCGAAGCGGTGCGTCGACACCAAGAAGTGGCCGAGCTTTCCCCGCGAACCGACCGCCCACTGGAGGAGGCAGGTCCGCTCCTAAACCTTGTAGGCGCGCTGATGGCGCAGGCCAAAGCAGAGGCGGGCGACGCGCGTTTGGCGCCCTACGCGGAAGCGCGGGTGGTGCTCGATCGATTGGTCGCGATCCATCAGCGGGAAGGCAATGACGCAGCCGAAGCTGACGCCCGCAAGCTGATTGCGGAAATCGATGTGGCCATCGGAGATGCCGAGGCTTGACGCTATTTGGGGCGCCGTCAGCAGGCCGTCCCAAACGAACAGCCACGGTCACGCCCGAGAGATTGTTGGTAGGTTTGCTGGTGCCGCCGGACATAAAGCGGCGATTGCACTCAGGCATATGGGTCCCACTACGCCCACCACCCGACGCAGAGAGTGGCACAGACCCACTCGCGCTGGTTCCGCCTTGCGACGCTGACCCCGAGTCAGTGTCCGTTCCGCATCAAGAGAGGCAGATTCTACTGACGGCATCGCTGGTGCGAGCAGCCAGAAGTCGACTGGTCTCGGCTCGGGGGCGCCGTGCGCGCGCCATAGTGGCGCTTGGCCCGCTGAACTCGCGAACTTGCAGGATTCCTGCGCCACGCCGCTGGTTACTGGCAGGATCAATTGGCGACACCTCGCCAAGCCTCACAGAAGGTGAGATTCTCCAAGCGGTTGGCGGCAACCTTCAGTCTTCGGCGCCGCTGATGGCGCGGGCCATTGTTGGACAAAGGCATGCCCCCTGGCGCACCGAGGATCGCCGTCGTGACCGGCGCCGGGTCTGGAATAGGCCGCGCCGTCACAATCGGCTTGGCGCGGGCCGGCTTCTCCGTGGTGGCCGCCGGACGGCGGGAGGCCGCGCTGCTGGAGACAGCACGCCTGGTCCCTGAAGCCTGCGTCCGCGCGGTCGCGACAGACATTGGCGATGCCGGATCGATCGAAGGCCTCTTTGAGGCCGTGAGGGACGAGTTCGGTCGGCTCGACCTTCTGGTCAACAATGCCGGTGTGAGCGCACCAGCCGTCGCCCTTGAGGACCTCACGCTGGATCAGTGGCGCAAGGTGGTCGACACCAATCTCACCGGAACATTCCTGTGCACCCAGGCTGCGTTTCGCCTGATGATGGGACAGACCCCGAGGGGCGGGCGGATCATTAACAACGGATCGATCTCCGCCCACGCGCCGCGGCCGAGATCCGTCGCCTACACTGCGACCAAGCACGCCATTACAGGCCTGACCAAATCCACCGCGCTCGACGGACGCGACTATGACATTGCCTGTGGTCAGATCGACATCGGCAATGCTGCAACTGAAATGACCGTCCGGATGACCAAGGGGGTCCTTCAGGCAAGTGGCGCGACAGCGGTGGAGCCGACCTTCGACGTCGATGAGGTCGCCCGGGCGGTCGTCTACATGGCGAGCCTGCCACTGTCCGCCAACGCGCTCTTCATGACGCTCATGGCGACGAAAATGCCGTTTGTCGGCCGCGGTTGAGCCGTAAGGGCCGGCAAGTCAGGGCTCGTTCGCCGTGCGCCGGCCGGCTACCGCTTCAGGCCTCTCCGTCGGCGCGCATGAATTTGAAATCGCACCCCTCATGGGCCTGTGTGACGTGTTGCGCGAAGAGGGTCTCATAGCCGCGCGCCGGCATGTGGGCAGGCGGGGACCAGGCGGCGAGCCGGTCCACGATCTCCTCCGGAGAGACACAAAGGCTGATGCTTCTGGCGGGCACGTCGAGCTCGATCATGTCGCCGGTGCGCACGATCGCCAGCGGGCCGCCAAGGTGGGATTCGGGCGACACGTGCAGCACCACCGTGCCAAAGCTGGTGCCGCTCATTCTCGCATCCGAAATCCGCACCATGTCGCGAACGCCCTTGGCGAGCAGCTTCTTGGGTATCGGCAGCATTCCCCACTCCGGCATGCCGGGACCGCCGAGCGGCCCGGCATTGCGCAAGACGAGCACCCCGTCGTCGTCGACATCCAGCTCGGGATCGTTGATCCGCGACTTCAGATCGTCGTAGCCGTCGAAGACCACGGCGCGACCCCTGTGCCGCAGGAGTTGAGGGCTCGCGGCGCTCGGCTTGATGACACAACCGTTCGGCGCGAGATTGCCGTAGAGGGTCGCAAAAGCGCTTTGCCCAATGGGATTGGCCAGCGGCCGGATCACCTCGGCATTGTGAACAGGAACGCCTGCGAGCTGGTCGCCCAAGCTACGGCCGCTGACGGTCCGACAGGACAGATCGAGCCGTTCGCCCAAGGTGGACATTAGGGCGGGGAGTCCGCCGGCCTCGTAGAAATCCTCCATGAGCCACGTCCCGGACGGGAGGATATTGGCGATCACCGGGACCGTTCGGGCGATCGAGTCCAGGGTCTTCAGATCGAGAGCCACGCCCTTGAGCCGGCCCGCCATGGCCAGCAGGTGTATGGCGGCGTTCGTGGAGCCGCCGAGCGCGAAATTGACGGTCGCGGCATTCCGGAACGCGGCGCTCGTCATGACCTGCGATGGGGTGAGCTCCTCCTCCACCATCGCCACGATCCGAGTCCCGGCCTCGCGGGCCAGTCGGCGCAGTCCGGCATCGACGGCGGGCAAGGAGGACGCCATCGGCAGCGTCATGCCCAGCGCCTCGGCCACCGCCGTCATGGTCGAGGCGGTGCCCATGGTGTTGCAGGTGCCGACGGTGCGGGCGCTTCCCTGCTCGATCTCGTACCACTGCTCCAGGTCGATCTCGCCCATCTTGAGCTTCGGACCATAGGTCCAGGCGTCGACGCCGCTACCCAGGCGCTGGCCACGCCATAGCCCGTGGAGCATGTACCCCGCCGGCACATAGATCGACGGCAAGTCCGCCGAGGCGGCGGCCATCAGGAGGGCCGGGGTCGTCTTGTCGCAGCCGCCCAGCAGCACCACCCCATCGATGGGGTGACTCTTGAGGAGTTCCTCGACCTCCATGGCCAGAAGATTGCGGTAGAACATCGCCGTGGGCTTGGTGAGCATCTCGGGAAGGGACATCACCGGTAGCTCGACTGGGAATCCGCCGGCCTGCAGAACGCCGCGCGACACCACCTCCGCGATCTCGCGCAGATGCCCGTGGCAGGTGCTCAGACCGGACCAGGTGTTGATGATCCCGATCACTGGGCGGTCCACGAACTCCTCGAGGTCGAAGCCGTTCTGCAGCATCCGTGACCTGTGACCGAACGAGCTCGTCGACTTCCGGAACCACTGTTGACTGCGCAGTTTGGACCCGCCGCTCATGACTTCCCCTGTTTCCATTCCTCTGCAGCAGGCTCCCGCTCGATGCCGCGCCGCGCGCGCCCCCGAGCGAAGGCGTAGAAGGGCAATCCGGCCGCCACCACGCCGATGCCGACCAACACCGAACTGGTCTTGGTGATGAGGAGCGACGCCAGATAGGCCGCCATCACCAAGATGAAGAGGATCGGCGTCCAGGGGTAGCCCCAGGCGCGATAGGGTCTTGGCAGGGCCGGCTCACGGCGGCGCATCAGGATCACCCCGACGACCATCAGCACCGTGAAGAGCTGGCTGACAAACGCGACATAGCCAAGGATTTCTGAATAGGAGCCGCTGAACACATAGGCCATGGCCACCATCGTGAAGATGGCGATCGCGGCGATGGGTGACCCCGTTCGCGGGTGGACCTGGGCTGCGGCGCGGAAGAAAAGACCGTCCTGTGCGAGCGAAAACAGAATGCGGGGATAGCCAAGGCACTGGGCGTTGAGCACCGCTGCGCCTGACACAAACACAGCCAGAGCGGCGAAGGCGGCTCCAGCCGGACCCAGGGCGGCGTCCATGAGTTCGAACGAGATCCTCTTGGACCCCGCGATCTGCTCGAAGGGCAGGGTAAGGAAGATCGCGGCGTTGAGCGCCAGATAGAGGGTCATGACGATCGCCGCGCCAAAGAAGATCGCAAGGGGAATGACCCGTTCAGGGTTTCGCACCTCGCCGCCGACCAGGGTCACGAAGTGCGAGCCGCTGTAGGAAAACATGCAGAGCATCAGGGCGGAGGTCACGCTCGTCAGCGATAGGTTTCTCTGTTCTGGCGCGGCGGTCGCCGCGAACAGGCCCTCAAGACTAGGGCGAAGGAAGATGAACGCCGCGGCGATCAAGCTGACCAGCAGCGCCACCTTCACGACGGTGAGAAGGGTCTGCGCCGCGCCGCCTATCCGGACCCCAAAGGCATTCACGGCGCCCGCGCCTAGAAGCATTGCAAGGGCGACCGGCCGGGCCGGATCATGAGCTAGGTGAAGCGCGGCCTTCAGGTAGGGGCTGACAAAGCCCGCGGACATTGTGGCCACCACCGCCATGGCGCCTGGGCCATAGGCGAAGCACATCATCCACGCGAAACTGAAGGGAATGACAGGGAAGGGATAGGCGCGCTTCAGGAACGCATAGGTCCCACCGGCCTGCGGGATCACCGAGGAAAGCTCCGCAAGGCACAGCGAGGCGATCAGCGCGAGCAAGCCGGCGGCGACCCAGATGGCCAGGGCTGAAATTGGCGTGCCGGCGCTCTGCGCCACGGCGCTGGGGATGATGAAGATGCTGGTGCCGATGGTCCCGCCGGCGACCAGCGCGGTGGCCTGAATCGCGCCTATTTCGCGGTGCAGTCCGGATGCGCCGATCGATTGCTTGGCGGTCACTTCGTCCTCGAGGCAAGATTTTCAGAATATGAAAATTATTTCCATATGGAACATGCCTGTGAACGCGGGCGCGGTCAAATGGGCGGCCCGTGAGGCAATTCCCAACCGGAGGGGCCATGCCGTCCGCTTCGTGAATGCGATCCTAGAGGACAGATCGCTCTTGGGGCGAGGTCGTTGATCACGCCGAAGGCGTGTTCACCTCAAGGCGTTGCAACGCAGAGATTGCCAAAATAGGAAACATGGGAGAGAATTTACTATAATGGAAAAAACTGATCCCCACCTGCGGCCGACATCGGAGATCGCGATCCATCGACATGACAATCGAGACCGGCGCTTGGTGACCCGCGCCTGGCCATGGCTTTGCGGTCTCGCCGGGCTCCTGGCGGCGTTCCCGGCCGCTTGCGAGGACGGAGCCCTGCGGGCGAACCGGGTTGTCGCAAGCCCAACATTCAAGGCCGCGACCAGGTCGCTCGACGACGGGTATTCCCGCGTGGTCGATGACATCGTCGCGCTGACCGAAATCCCGGCGCCGCCGTTCGGAGAGCGCCTTCGCGCCGAGGCGTTTCTGAGCCGGCTTCGCGAGGCTGGCCTCGGCGATGCGGCGATCGATGCAGAAGGCAACGTCATCGGCCTGCGCCCGGGCGCAAGGACCAAGGGCCGGGGCCCCTACATCGTCGTCGCGGCCCACCTCGATACGGTGTTTCCGCAGGGCGTCGACGTCAAGGTGCGGCGCGAGGGGACCCGGCTCATGGCTCCGGGCGTCGGCGACGACACCAAGTCGCTGGCTGTCATCCTGGCCTATGTGCGAGCCCTGCAGGCGGCGCACGTCCAGACTGACGCGGACATTCTGTTCGTCGGTGATGTGGGCGAAGAGGGCCCGGGCAACCTCCGAGGCGTACGCTACCTCTTCGAGAAGGGCCCCTACGCCGGCAAGATAGCGGCCTTCATTTCCATCGACCTGGTCGATCCCAATCTGGTCGTGGACCGGGCGGTGGGTTCGAAGCGATACCACGCCGTGTTTCACGGCCCCGGCGGTCACAGCTACGCCAGCTTCGGGATCGTCAATCCAATGGCGGCCATGTCCCGGGCGGTCGTGGATCTCTATGACCTGAAGCCGCCCTCGACACCAAAGGCGACCTACTCCGCGAGCGTAACCGGGGGTGGCGTTTCGGTGAACTCCATCCCGGGAGAAGTCTTCATGGACTTTGACCTGAGGTCGGAAAATCCGGCCGAGCTCGCGCGGCTCGACGGCCAGCTAAGAAGCATCCTGCAAGGCGCGGTCGCCGCCGAGAATTCGGCCCGCTCCACCGCAAACGGCGGAGTTTCAGTGCAGCTGTCATCGATCGGCGACCGGCCCGCGGGCGCGACACCCGCCGGCTCAGACATCGTCCTTGCGACGGATGGCGCGATCCGGGCTCTCGGCTTCATCCCGGAGCACCAGTCCGACTCCACGGACGCCAATATTCCGATGAGCCTGGGAATCCCGGCCGTGACGATCGGCTCCGGGGGTGCGGGTGCTCGGGCCCATGCGTTGGACGAGTGGATCGATATCGAGAAGTCATCGAACGTGCGCGGCATGGCGGTTGGACTGGCCGTGCTGCTTGCCATGGCTGGGAGCAGATAGGCGACGATGGATACCGACAGCCTTATCGACCGGCGGCGCGCCGTGGCCTTGTTCGCAGCGGCGCCGTTTGCGATAGCCGCAGCTCCCGGCCCAGAGCCCAGTGTCGCACTGCAAAAGTGGTCCGACGACATCGTCAAGGCAAACGCTTTGCCCGGGCTCATCGTCGCCGTGCGGCGGCCCGATGGGCGGGTGCTGACGGCATCGGCGGGCTTTTCGGATGTCGAGAACAGGCTGCCGATGAGGCTCGAAAACCGATTGCTCGGCGCAAGCATGGGCAAGACCTTCGTGTCCGCGCTCTGCCTGAAGCTGCAGCGCCAGGGGGTCTTCAGCCTCGATGACAAGATCTCGACCTGGCTGGGCCGCGAGGCTTGGTTCTCGCGCCTGCCGAACGGGTCGGAGCTGACCCTCAGGACGCTGCTGAACCATAGCAGTGGGCTCCACGACTTCATCGATGAGCCGGCCTATGGGCAGGCGCGCGCCTCGACCCTTCGGACGGACTGGGTGCTGCCGACGGAAGGCAAGATTGCGCTCGTGCTGGATCTCCCTCCGCTGTTCCCCGCCGGGCAGGGCTACAAGTACAGCGACACCAACTACATCCTGGTGGGGATGTGTATCGAACGGGCGACCGGTTCGAACTATTTCAGGATGATCCGAAGGTATTTTCTGGAGCCACTTCACCTCACGCGAACCGAGCCGGCGCTTGGGCGGAAATTGAGGAACCTCGCGGTCGGCTACACCATCGACGGCGGACGCTACGAGCGTTTTGGTCTGCCGCATCGCCTCGTCGATGACGGCGTTCTCGTCTACAATCCGGCGACGGAATGGACGGGCGGAGGGCTGGTCACAAACCCCGTGGATCTGGTTGCGTGGATCCACGCCGTGTTTTCCGGACAAGCGGTGGACCCGCGCGATCTCCAGGAGCTGGAGCGCCCCACCCGGGCGGCCGATAGCGGTCAGGCGCAATACTACGGCCAGGGGATGAAGATCCTGAACACTCCGGCAGGTCGGCTGGTCGGCCACTGGGGGTCGATGGCGGGGTACAGTGGGTTTGTCGCCCATCTGCCGGGGGACGGTTCGGCCATCGCCCTTCAGACAAATCTGACGGCCTTTGACACCTTGACGGTCGAGACCAGCCTGGCAGGCCTCGCCGCCACCCTCGCTCGCGCCTGACTGGGCGCGAGCCATCTGAACGCCTCTGGGAGACATGTGATGGGTGATCAGCAATTGACGGCCGTCGGAACGGGCCTCGCATCTGACGAAATCTACGGCCGAGCCGCGCAAGTGCTGCCGGGCGGGAACACCCGCACGACCATTTTTCTGCGTCCGCACCCGCCTTACGCGACCCGCGGCGAGGGGGCATGGATCTGGGATGTGGATGGTGTCCGGCGTCTGGATTTCAACAACAACTACACCTCGTTGATCCATGGCCACTGTCATCCCGAGATCGTCGCTGCGATCCAGGCTCAGGCGGGCCGCCTTATCGCCGCCTCGCTCCCCACCGAATCCGAGGTCGGGCTCGCCGAAGCACTCGCCGGGCGTTCGTCGGCATTCGAGCGGATCCGCTTCACCAACAGCGGAAGCGAAGCGGTCATGATGGCCGTCAAGGCCGCCCGTGGGTACACGGGGCGGTCCAAGATCGCGAAGGCCGAAGGCGCCTATCACGGGTCCTATGACGCGGTGGAAGTCAGCCTCGATTCCGGACCCGCGAACTGGGGAGATGGGGCGCCCAATCGGAATCCCTACTGCGTGGGCACCCCGCAAGCGGTGCTCGACAACACCGTTGTCATTCCGTTCAACGAGACCGCCGAATCCCTGGCGCTCCTGGAGGCGAGCGCCGCCGACCTGGCGGCCATTGTTCTCGATCCGATTCCGGGTCGGATCGGACTCATTCGCGCCACGCCCGAATATCTTCAGATGGTCAGGGACTTTTGCGATCGGACAGGCTGCCTGTTGATCATGGACGAAGTCATTTCGTTTCGCGTCGCCCACGCCGGCGCCCATTCTCTGCTCGGTGTGAGACCGGACCTTGTCACGCTGGGCAAGACGATCGGAGGCGGGCTTCCGATCGGAGCCGTTGCTGGGGCGCAGCGCTTCATGGCGGTCTTCGAGGAGACCCAGGGGCGGGCCCGCGTCCCGCATGGCGGCACCTTCAACGCCAATCCCATGTCGATGACGGCCGGGGCCGTCGCCATGCGACTGTTCGATGAAGCGGCGTGCGAGCGATTGGAAAGGCTGTCCATCCTGGCGAGCGCGACCTTGAGCGAAATCATGGGTCGCCTGGGCGTTGCCGGTGAAATCCTGCGGGAAGGTTCCCTGTTGAAGATTTCACTCGATAGCCGGCCGAAGCGCACCTATCGCGGCTCATACCCCGGACCCGAGCAGGCGCGGCGCGAGGAACAGCTCTTCAGGGCGCTCCTGCGCAATGGAATCTTGATCGGACGGAACCTGACGGCCACGCTTTCCACGCCCATGGTCGAGGCCGATATCGGCTATCTGGCCGACCGATTTGAAGCGGCTCTGTCGGAGGTCCTGATCGATGCGTGACGCCCTGCGAATTCCAGACGACATCCGTCCCAAGGCGAATGTCCTGCGCCGCTGTCTCGCGCCGCTCTCGCTGGCGGTTCTCGCCCTGGCGGGCCCTGCGTTCGCCGCCCCATCGCTCGATGTCCTGATCCGAAACGGAACCGTCATCGACGGGTCGGGCCGGCCGGGCTTCGTCGGCGCCGTCGGAATTCTCGGCGACAGGATCGTCTATGTCGGCGGGCCGACCCGACGGTCGGCGAAGCAGGTGATCGACGCCAAGGGCCTGGTCGTGGCCCCCGGCTTCATCGATCCCCACAACCACGTCCTGGAATCGGTCGCCCGGATGAAGGGGCCGGTGCTGGACGAACAGTACCTCACCCAGGGAGTCACATCGGTCATCGTCGGCCCTGACGGAGACCTGTCGCCATCGCAGATCAGGCAGGTGAATGGCGAGCTCGCGCGCCGCGGCTCCGGAACCAACTATCTCTGCTACGTCGGCCACAATGGGATCCGGAGCGAGGTTATGGGGCCGGCCCATCGGGCGCCGACGGCTTCGGAACTGGACAAGATGAAGGCGCTGGTCCGCGAGGGGATGCAGATGGGCTGTGTCGGCCTGTCGACCGGGCTCATGTACGAGCCGGGCATGTTCAGCGACACGTCCGAAGTGATCGCGCTGGCGCGTGAAGTTAAGCCGTTCGACGGGTCCTACGACTCCCACACCCGCGATCCCGGCTGGCGGCTCTTTCAGTCCGAAAAAGAGGCGATCGACATCGGCAAGGCGGCGGGGATCCCGGTCAAGCTCGCGCATGAAAAGGCGACCGGCCTGGTCAACCGCGGCAAGATCGGAGACATCATCAATCTTGTCGAAACGGCGCGCGCAGCCGGCCAGGATGTTGTGGCCGACCAGTACCCCTATGACGGAGCCTCGACCCGGGTGCTCCGCAACCTCCTGATCTTCGAGGGAATGGCGGCTGACGGCGAGGAAAACGCGACGCTCGTCGAGGCGCAGCAGAAGCTGCGCGCCGTCATGGGCGATCCCGGACGCCGCGAGGTCTTGAAGCACCTCAGCGAGTATGGCGTGGACGGCGGGTTCAGCTGGATCAAGGCGGTCGGCTACGGGAATATGCGCATCGTCGACGCACCGGACGATCCCTCCCTGATGGATCAGAATCTGGCGCTTCTCGCCCGCCAGCGCGGAAAGGACCCGTTCGATCTGATCGCGGACCTCGTCCTGTCGAGTCATCGCGACATCATGGTCACCCTCGGATCCGTCGATGAAGTCGATCTGCAGCAGCTCATCGTGCGTCCATGGGTGATGATCTCAAGCGACGGGGCGTATCTGCCGCCTGGGCAGGCTTCGGGGCATCCCCGTTCGACCGGGTCCTTCACTCGGGTTCTCGGGCGCTATAGTCGCGATCTGAAGCTGCTGCCGCTCGAAGAGGCCGTCCGCAAGATGACCTCCATGCCCGCCGAACACCTGCGAATGTACGATCGCGGTCGCCTGGCCGTGGGCTACGCGGCCGATGTGACGGTGTTCGATCCTCTCACCGTCCGCGACCGATCAACCTACACCGATCCATCGCGGCTCTCCGACGGGATCGTGGATGTACTCGTCAATGGCCGTCTCGCCGTGCGCGACGGAAAGGTGACCGGCGCCGCCAACGGGCGCTTTCTCGTTCGGCAAACTCGCCCCGCCGGCCGGTCCGGGCCTCAACGCCCCTGATATCTTAGGGCGCGCGCGCCCTCGATCGGAGACGGGGTCATCGAAGCTGGTTCTCGGACCATCGCATTAGTTGACAGATTAGAAAATTAGTATCAATTTGGCGAAATCCATTCCGGATTCGTGTGGTCCCCGACGAACCCCGACGAGCCCGGCGCTTTGGATGCTGGAGAGTTGCGCATGGGCGTCAGCGGGAAGCACTCTGTAGTCTGCATCGCGCTGGCGCTTATGGCGTTCACCGGCGGCGCGCAAGCGGGCCCTGCGCTCGACAAGCGAGTGTTCGCCAAGGTCGACGATGCAGCCCAACAATGGGTGACCAGCGGGCATACGCCGGGGCTCGCGGTCGGCGTCATGCTGGACGGCAAGATCCTGTTCGCCAAGGGTTACGGGCTTGCGGATTTGGAAAATTCCACGCCCGTGACGCCCGACACGGTCTTCCGCATCGGCTCGCTGACCAAGCAGTTCACCGCGGCCGCGGTTCTGACCCTGGTGGAGAAGGGGCAGGTGTCCCTCGACGCTCCGCTGTCGGATTATTTTCCTGAGTTCTACCTGGGACGCCAGGTCACGGTCCGGCAGCTCCTGACGCACACCTCCGGGATCAGCGCCTACTCCGATCGGACCAACCCGAAGAACAGCTGGGACTACAGGTCGGATCTCTCGACGGCCCAGATGGTCGACAGGATCGAGCACTTCTACCCGCCGTATCAGTTTCCGCCGGGTTCCGCGTGGCACTATAGCAACTCGGGCTATTTCCTGCTTGGCGCGATCGTTGAGAAGGTCAGCGGGCGGTCGCTGGCCGAGTACCTGCGCCAGGAGGTCTTTCCCCGCGCCGGGCTGACGAACACGGCGCTGGACGATGGCGTGGCGGTCGTGCCGCACCGGGCATCCGGATACGAGGTCACGCCGGGGGGCGGCTACCGCCGCGCGGATTTCCTCTCCATGACGGTTCCCGGCGGCGCCGGGGCCATGCGCTCGACCATTTCGGACCTGCTGAAGTGGCACGAGGCGCTGTTCTCCGGCCGCGTCGTCTCCGGCGCGCTGTTCAGGGAGATGATCGCTCCGGCGCGCCTGTCGGACGGCCGGCTGGCAAGCAGCGCGCGGGTCGCCTCCGGGGAGCCGCCTCTTCCGGATTTCGAATATGGGTTCGGGCTCTTCATCGCCAAGGTGCACGGCCACCGTCGCATCAACCACAACGGCGGGATCAACGGCTTCAACGCCACGCTGAACACCTACCCGGACGACCACCTGACGTGGGTCGCGCTGTCGAATTCGGGCGGGGGCGTCAGCGCAAGGGACGCGAAGCTCGGCACGATCAGTGGCGTGTCAGAAGAGATCGAAGAAATCCTAATAAAAGAAAACTAGAGCGAATTCTATGTTGGTCGATGTGAATAAAAACAAGCAGTAATGCTTCATATCGCCGCGACCATCGCCATTGTGCAGGAATATGGGGGCAGTCTATGCTGAATAACACCGGGGAATACGCCAGATTTTCGTACATTCGCGCGATGGCCAGGTCGCGGCGGTCCAAGTGGCTGAACGGCGTTGGAGCCGCCGCCGTCGTGGCGGGCGCGGCCCTTGCGGTCGGGCTGTCACCCGCCGCGCCGGCGCGCGCCGCGGAAGCCGCTGCTCCGAACAAGGCGGCGACCACTGTCGAGGAGGTGTTTGTCACGGCCTCGCGGGTGAACCGGACCGGATTCACCGCGCCCACGCCGACGACCGTTGTGAGCGCGGAAGACCTTCAGCTGCGCGCCATCTCCAATATCGCCGATGCACTGAACCAGTCGCCCGCGTTCCTGGGGAACACAACGCCTGCGACGGCCGGCAACAGCACCAACACCGCCGGCGCGAACTTCCTGAATCTGCGAGGCATGGGCGCCAATCGAACGCTCGTCCTGGTCAACGGGCGACGGTTCGTACCCTCGACCTCGCAGGGCATTCTCGATGTGAATCTCGTCCCGCAGGCCCTAGTCAGCCGGGTTGAAGTGGTCACCGGCGGCGCATCCGCCGCGTGGGGCTCCGACGCGGTCTCCGGCGTCGTGAACTTCATCTTCGACAACAGGCTGGAAGGCGGCCGGGCCGATGTTCAATACGGGGCCAGCAGCCGAAGCGACGACGCGCAGTACCGTGTATCGCTGGCTCAGGGGGGAGATTTTGGTGGTGGGCGTGGCCACGCCGAACTTGCCCTCGAGTGGTTCAAGAGCGACGGGATTCTGAACCAGAGGGATCGTCCCTGGGGCCGGGATCAATGGCAGATCTTCAACAATCCCACGGCCACGGCGACGAACGGGCAGTTCCTTCGGATCCGCAGTCCCTTTGTCCACCAATCCAACCGTACGGAAGGCGGTCTGATCGTTTCGGCGGGACCGCTCAAGAACGTTCAGTTCGGTCCCGGGGGAACGGTTCTGCCCTTTAATCTGGGCTCCAGTGTCGGCAGCACCTTCATGATTGGCGGCGACGGACTGAACCAAGGAGACGTCATCTCCCTGGTGACGCCAAGTGAGAGAAAGAACCTATATGGCGTCGTTACTTACGATGTGACGCCGGACGTGCAGTTCACGGGGGAGGCGTCCTACGGTCGCAGCGAATCCAAGAACGACGTGACCGCGTCCTTCAGCCTAGGTCCCTATACGATCACGACCGACAACGCGTTCCTGCCGAGCGCCGTCAAGACGATCGCTCAGGCAAACAACATTTCCCAGTTTTCCATGGGGCGCGTGAACAGTGACATCGGATACATCACTGGCCATACGATAAATGAAACGACCCGTTTGGCGCTGGCATTGGACGGAAAGCTTGGCGGAAACTGGAAGTGGTCGGCCTACTACACGTATGGTCGCAACAACCGGGACGACCTTTCCGAGAACAATTTGGTCAGCGCCCGGATGACGGCGGCTATCGACGCGATCAAGGATCCGGTTAGCGGTCAGGCCGTCTGCCGGAACCTCGCCACCAATCCCGGTTGCGTGCCGATCAACCTCTTCGGCGCTGGCTCGCCGTCGGCCGCGGCCATCTCCTACGTGACCGCCACCCAGTCAAATCAGCAGGTCGTTCGACAAGACGTCGCGGCGGCCAACATTTCCGGAGAGCCTTTCAGCACGTGGGCCGGCCCGGTCTCCCTGGCCGCCGGTGCGGAATACCGTCGGGAAAGCCTCAGCGCCAACGTAGACCCGATCTCCGCCGCGAACGGCTTCATCATCGGCAACCCGAAATCGCTCTCCGGGGAATTCAACGTCAAGGAGGCCTATGTCGAAACGGTCGTCCCGTTGTTGCGAGATCAGGTCTTCGCCAAGTCCCTGGAGTACAATGGCGCGGTCCGCCTGACGGACTACAACCACAGTGGCCAGGTTGTAAGTTGGAAGAACGGCCTCAGCTATCAGATCAACGACAGCATTCGCCTGCGAGCCACCGCCTCGCGAGATATCCGGGCGCCAAACCTGTCGGAACTGTTCGCTACGTCCGGTCTCGCCTTCTCTACGGTCAGGGATCCCCGCACCGGTGCGCCCGTGCCTTCACCGTTCATCAGCGCCACTAGCGGAGGCAACGTCAATCTCGACCCGGAAAAGGCAGACACCTGGACCGCGGGAGTCGTGCTTTCGCCGAGTTTCATCCCCGGACTTCGCGCGTCCCTGGACTACTATGACATCGACATCAAAGGTGCGATCGGGACCCTGGCTGTTCAGGACATTATCAATCGCTGCTTCGTGAATGGATCCACTGATCTTTGTAAGTTGGTGACCATCAACAGCAGCAACGTCATCACCCACGTCGACAATTTCTTTATCAATCTCCAAGAACTCATCACCCGTGGCTATGACGCGGAGGTGGCCTATACGCGGGAATTCGCTGGAGGAAATTTGACCCTTCAGGGCCTTGCAACCCGGGTGGACAACTTGATCACTGGGGACGGCGTTACGGCAATCGATCGCGCCGGACAGGCCGCCAGCCCGGGCTCCACCACCGGGCTGCCGCGGTGGAGAGCGACGTCGACGGCCTCCTACCGCCGTGGACCTGCCACGGTGGCGGTGACGGGCCGATATGTGGGTGGCGGCAAGGTCGACAACACGTTCGGGCCGCTGGATATCAACGACAACCGCATCAAGAGTCGCGCCTATCTCGACGTGTCAGCGCAATACAATCTCTACCAAGAGGGTGGCCGCCAGATCCAAGTCTATGGCGCCATCAACAATCTGTTCGACAAGGCTCCGCCGCTGGTCGGCGCAACCTTCCAGGCGCCTTTCTTCACCAACAACGCCTTGTATGACGTTGTTGGACGCTACTTCACCGTCGGCGTGCGTGCACGTTACTAGCCAATGGGCTCCAGGTGTGGCCCGGACCCGCGCATCGTCGCTGGGCCGGGCCGGCTTGGTGGATGAGGTGAGCGTCTTCTTTGGTAAGCGACTCACTTCCGCAGTTCGCGCTTTGGCCTGCAGCGTCGTTTTCGCGGGAGCCCCCGCGGCGGTCCTGGCGCAAGAACCGGCCTCCTGGAAGGATCCATTGACCTTCCATACGTTCTCAATCGCCGCCGTCGATCGAGCAACAGGTGAGGTGGGCGTCGCGGTCGCCACCCACGCCGCCTGCGTGGGAAACGGGGTGCCGTGGGTCCGCGTCGGCGTTGGCGCTGTGGCGACGCAGGCGGACACCAGGACGGACTATGGCCCGCACATTCTCGACCGTATCCAGGATGGCGCTACGCCGGCCTCCGCCCTCGCAGCCGAACTCGCCCGGGACCCTGGACGGGACCGTCGTCAGATTGGCGTAATCGGCGTTGGCGGCCTGAGCGCGCAGCATACTGGCGCGGCGACCCCCGCATGGTCGGGAGACCTGAGAGGCGCGGATTTCGTCATTCAGGGAAACACGCTCGCGGGCCCCGAAGTCGTCAGGGCGATGGCCGCGAATTTCGAAGCCAGCGGCGGCAGCCTCAGGCATCTCGCCGATCGGCTCATCGACGCTGTCGCCGCGGCCGACGCTGCCGGCGGCGATATCCGAAGGGGCCAGATGCAGTCGGCAGCCGTCATCGTTGCCGACCCACGACCGGGGCATGCGCGGCGGGAGGACAAGGTCAGCACATTCATCAACGTCTGCGAAAATCCCGATCCGATCCGGGAGCTGCGGCGTGTCTACGACACCGTCTCGGAAACCCTCGGTTACCGCACCCTGCAACAGTTCGAGGGGCGCGACGTGTGGCAACTGGAGATTATCCTGCAGGCGCTTGGGTTTCTGCCGGCGGCCGAACCGGGCGCGGCGACATCGACAGAGACGCATAGACTCACGCCCCGACTGGTCGCGGCCGTCGAGCAATTCCGGCGGGCCGAGCATCTGGAAGGCGCTGAGGCACCGCCCGGCTTCGTAGACCGGGACCTGGTAGAACGCCTTTGGGCCGCCCTGGGCAGGGTCGGAAAAGCGCAGGCGGTGCGGGCACAGCTGCTCGAGCCCACGGCGGTCACGCGATAGACTTCGACCTACCGAGGCTCGCGCACAATCTTCTTCGGCTTGGCCGATTCGAAAGCCTCAAGGGACGCCGCTATGAAACTCGATTGGATACGTGCAGCTCCCGTCGACTCCCTGCTCAAAGGTATGCCGGCGCTAGAGTCCGGAGTTCGCCAGGACCAGGTCGCAGGCCTAGGCTTGAATATCCTCGCCGAAGATCTGCCGCTTCCGATCGCCGTCCTTAAGGTGTCGGCCCTGGATGCCAATCGGGCATGGATGCAAGCCTTCGTTCGCGAGATGGGCGTCGAGATTTGCCCGCACGGCAAGACTACGATGTGCCCGGAGCTGTTCAGTATGCAGCTGGACGACGGCGCGTTTGGCATGACCTGCGCGACTGCGAGCCAGCTTGAGGTCTATCGAGCCGCCGGGGTGAGGCGGGTCATAATGGCCAATCAGCTCGCCGGTCGGACGAACCTGCGGATGGCCCTGAGGCATCTGCTCGATCCCACCTTTGATTTGTTCTGCCTGGTGGACTCCACCGAGAGCGCCGAAGCGTTGAAGGCCACGGCGCAAGACCTTGGCCTGGACCGCGCGGTTCCCGTGCTCCTGGAGCTGGGCGAGGGATTGGCGCGAACCGGATTGCGGTCCCCTGAACAGGCCCAGGCCCTGGCGCGCCACATCTGCGCGATGAACGAACTGCGGATCGCCGGGGTGGCGACATACGAAGGCGTGTTCGCGGGAGACGATCCGATCGAGCGCGAGGCGCCGGCAATGCGACTGCTTGAAGAAACCGCCCGCGCCGCGACGCTTGTCGAGGCGCTCGTCCCTCCGAGCGCTGAGCCCTTCATGCTGAGCGCCGGCGGCTCAGACTATTTTGATCTTGTCGTGGACCGCTTCCGGAGATTGCAGCTGGGCCGGCCGGTCAGAATTGTCCTGCGCAGCGGCTGCTACCTGACGCACGACAGCGGTCACTATGCCCGGTGCCTTGAGCGCATGCTGCAGCGCTCACCGCAGATGATCCGGATGCCGGGATCGCCCCGCGCCGCGCTTGAGGTCTGGGGGGCGGTGCAATCGCGACCCGAGCCCACCCGCGCCTATTGCACCCTCGGAAAGCGCGACATCTCGGCGGACTGGGAGCTGCCGATCCCGCTCTGGTGGCGGCCATCCGGACAAGCCGGGGCGCCGCTTGCGACCCCACAAGGCTGGCGGGTGATCAAGCTTAATGACCAGCACCTCCACCTTGAGGTCCCCGCCGACGCGCCCCTGAGGTTTGGCGATCTGATCGCGTTCGGTGTCTCCCATCCCTGCACCACCTTCGACAAATGGCGGCTCATTCCCCTAGTCGATGACGCCTACAATGTCGTCGATGTCGTCCGCACGTTCTTCTGAGCGCGGGGGGCGGGCGTGGCCAAGCGGTGTTCGCCGTCGCGCTATGGCTGGACTGCGGGCGTGGGCGCCGGGTGGAGTCGTTGTGGGGTGAGCTGATCCAGCTGCAGGCCCAGGTCGACAAGATCGTCCGGCGGGACTCCCTTCTCGATCAGGCTGGCCGCCAGGCGCGCCAGCGCCGGGGCGATCTGGATGCCGTATCCGCCCTGGCCCGCCATCCAGAAGAACGAGCGTTTGGCGTCGCCGAATCCGACAACGGGGGTCCGGTCCGGCGCGAAACTCCGAAGGCCCGCCCATCGGCTGCGCACCCGTTGTATCTGCAGGGTCGTCGCCAATTCAATGCGGCTCACCGCGATCGCGATATCGAGCTCTTCCGGTTGAGCATCGCAGGGCGGACTCGGTGTCTCGTCGGCCGGCGAGATCAGAAGCAGGCCGGCGTCGGGCTTGAAGTAGAACTGCTCGTCGGTATCCACCACCAGCGGCCAGTCGCGCGACGGTGGGTCTTCAGGCGCCTCGATCAAGACAGCGGTCCTGCGCATCGGCTGCAACCCGATCGGCGGTTGTCCCGCCAGCGCCGCAATCTCATCGGCCCAGGCCCCGGCCGCATTCACAATCACCGGCGCCGAGAAGATTTCGTCGCCACATTCGACTCGCCAAATGCCGTCTTCGAAGACTAGGCCCGTGACCCCGGACTGGGTGTACAGCCGGCCCCCTCGCGCCGCGAGGAGCTTGATGTAGCCGTGGTGGATCGCGCTGACGTCGAGATCGCAGGCCGCGGGCTCGAGCAGGCCCGCGCTCACATAGTCCTTCCTGACGATCGGGCAGATCGATCGGACCTCTCCCGCAGTGAGCCACCTGGTGGCGACGTTCACGTCAGGCAGCGCCGCATACTCCCGCAGCCGCTCGACCTGATCGGCTCGCGCAAGCCACATGACCCCTCTGGGATGGACAAGGGGGACGTCGGTGAACCCCTGCGGGGGTGAAAACAGAAAGTCGCGGCTCCCTCGGGACAGAAGGCGCACGGCGGCGTTGCCGTATATCTCCGAAAACAGCGCCGCGGACCGACCTGTCGAGTGCACGCCGACATGTGCCTCGCGCTCCAGGACGGCGACCGAGCGGCCCGCCGCGAGCAGGGCGCCGATCGACGCTCCCGCAATTCCGCCGCCGATCACGACGACATCAAAGGCGTTGTCCATACGCACCCTACCCAGACCGAATACCGCAACATGTTATGCCATTCGGTCAATATTTTTCCAAATGGGAAAAATAAGATTCGGTCCGATGGCGACGGGTCAGGTCTGGCGGTGACTCTGGGAACGATGTCCCTGGCGCGATCCCGAAATCAGCTTCCACATGCCGTAGGTCGCAAGCGGAAGAAGATAGATAAACATGAAGGCGACCGCGATGATCCGGTATCCGCGCCCGATGAGGGCCACCAGCCCGAAACGGCTCGCGATGAATATTGACACCGTGAGCAATGCTAGCGCGACGAGCGTCCTCATCCATTTTTGAAAAACGGCGCCGGTGGATTCAACCACAGTCTCAAGCCGTTGATTGATGGCGTGGATCGCCCCGGAGCCGCTCTCGAGCAGGGCGGCGAAGATCATGAACTGAAAGATCAGACGGAACACAGGCAAGCCCAGCTGCCCAAGCAGGAAGTCCGACGGCAGGGCCTGCGCCCCGATGGCTGGGTAGAACGCCGCCATGCAGATGAAGAAGGCCATCGCGGGCAGCATGGTGAGGGGGCCGCAGAGCAGGCCGGCGATCGCGGCGTCTCGCTGGCTCTGGACGTGCCTGAGAGCGGGAAGGATCACCGCCGCGCCCACCACATTGTAACTGGCGTAGGCCACGCCGCCCGACATCCAGGATAGGCCGTTCACCGGAACCGAAAGGCCCCCGGAAATCCGATCGCCGAACTTCCAGAGCGAGAGGCCCAGGAAGACAGCATAGACGACGTAGAGAAAGACGGTGACGTATTTGAAAACCCGCTCAACCGCCTCATTGCCAAACGTCACGACGGACGCGACCGCGGCCATGAAGAGGCAGGTTCCGGTCAGGGTCTGCCATTGGAACAGCGCCCGACCGATCTCGCCCGCGGCCGCTCCGAAGACGGACAGGATGAGGACCAGGACGAGAACGTACGCGAATTCAAAGATGAACCAGAACGGGCCAAGCAGATTCTGGAAGAAGATCCGATAGTTGTAGCTGCCTGTCATGCGTGCGAACATGAAGGTCAGCGCACAGACGCCGCTCCAGATGACCATGGCGAGCGCCATCCCAAGCAGGCCGCCGACGGGGCCGCTCGGCAGGAAGAATTCAGCGAGTTCGCGGCCTGTCGCGTAGCCGCCCCCGATCACGACCGCCTTGAATGCAAAGCCAGGCAGGATGAGGCGCTGGAAGGGCGTGGGATGTGCGCCCATGGGCGTCCTCTCTGTCACCGGCAATTTTTCCGCACGCGGACAGCGTCCTGCGCGAACGGAGGACGGGGGGATTTCACTGGGAAGCGTCCCACGCAATGTGCAGGGCGTGAGGTTGGTGGAATTCATGCCCGCGGATCACGGCCGGCCGGGTCGGGTCGAGATGGAGGTTTTCCAACCGTCCGAGCAAACCCTCGAGCGCAACTCTCGCCTGAAGGCGGGCCAGGTGGGAGCCGAGGCAAAAGTGCGGCCCGCTAGCGAAACCCAGGTGCCGCTTCGCGTTCGGGCGGCCCAGGCAAAAGCGATCAGGACTCTCGAAAACGGCCGGGTCACGATTGGCGGCGGCGATGATGCAATTGACCGTGTCGCCTGGCGCAAAGGTGACTCCGTTGATCTTCACCTCGCGCGTGACATGCCGGGTCGCGGTTTGCACCGGAGACCGCCAGCGGATCGTCTCTTCGATCACAGCTGGCAGCAGCGAGGGATCAGCGATGACCCTGGCCATCTCGGCAGGATGCGTACAAAGCGCGTAGACGGAATTGAGGATGAGCGCCTCGACAGTCGAGATGCCCCCAAAAAAGATGATCGACGCGTTTCTCTGTATTTCCTCGTCTGATAGGCGTTCAGGTTCCGAGGTGTTGGCCACGACGCTGAGGAGTGAGTCCGAAGGCCTGGCCCGGGCGTGCTCGATTTCCTCTTGGATGCGCCCGCGGAACGCCGCCGCGTAGTCGTGGGCGGCGTCACGGACACTCTGATCCCAGGTGAAATTGGCCAGGGCGGCCTCAAATCCATCGTACCAAGTGCGCAGGTCCGACGCTGTGGATTCGGATAGTCCGAAGAGTCTCAGGATGCTCTGGATGGGCAGGACGCGGGCAAAGGCTCCGCGAAGCTCGACGCCGCCATCGGGAAAGCTGTCGATGAGCCCCTCGACCGACGCGCGCACCCAGGCCTCCATACTCCAACGCAGATTCCCGACGGCGAAGGCGCCCCGGAAGCTGTTGCGGTATGTGGTGTGAAGCGCGCCGTCCACGGTCAGCATGTGGCCGCCGAACGTGTCGTAGAGGAGGCTGCCAGGGGTGCCGACGACAAAGTTCGAATCGTCCAGCAGAATGGCCTGCACATCGTCGTAGTTGACGACGTACCACATGCCGATGGCCTCGATCCTGGAGATCGGTTCGTGACGCCGTAGGAGGTCGTAGACCCGATATGGATCTTCCTCCAAAGCCTCCAATGTGACGGTCGTTCCAACCTTCGGCATATGCATAACCTGCAATATTTTCTATTTGCGAAAATTAACAAGACTGAGCTGGCAAATTCCGGCCATCTACGTCAAAATTCGGGAATGATTTGGCGCCCAGCGTCACGCGCCGCCGGGTTCTGAAGGATTATGCCGTGCGACTGGACGAACGGGATGGCCGAATCATCGGCGCGTTGCAGTCCGATGGGCGGCTTACGAATGTCGAACTGGCGCGCAAGGTCGGCATGTCGGAATCGAGCTGTCTACGGCGCACGCGGGCACTCGAAGAACTTGGCGTGATCAAGGGCTACGCGGCGGTCGTGGATTCCAAGCGCGCTGGATACGAACTCATTGCATTCCTGATGGTCGATCTGGACCAGCGGCGGGAGACGGACGCCAAGGCGTTTTTCGACTTGTGCCGGAAGGACCCGCGGGTCGTCGAATGCGTCGCCGTCACCGGAAGCCATGACGTGGTTCTCAAGGTCGTGGTGAGGGACATAGAGGAACTCGGCAATCTGACCATGACCTCCATGCTCGGACTGCCAAGCGTTCTCAGCGTAAGATCATCTATCGCCGTCAAGAATCTGAAACCGATGCGCGCGTTTTCGCTGTAGGCGCCGGTCGGGCGCGCTGACCTGACTGGCCGAGTTGATCGGTCGCTTGCGGGGCCATGGAAGGGTGGGAGTGATGCTGCGAGACAAATCCAACGCCAGGACGGGGGACAAGCCCAGCGCCGCTATGCGAGCGCTCAGGCTGAAGAAGGGCATGACCCTCGTGCAACTCGCCGAGAAGACGGGTCTGGCTGTATCGACCCTCTCGAAGCTCGAGAACGACAAGATGTCATTCACCTACGACAAGCTGGTGAAGATCGCCTCGGGCATGGGGGTCGATATCGCCGAGATCTTCTCCTCAGCTGAAAACACTGACGACGCTTCGGCGCCCTCAGGACGGCGGAGCATCGCCAAGGCTGGCGAGGGCCGTATCATCGAAACGGCGAACTATGTTCATAAGTATCTTGCGACAGATTTACTAAAGAAACGATTTGTTCCGATCTACGGAGAATTAAAGGCGCGTTCAATTGAAGAATTCGGAGAGATGATTCGGCATCCGGGAGAGGAATTTGTCTACGTACTGGAGGGCGCGGTCGAGTTGCATACCGCCCTCTATGCGCCGGTGCTTCTTGAGGCAGGCGAAAGCATGTATTTTGACAGCAGCATGGCGCATGCCTATATCGCCGCAGCCAAGGGGCCTTGCAGAATGCTCTCCATCTGTTCCGGCTCGGAGTCGGATCTGATCGCGGCCATCCCGTCGCCGCTGACTGATGAGATTCGCGAGACGGCGGCCGGTCATCCTGCGCCCGCCAAACCTCGCCGGCCCGGTCACGCGAAGGCCGTCAAAATCCCCCGTAAGTCCGCTTAGGCACCAGCCGCCGGCATAGGCTCATCTCGTCACTGCGGACGTCCTCCGGCTTTTTCGCCGAGGCATCCTGAGCCGGATTTCCGGAGATCGTCCGGGCGGCGATGAGACGCGGGCGGCGTCCCCGCGTCACTTGTGGAATTGCCAAAAGAGAAAAATGAATTCGACAAATGGCAAATTCCATCGGAAACTGAGCCTCGGCTCCCCCGCGAATTGAGGACGGAGCGGCTGGCGTCGTTATGCAGAAGCCGGCGACCGCCTATCCGACTGAACGCACTCCAGAGGGCTGAACGATGTCATTGCTGGTCATAGGCGGAGAGGATGTGCGGGCGCACCTTACCCCGGCGGTGGCCATACCGTTGATCGGCACCGCGATGCGCGCGCTATCGCGCGGCGACGCCCAACAGGATCTGAGGCAGATCGTGCCGCTGAAATCGGGTGCCGGTGTGTTCGGCCTGATGCCGGGCGCGCTCGGCGGCGACGCGGGTTTTGGCGCCAAACTGGTCACGGTGTTTCAGGCGCCGCGCTCGGGGGGACATACGGGACACCAGGGTCTGGTCTGCCTGTTCGATCCGGTGAGCGGCGCCCCGGTTTGCATCCTTCCCGCCGCGGAGATAACGGCGATCCGGACAGCCGCGGCGAGCGCGGTCGCCACGGATGCCTTGGCCCGGCGGGACGCCTCGCGCCTCGCGATCCTCGGCTGCGGCGAACAGGCGGAGGCGCACCTGGCGGCGATCCCGCTGGTACGCAATATAAAGGCAGTGACCGTTTGGGGTCGTTCGACGGAACGGGCCAGCGCATTCGCCGCGCGGGTCGGCCCACGCCTCTCGATCCCGATTCGGGTCGCCGAGACCGCGTCCGAGGCGGTCCGGAACGCCGACATCGTCTGCACCACGACCGCGGCGAATGACCCGATCATCGATGCCGGCGATATTGCCGCTGGTTGCCACGTGAACGCGGTCGGATCCAGTCGCGCCGGGCCGGCGGAACTGGGCGAAGAGCTTGTGGCCCGCGCCAGGTTCTTCGTGGACCACCGCGCCTCCGCCCTGAGCCAGGCCGCAGAATTCCTCAGGGCCAAGGCTGCCGGCCTGATCAACGATGATCACGTACTCGCCGAGATTGGGGAGGTTCTGCTGCAGCGCCACCCAGGCCGCAGAACCGAAACAGAGATTACGGTCTACAAGTCGCTTGGATCCGTCGTGCAAGACTTGGCAAGCGGCTGGTTCTTGTATGAACGCGCCCTGCGCGACGGCTTTGGCGAACACGTACCCTTGTAGGAGTCGTCTCCCGCCATGAGGTGGTGTGCAAAGTCACCGCCAGCCCATCAGCGAAAGACCGTCTGAATTGAGCGTGTTGGTACGAATGTTGGTATCTTTCTGCTGTATTTGCCAATTGCCCTAGCTAGTTCGAGTCCTGCCGGGCCCACGCTCGACCGCTAATTCAGCCACGCCAATCCGGTGCTGAAGGCTTGTGACATTCCAAACGGTGAGGAGCGTGACATCCCTAAATGGGCGCTACAGTCAAGTCTCGCCTAATATATCTTATGCGAAATCAATGGCTTACAATCCTTATTGCAAAAGGATTTTCCACGACGGCTGACAGAAGCGTTATCGGAAATTAGGGCTTATTCCCGACGCCTCTCCGCGTCGCGTAGCTGCTCGATCTCAGCACCCAGTTCGTATCCGTTGGGCCCCAGGCCGCAGCCCCCTTCGCACGTTCTTGCGGCAGAGGTCGCGGAGGTGTTGTATCTCGGGTTGTGATAGCGGCGGGGGCCGAGTGGAAAAATTCGCGAGAGCTCTAGGTGTCTCTGCGTTCGGGGTGGCGACATCCTTGGCGACGGCGATCGCGGTGGCGGCGGTCGCCAGATTGACGTCCTTTAACGCCTTCACGTTCAGTATTTGGCTTGTCGTTCCTGTTGGCGCGCTCCTTACCGGGTTTGCTGCCGCCTCGGGCTACTACTTCGGAAGCCACGTGCTCCATCAAAGACCGAGCTGGCATACGCTCGTTCAGATGGTCATCATCGCGGCCGCGACGAACGTACTAATATATTACTTTGAGTACGCGACCTTGGTGCTCGATAACGGCGTTCGCGCGTCGCAGATCGTAAGCTTCCCAAGCTACATGAGGGTCTATCTTTCCAACCAAGAAATCTCCGTTGGGCCTGCCCTCCAGACGCATACGTCTATTGGGAAATTTGGTTACTGGCTCGCCGGTTTGGATTTTCTAGGATTCTTGGCGGGTGCCGTCTGCATATATTTCTGGCTGATCCGCAGCTGGCCTGCCCCTTTGGGGTGATCCGGTTTCAATGTTAGTGCACGGCGGTCTCTAACGCCATGTTTGGGGTGGGTGAGCGCGCGCCCTCAACGGCTGGCGCGCTTGCCCATGGCACGATGCCGCCGCTGCGCGGGACGAAG
>CAIOSI010000037.1 GCA_903860975.1 uncultured Alphaproteobacteria bacterium
CTGCGCCGTCAGGACATCAACCTGCCGCAGCTTGGCGACGATCTCTTCGGGCTTGTGGTGCTTCCTTGCCATCGTTCCATCCATCCAAATGGTCCTCGGACCAACATAAGGGATGGATCACTTCAAGGGGGTCAGGCCACGGACGGAGGAATGTTCCGCTCGAATTCCTCATCCGATCGGGGTTGCCGCATCGACGCCTCGCGTGGTTTCAGTCGCCCAGCTTCGTCAGAGCAGCGCCCAGATGCATGGCGACGTGATCGGTCTTGCTGCTCATGATCTCGTACTGCGGCGTCTCGCGGCTCGCGTGGTGGGTATGGCCCTTGTCGTCGACGTCGCGATGGTGGACCCGGATGATCGTGCCGCTCACTCGGCCGGCTTCCGAGTTCCAACTGACCCGATCCCCCACCTCAAATTGTTTAGCCATCGGTCTGCACCTCATGGGGCAACAAATCAGCTAGGCACCTCGCCCCATTACCAACATCGGGCGTGTTCGCATCTCCACAATGCCGGTAGATGGCCGGATATATGACGGGCTAGGTTCCACCCGTGGACGGCGGCAATATCGACGCGTTGCAATGATAAGAATGGGGAGCTTTCAATGAAGATCGACAAAACGATCGCGGCTGTCGTTACGGGCGGTGCATCTGGACTTGGCCGTGCGAGCGCCGAGGCGCTCGCCGCAGCGGGGGTCAAGGTCACCATCTTTGATGTAAATGAAGTCGGTGGCCAGGCGGTGGCCGAGGCGATCGGCGGCCTTTTCTGCAAGGTCGACATCACCTCTGAGGAGAGTGTCGTCGCCGGATACGCCAAAGCGCGCGCAGCGCACGGACAAGAACGTATCGTGGTTCACTGTGCCGTCGTTTCGGGCGGCGGCAAGACGATTTCATTCGATAAGGAAACCGGCGGCTACAAGCGCAACCCGACCGAGATGATCGCCCGCTCTGCCGAAGGGATCTTTACGGCCAGCTACCGGATTGCGTCCCACGCAGCCCTCGGCATGGCCAATTCCGATTCACTCAACGACGACGGGGAACGGGGTTGTATTATCCTGACATCGTCGGCGGCCTCTCAGGACGGCCAGATCGGTCAGGTGGCCTATGGTGGCGGCAAGGGCGCCGTCAATTCAATGGTCCTGCCGATGGCGCGCGATCTGATGGATCTGGGCATCCGGGTGAATGCGATCCTTCCAGGAATTTTCGCCACACCGCCGATGCTGGCGGTGAAGGACAGGGTGCCAGCAATCTTCGCAGGCCTTGCGGCCTCCGTGCCGTTTCCCAAGCGGCTGGGCAATCCGCCGGAGTTTGGAAGCCTGGTCCTGGAGCTTGCGCGCAATGGGTACTTCAACGGGCAGTGCATTCGTCTGGATGGTGCCATACGCATGCCCCCGAGGTAATCAGCCTCAGCCCTCTGAGGCCGCCACAGCAATCCCTCATGCCCGGCAGAGCCGCCGGGCATGCACTGCGGCGACCAGCCTATTTGGCAGGATGAAGGCAATCCATCCGTTAGGCCCCGGGGAAGCGGCCGAAGCCCGGGCGTTAAACTTTGGAATGACCGCGTCTGGCGAGGTCTTTGCGCCCTACTCTTTGCGCTGCACATGGAAGCGGATGAGTTCGTTCTTTGGCGCATCCCAATCGGGGCTGAGCTCGACGGCCTTCTGGTAGTCGAAATATGCGGACTTGGCGTCGTCGAGACCCTCATAGGCCAAGGCGCGATTGAAATAGACCTTAGCCGGTTCTTCCACGCCAAGTGCCAAGCCTTTGTTCAGGTCGGCAAGGCTGTCGGCGTAGCGATGTTGGCCAATCGAGACCGCGCCACGATTGACGTAGGCTTCGCCCAGGTCGGGCTTGATGCGGGCCGCTTCGTCAAAGTCCTTGGTCGCGCCAGTCCAATCCATGCGGCGCATCTTGAGCACGCCGCGATTGACGAACGTGCCGGCCCGATCGCGGCTGTCGAGCATCTCCGTGTCGAGCGCCTCCGTGCAGGGCGCCTCGAGACGGATGTTCGTTTTGCCTGAAAGCGCGGCCTTTGAGCAGGCCTCGGCCAGACCTCCGCCGATCACCGTCACCGAGGCCCGCACCTCGGTTCCAACAAAAGCCACCGCCAAAGCTGCCGCACCTAAAATCAGCCGGTTCATCTGGATCGCTCCCTGAGAGGCCGGTGGGGTCTGGGCCGCTTACCGGCGTTCATCTGCAAGACTCCGCTCATGGCCATCAGCTGTCAACGCGATGCTTATAAAGCTTCAGCTGGCGCGCTTGCGCGGCGGAACCTCAACAGTTCGCGATGTAGAATGTAGATACCGCTCGCCGCGACGACAGCCGCTCCCGCAAGCGTCGCCATATGCGGCAGCTCCCCCCAGATCAGGAACCCCAGGATCGTGGCCCAGATCAGCTGGGTGTAGTCAAAAGGCGCCACAACTCCGATGGGCGCGACCCGAATGGCTTCTGTGAGAAACAGCTGGCCGACGCCACCGATCAGCCCCCCGATGATCAGTATTGCGAGGGTCAAGGGGTCGGGGGTCACCCAATGGAACATCGAACCGGCCAGGCCGACCAGAGTTCCGCTGAGGGTGAAGTAGAAGACGATGGTCGGGCCCTTCTCGGTGACGGCGATCTGGCGGATCTGAACCATGGCGAGCGCGCTGCCCAGGGCGGCTGCGAGCGCAAATGAGACGCCCACGAGGTTCATCTGTCCGGGCTCGGGTCGCACCATGATCAGAACGCCGATGAAGCCCACGACCACAGCGCCCCAGCGATGCCAGCCGACGAACTCGCGCAGCATGAAGGCCGAGAGCGCCGTCATGAACAGGGGCGCAGCGAAGGTGAAGGCTGTGGCCTGGGTCAAGGCGAGGTGTTGCAGAGCTGAGAACCCGCAGACCATTCCGGTGAGGCCCACCGCAGAGCGATGCAAATGCCCCAAAGGGCGCTTGGTCTTGAGCACGGATAAATCCGTCGTGCGCCAAATGTAGAGGCCCAGCGGCAAGAAGGCGAAGGCGTTGCGGAAGAAGATGATCTCGAAGACAGGCACGCCGCGGTGACCCGTCCATTTCACGATCGCCGACAGTCCGGCCAGGCAGAACATGGCGGACACCCGAAGGATGATGCCCAGGCCATTGCGGTGGTGAGAGAGGTGGCTTGCGCTGGGCGTCACGCGGGCGCGCGGCCCAAGCGTCAACCCGTTAGCGGCCGTCAACGGAAAAAGCCAAGAGCAGGTTGTTGGCCCCAGCGCTGCCGCCATAGCCGGAATGGATGAAGACCCTGCCACCCGCTATCGTCGCGCCGCCCATGTCCAACGTTCCGCCGGGCGCACCCTTGATTCCGTTGACTGTGTCGACCGGTGTCGTGGTGTCGTAGTCCCAAAGAAGCTTGCCGTCGGCAGCTGCATAGGCCCGCAAATGACCGTCGAGGGCGCCGGCGAAGACGGCCCCGGGGATCGCCGTGCTGGCCTGAGAAAACCCTGGCAGGCAGCGACCGGATGGAACGTTGCAAACGACACCTTTGGGCGCGTCGATCTGCCAGAGCGTCTTGCCGTCCGTCGCGCCCAAGGCCGCAAGGCCTGGACGGCCCCGCGCCGGAGTGTCGGCCAAGGGCGCATAGACGATCCGCCCGTCCGTAGACGAGCCCCATTCGACTCCGCCGCCTGCGCCACCGCTGCCAAGCTTCGACGACTGCCAGATCGTCTTGCCCGTATCCGGGTCCATCGCATAGACGATCGAGGACTTGTTGCCAGTGATCAGCAGCGACTTACCCGTGGCGAGCGTGACCAGATGGGGAGACGAGCCGAAGTCGTAGTCCGGGCCACGCTGGCCCAGCGGCCCATTGATCGTCCCAGACATGAAGTTGTCGTTGGCCAACACCTGGTTAATCCAGCGAATTTTGCCGGTTTTCAGATCCAAAGCGATCACCGCGTCTGAGGTGGCATGCTCAATCTCAGTGTAGCTGTCGCCGGTCGCGACGTAGAGCAGACCACGCTTGGCGTCGATCGTCGGGGCAGACCAGATCGCCCCACCCGCAGGCCCGAACATCTGGGCTCCGGCAGCATTCTTGCGGGTCGGATGAGGCGTCTCGCCTAGAATTGACTGCGTCCAGAGGCGCTTGCCGCGCTGCGCATCCACGGCCACGACCGTACCGATGAAGGTGCAGCATCCATAGGCTCCGACGTTGCCCTGGGACTCTTCAGAGGCAGATAGGGGCACATAGAGGACGCCGTTGTATAACGCCGGCGATCCGGTGATCCGGCCGACCTTGTGATCCGCGACTCGGACGCTCCACATCTCCTTGCCAGAGCCCGCATCGAAGGCGTGAACATACATTCGGTCATCGCCGAAGTAGAGCGCCCAGCCGCTCGGCGCAGACGCAAGTTTGCCAACACTCATCGAAGCGCGACCGCCGCCACGATAGTCGAACCGCCAATGAACGCAGCCAGTGTTGGCGTCCAGCGAATAGACCTTGCCGCCCATGCTGGCGACAAACAGCCGGTCGCCGAACACCAGCGGCTCGGTATTCTTGGTGCCTGGATAGCTGAACGCCCATTTGACCTTCAGCTTGGCGATATCGGCGGCGGCGAAGCCGGGCTTGGGCTGATAGCGGCTATTGGCCAGGTCCCGGCCCCAGCCGTTCCACTGCGGGCCGCTCGGCCGTAGCGGGCCGTTGGTTTTGCAAAGGTTCGGGTCTGGCCCTTGGGCGGTTTGCGGCACCGGGGACTTTCCAGTGATGAAGCGTACGACGCCGTAGATCTCGGCCGGCGTCATACTTTCGGCCATCGTCCGCATCACGCCGATTGTGAGCGCGTCATAAACCTCCTCAGGCGAGCGGCCAGCCAGCAGCTCGCGGGTGGGCGCTCGGCCGATGGCCGGCTCGTGGCAACCGGCGCATTTCGCCTTGAAAATGGGCTCACCGCTGATCGGATAAAGCCCCGCCGAGTTCTCCGGCGGGACAACATAGCCCGGTTTGGGTGTCGCCCGCGCGGGCGGCTGGGCGAGGCCAGCCGAGGCCGCCACCATCAAGACACCCAACCCGGCGAGCGCCGCCGCAAAGCGTGACATCCTAGACATTGAGCGCCTCGAGCGCACCGTACGCGCCGCCTACTTGCCGTCCACAGAGTAGGCTAGCAAGACGTTGACGCCGTTGGAGCCGACGCGAGCTGCGCCATTGTTGCCGCTGGTGATGAACACCATGCCGCCGGCGATGGTCGGGCCCATGCCGTCAATGCCGCCACCCGGCTGACCCTTGATGCCGTTAACGGTGCTGTAGGTCCGCGAGGTCGTGGAGTCTTCCCAGACGATCTTGCCGGTCTTGCTATCATAGGCCCGGAACCAGCCGTCCATGCCACCTTCAAAGACCATGCCTGGGATCACCGCGGGCGCAGCCGGTTGCGCTTTGGCGCAGCGACTGGGGCGGCCCTTGTCGCTCGCATAGACGCAAGGCGCGTCGGGCGCCGGCGCCGACCAAACGATCTTGCCGCTCGCCGGGTCCAACGCGTAGACGCCGGCCTTGCCTTTGGGCGCGTCAGGCTTCGTGTTGAACAGATAGACCAGATCAGAGATCGGCACGTAGACCTGCTTGTCGTCTGCGCCGATGCCCCACTCCACGCCGCCCAAGGCCGAGCCCATGCCGACGATCGTCTTCCAGATGAGCGCACCCGTATCCGGGTTCAGGCCATAGACGATGCCCGATTTCTGGCCCGCCACGAGCACTTGTTTGCCACCTGCCAGCGTCATCAAAACCGGTGTCGCGCCAAAATCGTAGTCGGGCCCCATCGGCGTGGGGCAATTACCCGATTGCGAGGTCGGGCCACAGCCCATGACGAAATTGTCGTGCTCGGTGACCTGACGGCGCCACTTGATGGCGCCGGTCTTCAGATCGATGGCCACGATCGCATCGTCGCCGTTGGTATCGATATCGGTATAGCTGTCGCCTGTAACGACATAGACAAGGCCGCGCTTCTTATCGACCGAAGGAGCCGCCCAGATCGCCGCGCCCGCTGGCCCCTGAACCTTGCCGCCGCTGGCCTTGTCGCGGATCGTCTTCATCGGCCCGTCGATCATCGACGTGTTCCAAAGCTGCTTTCCGGTCTTCAGATCAAGCGCTGTCACAGATCCGCGGAAGGTGCAGCAGCTGTAGGTCTTACTCATCGCAGCGGCCTCCTCAATCGAGGAGATCGGCACGATCAGACGATCGCCGGCCACGACGGGCGAGCCGGTGAGCACGGAAACCGGATGTTTTTCGAGCTCGCCAGTACGCCAGATTTCCTTGCCCGTCTGGGCATCGAAGGCACGCACAATGCGGTCGCTCTGGCTGATGAACGTCGCCCAGCCGCTGGGCGAGATGGGGGATTTGATGACCACCGGCGTGGTCCGCGAAACCAGGTCGTCGACCGACCAGTGAACACAGCCCGTCTTGGTATCGAGGGCATAGAACTTGCCCGACCGGTTCGTAACCCACAGCCAGTCTCCAACCACCGCCGGTTGACCGCCGCCGGTCATGGAGAAGGCCCACTTTACCTTGAGCTTCGGGACGTCAGCTGCGGTCAGACCTGGATGGCGCTGGAAACGGGTCGAGGCATCGTCGACGCCCATGCTGGTCCAGTCACTGGCCCCGGCTTGAATCGGCGAATTGACGGTGCACTTTGGGTCGGTTCCGACGACGCCGCCCTTGATGGCGACCTGCGGCATTTCCTGACCTGCGGGCCGGGCGGGCGGCGGGGGCGCAGCCTGGGTCTGGGCTGACGTCAAAAAGACTGAGACAGCCTGTTTGTCGTCATCAGAAAGGCCCTGCGCCATTGCCTTCATAATGCCATTGGTCAGGGATTGGACGATGTCCGAGGGCGCGCGCTGAGCCAAGTCGGCACGGCTTGGTGCGCGCGGATTGCCGCCATCGTGGCAGGCTTTGCAACGGGTTTCGTAGATATCAGCTCCGCTCAACGCGCCTTGCGCGTGGGCGGCAAGCGAGACGGCCGAGGCGGCAGCGAGCGCAGCCCCAAAAAGCCAGGTGCGAACCATCGACACTTTCATTTCCCCCGCCGCCATTGTGGTCTTGGTGATTCAGTTATGCAGATGACTGCTATGCCGCAGCCGAGCGCGTGAGGCTAGACGCTCACGTGCTCGGCGAGCCAATTCAAACCCGCTCAGGGGCGATGAGCCTTTCGGCTCAGCGACCACCTGCTGTCGGCGTCGCCGCTGCGGGCTGAGCCGCCGGTGTCGGGGCCGGCTGTGACGTGGCGGCGACCTTGGGGGCCGGTCCGCGACGCGGCATTAGCTTGTAGGCTGCCGTCAGCTCTTGGGCGTCGAGCGCACCGTCGTGGTTTGTATCGATCAGGTCGAAATACTGCTTGAGGATTCGGGCCGGGCTTTGCGGGCCGCCCTTCAGCTCAGCTTTTTGGATCTTGCCGTCCATATTGTCGTCCAAGACGCCCATCATCAAATTGGCCTGGAGCAGTTTTTCGTACTCCGGCGTCTGATGCTTCACAGTCTCGTCGACCCAGCGGTAGTGCAGGTAGGTCGCCATCATCTCTTCTGAGGTCTGCTCACCCCAGTAGACCGTCTTGTTGTGGTCTGCGTTACCCGGATTTCGGGCCGAATTGTCGTAGGTCCACTTGGCGAGAATCTTTGAGCCTGCCGGCACCTTCAGCGGCGTCTTCAGGAAGTACTCGTACTGCCAGTTAAAGTCGTAGCGCGGCAGCGCCAGGAGCATCTCTGACTTGCCGTTCGGATAGAGGATCGAGACTTGGGTGGAGCCGCCACGTCGGTGGGCGTGCGGGGTGATGCCGTAGAGGATCGCGTCCTTCGGGAACTCGATATACGAGGTCTCCGGGTGGAATTCCTCGTTCGGCGGGATCTCGATTGAAAAATCGAAGATGCCGAATGTCCGCAGGATGTACTTCGGCTCCTCGCCCTTCGGATAGAAGTAGATGCCCATTTGGGTCTTCTCAGTCGTTTCGCGACCGTAGGGCGTGTAGTGGTTCTGGAAGCCTACGCCACCCGAGGCGGGCACCCAGACGCCAGTGTCTACCGGCTGAATGTTTGAGCCGCGGCCTGGACCATATCCGCCCAGCGAGGCGCCCCAAGAACTCTCCGCGGCCGTAGCGCCGGTAAAGTCGGCCGGCACGACGCCCGTCAGGATATGGTGCACGACCTGGCGGTCGGAGACGCGGAAGGTCGTCGCCTTCATCCAGCGGCCTTCCGTCATGGCGTTGGCAACGACCGGATGCTGGTAGTCTAAAATGCCGCTCGCCGGGACCTTCACCTCGGGTACGTTGAGGACCACGTCGGGCTTGCCCAGCGGCCAGTCAGGCGCCTGGAATTTGATCTTGACCAAGGGATCTTCGCCAGCGCCGCGCGGCGAGCCGGCGTCGATCCAGTGCACCAGGGTCTTCATCTGCTCAGGCGTCAGGCGGTCGTCGTCCTGGAACGCACCGACCTTTTCGTCAGCCAGGTAAGGCGGCATCCGGTGCGTCCGGATCACCTCTCGGATCATCGGCGAGAAGCCTTTGATCTGCGTGTAATTGTTGAGTGGCATCGGACCGATACCGCCGGGCTGGTGACACGTGGCACACTTAGCCTCGATGATCGGGGCGATGGTGTGGGCATAGGAGATGCTTGCGAAGGTCTTGGCCTTGGCCCGATCAGGGAAGGCGATCAATTCGCCCGTCGCCTCGCGGCGGGTGAGTGCGACCTTCTGGCCCGCGACGAGCGCGTCCACCGCCTGTTTTGCGCCGTCCACCGGACCCCGGTAAGCGATGGTCCAGCTGCGCGGATCGATCACGATGACTTCAGCGGCGCGGGTCACGCCCAGCTCTTCACCGACCAGCTGCTCGTAGTCGAAAAGGATCGGCATATCGAGGCCAGCAGCCTTTGCGTCGGCAACCACCGGATCGCGCCGATCGCCGATGCGGCTGTCGACAGCGAGCATGTCGACGCCCTTGGGATAGGCCGCTTTCAGCGCCATCAGCGCCTTGGCGTCGGCATGAAGCTGCTTGTCGCCACTTGCGAAGGTCACAAGGATCACCGCAGTATCGTCGCTCATCCGATAGAGCTGTCGGGCGAGCAGGTTCTGATCTGCCAGCATGAAGTCATCGACCCGCGCCGGCCCCTCGACCTTGGTCGGCTCAGCGCTGGCCTTGCTCACCCCGTGTGAGACACCGCCAAGCCCCAGCACACCCAGGGCTGCAGCCAAGGTCGTCAGGCCCACAACGGTTGCTTTTGCAGAAGTTTTCATCTGGCAGTCTCCCCGGTCTTTTTCGTACGGCCCATGACACTCTGGGTCAGGTTGCCGTAAGGACCCACCTTGGCCATAGTCGGCCCCAGTTACGATATACAGTGGATCATAGTGGATTCTACGCTCCAAAAGTCAATTGTTTCGGACGCCCGCGTCGTTCGCACCCGCGAGGCGCTGCGAGAGGCAATGATATCTCTGGCGCAGGCGAGCCCGCTTGATGCGATCACCGTGCGCGCGATCGCAGCCCGCGCCGGCGTTGGATATGCAACCTTCTTCCGCCACTACCCCGACAAGGACGCCCTTTTGGCCGACGTGGCCGACCAGCTGATCCGAGAATTCTTGCAGCGCGTCGCACCCTTGCTGGAGCAACACGACCGTGCGGCGGCGGCAAAGTCGATGTGCGACTTCGTCCTGGAGCATTTGGCGATCTACAAAGCCCTGCTGGCAGGCGGATCGGGCGAGACGGTCCGGGCAGAAATGGTGCGACAGACCATGATCACCATGGCCGCGACGCGCAAACGCAAGCTCGCTGGACCGTTCGACGACGTGATGCTGTTCCACCTGGTCTCGGCGATCCTCAACCTCCTGACGTGGTGGCTTCGAAACCTTGACCGGATCAATGCGGCAGAAATAGCTGAGATCATCGAACGCGCTGTGCTTGCTCCGGTAAGCGCGCTGAGCTTGAAGCCACCGAAGAGCCTAAGCGCACCGCTGCAGTAAGTCTGCAGCGGCCGTTCTGCAGCGCCCGATCTAGGCAGATAGGCCGCGGCGGCTTACGTCCGGCTCACGACCCTTAACTCTACGCTCGACAGCTTATTTTCCGATAATTCCCAAGCGAAAATCTTGGCCTGATCAAGGACGCAGGACGGTGCGCCTATCGCCAAGTTGGGCATAGGGCTGAGCAAGCTGACAGAAGGGCGCGTTCCTGCTCAACCTCGGTGGCAAGCCGAAAGCGAAGCCCTTCGCCATCCTTTGACCAATCGTGATGCGCGCTAGGCTCGCCGGGGAATAAGCGGCAGCAGGACGTGGCTTGGCCTGCCGGAGTCGACGAAGACCGTATTTCGAGCCACCCGACGCGTCAGGCCCGTTGCCTCTGGCGCGCCGGTGTTCGGATTGACGTCAAAGTGCGGGAAGTTGCTTGACGAGACATCGATGCGGATCCGATGCCCAGCCTTGAACAGGTTTGAAGTCGGAAAGGCCGAAATCTTGATCAGATAGCTCTGGCCCGGCGTCATCATCGCCGGCTTTTCCCAGCTGTCGCGATAGCGGCATCGAAGAATTCCGTCGGTCAGATTGAGCGCGTAGCCCAGCGGGTAGTCCTCGCTAGGTGGGTAGAGGTCTATCAGCTTGAGGGTGAAATCTGTGTCGGGTCCGTCCGATGCGATCCACAGATTGGCCTCGATGGTGCCGGTGATTTCGACATCTTCCTTCAACGGCAATGTCTGGAAGACCAGGACGTCGGGGCGCGCTTCAAGCGGCAGATAGGGCTGGCGTGAACCGTAAACCGCCGGGCCCTCGCGCTGATCATAACCGCCCCCCCGCATCAGGGGCTCGCCGGACGTGATCGTGCCGCCGATGCTCGGGACCGGATGGCTAGGATCGAAGTCGTAGGTTATCGGCTCAGCCGTCACCGAGGGGTTGCTTGCAGAAAGCAGGCCCTCACCGTGCAAATAGTACCGGATGACCTGAGCATCGACGATCGGCCATGCAGGCTCGCTTCGCCAACCGCCGCCATGCATAAGCCGGCCGTCCGGCGTCTTGTGCCCGGAGCCTCCGCCCATCACGAAGATTCGAACCGCCGGCTCGGGCTCGGCGGCGCTCGAGCCCTTCAGATGCCGATCAAACCAGGCCAATCTTTGAGCGTCATAGTCGCCGTGACCTAATGCATCCAGCGTCGCGCCCGGCCCAAACTCGATATCCCCGGAATAGGTGGTCGAGCGCGCGCCATGGGTCCAAGGCCCCATGATCAGGCGATTAGGTCCCTTCTTCAGCTTCGAAAGCGCCGCATAGTTGTCCGTGGTCGAGCGCGAATAGGCGTCGTACCAGCCAGACATATGCACCATGGCCGCATCGGAATACTGGCCGTAGAACCCCTCTGCGTAGATGCCGACCTGCTTCCAGTAGGCGTCGAAATTGCCGTGACGCCACTGGTCTAAGACATAGGCTTCGTAATCCGGGATCAGCGAAAGCGGAGTGTGTCCCGGCTTCCACGGCATGGAGGCAAACCAGGCCTTCAGGTCCACGCCCTTCAGGGCCGCCAGAAGCTGCGGATTCTTCTGCGCCTGGGGGCTCTCCAGACCTAGGTTGTAGGCCCACGTCACCTGCTTCAATTCAAAGGCACCACCCTGGCGGATGCCGTCCTGGTAGGCGTTGGAAAAGCCACCACAGTCCAGGAACATCGCCTTCAGTCCAGGCGGGTTAAGGCACGCCAGCGCCCCTTGGGTGTGGGCCGCGTAAGACAGCCCCATGGTCCCGATCCGACCGTCGCTCCAGGGCTGACGGACAAGCCAGCGGCAGGTATCAAAGCCGTCGGCACCTTCGCTCAGATATTTGACGAATTCACCTTCGGAATCGTAGCGTCCGCGGCAGTCTTGGAAAACCACGACGTAGCCATGTTCGACATAGGTGGCAGCGACCTCGGCCCGGGTCTTCGGCGTCTTGGGATTGGCTTGGGTAATGTCACGAAAACTGGTGATGTTGCGACCATAGGGCGTGCGCTCCAAGATGATCGGGAAGCGTCCAGCCACCGGCTTGCCATTCCTCGCCGGGCGATAGACGTCCGTGGCCAGTTTCACCCCATCGCGCATCGGCACCACGATGTTGCTCTCCAGCAGCACCTCGAAGGGCGTTTGCGGGGCAGCCACGGCCCGAGCGGTGCCGGCCAGGGAAAAGGCCGCGATAAGACGCGAAAGGCCGCGGCGCGTGAGGGGTGCGTCATGAGTCATGCAAAAAAGTTCGCATGCCCTGTCGGACACGCCTAGCGCCGTTCGTCCCTAGGTGACCAAGAAAGTCAGGCGCGCTCGACGTCTGCGGCCTGCGCCTTCAAGCCGATCATCTGCTGCCACGTCGAGGCGGTTGACATCCGTCGGGCGAGGAACGACGCCGCAAAGGATGAGATCCGAGAGGGGGGCCAGGCGGCGGCCACCATCTCTTCCAGAACGCCTGCGCCCACGTTGGCGAGCTTAGGGATACGGAGGTGCCCCTTGCCGGTCGCATGCCTCCAAGCCGGGCCAGGCGGTGCTCCCGGCCTTCGGCGGGTTTGAGGTGGAGCACCCAGGACGGCTTCGGCGCAGAGACGCCCGCAGCGAGCGTCTTGTCTTCATAGGCCATGAGAAAGGCTTGCCCCGACCTGGACTTTGGTCAAGCCGCGTCCCGCCTCAGAAAGCTTGCCTTACCGAGGCACTAAGCCCCAAACTCTTGCCGCATCGGGGGAAGTCATATGTATTCGAACGCAACGAGACGCAGAATTCTGGCGGGCCTGGGCGTGCTGGGCGTTTCAGGAATGAGCGGCGCACAAGCCGCGGCGGGATCTGACTTTCCTTCCGTCCAGGCGCTGTTGCAAAGCTATGTCGCAAGCCACAAGCTTTCTGGCGGCGTCGTCTCCGTTCAGCGGCGCGGCAAGCCGGTGGACTTCGTTTCGGTCGGAACTCTGGCCTTCGATACTGAGGCAAGGATGGCGCCGGACAGCCTGTTCCGCGTCTATTCCATGACGAAGCCCGTGATCGGTGTGGCGACGATGATGCTGATCGAGCAGGGCAAGCTTCGGCTTGACCAGCCGCTTTCCGACATCTTGCCAGGCTTCGCAACGATGCGGGTCATTGAAGGTGGCGACGTTACCAAGACGCGGGCCGCAGCCTCGCCGATCCTGATCCGGCACCTGATCACCCACACATCGGGGCTGAGCTATCACATCAATCAGTCACCGATGGCGCCGGTCTATCGGGCGAACGGGCTGAAGCCGGGCGACCGCAGCAAGGTATCCCAGCCCGGCGAGTTGCCGCCGCCGCGCGATCTCGTTGAATTCGGTGCGCGCCTTGCCAAACTGCCGCTGGAGTTCGATCCCGGGACCAAGTGGCAATACAGTTTCGGCGCGGACCTGATGGGCCTCGTGATCCAGACCGTTTCAGGCGTGCCTTTGTGGGATTTCCTGCGCACGCACATCTTCGAGCCGCTGAAGATGGCCGATACGGACTTCATGGTTCCAGCAAGCAAGGTTGCAAGGCTCACCAGCGTCTACACCAAGACCAAGACAGACCTGCTGGACACCGACGACCGCAAATCGAGCCCCTTCGCCCGTGACCGTGACCTGCCAAGCGGCGGCGGCGGCCTGGTCTCGACGGCGCGCGACTATGCCCGCTTCAACAACATGCTGCTGAATGAAGGGATTTTGGATGGCCACCGCATCCTGAAGGCGGAAACCGCACGCATCGCTCGCACAAACCTGATGCCTCCTGGTCCGGTGTTCGGCATGCTGGGCAAGCCCAATGGCTTTGGGGCCCTGATGCAGGTCGTCCTGCCGGGCGGGGAACTCCCCGGCGGCGAGCCGCCCAGCTCTTACGGCTGGAGCGGGGCTGCCGGCACCAGCATGTGGGTCGACCCCGTGAACGAACTCACCGCCGTCTTGATGGTCCAGTTCATGCCGGCCGGAGCCTATCCGATCTATCTAGAGGCGCGCGCGGCGGTCTATCGCGACCTGCGCGCCTCCGGAGCAATCAAGGCTGCGTGACGCTGAGCCGGACTATTTTCCGTCAACCGAGAAGGCCAGCAGGACGTTATCAGGCCCACTGGATCCCGAAGCGCCGTTAAAGCCGGCCATCAGGAACGCCATGGGTCCAGCGAACGTCATGCCCGTCGCATCGAGATTGCCGCCGCGTTGGTTCTTCACACCGTTGACGGTTTCGTAGTGCCGTCCAGCGGTGTCGTAGTCCCAAACCATCTTGCCCGTCTTGGCCTGAAACGCGCGGACATGGCCATCCTGGTTCACACCATAGAGCACGCCATTGGCGAGACTGGGGGGACCGGAATAACCGTTACTGCAACGCCCCTCGAAGCTGCATTTGGCCGGCTCAGGCGCACGATGACGCCAGATCAGCGAGCCGTCAGTCAGGCGTAGCGCCGAGAGTGTCGGCATGCCCCGGTCGGCGATGCCGACATAGAGATTGTCGTTATCTGCGGCCATTCCCCATTCGACACCGCCCAGCGCGCTGCCCTGGCCGATGCGGGTCTGCCAGATGATCTTGCCGTCCTCGGGGTCGAGGCCATAGACCCCACCCGATTTCTGGCCGGCCAGCAGCATGTCCTTACCGCTCTTGAGGTGTTTCAAGATCGGCGACGAGCCGAAATCGAAGTCCGGTCCGTTCGGAGTTGGACAATTTACACCCGGACGCTGTGGCGGACACCCGACCAGGAAATGATCCAGCGCAGTCATCTGATGGGCCCATTTGATCTTGCCGGTTTTCAGATCCATCGCTTCGACTGCGTCGGAATAGGGCTCCTCAACGTCGGTGTAACTGTCGCCCGTCGCAACATAGAGTACGCCTCGCTTGGCATCGATGGTCGGAGATGACCAGATCGCCCCGCCGGCAGGACCGTACATTTGGGTTCCAGATGCGTTCTTCTTGAAGGGTGCCGGCGCCGTCGGGATCGAGTAAGATTTCCACTTGATCTTGCCGGTTGCGATATCGATCGCAGCGACGGCACCGCGCTGCTTGCAGCACTCATAGGCTGCGAGCCCTGCCACGCCCTCTTCGAACGACGAAAGCGGCACGTAAAGGGTATCGCCCCAGAGCGCCGGAGCGCCCGTCAGAATACCACGGCCGCCGGAGTCGATGTTGACGACCCAAAGTTCCTGACCTGTGTTGGCGTCCACCGCCACTTGGTTACGGCCCATGTCGCCGAAGTAGGCTGCCCAGCCCGAGGCGGCCTTGGGGTTCTTGCCGACCGAAATAGTCACCCTTACCGAACCGCGGGCCTTATGGGCCCAGGCCACGCATCCGGTCTGTTTGTCCAGCGCATAGACCTGCCCAGACGAGGACGTCACGAAAACGCGGTTCCCCACCACCGTCGGCTGACCATAGCGGCCACCTTGGTAGGCGAAGGCCCATTTTACCTTCAGCTTTGGCGCATTGGCTGCGGTGATCGTGGTTGACGCGGCCACGCGGGTGTTCTGCTTGTCCGGGCTCCAGCCGTTCCAGGCGGGACCCGAAGGATCGAATTTGGCACCCGTCGGACAAGCGTTCTTCATCTCGCCCGTCAGGTCGAATTTTGCATCCGGCGCTTGGCCTGTGACCCATGCGGCGACGGCGCCGATATCGGTGTCCGACAGGCCTGCGGCCATGGCCTGCATCTTGCCGGTCTTCAAAGCGTCGATGATCACGTTGGGGAACTGAGCGGCCATCTCGGAACGCGACGGCGCGTGCTCCACGGGGGGCATGTGGCAGGACTTACAGCGCTGGTTGAACAGCTCCTCGCCGTGCGCCTGCAGCTTCGCGAGCGCGGCGGCCTGAGCTTGACGGGCGGATAGCGCATTTCCAGCCGCCCCGGCCGGCTGGCCACCGGAATTCTCGCCCGCCACAGATTGTGCGCGCGTCAAACCGCCCACAGCTGCAGTCGCAATAGCGGCCGCCGCGATGACCGCGCCTAAAACTGGCTTCATGTCTGCCCCCGATCGTTTCCCCGGCGTCGACTGTCGCAACGCGCGTTGGTCGCAACATAGCGCGAATTAAATTTCAGTCAGATTTCGCGACATGGAGGCCAACGAACGAGGCTCGCCCCTCGCAGCGCATTACGACACAGTCACGCTGTTGCAATGCGGGAAGGTTCCGACGCAGGGCAGAAAGACGCTTGTCATGCGAAGGCCCTAGAGAGCGACGACTTAGCTTGGCAAAAGCCTCCAATTCGGCGACAGAGCGGGGGACGAGCGCGAGCAGTGTGATCGTTGCGGCGAAGCTTGCGCAGAAAACAAATCGGCGCAGGTGACCTTGGAGGAATGATGGATAACCGCGCGCAAGCCAAAGGATTTTGGGCGAAGAACGAGGGGAATCCCTTGCAACGCGGTCTTGTCGTCCTGCTGGTGCTGGCCGCCCTCTTGGGCCTTGTCTGGTTCGCGGTCCACCTGGCCCAGGGCAGCAAGGCCGGACCTGGTGGTGCCGGCGGTCCTCCTGGCGCGCGCGGCGGTGGCTTTGGTGGGTTTGGCGGCGGTGGCGGGCGCGGTCGGCGCCCGACGACCACGGTCGGCGTGGCCACAGCGAGGCCCTCTGAAGTTCCCATCACCCTTGATGCGCTGGGCACCGTGACGCCTTCGGCCATCGTGACGGTAACGCCGCAGGTCTCCGGTGTGATCACCGAGATCCTCTTCAAGGAAGGCCAGACGGTGAAAAAGGGCCAGGCGATCGCTGTGATCGATCCTCGGCCGCTGCAGAACGCGCTTTTGCAGGCGCAAGGCAATGAGACCCGCGACGAGGCCCAGCTGGCGAATGCCAAGTTGCAGCTGCAGCGTGACCAGACCCTGCTGGCCGAAGACTCCATCGCTCGCCAGGACGTCGACACCCAGGCTGCGCTCGTTAAACAGCTCGAAGGCACGGTGATGACCGACAAGGCGGCCGTAGGGACCGCCAAACTGAACCTCAGCTATTCGAAAGTCGTCTCCCCGGTGGCCGGCCGCATTGGTCTGCGCACCATTGACCTCGGAAATTTTATTCAGGCCGGCAGTTCAACGGGCCTGGCAGTGGTGACTGAAGTCACTCCGATCGACGTTCAGTTCACGGTTCCGCAGGACGCCGTCCCGAACTTACAGAAACAAGCCGATCACAGCCGCCTGAAGGTGACGGCCTTCGATCGAACCAAGACCGTGGTTCTGGATGAGGGTCAGTTTTCGACGCTCGATAATCAGGTCGATCCAACGACCGGCACAGTGAAGGCCAAGGCTCGGTTCCCCAACAGCCAAGGGACCTTGTTCCCAAGCCAGTTTGTGAACGTCCGGATCGCGCTGCAGACCCTGCGTAATGCGATCGTCGTGCCCGTCACCGCCGTGCGAACCGGCCCGCAAGGCGACTTCGTCTGGATTCTGCGCCCGGATAAGTCGGTGACCAAGCGCAACGTGACCCGAGGTCCGGCGACGCCCACGATGACCAGCATCACCGACGGCTTGAGCCCCGGTGAGCGGGTCATCACCGAAGGCGGCGACCGTTTGACCGAAGGCGGTAAAGTCACGCTGCCGACCGATGCGCCAAGCCCGATGATCGCCTGCATGGCCGACATGAAGAAGCTTTGCGACGGCAAACAAGGGCGCGAAGCCTTCATGTGCCTACGCGAAAATCAGGCCAAGGCCAGTCCAACCTGCAAGTCAGCGATGGCGGCAGCCGCCGCGGCGCGCGCGAGCGGCGGCGGCGGCTACGGCGGCGGCCAAGGTGGTGGTGCCAGCGGCCAAGGCGGCGGCGGCGGCGGCGGAGCTTATGGCGGCGGCGGTCAGGGCGGTGGCGGCGCTTATGGCGGTGGCCAAGGTGGCGCAGCGAGCGGCGGTGGCTATGCGCCTTCGCCGGAAATGCAGGCCGCCCGCGAGGCGATGCACAAGGCTTGCGATCCCGACATGAAGAAGGTGTGCCCGGGTCAAGAAGGCCGCGAAGCCTTCATGTGTCTGCGTGATAACGCCAGCAAGGCGACCAAGGCCTGTCAGGCGGTACTCGATAAGATGCCGGGCCGGTCTCCCGGCGGCAGCGGTGGCGGCGGCGCAAGCTTCGGTGGCCAGGGCGCGGCTGCGGCCAGCAGCGGCCAAGGCGGCGGCGGTCCAGGTTCGGGCGGCGGGTTCGGCGGCGGCGCAGCAGGCGGCGGTGGCGGGTTCACACCTTCACCGGAGATGATGGCTGCGCGCGAGGCCATGAAAAAGGCCTGCGCCGCCGACAACGCCAAGCTCTGCCCCGGCGTCGAAGGTCGCGATCTCTTCATGTGCATGCGCGAGAACGAGGACAAACAGTCGGCGGGCTGCAAGGCGTCTATGGCCAAGATGCGCGCCCTGCGTCCGTCAGGCAGCGGCGGGCAGTAAGCATTAGAACAGAAAACCGGTCACCGAACGGATGAACCCGTCACGCCCCTTTATTATGCGACCTGTCGCGACAGCCCTCTTCATGGTGGCGATCGTGTTGGCGGGGCTCGTGGGCTTCAAGCTCCTGCCGCTCTCGGCGCTTCCCGAGGTCGACTATCCGACCATTCAGGTTTCAACGCTTTATCCCGGCGCGAGTCCGGAGGTCATGGCCCAGACGGTGACCGCGCCGCTTGAGCGGCAGTTTGGACAGATGTCGGGCCTTGAGCGGATGAGCTCGGTAAGCTCGGCTGGCGCGTCAGTGATCACCCTTCAGTTCACACTGAAACAAACCCTAGACGTTGCTGAGCAAGAGGTTCAGGCCGCCATCAACGCCGGCGCGACCTTGCTGCCAGCTGACCTCCCGGCGCCGCCGATTTACGCCAAGGTAAATCCGGCCGACGCGCCCGTTCTGACCTTGGCAGCGACATCTGACACCCTGCCGCTGACCGACGTCCAGAACCTGGTCTATACGCGTCTTGGACAAAAGATCAGCCAAGTCTCCGGCGTGGGCCTCGTCACGCTATCCGGCGGCCAGCGCCCAGCCATCCGCATCCAGATCGATACGCAGTCGCTCGCCTCTTACGGTCTGACACTGACCACAGTTCGCAACGCCATTAGCTCGGCGAACGCCAACGCCGCCAAGGGTAGTTTCGAAGGTCCGACCCGCAGTTACACCATCAACGCCGACGACCAGCTGGAATCGGTCAACGACTACAAGAACCTGATCATCGCCAGCCGCAACGGTGCCTCTGTGCGCCTGTCTGACGTGGCCAAGGTCATTCAGGGTCCGGAGAACATCCAACTGGGCGCCTGGTCCGGCTCGACCCAGGCGATCATCGTCAATGTCCAGCGACAGCCTGGCGCCAACGTCATCAAGACGGTCGACGCGATCAAAAGCCAGCTTACCGAGCTCACTGGCGCTCTGCCGCCCTCGGTGAAGGTTGTGGTGCTTTCCGACCGCACGACCGGCATCCGCGCATCCGTTCATGACGTTGAGATCGAGCTGCTGCTTGCCGTGGTGTTGGTGGTGCTGGTGATCTTCTTCTTCCTGCACTCCATTCGCGCCACGATCATCGCCGGCCTCGCCGTGCCGATCTCCCTGATCGGCACCTGCGGGGTGACCTACTTGTTGGGCTTCAGTCTCAACAACCTCAGCCTCATGGCCTTGACCATCGCGACAGGTTTCGTGGTCGATGACGCCATCGTCATGCTGGAGAACATCTCCCGACACGTGGAAGATGGTGAGTCACCCTTTGACGCGGCCCTCAATGGCGCCAAGCAAATTGGCTTCACGATCATTTCGTTGACCGTATCCCTGCTGGCCGTCCTGATCCCGCTTGTCTTCATGGGCGATGTGGTGGGCCGCCTGTTCCGCGAATTCGCGATCACGCTCGCCATCACAATCCTGATTTCGGCGGTCGTCTCCCTGACCTTGACCCCCATGATGGCCGCACGCTGGATGAAGGGCGACGAGCATCACGCCAAGCCCGGCAGCTTCGGCGAGAAGTCCCAGGTCTGGTTCGACAAACTCGTCGCGCAATACGACCGCGGCTTGCTCTGGGTGCTTGACCGGCAGAAGGCGACGCTGATCGTTGCGGTCGCCACCTTCTTGCTGACTGCCATGCTCTACATCGTAATCCCGAAGGGCCTGTTCCCAGTACAGGACACCGGCCAGCTTCAGGCGCGGATTCAGGCGCCGGAAACGGTCTCCTATCAACGCATGGTGCAGCTGCAGTCGCAGGTCACCAACGCGGTCTTGCAGGACCCCGCGGTGGAGAATGTTTCCTCCTTTGTCGGCGTCGATGGATCGACCAACTCAACGATCAATTCCGCCGAATTGCTGATCAACCTGAAGAAAGGCCATCCCTCCCAGACGACGGTGATGCAGCGCCTGCGCGACGAAATCGCCAAGGTGCCCGGCGTCCAGCTGTACTTGCAGCCAACCCAAGACCTGACCGTCGATGCCGAATCCGGACCGACCCAGTACCGGCTCTCGGTTGAGGGTGCGAACACCCAGCAGGTCAACGACTGGGCCGTGAAACTGACGACAGCGCTGGCCCAAGAAAAAGCCCTTGCCAACGTCACCACCGACGCCGGCGACCACGGGCTATCGGCCTTTGTGAACATCGATCGGGATACCGCCGCGCGCATCGGGATCACGCCTGCGGCGGTGGATGATTCCCTCTACTCCGCCTTCGGTCAGCGGATCATTTCGAACATCTTCACCGAGACCAATCAGTATCGGGTGATCTTGGAAGCGCGGCCAGGCGATGCGACACCGGCGGGTCTCGCTGACGTTCAGTTACAGTCCACCGGGGGCTCGACGCCGCTGTCGGCTGTGGCGAAGATCGAGCAGGGCACCGCGCCGCTGCAGGTGCGTCACGTGGCCCAGTTCCCAGCCGCCACGGTCGGCTTCGACACGGGCGCGCATACGTCACTGGGCGCATCGGTAGGCGCCATCCGTAAGATGGCTGACAAGATCGGCAAGCCGGCGGGCATCACCCTGACTTTCATGGGCGCTGCGGGCGCCTATGAGAACTCGCTGAACAATGAGCTGTGGCTGATCCTAGCGGCGGTGGTCTGCGTCTACATCGTGTTGGGCGTGCTCTATGAGAGCTACATCCACCCGCTGACGATCCTGTCGACCCTGCCCTCGGCAGGCGTCGGCGCCTTGCTGGCGCTGATGTTCACAGGCAACGACCTGGGGGTGATCGGTATTATCGGCATCATCCTGCTGATCGGCATCGTAAAAAAGAATGCGATCATGATGATCGACTTTGCGCTCGACGCCGAGCGCGAGCAGGGCATGAGCGCCCGCGATGCGATCCACCAGGCGGCCCTCTTGCGCTTCCGACCGATCCTGATGACGACTATGGCTGCGCTTTTCGCCGCCGTGCCATTGATGTTGGGTATTGGCGAAGGCGCTGAGCTGCGCAGGCCACTGGGCATTGCCATCTTCGGCGGACTGATTGTGAGCCAGCTGCTCACAATCTTTACGACGCCGGTTGTGTATCTGGCCTTTGATCGCTTGGTCCCGAAGAAGGGCAGAGCCGCCGTGGCTCGGGGCGGGCCGGCCCCGGAACCGGCCGAATGAACCTCTCGGCCACCTTCATCAAGCGCCCCATCGCAACGATCCTGTTGACGATCGGGCTGGCCCTGTCAGGCGTTGCGGGCTTCCTTGTGTTGCCCGTGGCCCCATTGCCGATGGTCGACTTCCCGATCATCAGTGTTCAGGCGAGGTTGGCTGGCGCCAGTCCCCAGACCATGGCCTCCGATGTTGCGACGCCATTGGAGCGAAGGCTCGGCACAATCGCTGGCGTCAACGAGATCACCTCTTCGAGCTCCACGGGCAGCACCAACGTCACCCTGCAGTTCGACATTTCCAAAAACATCGACGCTGCAGCACGCGCCGTGCAGGCCGCCATCAACGCCGCCCGCGCGGACCTGCCGGCCGCGCTTCGCCAGAACCCCACCTACCGCAAGGCCAACCCGGCCGCGCAACCGGTGATGATCCTGGCGCTCACCTCCGACACCCGCACGCCGGGCCAGATCTTCGACGCTGTAAGCAATATTGTGCAGCAGCGTCTGAGCCAGGTGAACGGCGTGGGCGATGTGACGATCGGCGGCAGCTCTCAACCGGCGGTGAGGGTCGAGGTCTCACCCTTTGCACTGAACCGGTTTGGGATCAGCCTTGAGGACGTACGAAGCGCCATTCAGTCTGCCAACGCCAACCGGCCCAAGGGGACGGTCAGCAATCAGGGTGGCCAGAGGTTTCAAATCTACACCTCCACTGGCGGCATTCATGCGGCCGACTACGCCCCTCTGATCATCGCCTATCGCAATGGCGCGGCCGTGCGTCTTTCCGACGTAGCCGAGGTTATCGACAGCGTGTCGGACACCCGCACCATCGGCCTGTTTAACGGCCAGCGCGCGATCGTCGTCAATATTACTCAGCAGCCCTCCGCGAACGTCATCGCGACCGTGGATGCGATCCGCGCTGCGCTGCCGCTGCTGCAGTCGCAGCTTCCCACTGACGTGAAGATGCAGGTCGCTTCAGACGCCACCACATCTATCCGCGCCTCTTTGCGAGAGATCGAGATCACCTTGTCCATCGCCATCCTTCTGGTGGTGCTGGTGGTGAGCGTCTTCCTGCGCCGGTGGAAGGCGACCCTGATTCCAGCGGTGGCCACCATGGTCTCCCTGCTCGCCACGTTCGGCGTGATGTACGCGATGGGATTTTCGCTGAACAACATCAGCCTGATGGCGCTTACGGTAGCCTCGGGCTTCGTGGTTGATGACGCCATCGTCGTCCTGGAAAATACCAACCGACTCATCGAGGGCGGCATGGGCCGGTTCGAGGCCGCGCTGGCCGGCGCTCGTCAGGTTGGCTTTACCGTTGTCTCGATGAGCATCTCTCTGGTGGCGGTGTTCATCCCACTCCTTTTCATGGGTGGCCAGGTCGGCGCCCTGTTCCGAGAGTTCGCCGTCACACTGTCGGCCTCGGTGCTGATCTCGCTGGTGATTTCGCTGACCACCACGCCGATGATGTGCGCCTACCTCCTGCGCTCCAAAGACGAGGAGAAACCCGAGGGTCGGATCGGGCGCCTACTGCGCAAGGGGGTGGAAGGTCTGCAAAAAAGCTATGAGCACAGCCTGGATTTCGCGCTCTCGGCCCGCCCGCTGATGATGCTGATCCTGGCCGTCATCATCGGCCTGAACATCTTCCTCTACATGGCCATTCCCAAAGGCTTCTTCCCGACCCAAGATTCAGGCCGACTCTTTGGGGGTCTGCGTGCCGACCAGTCCATCTCCTCCGAACAGATGGGCCGTAAGATGCAGCAGATTGTCGGCATTCTTATGAAGGATCCGGCGGTCCGAACGGTGGTCGGCTTCACCGGGGGCGGCCGCACCGGTGGCGGTTTCCTTTCGGTGGATCTGAAACCCCGAAGCGAGCGTAAGGAAGGCGGCGTAGCCGTCATTGGCCGTCTTCGCCCGCAGCTTTCAAAGGTCACCGGACTTACGGTGTTTCTGATCCCGCAACAGGACGTCCGCCAAGGCGGGCGTCCCTCCAACGCCACCTATCAGTACACGCTGAAGGCCGATAACGCCGCAGACCTGAAAACCTGGGCTCAGAAGCTCAACGACGCAATGTCCGAGCACACCGACGTCATGATCGACGTCAATACCGACCAGCAGGACAACGGCGTCGAGGCCTATGTCGACGTGGACCACGACTCCGCCGCGCGATTGGGCGTCAACCTGCGCGATGTGGACAATGCCCTTTACGACAGCTTTGGCCAGCGCCCGGTGGCCAATATCTACCAGGACCTCAATCAGTACAGCGTGATTATGGAGACCGCGCCGGTCTACAGCTTCGGACCAGACTCGCTGAACAACATCTATGTGCCGGCCAGTTCCTCGGTGGTGGTGGCCACAGCGGCGCAAAAAAGAGCCCAGGCTCAGGGCGCCCAGAACGCCTCAGCGGTCGCTGCCGCCAATGCCGCCGCCACCCAAGCCAGCGCCAGCACGACCGGCTTTAGCTCCTCCTCGGGCGGAGCCAGCGGCGCAAATGGCGCAGCGGCAAGCCAGGCCGCAAACCCCGGCGCCCGCGACCCTGGCACAGGCAGTGCGCTCAACACCGCCGTTCGCAAGATGGTGCCCTTGTCAGCAATCGCAAAGTTCTACAATCGCGCCACCCCCTCGGCGATCAATCACCAGGACGCCGAACTCGCCACAACCGTCTCCTTCAATCTCGCAGAGGGGAAATCCCTTAGCGATGCCACCATCGCCATTCAGCAGGCGGAAGCCGATATCCACATGCCCACTAACGTGCGCGGCTCCTTCCAGGGCACGGCCAAGGGTTTCGCCGACACCCTGAAGCAGGAGCCTGTTCTGATCCTGGCGGCGCTCACGGCGATCTATATCGTGCTGGGCATCCTCTACGAGAGCCTGATCCACCCGATCACCGTTCTCTCAACTCTGCCCTCAGCAGGGTTCGGGGCGCTTCTGATGCTGATGATCTTCAAGATGGAATTCTCGATCATTGCCCTGATCGGCATCTTCCTGCTGATCGGCCTTGTGAAAAAGAACGCCATCATGATCATCGATTTCGCGCTGGACGCTCAGCGCAGCCGCGGTCTTTCCGCCGTTGAGGCCGTGCGCGAAGCCTGCCTGCTGCGGTTCCGCCCGATCTTGATGACCACGCTTGCCGCCGGTCTCGGCGCCCTGCCGTTGGCGATTGGCTTTGGGGAAGGCTCGGAGCTGCGCCAGCCTTTAGGCATCGCAATCATCGGCGGCCTCATCGCCAGCCAGCTGCTCACACTTCTGACCACGCCTGTGGTCTACGTCTACATCGACCGGTTGCGGCGCTCGTCCCGCGACGAACGCTACCTCAGCCGCCACAGCGGCGAAGGCCAGGTCCAGCCCGCATGAAGCACGCCCCTTTCCGTTTTGCCTCCGTCGCCCTTTTCACGGCGGCAGCCTTAGCCGGCTGCGCTGTCGGGCCAAATTATGTGCGGCCCACGGCCCCACTGTCACCGAGCTTCAAGGAAGCGGCCGGCTGGTCGCTGGCAGCGCCTGCTGACACGCTCGATCGCGGAGACTGGTGGACCTTATTCGGCGATGCGACTCTGAACGGGCTGGAAGGCAGGGTCCAGGTCTCGAACCAGAACATCATCGCTGCCGAAGCTGCCTATCGCCAAGCCCGGGGCGTTGTCAGCGAGCAGCAGGCGACGCTGTTTCCAACCGTGAACCTGACGGGAAACGGCACAGAATCGGGCAGCGGCGGCAAAACCGCGGCAAGCCAGAACACTTCACAATATCGCGCGAGCCTGGGCACAACCTGGGAGGCGGACGTATGGGGCCGTATTCGCCGCTCCATTGAAGCCGCCAAGTCAAACGCCGAGGCCAGTGCGGCAGATCTGGCCGCAGCGCGGCTCTCGGTGCAGGGCGAACTTGCCGACAACTACTTCGGCCTGCGAGAGGCCGATGCAGAGATCGCGCTCGATCGTGCGACAGTCGAGGCATACCAGCGAGAGCTGACCATCGCTCAGAACCGCTATAACGCCGGCGTTACGGTCAAGAGCGACGTCTTCCAGGCCCAGACGCAGCTCGCAAACGCCCAGGCCGACCTGGCTGGCCTGGGTCAGCAACGCGCAAACTACGAACATGCGATCGCCATACTGGTGGGCGAGGCGCCAGGCGCCTTCTCGCTTGCCGCCGCGCCTTGGGTTGAGACCGTGCCCGTCATGCCGCCGGCGGTGCCGTCCAGTCTTCTTCAACGCCGGCCCGATATCGCTAGCGCCGAGCGGCGGGTCAGGACGGCCAACGCCCAGATCGGCATACAGACCGCGGCCTACTTCCCAGACCTGACGTTGACGGGAGCCTACGGATTTGCGGCCAACGAGCTGGGCACGCTGATCAAGAGTTCAACCTCACTCTGGAGCTATGGCGCATCGGTTGCGGAAACAGTCTTTGACGCCGGAGCCCGCCGGGCCCGCGTGAACGAAGCGAAGGCGGCGCGCGATCAGGCCGTGGCGAAATACCGTGAGACCGTGTTGGAAGCGCTCGGACAGGTCGAAAACCAGCTCATCGCCACCCGCGTCCTGGCGCAACAGGGCGACTTGCGCCGACAAGCCTCAGCGGCCGCGGACGCTGCTGAGACGATCGTCGCCAACCAGTATAAGTCCGGCCAAGTGCGCTATACCGACGTCGTCACCGCACAGGCTGCGGCCTACAACGCACGTCGCGCGCTGGCCCAATCGGCAGCCCAACGCCAGACGACGGCGGTGGCGCTGATCCAGTCGCTCGGCGGCGGCTGGAAGTCGGGCGCAGACCCTAAAGTTTCTCGCTGATTTTAATTGCCGCACGGCAACCTACGCCGATCACCGCGGAGAGGAACCCGTAGCCAACGGCACCATGTGCGCCCTCCTCCACGGCCAGATCGCGGTGGGCAAGTTCCTCGTCTCTAAACGTGGACAGCTCCGCAGCGAGGTCCGGGTCACGGGTTTTGAGTTCGGCGATCTGATGGGCGTAATGCTCTTCGATGACGTTCTCTACCGCCTCTGTGCAGGCGTGAGCGGCCTTGTCGCCCATTAAAGCCGTACCTGCGCCCAGGGCGAAGGCCGCCAGCCGCCAAACAGGCGCCAGCGCCGTCGGGCGCACCTTGTGCTGCGTCAGCAGGCGCTCGAAGCGGGCCAGGTGGGCCGCTTCCTGGGCCTCCATTTCGGCCAGCTGTCCGGTGATGCGCTCGTGGCCAGCGGCAGTGCCCAGGACGCTGCGCTGGCCGCGATAGATCGCGACAGCCGCCATCTCCCCGGCATGGTCGACACGCAGGATCTCGGCCATTCGGGCCGACTGTGCGCCTCGACCAGGACGCGATGGAATTGGCTTGTTGATCACCGCTTTCCTCGCTCACGGACCGCTGCAGAAATGCTCAAGCCCACAAAGATCGACGAGGCGAAGGTATTCCAGCCCGCCATAGAGACCCCAGCAAACATCCAGGCGGGCTGATCGCAGGCCGGCATCTTGACCCCGCCGCCATTGAGCAAATCCCGCAACGCCGCTGCGGTCACCGTACCACCGCCCGAGCAGCTCTGCGGCCCAGGCCAGTACTTCAACTCGACGCCGGTATGATAGCCAGCCACACCGACGCCCGCTAGGAACACCAGCGCGAGCAGCCAACAGCTCGCCTCGCGAAGGCGTGGACCGCCGGGTAGACGCACCAAGATCATCGCCAATGCGCCGACAGATCCCGCCACCCAATAGACGGTCCGCTGCTTCAGGCAGAGTTCGCAGGGTGCCAGGCCGCCAAAGGTCTGGAAGGCATGGGCGATGGCCAGCATTGCGACTGAGGCCAGCAACGCGAAGAACCGCCAACGTTCAAGGATGGGTCGCAGCATTGTCAACATATAGGCTTCTATAGCCTGGCTCTGGCGTGGTGGCCTAGTGAGCGAACTTCAACGCCATAACGAGCCCGACGATCAGCACCGCCGCAGCACTCGCCACCAGCGCCAGTCGCCGCTCAACAAAGGTCCTGATGGGCTCGCCGTAGATCTTGAGCAACAGAGCCTCCATCGAGAATCGCAAGCCGCGGACCAAGACAGAGACGCCGATGAAGAGGCCAAAATTCAGCTTGGCGAGACCAGAGGCGATGGCCGTGATCTTGTAGGGGATCGGCACGGCGATCAGCAGAGCGCCCCACTGGGCGTACCAAGCATGGAAGGCCTCGTAACTTGCCCCCGTCAAGGAGAGCAGCCATTGGCCGAGGGGCTGCAGGAAGAAGCCGACCGCATATCCGCAGGAGCCGCCAGCGATCGAGCAAACGATCGTTAGCAGGGCGTATCGCATCGCGCGCTGTCGATCGGCGAGCACTACCGGCATCAGCAAGACATCGGGCGGAATCGGGAAAAACAGGCCTTCGCAGAAGGCCACGACGCCCAGCGCGATCGGCGCGTGTGGCGATGCGGCAAGGCCCATCACCCAATCGTAGGTCTTGCGAAGCATCGGCGATCCCGCAGGCAGGTTGGAATGATGAGCTAGCAGGCCAACATGAGTCTGTCTTGCGGCTACCGCAAACTTGTTTCAAATGATACTATGAGCGCCTAGCAGGAGTTTGCCGCATGACCGTCGAGTTGAAGCCGCAAGGGCGCGATCTCTTCGAAAATCCGCTTGGGACGGACGGGTTCGAGTTTGTGGAGTTCACCTCGCCCGAACCGGAGCGGCTGAAGAGCCTATTTGAAATTATGGGCTTTTCGGCGGTGGCCAAGCACCGCTCGAAGAACGTGCTGCGCTTGCGCCAAGGCGACATCAATTTCATCCTCAACATGGAAGCCTCGGGCCAGCCCGCGGATTTCCGTCAGATCCACGGCCCTTCGGCCAACGCCATGGCGTTCCGCGTGACGAACGCCGCAAAGGCGTTAGAGATGGCGATCGCGCGCGGCGCGAAGGCGGTCGTTGGCCCCGTCGGCCCGATGGAGCTGAATATCCCTGCGATCGAGGGGATCGGCGGGTCGAACCTCTATCTGGTCGATCGGTATGGCGCACAAGAGATCTACGATGTTGATTTTGTGCCTCTTCCCGGCGCGGCCGAGGCTATGGCCCAAAACGACATAGGCCTGACCTACATCGACCACCTGACCCACAACGTCTTCCGCGGCAACATGGTCAAGTGGGCGAACTTCTATCAGCGCATCTTCAACTTCCGTGAGATCCGCTATTTCGATATTGAAGGCGCTCAAACGGCTTTAATCTCCAAGGCGATGACCAGCCCTTGCGGCAAAATCCGCATCCCGTTGAACGAGAGCCAGGACGATCACTCGCAGATTGAGGAGTTCCTGCGCGACTATCACGGCGAAGGTATCCAGCATGTGGCGCTGGGCGCCGACGATATCTTCCAGGCGGTCGAGGCGATGAGGGACCGGGGGGTGAAATTCCAGGACAGCCCGGACACATACTACGAACAGCTCGACGTTCGGGTGCCGGGCCATGGTGAGAACATCCAGCGCCTGAAGGCCGACAAGATCCTTCTGGACGGCGCGCCCACCGCGGGTCAGGGCCTCCTCTTGCAGATCTTCACTGAAAACATGATCGGCCCCATCTTCTTCGAGCTGATCCAGCGCAAGGGCAACGAGGGCTTCGGGGAAGGTAACTTCAAGGCTCTGTTCGAGTCCATAGAGCTGGACCAGCTGCGTCGCGGCGTGTTGCCCGTGAAGGCGTAGGCGCAATGGCCAATTGGGCGCTCGTGGCGCACGGCGGAGCAGGCGTAATTGAGCGCCAACATCTGCGGCCAGAGCAGGAAGCTGCTTATCGTGGGGCTATGGGTCGCGTCGCTGAAGCAGGCGCGGCGGTGCTGAAGGCGGGCGGCTCGGCGCTCGATGCGATTGAAGCTGCGATCCAGATGCTGGAGGAAGACCCGCTCTTCAATGCCGGTCGTGGCGCAGTCTTCACGGCCGAGGGCGAAATCGAGCTCGACGCCTCGGTCATGGACGGTGCGACCCTTGGGGCGGGCGCGGTTGCGGGGCTTACGCGAACTCGCCATCCCATCTCCGCGGCGAGAGCGGTTATGGAGCACTCGCCTTACGTCTTCCTGGGTGGCCAGGGGGCCGAAGCCTTCGCCAGAAGCCGTCGCCTCGAGGCGGTCAAGCCATCGTTTTTCTTCACCGAACGGCGCTGGAGCGCGCTTGTGCGAGACCTTGAGCGACAGGGCCTGCCGATTCCACCGCGCCCCAGCGGCGCGCCCACGACGCTGGACGCCCGCGCCGGCCTTGCTCATGACGAGGGCAAACGTGGGACGGTCGGCGTCGTGGCGTTGGATTGCGATGGCAATGTCGCGGCAGGGACATCGACGGGGGGAATCACCGCCAAACGTTGGGGACGTGTCGGAGATTCACCGATTATTGGCGCAGGGACCTATGCGTCCAACGCATCAGCGGCGGTCTCATGTACCGGCGCAGGTGAATTCTTCATCCGGCTTTCGGTGGCCCGCAGCATCTGCGCGCTGGTGGAGTTCAAGGGGCTCACCCTCCAGGCGGCCGTCGACAAGGTTGTCCAGGAGGACCTCACAGTGCTGGGCGGTGACGGTGGCGTCATAGCTGTGGCGCGGGACGGTCAGATGGCCTGGAGTTTCAATACATCAGGTATGTATCGTGCCCGTATCGCCAGTGACCAACCGCTCCTCGTGGGCGTCTACAAGGACGATCCCTAGGATGGCATCTCGCAATTGGATCCCCGTTCGAGGCGCGCAAGGCGAGCATTCTCGCCAAGCTCACGCCGACATGCCGGCCGGAACCTATGAACGGGAGATTTCCAAAGAAGGATTCTTTGGCCCGGCGTCCTTCATTCATCACGCGCGCCCCCCGACCGGCTGGGTAAATTTCGAGGGCCCACTGCGTCCGCGCGCCTTCGACCTCAACGCGCTGAAGGCGGCCGAGCCCAGCCCCTGGCGGGCCGGAAAGGTTCTCTTCAATGCCGCAGCCGAGATCAGGTTCTGGAAGCTTGCTGACGCCATGCCTTCGCTCGCCCGCAATGCCGACGGCGATCAGCTGCTGTTTGTTCACCAGGGTGCAGGTGAGCTCTACTGCGACTATGGGAGACTGACCTATCGCGCGGGCGATTATCTCTACCTGCCGCGCGGGACGATGTGGCGCATCGCCCCTGTATCGCCTTGCGCCATTCTGATGATTGAGGCCACCAACAACCACTTCGGCTTGCCCGATCGCGGTCTGCTTGGCGCTCATGCTCTGTTCGACCCGGCAATGCTGGAGACGCCCGTCATCGATGAGGCGTTCAAGGCCCACCAGAACGAGCCGGGCGAGGTTGGTGTCGAAATCAAGAAGCGCGGCGAGGTCTCGACGCTGACCTATCCATATAACCCGCTCGACGCCATCGGCTGGCACGGTGATCTGGCACCCGTACGACTGAACGTGGCCGATCTGCGCCCCGTCTCCAGTCATCGCTACCACCTGCCGCCCAGCGTCCACACGACGTTCCTGAGCGACCGCTTCGTCGTGTGCACCTTCGCCCCGCGTCCCTTCGAAACAGACCCAGGCGCGCTTAAGGTGCCATTTTTCCACAACAACGACGACTTCGAAGAGGTGCTATTCTACCATGCCGGCGACTTTTTCAGCCGCGACCAAATCGAAGCCGGCATGATGACCTTTCACCCATCGGGCTTTACCCACGGGCCGCACCCCAAGGCGCTGAAGAATATGTTGAGCCAGCCCAAGCCCGCCACCAACGAATACGCTGTAATGATCGACACCCGTGATGCGCTCGAGGTCGGCGAGGCCGCGATCAGCGTCGAGAATGCGGCCTACGTCGACAGCTGGAAGGGACAGGTTTGAGCTTCGCGCGCGACCGGCAAGACGCTGCCCTCGAGGAGATTGATCGGGCTTGCACACGCGGCTGGGACGAACTCGCCAAAACCACCCCATGGGGCGATACCTACGAGGGCTTCACGCCCGGTGGCTGTGAGGTCTGTTTCGAACGCAGCGACCTCTGGGCGAGCGAGGCTGGCGGCGATATTCGTGTCGAGGTCAACATTTACGAGCCACATTCCTTCGAACAAGGCGCTAGGTTGACCCGCTCAATCGCCCGAAACGGCGTCCCATAGACAGGAGTTCCAATGAAGCTTGCGTCTCTGAAGGGTGGCCGCGACGGACGGCTTGTAGTGGTCTCCAATGACCTCGCCTGGTTCACGGAGGCGCACCACATCGCCCCGACCCTTCAGGCGGCGATGGATCAGTGGGCGGGCTGCGAGCCGGCGTTGCGGGGACTGGCCGAGAGCCTTGAGCTTGGCGCAGTGCCCAAAGAGCGCTTTCACGAGCACCAAGCCGCAAGCCCATTGCCGCGAGCCTTTCAGTGGGCCGACGGCTCAGCCTATGTGAACCACGTGGCCTTGGTTCGCCAAGCGCGCGGCGCAAAGGTGCCAGAAAGCTTCCAGACCGATCCGCTGATCTACCAGGGCGGCTCAGACGGTTTCCTTGCACCCCGCGACCCCATCTCGCTGGGTGACCCGGCTTGGGACCTCGACCTTGAGGGCGAAATCGCTGTCGTCGTGGGCGATGTGCCGCAAGGCGCGAACCGCCAACAGGCGCTGGCTGCGATCCGGCTGGTCATGCTTTGCAATGACGTATCCTTGCGCGGCTTGATCTTAGGCGAACTCGAGAAGGGCTTTGGCTTCTTCCAATCGAAGCCCGCATCGGCGTTCTCGCCGGTCGCCGTCACGCCCAACGATCTTTCCGGCTGGAAGGATGGCAAGCTTTCGGGGGCGCTCTTGGTCGAGCTAAACGGCAAGCTGCTTGGCGAAGCCGATGCCGGTGTCGACATGACCTTCGACTTCGGAACCCTCATCGCGCACGCCGCCAAGACCCGCGCTCTGTCAGCCGGATCGATCATCGGCTCCGGCACAGTCTCTAACCGTGGCCCCGATGGCGGGCCCGGAAAACCGGTCGCTGAGGGCGGCGTCGGCTATTCCTGTCTCGCCGAAATCCGCACCATCGAGACCATCTCGGCGGGCGAGCCCAAGACTCCGTTTTTGGCGATCGGCGATACGGTGCGGATCGAGATGCGCGACGCAAAGCGTCACTCGATCTTCGGAGCTATCGAGCAGACGGTGATCGCAGCATGAAGTACGATGCGGCATCGGGACGCGCGAAGGGCGATGAGTTCCGTCTCGACGCCTATCTGCCCTACCGACTGTCCGTCGCCTCAAACGCCGTATCAGGTCTGATCGCGCGTTCCTATCAGGACCGCTTCGCGCTCTCCGTGCCGCAATGGCGGGTAATTTGTGTGTTGGCCGAAGACGGTGGCCTGACCCAGGGCCAGATCGTGGCGCGCACGGTCATGGACAAGGTGACCGTGAGCCGCGCCGCCCAAGGCCTTCTGAAGCGCCACCTTGTGGTGCGCTCAGAACACCACGCCGACGGCCGCAGCCATGTGCTGGCCCTGACGGAAGAAGGCTCTAGCCTGCACGGAGAAATCGCCCCCTTAGCATTAGCCTATGAAGCGGCCCTGATCGCGGGGCTTGCGCCGCAGGACGTGGCCCTGCTCAAACGTCTTCTGACGCGCCTGCAGGCCGCCGCCGGACAGCTGGCGGGAGACGTTTCGATCTAGTCTGAGCTAGTGGACGAGGTCTTGCTCCAGAAGGACGCCCCAGCGGTGCGAGCCTTCGCCAAAAGGGAGATGGAAGCCGTAAGTGGCTCGCCGACGCTCATCGCGCCAGTTTTCCTCGAAGGAGAGGATCACGCAGGCCTGGAGCTCTTCGGAGATCTGTCCAACATCATGGCCAAGCTCGCGGGCCACAGTTTGGATAACCATCGCGCGGTGCGCTTCGCCGCCGAGCGACAGCAGGGCCTTGCGGACGCGTTTGGCGAGGATTTGAGACCCACGCGCCGGCTTTTTGCGGGGGGCGTCATCTTGGTCAGATTCAGGCGTTTTCGGCATGATGCTGCAGTCTGCCGCCCTCACCATGAGCTGCGCGTTAAAGTCTGGATTGAATTCTGAATTAAAAGATGAGGGCCGCTTAAATGTTAGCCGAGCCCGCACACACGGGCGACTTGGTAGACAACGAGCGCCGCCAAGTAGGCGAGTGTGGTCATGTAGATCAACATGATCGCCGGCCAGAGCCAGGAGTTCGTCTCGCGTTTTACAACTCCAATGGTGGAGGCGCATTGCGGAGCGAAGACGTACCAGGCCAAGAACGCGAGCCCAGTGGCGATCGACCAATGGTGTTGGAGGGTTGTCGCTAGCGCGCCTGGATGGGCGTCCGAATTGCCGATCGCATAGACTGTTCCCAGAGCCGCTACGGCGACTTCACGTGCAGCAAAACCGGGGATCAGGGCGACCGTCATTTGCCAGTTGAAACCGATGGGCCCAAGCACAGGCTGAAGCAGGTGGCCGATGCGGCCGGCCAAGCTGTAGTTGATAGCCGGATCGGTGGCGCCCGCTGGAGCCCCCGGGAAGGACGACAGGAACCAGACCAGGATCATCATCGGCAGGATGATGGTCCCAGCCCTGGTGATGAAGATCTGGGCCCGCAGATAGAGGCTGCGCGCCACGTTCAGGGGATCGGGAAGCTTGTAGGCGGGTAACTCCATCAGGAAGGGTTCGACAGCCCCGCGCCACAACAGCCGGCGCGTGATGAAAGAGACGCCCAGCGCGCTTAGAATGCCCGAAGCATAGAGCCCGAACATCACGAGCCCAGGCAAGCTCAGCACGCCCGCCACCTTGGTGTTGGGAATGAAAGCCGAAATGATCAGGGTGTAGACAGGGATGCGCGCTGAACATGTCATCAGCGGCGCGACCATGATGGTCGTCAACCGGTCGCGTCGGTTGTCGATCACGCGCGTCGACATGATGCCAGGGATCGCGCAGGCGAAGCTGGACAGAAGGGGGATAAAAGCCCGCCCGTGCAGGCCAGCACCGCCCATGATCCGATCCATAAGGAAAGCCGCACGGGCCATGTAGCCGAAATCTTCCAAGAGGATGATGAAGAAAAACAACACCAGGATCTGTGGAAGGAAGACGAGCACCGAACCCACGCCTGAGATAAGGCCTTCTGTCAGAAAGCTGGTCAGAATACCGGCGGGCAGATGGGCGACGAGGGAGGCGCCCAACGCGCCGAATCCATCGCTCATCAGGTCGCCGACAGCCTTTGACCAAGTAAAGACTGCCTGGAACATGACGAACAACAGGGTGAATAGGATTGCGAGCCCGGCGAAGGGATGCAGCAGCACACTGTCAACTTTGCCGGTAAAGGTGTCCGGCCGCTCAGGCGCGCGAACATTGCCCTTCAGGATGCGTTGCGCCTCGCGGTGGGCGTCGCGGATCTGACCCGCGTCAGGTTCGCGCCAGATGTTGTCGGTGGATAACACACCGCTCGCGATCAGGTTTTCGACCTGGGCGACCAAATCCTCGATACCGCGTTTTCGCGTCGCGACCGTTGTCACAATCGGGCACCCGATCTCACGAGACAGACCCTCCAGGTCGATCCGCAGACCCTGTCGCTGAGCGATGTCGAACATGTTTAGCGCCAGCACCATCGGGCGGCCCACGGCCTTCAACTCCAGGATCAGCCGCAAGACCAGGCGAAGGTTCGTGGCGTCTGCCACGCAGATCAGCACATCTGGAGGCGCCTCACCGGAGAGCTTGCCGAGCACCGCATCGCGGGTGACAACCTCATCGGGGCTGCGGGCGCGCAGAGAATAGGTGCCCGGCAGGTCCAGGACGGACAAAGATCGGCCGCTGGCAGTCGCGATCTGACCTTCCTTCCGCTCGACTGTAACGCCGGCATAGTTGGCCACCTTCTGGCGGCTGCCTGTCAGAGCGTTGAACAGTGCCGTCTTTCCCGAATTGGGATTTCCGACCAGTGCGACGCGAGCGGTTGGCAGTGGGACGTCGGTCATTTGGCGTCGAGCCGGATCCAGACGCCTTCGGCGTCGCGACGCCGAAGGCCTATGCGCATGTCGTCGAGGCGCACCGCGATCGGATCGCGCCAGATCGCACCCTCGTGCAGCACCTCGATCTGAGCGCCTTCCACAAAGCCGAACTCCAGAAGACGCCGCTGAAGCTCATCGACGGCGACGCCGTGGCCACCCGAATGGCTCCCGGCCCGCACCTCAACGATGACGCCATGGTCCCCCGGCTTGGTCTCACTCAGCCGCAAGGTCCGGCCGGCTTTGGCAGCGGCGGTCTCGGCGGACTTTGCGAGCATGGCGCGACTTTCAGCGGAAACCATTTAGTTGCGATTGATTATCAGTTAGAGTTGCTGTTGTCGATGCTCAAGAGCGCGCACAGACATTGAGACATCGTCACCCTGGGCGATAAAACGCTCGCGGCACATTCCTGACGACTTAGCCCCCCCCCCAGGAGGCCGCCGCGTCCGCAGCTTGACGCATAGGCCGAAAGCAAGAGCAAAGCCCATATAGCAGCGGCCAATCGGCGCGATGGCTTGTCTCAAGCAGCAGCGATTGTTAAGTCCCAACGCGCGTGCCCCTGTGGTGGAATTGGTAGACGCGCTGGACTCAAAATCCAGTACCGAGAGGTGTGTCGGTTCGACTCCGACCGGGGGCACCATCATTTTGCGGCAGGACTGCCGCTCGTGCGAGGCGCACAGGGCCGAACGCTCCGGCCTGGCTTCCCGAGACGCACGTCCGGTTCGCCCTGGATCAATAAGGCACAAAGGCTGAACCTCTGGTCCTGGCTGGATCGAAGATCAGGGGCAGGTCAGTGCATCTGGGGTTAATTCCCACCCTTGGGTCAGGACCAAAATGTCGGTCACAACGCAACGCGGACGAAACCACCCCGCATCTGCCGCCGGGATTGAGGCGTACAGTCCAGGATCGGAGCCGCCCATGACCAAATCGATCCCCTCAGGCCTTCATCGTAGGGCGTTGCTCGCGGCGGCGGGACTTTTCGCGTCCGGGGCCCATGCGAGCCCGCCGCGAGATGGGCGATTACAGTTCGCCGTGTTTCGCAACGGCGCGCACATTGGCGAACAAGACGTTGTGTTTTCGCGTGCTGAGGGCGCGCAGAAGGTGACGAGCGCCGTCGCCATGAGCGTCCATCTCGGGCCAGTCCCAATCTTGCGATACGAACATCATGCCATCGAGCAATGGCGCGAAGGACGGTTTGAGCGGCTGGAGACCAGAACGTCAACCAATGGCAAAGCTGAGAACCTCACCGCAGCGCACGAAGACAACAGCCTGCGCATCGAAACCACGGCCGGTGTGGTCCGCGCTCCTGACGCGGCCGCGCCTCTTACGCATTGGAACGCAGAGGCGATGCGGGGGCCGCTTTTCAATCCACAAACGGGAAAGATGCTGAAGGTGATTTGCGTCCGGCACCTGGGCGATCGCCTGCCGCCGCCACTCAGCGGAGCTGCGACCCGGTGGGCAGTGACCGGCGAAGCTCAAATCGAGGACTGGTACGACGAGGACGGTGTCTGGACGGCCCTTCGCGGTCGGCTGCCGGACCACTCGCTCCTTGAATACCGCCGCACCTAGGCGGCGTCCCGGCCAAGGCCGGCCTGCACAACCGTCACGCCCATGCCCGACCTGGGCGTCCGCGGCTGCAGCGACATCCCCTTCAGCCAGATCCAGAGCGCCTCCCAGTGGATCGCGCCCAGCACCTTGAGGCTGAGAAGCGGCGCCCCCAGAAAGGCGCGTAAAAGCGCCCCGTCGGTGATCAACTCGCCCTTTCCGTGAAAGCTCGCAAATAGGAGCGGTCCCTCGGCGTCGGCGACCTCCAGACGTACGGCGGCGGCAGGGCCGGGCAGCAGCACGCGGAAGGCATAATTCAGGTCCATGGGCATGAATGGCGAGACGAAGAAGCTTTTGGCGCAGCTTTGTTCGATCCAAGGCCCTTCGGCCTGGTCGGGCTCGACGGGCATCACGTAGACGTGCCGTTCACCGAAGGTATTGTTGACTTCATAGAGGATCGCCGCCAGCGCGCCGTCCAGACGATGGCAGAAGAATAGGCTGAGGGGATTGAAGGCGTGTCCCAGAACGCGCGGCATACACAGCAGCCGGATCGGTCCGCCATCCAATACGATGCCCGATTGGGCCGCCAAGGCGCGGACCTGATCACGCAGCGCCACCGCAGGGCCGGCCAGATGATCGGCGGGGTCAAACCCCACCAAATTCCATCGCCTGACAGAAAACAGCCTTAGGCGCGTGTCGAGGTCGTCGAGGTCGTCCAGGTCGAGCAGAAGCTGGAATATGCTGTAGCGCAGCCGGTGATGGCGGCGGGTACGGGTGTGAACCACCTTTCCCGCATAAAGAGCCGAGCTACTCACGCCGCCAGCTCGACGGCTCGGCTCGGTGCCAGGTGGATCCGACCGGACTCGTTGGGTACAGACCAAGGCCGGCGCGCGCCCCCCATGTCCTCGGCGCAGGCCAATCCAGATTGCAGCCCATCTTCATGGAAACCGGATCCGAAGTAGGCGCCGCAAAACCAAGTTTGCCGCTCACCTTGCAGGCTCCAGAGCTGACGCTGGGCGACGATCGCGGGTGCGTCGAACAACGGATGGTCGTAGGTCTCGACCTTCAGCACCTTAGCCGGATCAGGCGCCTGGTGGGGATTGAGCGTTACGAATACAGGCTGAGGCGTCTTGAGCGTCTGCAATCGGTTCATCCAATAGGTGACGCAGCCGCCCTCAGCGTCACCGCGCTCACCGATGTAATTCCAGCTCGACCACGCCGCCGGGCGTTGCGGCATAAGCGCAGCGTCGGTGTGGAGCACAGCGGGACTGCGGCTGTAGCGAAAGGCGTTCAGCAGACGCTGCTCGGCCTCGCTCGGATCGCCAAGCATTGCGAGCGCCTGGTCGGCATGGGTCGCGATCGCTACCTGATCGAAGCGATGCACCTCGCCGGCATCGTCCTCAATCAACACACCGCCTTCAGGCCGACTGACCCGGCGCACGCCGCAGCCCAGCCGAACGCGGTCACTATAGGCTCCGGTGAGTTTGCCAATGTAGTTGATCGAACCGCCCTCGACCGTGCGCCATTGCGGCCGCCCGTTTAACTTCAGCAGACCGTGGTTCTCGAAAAATCGCACCAGTGCGGCGGCAGGATACTCGGCGATTGAACCAACGGAAGCCGACCAGATGGCGGCGGCCTGGGGCAACAGGTGGTCGTCCAGAAAGGCCGAGCTGTAACCGCTCGAACTCAGGTAGTCACCGATCGAGATGAGCGCTTCGCTGTGCAGGGCTGCGTCATCGGGGGCTTCACGGTAGAAGCGAACCAAGTCTCGCAACATGGCCCAGAACCTGGGGCGCAGTAGATTGCGCTTTTGGGCGAACACCGCCGTCGGCCGGGCGCTGCCATATTCCATCGCGCCGCCATTCAGGGAGACGGCGAAATCCATCTCGGCCTTGCGGGTCGCCACGCCAAGATGGCTGAACAGCGCCGTCAGATTTGGATAGTTTAGCTCATTGTAGACGATGAAGCCTGTGTCGACGTGGGTCGTCTGGCCGTCCGGCCAGTTGACTGCGACCGTATTGCTATGGCCACCGAGCCGGCCGGCGCGCTCGAACACCGTGACGTCATGTCGCTGCGAGAGCAGCCAGGCAGCGCTCATGCCAGAGATGCCAGAGCCAATTACTGCAATCTTCTGCCTCAAGATCGTCTCCTCGTCCGCCGCCACAGGCGACGTAGGACTGTCTACGAAGTCCAGCTAGCGATGGATGCAGACATGGTGCATCCATGGCGTCCAGCGGACCGTAAATGGGTCAGTAGAGCGTTCAGGAGACCCATGCCAGAGATCGTCCTCGCCATCGGCGTCGCGCTTTTAGCCTTAACTGCGGTGATGTTGGCCGGCTGGTTTTTACAGGCTCGTCTCGGCAACGCCGGTTGGTCAGATGTGTTCTGGACCTTCGGGACCGGCCTTGCGGCCAGCCTCTGCGCAATTATCCCCCTCGACAGCTTTGAGGCACCCATAACGCGTCGGGTGCTGACGGCGGGTCTTTGCGCAGCCTGGAGCGTAAGGCTCGGCCTGCATATTGCGCTGCGTGTCCGCCACAGCCCGGAAGACGCGCGATACCGAGCGATGCGGGAGGAACAGGGCGAACGCTTCCAACGCGATCTTCTAGGTTTCATGCTGGTACAAGGGCCCGTGGGCGCGGTGCTGGCGCTGAGCGTCTTGATCGCGGCCCACGTCCCTCGTGCGCTTGGGGTCTTTGACGCCGCCGCAGTGCTGATCTTCGCCGGTGCCGTCGCAGGCGAAGCCCTGGCCGACGCCCAGCTCACACGCTTCAAGGCTGACCCGGCCAACCGCGGACAGGTTTGCGATGTGGGCCTTTGGGCCTGGTCGCGCCACCCCAACTATGTCTTCGAGTGGCTGATGTGGATGGCCTATCCGACCGCGGCCTTGGGCTTTGGCCTGGCACGCCCCTGGTTCTGGACGAGCCTCGTCGCGCCGGTCGTGATGTACCTGCTGCTCACCAGGGTGAGTGGTGTGCCGCCGCTGGAGCGCGCCATGCTTGCCAGCCGCGGGCAGCTCTACCGCGACTACCAGTCTCGCGTACCCGCGTTTTTTCCCTTCTCCAGATCTGGAGCGTCAACTTGAGCCAAGCTGTTGCGGTCGCTGTGAACCTTTTCGAAGGCGCGCCCCTGCCCGACTTCGTCCGCCGCGCCGCGGTTGACGTCCTGGTTTCAGGCGCCCGGCGCCGGCTGAGCCGCGCCACTTCGGCCCATGAGGCTGACTTCGCCCGTGACATGGCTGACTTTCGCGTCGCGGAGCATCCCGATGCGGCCAATATTCAGCACTACGAGCTGCCAGCGGCCTTTTTCGAACACGTGCTCGGTCCGCGCCTGAAATACTCCTGCGGATACTATTCGCACGACGGGGCCACGCTGGCGGAGGCCGAGGTCGAGGCGCTTCGGCGCACCTGCGAGAATGCAGGCCTTTCCGATGGCCAGGCGATCCTGGAGCTGGGCTGCGGTTGGGGGTCGCTCAGCCTATGGATGGCGCGGGCCTATCCCAACGCCCAGATCGTCAGTGTGTCGAATTCGGCACCCCAGCGAGCCTTCATCGAAGGTCGCGCGCGACAGGAGGGATTTTCGAACCTGAAGGTCATTACGACCGACATGAACGATTTCGCCACCGAGCTTCGGTTCGATCGGATCGTATCGGTGGAGATGTTCGAACACATGTCCAATTGGCGCGTCCTTCTGGGTCGCGCGCGCGATTGGCTGACGCCACAAGGCCGCCTCTTTCTGCATGTGTTCAGCCATCGGGCTGCACCCTACAGGTTTGATGTCGACGACCCTTCAGATTGGATCGCCCAACACTTCTTCACGGGTGGGGTGATGCCAAGCCACGGCCTTATCCGGCGCTTCGGCGACCTCTTCGACGTCGAGGCCGAGTGGCGCTGGAACGGGACCCACTATGCGCGTACAGCCTCAGACTGGCTCGCCAATTACGACGCCAGCGCCCAAGACATCGCCGCCCTGCTACGCGACGTCTACGGCCCACAAGCCAGGCTTTGGGCACGCCGTTGGCGGCTGTTTTTTCTCGCGACCGAAGGCCTCTTTGGCCACGCCCGGGGCGAAGAATGGGGCGTCAGCCACTACCGGCTGGCTCCGGTATGAGACGCCTCTGGCTTTACGCCGCCGCCTACCTGGCCTGCGGAATCGTGTTCTTAGCCCTGGACAGCGTATGGCTGACCCTCGCCAGCCAGCGACTTTACCAGGCCGAGATCGGGGCGATTTTGGCCACCCGGCCGCGGCTCCTCCCAGCGGCGATATTCTACGTGATCTATCTCGCAGGCGTAGTTGGCTTCTGCGTAGCCCCCGGTCTTGCGCGGCGTTCACCGCTCAGCGCATTGGTTCGAGGCGCAGGCTTCGGCCTGGTTGCGTACGCCACATATGACCTGACCAACCAGGCGACACTGTCGACTTGGTCAACGAAAATCACCGTCCTCGACCTGTTCTGGGGGACCACCGCCACAGCCCTTAGCGCAGCGGTCGCAGTTGCGGTATTGCGTGCTTGGATTCCGAAAGCACTCGAGGCCGAATGACCCTGGACGCCCTTCCCGCCTACGCCGGTCCGATGCTGGCCCGCCCGGTGCTACAAAAGGTGGCTCGTCACTGGAACCAAGGGCGGCTCATTGTCGACCTGCCCGACCGCGCCAACGCGCTACGCTTTGGCGAGCCCGGTTCGGGGCCTGAGGCGCGCTGGAGCGTGCGCCGTTGGCGCGCGCTGCGTCGCGTGCTCTCTCGTGGAGACCTAGGCTTTGCCGCGGGATATTTGGCCGGTGACTGGGACACCGCCGATCTCGGCGCTCTGCTCACCGCAATCGCTGCCAATTACGACCATCTCGGTGAGCGGGTGCGAGGCATCAAGGTTCTTCAGCTGGGCGGTGCACTTGCCCATGCCCTAAACCGCAACAACCGCGCGGGATCGCGCCGCAACATCTTGGCCCACTACGACCTGGGAAACACCTTCTACGCAGCCTGGCTTGACGCCAGCATGACCTATTCTTCGGCATTGTTCGAAGATCCGGCCGAGCCACTCGAGGTCGCCCAGCGGCGGAAGTATCAGACCCTGGCGCGTGAAGTCGGGATCGGGCCAGGCGATTGCGTCCTTGAACTCGGATGTGGCTGGGGCGGTTTTGCCGAATACGCCGCAGGTGAGCTCGGCGCCACCGTCACCGCCATCACCCTGTCGCCAGCCCAGAAGGCCTATGCCGAGGAGCGCCTGTTCAAAGCCGGTCTCGCCGAGCGGGTCAGCGTGCAGCTCCTCGACTATCGCGACGTTGCTGGCACGTTCGACGCTGCCGTCTCTATCGAGATGTTCGAGGCGGTGGGTCGTGCCTACTGGCCCGTCTATTTTAATCACCTGGCGCGGGCCCTGAAGCCGGGTGGACGCGCCGGCCTGCAGGTCATTACCCTTCGCGATGACCTCTTCGAAGACTACCAACGCCGACCTGATTTCATCCAGCTCGAGGTGTTTCCAGGCGGCATGACTCCGACGAATGCACACCTCGCTAAGGAAGCAGAGGCCGTCGGCCTGGCGACCGATCCGGCGAAATGGCACCGCTTCGGCACAGATTACGCCAGAACACTCAGGCTATGGCGTGAGCGGTTCGAACGCAGGTGGCCGGAAATCGAGCAACTCGGCTTCGATGATCGCTTCCGGCGACTTTGGCGCTATTATCTGGCTTATTGCGAAGCTGGGTTCGAGACGGGCCGTACCGACGTCGTGCAGGCCGTCTTCAGGCGCTGAGAGATGCCTCACCATGAGCGCCTAGTGGGCGGCCCCTGCGAATGACAACCCTCCTCTGGTTCCGCTCTGATCTGCGGTTAGCGGACAATCCTGCCCTGGCTTACGCCGCCGCCAGCGGCGAGCCCGTGGTCCCGGTTTTCATCCTCGACGATCAGGACTGCGACGCCTGGGCACCCGGCGGTGCCTCGCGCTGGTGGCTGCATGGATCCCTGTCGGCCCTGGACCACGACCTGCGCAAACTCGGCAGCCACGGCCTGATCCTGCGCCGCGGCCCCGCGCAGGACGCGATCGCTGCCCTCGTGGCGCAAACCCAGGCCAAGGCTGTTGTCTGGAACCGGCGCTACGAGCCTTGGGCCGTGGCTCTCGACGGGCGGATCAAGGCGGGCTTGCGCGCCAAGGGCATCGAGGCTCGATCCTTCAACGCGACCCTACTTTGTGAACCCTCGACCTTCGCCAACCTGCAGGGCCAGCCGTACAAGGTGTTCACACCTTTCTGGAAAAGTTTGCGCGCGACGGTACCAGTCCCCACCCCCATCGCCGCGCCCGCGCACATGACGCCGCTCGCCAAATCCCTCGCCAGCGACGCCTTGGCAAGCTGGGCGCTTCGTCCCACGAGGCCCGATTGGGCTGGAGGCCTGAACGCACACTGGACCCCAGGCGAAGCCGGCGCGCAGGCCCGGTTGCAGACCTTCCTGGACGATGGCTTGCTGACGTACCGTGAGCGCCGCAACCTGCCCGGTCAGGCCGGCACCTCCGGCCTTTCGCCGCATCTGCACTTTGGCGAGATCGGCCCTTGGCAGGTCTGGCGTGCCGCCGTCACAGCTGCGAGCGCGCAGACAGGCGATCCCATGACGCCCGGAGTCGAGACCTTCCTTTCGGAAGTCGCTTGGCGGGAGTTCTCGGCGCATCTGCTATTCCACTTCCCGACGCTCCCGACTGCGCCCCTGCGTCCGCAGTTCGAGCGCTTCCCTTGGCGCGTTGACGCCAAGGCGTTGAGCGCTTGGCAGAAAGGTCTCACCGGCTACCCCATTGTCGATGCCGGGATGCGTCAGCTCTGGACCACAGGTTGGATGCACAACCGGGTGCGAATGATCGTAGCCTCGTTCCTGATCAAGCACCTGTTGCTCGATTGGCGCGACGGCGAAGCGTGGTTCTGGGACACCTTGGTGGACGCTGACCTCGCCAGCAATGCAGCCAGTTGGCAATGGGTTGCTGGCAGCGGCGCCGATGCGGCACCCTATTTCCGCATCTTCAACCCGATCACCCAGGGCGAAAAATTCGATCCAGACGGCGCATATGTCCGCCGCTGGGTCCCGGAACTGGGCCGGCTTTCCAATGGCGTGATCCACGCGCCCTGGACCGCCAGCGCCATCGAACTCTCAGCCGCACAGGTTCGGCTAGGTCAGGACTATCCACGTCCCATTGTCGACCATTTTGTGGCTCGAGCCAGAGCGCTGGAAGCCCTGGCTCACATCAAGACGGACAGGGAACAAGACGTGGCGAGATAAAGCGCGGGCAGTTTGAGAGACACCGATGGCTTATGGTCTGGAAGACGCACGCATCGCTTTATTCGACACATTAGGGACCCAAGACGGCTGGGGCCCCAATGGTTTGGGACTTGAGCCCCTGTGAGTTGCCAAGCCTGATGAGCGCATTGTCCGGCCCACGCCCAATCCATCGACGCGCGCGCCCTTAAAGCTTGAGGCTCAAGCCGCGCTCTAAGCCTCCTCGTTTCCGGGCAAAATGTCATTCCGTGGCGTTCGGCGCCCGACACGGCTGCAACGGACTCGCACAAGGCCATAAGTTCTGCTTTTGTTCTGGTTTGAGTTCTGGTTAGAGGCGGACATGGCGGACGGCGCGACACATCGAGGCCACAGCGCGTGGCCGGCATGGCCAAAGCTCAGCCAGGCTATGGCGGCGCGCTCAAGCTTATGGGCGGTCTGCCGCTGTGGGCGCGAGGCCAGGATCGATCCCAAACTCTGGATCGGACAAGGACTCGAGCGCCAGGCGACCGCGCATCTGGAGGCGCGCCTCAGGTGTGTTTGCGGTGCGCGCCGCGTCCGGTTGGAGATCCGCAGCCTGGCTGAAGCACCACTGGACGCGCGCGGCGGAATCTACGTCTTTCGCTAAGCTGGAGTTGCCTCGGCAAACATTGGCGTCGAGCGGTAGATCGCCCGTTCTTCCTCGGTCATCTCGGAGGGTACATCAGTGAAGAGCGGGGTCGAAAGATAACGCTCGCCTGTGTCTGGCAGCATAGCCAATATGTTGGTGCCCTTTGGTGCGGATGCGGCGATGGCTAGGGCTCCAGCAAAGGTCGCTCCGGACGTGATGCCACAGAAGATTCCCTCTTTCTTCGCCAGGTCCTGGCTGTGACGCAGGGCCTCCGGTCCGGAGATCGCCAGAAGTTGGTCGACCAGGTGCTGATCGACAGCATCGCTGGTCAGCTTGCCTATGAAGTCCGGCGTCCAACCCTGCATGGGGTGTGGTTTCCATGCCGGGTGGCCTGCGGCAGGAGCGCCGTCAGGGCTGTAAGATTGCGGCGCGCCGCTGGCGACCAAGGCCGCATCGGAAGGCTCGCAGACGACGATCTTGGTCTTCGGGCTCTTATCGCGCAGAACGCGTCCAACGCCCTTGAGCGTACCCCCGGTACCATACCCCGTCACCCAGTAATCGAGTTGCTCACCTTCGAAGTCCCGTAGAATTTCCTGCGCCGTAGTCTTCGAATGATAATCCGGGTTGGCTTCATTCTCGAATTGGCGGGTCATGAACCACCCGTGCGCCTCAGCCAGTTCGACTGTCTTTTCGATCATGCCCGTCGCGCGATGTGCGGCGGGGCTGAGCAGCACCTTGGCGCCCAGGAACCGCATCAGCCGGCGTCGCTCGACCGAGAAACTATCTGCCATGACGACAACGAGCGGGTAGCCCTTGGCGGCACAAACCATGGCCAGGCCAATTCCGGTATTGCCACTGGTGGCCTCGATGACCGTCTGGCCGGGTTTCAGCTCACCGGAACGTTCCGCAGCCTCGATGACGCCCAGCGCCAGCCGATCCTTGATTGAACCCAGCGGATTGAACGCCTCGACCTTGACGTAGAGGTTCACGCCTTCGGGCGCGAGCCGGTTGATCCGTACGACCGGCGTATTTCCGACCGTGTCTAAGATGTTGTCGTATTTGGCCATTTGGCTCTCCGTCAATCGCCTGGCCAATAGGAGCCGCGACCCTTCATCCAAGTCAATCGAACAACGTTCTTGAACCGCGGGCCCCAACAGGGTCAAATCGGCTCCAAGGCAACTCTGGGGAGCGATCGTGACACTTGGCGTGATTGGATCCGGCTTCGGCCGTACAGGGACCATGTCGCTCAAACTCGCGCTGGAGCAGCTAGGGCTTGGGCCCTGTTATCATATGGTCGAAGTGTTCAAGACTCCGGCCGCTCCGGATTGGTGGTTCGAGGCCGCGCAAAATCCGGCAAGGGCCGATTGGGGCAGGATATTCAGCGGCTACAATTCAACGGTCGATTGGCCAAACGCCACTTACTACAAGGAGCTGGCTGCCGCTTATCCAAACGCCAAGGTGATCCACACGGAACGCGAGGCGGAAGCCTGGTTTGAGTCTACCCAAGCGACGATCTTCGCTGACCGTGGCGAGGCAAACCCTGAAGCCCCCTTTCCGCGAATGCTCAGAAAGGTGATCTTCGAGCTATTCGATGGGCGCATGCACGACAAGGATCACCTGATCTCTGTCTATGAAGCTCACAATGCCGAAGTGCGCGCTGCAATTCCTGCAGACCGACTCCTCGTCTATCATGTGTCAGACGGCTGGCCGCCCCTGTGTGATTTTTTGGGCGTACCGGTTCCTGAAGGGCCAACACCTAAGGTTAATTCCCGAGAGGAATTTGGCGCGCACATTGCCGAGGACGTTCAAAAACGGATGAACTAGCGCCCGCCGCCGCCCGTAATTTCCTTGATTAGACCCTGCACCGGCGCCTTGCCGCCAGCGCCCCAGACCACCTTTAGGAAGGCTAAGGTTCGGCCGGCTGCGTCTTCGAATTTCCATTCGCAATCATCGATACGGCAGCTGTCGAAGATCGGTGGTTCACCGCCGGAATAGACCAGACGGCAATCGCGGAACTCGCAGGACGAGAACGTCTCACCGTCGAGGGTGACGGTCTCGTGGTTGTAGATCGCGCCGCTTGCCATCGCTCAGGCCTGATCATCGTCTGAAGAATCGACGGCCTGTTCGCCGCCGGTCTCAGTGCGACCGCGTTCGCGAGCCTCGGCCTTGGCGCGGGCCTTTTCCGCGACCTTTGCCGCCTTTTGGCGTTCGCGCTCCATGCGCTCAAAGGGATAGTTGGGCTTTCGCGCCATGAAATAATCTCCGTCGAAGGGGAAAGGCGGGGCGCGAGCCGAGCCGGCGAGCAGGCCTCTTACACCAAAATCGCCCGGCGGCGCATCCTGGTCTTCTGAGAAGACGTAAGCGGCGCCTGCCAAGAGATAGCAAGGTCCATTACCAGCTTCTATATTCGCGGCGAGGACATCGTCGGGCGTATCTTCTGCCGTCTGAAACTAAGGTCACACTGGCCCGTGAAGCCGTCGTGGTCGAGGAGACGCCGCTTGGTCGGTTCCGGGTCGAGGCGCGAGCGGGATCCACCGTCTTCTTGATCGATGCGCCCGTCGCGTTCGACGGACTTGGGAGCGGACCCAATCCATTCGATCTTCTGAGCGAGGCCTTGGGCGACTGCCCGGGCATGACGCTCCAGCTTTATGCCGAGCGAAAGGCCTGGCCCCTGTCCAACGTTCGCGTGCGAGTTGAACCTGATCGCGGCGATTTGCAGGCGCATGACACCTTCAGCTTGGACGGCGAGATCGAAGAAACGCAACGTGCGCGACGGATGCAAATTGCACGGTGCTGACATAGATGATCGGCGTCATTGGGAAGGCCCGGCCCAGGTCGAGGTCCTTCAAGATCGTCAACCCGATCAGGAAGCCACAGAAGTAAAGGCCAAACCCCAGCCAGACGACCGGCGTTGTCAGCGCTTGGCCCACCAGATGACCCAGGCCGTAGCGATCATCCAGCGTCGCGCCGGCAAACTTGAAGGCGATCTGGGTGGCCGTCTCCACGGCGATAAACAACAGCCAACCTCCGAGCACCTCACGCAAGGTGCGCGCAGGAGCGGCCCCGCCCTTGGGTGCAACATCAACCAAGGCTTGCTCCCACAAGGCCAGCGCCCAGGGTGACCAGACCGGCGCCAATCCAGCGTCGCGCCCGAGGCCGCTCGCCCAGGAATAGACGTCCGGTCAGGACAGCGCCCACATAGGACAATGCCGCCATCGGGGCGACGATCGAAAGTGGCGCGTGACCCAAGACGTACATCCATGAAACCGCCTCGAGGCAGTAACCTAGGAAGCCCGCAACGATCCACGGGCTACCCGCGACCGCCCACCAGAACGTACGCCCCGCCGCGCCGTCATTGATGCTATCGAGGCCCAGCTTGAAGGCTGTCTGTCCAAACCCATCAAGCAGGACAGTGAGGCCAAAGAGCAGCTAGGCCGGCGTGGTCATGAGGGATCTTCCAGGGCGACGATCACGGGCCAGCCTTATAGGACCGACGCAGGGGCGATCAGAAAAAACGCCCTTAAAGGCCGCTAAGCCTCCAGTTCGATGTCCCAGTAGAGGTAGTCGAGCCAGCTTTCGTGCAGGTGGTGTGGTGGGAATCGGCGTCCGTGCTGCTGAAGCTCGAAGGCCGAAGGGCGATGTGGCGGGCGACGCGGATGCATACCGGCCTCACGCGGCGTACGCCCGCCCTTGGTCAGGTTGCAGGGCGCACAGGCCGTGACGATGTTTTCCCAAGTTGTGCGCCCTCCCCTGGAGCGCGGTATGACATGGTCAAAGGTCAAGTCTTCCCCAGCCCGGCAATACTGGCAGCAGAAAGCATCGCGCAGGAAGAGGTTGAACCGGGTGAAGGCTGGCGGCCGATCTTGCGGCACGTACTGTTTGAGCGAGACGACGCTCGGCAGTTTCATTTCGAAGGACGGCGAATGCACCACCTGGTCATAGGTGGAAACCACGTCCACGCGGTCGAGGAACACCGCCTTGATGACGTCCTGCCAGGGCCACAGAGAGAGTGGATAATAGCTGAGGGGCCGAAAGTCGGCATTCAGCACCAGGGCCGGCGCACCTGATGGCGGGCGGCTAAGCACCTGCATGGTTGGCCTCTCCATAATTGGGAGCCGCAGGGCGCTGGGCGCTTATGTCAGTGACTGATGAACTGAAGACGAGGCCCCTGTTCGCGACGCGTGGTTGCGGCGATCGGCCCGTTCCGGAAGCTCGGGCAGCCCCGCACTACGGCTGAATATAGGAGCGATTCGGAGACATCTCCATGACGCAGAGCAAGCCGCAGCCTCGCCGCAAGGTGCGGGCGAGGCTTATCGGCGGGACATCTTAGGCCGCGACGATCGCCGTGGCGCCGGCGATAGCGAGGCCCAGGATCACGATGGCGTAGGAGCCAAGGACATCTAGGAGGCGGTTCAGTTGGATCGACATAGCAATGTTCCCTTGTTGAGCTGGACGCCTGTGTTTCGGTCGCCCCGCTTGATGTGGACAATGCTTAGATAGCACTTATCTGAACATTGCATAGATACAATTTTGTGCAGTGCAGCTATGCATTAATGCATGATCCAAGGGGCGCGTGGGTGTGGCCATGAATGCGGGTCAGGCTGGGTTCACGGCGCGAGTGAACCATGAGGTTGAGGTCCGCAGGCGACGTCGAGGCGGGTCAAGGCGAACGATGAGCCGCCCGCCAACGTCTGCGCCAAGGCGATAGGGTCAAAGAAACCCACCCGAGAAGGACCACACCGACCCTTGAATGGAACCCTGCAGAACGCAGGGCAATGCCCATCTAAGCGCTGTCAAGATATCTTTACGCCGCCCAGATTGAGATTTAGAGTGAGGGCGATGAGAGAATCTTCAGCCGCCGAAGCTCGGCCGTATCACCACGGTGATCTACGCCGCGCGCTAATCGACGCCGCTAGCCGCCTTCTGGAAGCTGAAGGGCCTAGTGCGCTGTCTCTGCGCGCCGTGGCTCGGGAAGCCGGCGTTAGCCCAGCTGCGCCCTATCATCACTTTAAGGACAAGGGCGAATTGCTTGAAGCCGTGGCTCAAGAAGGCTGGACGCTGCTCGATAAAGCTCTGGCAAGCGCTAAAGCCAGAGCGGCCTCTCCCGATAAGGCGATCAATGAGCTGGGCGTCGCCTACGTGTGCTTTGCCCGCGAGAACCCCGCGATCTACCGGGTCATGTACGACACCGCGCGCGATCGGGAGGACCTACCCGACCAAATGAAGGGCGACAAGGACAGCGCCTATTGCAAGGTTCGAGATACGCTGGTGGAGGCAGGGGCCGACCCGACCGACACGCTCAACATTGAGCTCGCGACAACCGCGGCCTGGTGTTCAGCTCACGGTTTGGCTGAAATGGCCGGCTTCAAGCAGTTCGAACACCTGAAAGAGGCCTGCGGCGGCGAAGTGCCCTTCCTGCGGGCGATCTTCGAGCACATGGGTCTGGTTTCCCACATGACGCCGGAATAGACCCGCTCGGGTGCCAGAGCCGACCCTCGTTACACGTTTTGCCCCTTCACCCACCGGCTATCTGCACCGGGGGCATGCCTTTTCGGCCCTGAGCGCCTTTTGCGCCGCCCAAGCCGGCGGTGGCCGTTTCATCCTGCGAATAGAAGATATCGACCGAACCCGTTGCCGCCCGGACTACGAAGCGGCGATCTATGAGGACCTAGCCTGGCTAGGCCTGGAATGGGAACAACCGGTCCGCCGCCAATCCGAACATATGGACGACTATGGCGCAGCCCTGTTCAACCTTGCGGAACGCGGGCTGGTCTATCGGTGTTTTCGCACGCGTCGCGAAATCGCCGAGGCCATCGAAAGCGCCCCGCACGGCGCCATGGAGGCCTTCTTCGGTGCCTCACTTGCGCCTGACGAGGAAGCGCGGCGCGTTGAGGCCGGTGAAGCCTATGCCTGGCGACTGTCACTCGCCGCCGCCGAGCACGCACTCGGCAGCTTCAAGGGTCTTATTTTTCAGGAAGACGGCCACGGACCATCCGGCGAGCATGGCTTGATCAAGGCCGCCCCAATGATCGGCGGCGATGTCGTGCTGGCGCGAAAAGATGTCGGTGTCGCCTATCACCTGGCCGTGGTGATTGATGACGCGCGGCAGGGCGTGACGCACGTCGTCCGAGGTGAAGACCTGTTCCAGTCAGCCCATGTGCAGCGCCTGCTCCAGGCCCTGCTGGACCTACCGACGCCCATCTATCGCCACCACCCGCTCCTCGCCGGATCCGACGGCAAACGTTTTGCCAAGCGTGATCAGGCTGAGACGCTGCGCAAACTGCGGACGTCGGGTATGACGCCGCAAGCGTTGCGAGGAGAGCTTGGGTTTTGACGCAAAGTGCGCCCCCACCGGCGGAGGCCCCGCGCTGGCCCGCGATCGGCGCGCTGGTCTTCGGCGCCTGCGTGATCGGATTCTCAGGAATCCTCATGCGGCTGACCGGCACAGGTCCAGCGGCGGCGGGTTTCTGGCGCCTCGCTTGGGCCTTGCCTCTGCTGGCCGTGATGACCCGACGCACGAGTGGCCCGCTCGGCCGACCAACGCCTATCGCGCTCCTTTCGGGTCTGTTCTTCGCCCTCGATCTTGGGTTTTGGCATTACGGGCTCAAATTTACCTCTGTGGGTGCCTCGACCGTGCTTTCGAACCTTGCGCCGGTCGTGGTCACCGCCTTCGCATGGATCTTCCTGAAGCAGCGCCCTGGGGCACTATTCCTTATGGCGATGGCGGTCGCCGTGGCCGGGGCTTGGATGATGGGCGCTGCTAGAGGTGCCGGGGCGCCCGTTATCAACGCCCCGCTGGGCAATCTGCTCTCGATCGCAACGGCCTTCTGGTACGCCCTCTATTTCCTGGCCATAGCCCAAGGCCGAAAGTCGCTTGCCGCCAGCCGGCTGATGTTCTGGTCAGGCGTAACCGGAGCGCCGCTCTTGCTGATTTCGGCTCTGCTCTTCGGCGAACAAGTTCTGCCGACGACATCTGCGGGCCTTGCAGCCTGCGCATGCCTGGGACTGGTGCATGTTGCCGGACAGGGCTCCATCGCCTGGGCCATGGGACGGCTACCGACCTCACTGGCCTCGGTCGTGGTGCTCGTTCAGCCCGTGGTGGCGACCTACGCGGGTTGGGTGTTGTTCGACGAGGCGCTGGGGCCCTTGCAGACCGCAGGCGCTGCGGTGGCGCTTGGCGGCGTGGTGTTGGCGCAGTGGGCGTCTAGGCCAGACCCCAGGCTCGACGCGAAACCTCGATAGCCGCCAGCTTGGCATAGAAGGCGGACCAGTCGTCGGCCTCAGCAATTGGCGCCCACACCGCCTCGATCTCGCCGACGAGCAGTTCCTCCGGCTCGGGACGCGCGAAATAAGCGTTTTCCAAGCGCTCCGGCCGATCCGGTGCGAACGCGGCGAGCAGGCCCGAAAATTCAGCGAAGCCCGCCTGACCATAGAGATCGCTTCTGGGGCCAGCCAACGCACGATCCTTATCGCCGCAGAACCAATCGAAGAAAAATGGCTCCCACCGCAGCCGCTCGCCCCCTTCGGCGAAGGCACGAAAGGCCGCCTGGACCAGAACCGCGTCATCTTCGGTCCCACGGGGCCGGACACCGAGCCTTGCCAACATGGCGGCTGTCAATTCGGCGCGGTAGGTCGCAGCAAAGTCGTTCAGGGCGACGACCAAGGCATCGCTGTCGGCTGTCAGGCTGAGCGCACCGGCCAGCTGCTGCAGGTTCCAAAACACAGCCTCGGGCTGACGTCCGAAGCTGTAGAGGCCGCCATGATCGAAGTAGGCAGCGGTAAAGTTCGGATCGTTGTGCGGCAGGAAGCGATAGGGGCCGTAGTCAAAGCTCTCGCCAGTCACGTTCATATTGTCGGTGTTGAGCACGCCATGAACGAACCCCGCCGCCATCCAGCGCGCCGTCAGACGGGCGCTTTGCGCCACGACCGCGCGCAGCAGGACGACAGGGCGATCATTGGAGCCAGAAAGCTCTGGATAGTAGGTCTCGATCACGTGGTCTGTCAGCGCCTTGATCTGGTCCGGGCGCTCGAAATAGGCGTGACGCTGGAAACTGCCGAAGCGAATATGGCCATGGCTTAATCGGACCAGCACCGCAGAGCGGGTCGGACTGGGCTCGTCCCCACGTTGCAGGTCCTCACCCGTTTCGATCAGCGAGAACGAGCGCGATGTGGGAACGCCCAACGCCTCGAGCATGGCGGTTGCGAGCACCTCGCGAACCCCGCCCTTCAGCGTTAACCGGCCATCCCCGGAGCGCGACCAGGGCGTGCGGCCAGAACCCTTGGTTCCAAGATCCAATAATCGATCGGTTCCAGCCTCGCGCATTTGGGCGAACGTAAAACCACGGCCATCGCCGAGCTCGGGGTTGTAAACCCGAAACTGGTGGCCGTGATAACGCTGAGCCAGCGCCGGATCGAGGTTGTTCGGCAACGGCTCAAACCGGCCGAAATGGGCGATCCACGCGTCCTTGCTCAGCCCATCGAGACCCACGCTCGCCGCCGCCCGATCATTGCGAAACCGCAGGATCGTCTTTGGGAACGCCTCGGCGCGCACCGGATCGGCGAACTCGGGCCCCAATTCCTGAAATCTTGGATCGGGCTGATAGGCGGGGGAAAATGGCAAACTCAGCCGATCCGCGTGCCCATGGCACCGTCGACCGGCAAGATGGCGCCCGAAATGAAGCGGGCCTCGTCGCTGGCTAAAAACAGCGCGGCATGGGCAGTGTCCCAGCCATCACCCATCTTGCCCCGAAGCGGCACCCGCGCGTCACGCTCCGCGCGGACCTCTGCCGTCGGCCGGCCAGTGGCCGTGGCGATGCCTCGAACCGCCATGGGCGTATCCATGTAGCCCATTTCTATGGCGTTGCAGCGCACGCCGTAGCGGGCGTTGGACTGGGCGACCGAAGTGGTGAGCCGGTTCACGCCCGCCTTGGAGACTTCGTAGGCGAGCTGGATTCCGCCAGCCCGCGCGGCAAGAGACGAGATATTGACGATCGCGCCACCCCCTTGTTCACGCATCACCGGGAGGGCCGCCTTGATCGTCAGCCACATGCCCTTCAGGTTGATGCTAAGGATGCGGTCAAAGGCCGCTTCTTCCAGACGGTGCGCCGGAGCGTCCCCGCCTCCTATGCCGACGTTGTTGATCAAGATGTCGAGACTGCCAAAGCGCGACTGGGCAACCTCTACGACCCTCGCGCAATCGGCTGCTTTTACAATGTCCGCGGCAAGGCAGGAGGCTACGCCGCCCGCCTCTGCGATCAAATTGACGGTCTCCTCGGCGCGTTCGGCGATGCGATCGACGCAGAGCACATTTGCACCTTCACGGGCGAACAACAGCGCCATGGCGCGGCCGTTGCCAATGGTCTCTCCAGGCGTTTGTCCCGCGCCCACAACGACCGCAATCTTGCCTTCCAAGCGACCTTTCATCCCTAGAAACCCTGCAAGTCCGGGTCGAGGGTCTGACCGGCGTCCAGTTGCACCCCAAATGTGTTCAGGATCATCGACACCTGAGTGTACTGGCCGGTCGTGAAAACAACATCCATCCGCTGCTTGTCACTAAAGTGCTTGCCGAGCTCAGACCAGGTCGCCTCGCCGATGAACTGATCGGCGTGCAACTCGTCACAGGCCCGGATCAGCGCCGCGTCCGCCGCACTCCAATGGGCTTCTGGGCCGGCCTTGATGCGGTTGATCTCGTCTTCGGTAAGCCCCGACTGCAGCCCGATCCGCTTGTGCTGGGTCCACTCATAACCGGACTTGCAGAGGAAACCGGTGCGCAGGATCACGATCTCCCGCTCGCGGGCCGCCAGATCGTTGCGCCGCGACAGGATGTAGCCGCCCCATGCGTTGAACCGCGTCAGCGCCTTTGGCGCGCGGGCGAGCGTTCGAAAGATGTTCAGAACCGGACCCGGCCGCATGGGCTGCAGAGCCTCGGCCTGCTCGGAGGTCAGTTCTGCGTCGCTGAGCGGTGCAAACCGGGGTTGTGTCAGTCGCATCGAAGTCCCTCCAGGGCCGCTCTCGGCCATGCCTTTCAGATACCTTAGCGGCGCGCGCGGAGCCATGCTAACCGAAGCTATGGCCCGACGGATCACGCTCGATTTCCTGAAAACCGAAAGCGCGTCGGGTTTGATTTTGGCGGCCGCAGCGCTTGGCGCGATCGCACTGGCCAACTCGCCGTGGGCGCATGTCTATTTCGGCTTCATTCACGACGCCTTCACGGTCCAGCTTGGCGCGTTCAGTGAGACCTTACCGATTGGCGATTGGGTGAAAGACGGCCTGATGGCTGTGTTCTTCTTCGTGGTCGGATTGGAAATAAAATACGAGATCATCAAGGGGGAATTGGCCAATCCGCGAAGGCTGGCATTGCCAATTCTCGCAGCCCTTGGTGGTATTCTGGGGCCCACGCTCGTCTACCTGACGATTAACATGGGCAAGGGTGGCGCACCGCAAGGCTGGCCCGTGCCGGCCGCGACCGACATCGCCTTCGCCATAGCCGCGCTAGCGGTCGCTGGGCCAAGACTGTCCCCCAACCTCAGGGTCTTCTTGCTGACCCTGGCCATTGTTGACGACCTTGCCGCGGTGGGATTGATCGGACTGCTGTTCACCGACCACTTTCGCCCGATAGAACTTGCCGGCGCCCTGCTCGCCCTGACCGGAATGGGCCTACTCGGTCGTTGGCGGCGCGCGCCCTACCTCTTTTATTTGGTAGGCTTCGTGATCGTCTGGGGCTTCACGCTGAAGTCTGGGATCTCGACCTCGCTTGCCGGCGTCATGGCGGCCGCGACCATCCCTTTGGAAGCGCGCAAGCCCGGCCGGCCCGGTATGCTCGAAGACGTCATGGAGGGTCTGCACCCTTACGTGGCCTTTATCATTCTTCCCCTGTTTGCCTTCACCGCTGCAGGCTTCACGTTCCGAGGCCTTGGGCTTACGGACCTCTTTGGTCCCATTGCGCTGGGCGTGGCGGCTGGTCTTTTCTTCGGCAAGCAGATCGGGGTGTTCGGGGCCACAGCCTTGGTCATCGCCCTGAAACTGGCGCGACGGCCGACGGGAGCCAAATGGATCGAACTCTACGGCCTGTCACTGCTCTGCGGTCTGGGCTTCACGATGAGCCTGTTTATCGGCCAGCTGGCCTTCCCGTTGAGCGATGCCGCTGCTCAGGCACAGGTTCGGATAGGCGTCGTTGCCGGATCGGTGCTTTCAACGCTCACCGGCATGGCCGTTCTGGCTTGGGCCCAGAGCCGCCGCGCGCAGACGATGGACGACTAGGCCAGAGCAGCCTTCAGCGCTGCGGCGGTCTCAGCGGCGGCGGTGACCACGGCAGGAGAGACGTCGGCCATGAGGTAGAAATCGTGCACCATGGATGCGTACTCAACGTGCGTCGCCTTTACGCCAGCCGCCTTTAGTCGCGCAGCGTAGTCGCGGCCTTCGTCCTTCAGAGGGTCGAAGCCGGCGGTGACCACTAGGGCAGGCGGTGCGCCCGCGAGATCTCGGGCACCCAGCATAGCGCGATGGGCATGGGGATGACCGACGGCAGCCAACAGCTTTTCGAACCAGTCCAGAGCTTCTCGGGTCAGCACAGGGCCGTCGAGGTCCTTGCGCGACTGAGTCTCTTCATCCGGCCAGATCCCGGGGTACAGCAGGAGTTGAAAGGCGATCCTGTGCGCAGGGTCATCTTTCAGATCAAGCGACACAGAAGCCGCCAGGTTGCCGCCAGCGCTGCAACCGCCAACCGCAATCCGTTTCGGATCAACGCCGAGATCTGACGCATGATCGAAAGCCCATCTCGTCGCGGCCAACGCGTCATCATGCCCGGCTGGGAAAGGGTGCTCCGGTGCAAGCCGATAATCCACGGCCAAGACCCGGCAGGCGGCTCCCGTCGCCAGACGGCGGCAATGGCCATCGTGGCTGTCCAAATCACCGATAACGAAACCACCGCCGTGGAAATAGACCAGCAGACCCGACGGATCGACGAGCCCGGCCGGTCGATAGAGGCGAGCTGGAATCTCGCCAGCGCCGCCACCGACCTTGATGTCGAACGTCTCGACATCCTTGGGCGCATTTTGGTCCTGGGCCTGCCGCTGCATGCGATAGCCAGCCCGCACCATCTCTGGCGGAATTACGTCGAGTGGCGGAGCGGGCTGGGCCTTGGCGGCCTGCGCCTGTTCATCGATCATCGCAGCGAAATTGGCGTCCATCACGGACATGGCGTGGCCTTCTTCCATCTGAAAAAGGGGGCGCCCTGCGGGCGACCCCCTCCTCTTTATTCGTCAGCGACTATTCCGCCGCCTGTTTCGGCGCGTAGCCCAGCACGGCCTTTGTCTCCAGGAACTCGTGGAACGCATAGTCGCCCCACTCGCGTCCATTGCCGCTCATCTTGTAGCCACCGAACGGGGCCGTCAGGTCACCACCGCCGCCGTTGATAGACACCTGACCGGCGCGCAGCTTCGAGGCCACCTTTCGAGCGTTGTCGATGTCGCCAGACTGAACGTAAGCCGCAAGGCCATATTCGGTATCGTTACCAATATCGATTGCTTGATCTAGGTTATCGTAACCCAGGATGGACAGCACCGGGCCGAAGATTTCCTCGCGCGCGATCGTCATGTCATTGGTGACATTGGCGAAGACGGTGGGTTTCACGTAGTAGCCCTTGTCGAGGCCTTCAGGACGTCCGGTGCCGCCGATGACCAAGGTCGCGCCTTCGTCAATACCGGCCTGGATCAGCTTCTGAATCTTGTCGAACTGGGTCTTGTTGACCACCGGACCCAGCTGGCTGTTGCCATTCGGGTCGCCGACGGTGACCTGTCCGGCAGCCTCGCGCGCAACCGTGATCGCCTCGTCCATGCGCGTCTTCGGCACGAGCATTCTCGATGGCGCGTTACAGGACTGCCCGGAGTTCGGCATCATCGAGGCCACGCCGCGGCCAACGCCCTTGGCGAACGCGTCGTCATCCAGGACGATGTTCGGGCTCTTCCCACCCAACTCCTGAGCCACACGCTTGACGGTTGGCGCGGCGGCTTTGGCCACCTCGATCCCAGCGCGGGTGGAGCCCGTGAAGGAGACCATGTCCACGTCAGGGTGGCTGGACATCGCTGCCCCAACGGTCGGGCCATCGCCGTGCACGAGGTTGAACACGCCGGCCGGGACGCCCGCTGCATGCATGATCTCGGCAAAAATCTGGCCGGAGAAAGGCGCAACTTCCGAGGGCTTCAGCACCATCGTGCACCCCGTGGCGATCGCCGGCGCCACCTTGCAGACGATCTGGTTGAGTGGCCAATTCCACGGCGTGATGAACGAGCAGACGCCGATCGCTTCCTTGACGATCATCGTCGGGCCACGGTCTTCTTCGAACTTGAAGGTCTTGAGGATCTCGATGGCGGTTGAAAGGTGGCCCATGCCGATCGGCACCTGGGCGCGCTGCGCCAGAGACGAGGGCGCACCCATCTCTTCGGTTACCGCTGTCGCCAGGTCGCCGAAGCGTTTTTGATATTCAGCCAGAATGCGCCCGAGAACTTCCAGGCGCTCTTCACGGCTGGTTTGCGACCAAGCCGGGAACGCCTTCCGAGCGGCCTTCACGGCCTTATCGACGTCGGCTGCACTGCCCAGTGCGATTTTCCCGGCGACTTCTTCAGTTGCCGGATTTTCAACGTCGAGCGTCTTCAGCTCGACCGGATCGACCCAATGGCCATCGATATAGAATTTCAGGTACTCGCGCATGGCGTCCTCCTGGACCGTTTTTCCCGCGTCGGAGCCATCCGCCCCGCACTTCAAAAAGACATCTAAGTGATCAGCGGTAACTTCGAAAGCCCCGCCGGACTAACGTTGATGCACGAGGGGCTCGCCCGCAACTGGCGACCTCGCTTTCAGAACATAATTGGCCCGGATCGAACCGATGTAGAGGTCTTTAAGGTCCGGTCCACCCCAGGTCACGTTGGTCGGATGGTTCACCGTTTCGCCGGATGGATCGTCGATCACAGTGACCACTTCTAGCGACGGTTTGATGGCGATGACCTTGTTGGCAGCAGGCAAGCAGACCCAGACATTGCCCTCGGCGTCCATGCCGACACCATCGGTGTAGCCCAAGGTCTGCGCCGGATACTGCGTGTCGGGTGTGTTTAGATGACCCAACAGCGGTCCATAACGATGGGCGGGGCCCAGCCGGCCACCCGAAAGGATCGCAAAGCGCACGACGTCAGCGCCACTGGTCTGGGCGCAAAACAAGAATGCCTCGTCTTTGGAAAGCGCCAAGCCATTTGGGAATTTCAGGCCTTCGGCCACAATCGACGAGGAGCCATCTGGTCGCAGCACGAAGATGAAGCCGTCGCCACGTCCATCCAGCGCCTGCGGCCAGGTGTCGGCGTGAGTCGAATTGGCGCACCAGATGTTTCCGTCGCCCGTCATCACCGGATAGTTCGACGAGGTCAGCCGCTTGCCCTCGACCTCAACGAGGAGGGTCTCATGCTGTCCCGTGACCGGATCAAAACGCTGCAGCGGCCCATCTTCGCGGTCGTAGATTCCGAAATTGGCGATCAGCACGCGGCCCTGACGGTCCATGTTTAGGCCGTTGGGCGCACCCCCCTTCGGACCCATCCGCTCAAACGTGCCGTCCGCGAAGATCTCGGCGATAGCGCACTGGTGATCGGAGGCGAAAATGCGGCCGTCGGGACCGACGACAACGTCCTCTGGTCGGTCGATACCGATCGCGATTTTTTTGAAGGCCTCGATCGCAATAGGCGCAAGCGTCATGGCAGTTCCTTCCTTTTTCGGGTTGCAGCAACCTTGGAGGCTATGAGCCGCTCCAGACAAGCGTGCTTGCGGTCTGGGCGCCGCCTCGATAAAGCCGGACCATCGTTTTACGGGAGCTTGTCATGGCCGCCATTGGCGTCATCGTTCTGTTCATGGTTGCGCTCGCAGCGCTCAATTTCCTCCAGTTCGGCCGGCTCGACTGACCCTTAAGGCGTTGACCTATGGCTGACCGCGGGGCTGCGCTGATCACCGGAGGCGCGAGGCGGATTGGTCGCGCCCTGGTCGCAGCTGCCGCTGAGTGTGGCTACGACGTTGCTATCCATGTCCGCGCGCTCGACGACGAGGCCGAAGCCGCCGCTGCGGAGGTTCGCGCTCGTGGCCGCAAGTCGACAATCGTAACCTGCGACCTTCGCAAAGAATCTGCCACCGTTGCTCTCGTGGGCGAGGTCGAGGCCGAGTTGGGTGCGGTCACGTTGCTGGTCAATTGCGCAAGTGTCTTCGAAGAAGACGCCTTCGCCGATATGAACCGCGCGTCCTGGGACGCCCATTTGGAGACCAATCTGCGCGCGCCTCTGGTGCTGGCGCAGGTCTTCGCCCGCCGACTACCGCAGGATCGTGAGGGACTGATCGTCAATCTGTTGGATCAGCGGGTCCTGCGGCCCACGCCAGAGTTTTTTTCCTATTCTCTATCTAAGGCCGCACTTTGGGACGCCACCCGGATGCTAGCCCAGGCCTTGGCGCCCCATATCCGAGTGAACGCCATCGGTCCGGGACCGACACTGCCTTCGATCCACCAGGACCAAGCCGCTTTCGATGCCGAGGCGCAGACCACTTTGATGCAGCGCCCGGTCAGCCCCTCAGAGATCGCGCTGGCGCTGCGCTACCTGATCGAGGCTCGCGCTGTCACCGGCCAAATGATCGCCGTCGACTCCGGCCAGCACTTGACCTGGCGGCCCTGATGGGGCTCCGGACCACAATCACGAAGGTCTTCGTGGCTGGACTGAAGGTCCAGGCCGAGATCGGCGTCTACAAGCATGAGATCGGCCGGGTTCAGCCCTTGTTGGTCGATGTCGAGCTCAGCGTCCCCGCCGCCCGCGCCGACCGCCTTTGCGAGACTTTTAACTACGAAACCATCCTTGAAGCCGCCCGCACGATCGCAGCCAGCGGCCACATTGAGCTTGTTGAAACCTTCGCTGAACGTTTGGCCCATGCATGCCTCGCCGACCCGCGCGTGATCTGCGCTCGAGTGCGGGTGGAAAAACCCCTGGCCTTGACCCCTCACGCGGTCGCCGCTGGCGTGGAAATCACAGTCGTTCGCGATTAAACCCTTACCGATCGTTATCTGGCGCCTGAACGCCGTTCAGGCATGATCGCGCGTTCACGGAGACGTCAGCGATGACCTACGGTGCAGAACACCCAATCCCAGAGGACCGGGCCATGCCGGCTGTGATCTATACCCTTTACATCCTGGGTATGTTCCACGGACTGACGTTGATCGTCGGCCTCGTCATGGCCTACGCCCTGCGTGGCGGCGCAGGACCTTTCAACGCCAGTCACTACACCTACATGATCCGGACGGTTTGGACGTCATTGATCGGGGTCGCCATAGGCGCCGCAATCATGCTGGTCAGCCTACCCTTCACCTTCGTCCTGATCGGAATTCCCTTCTTGTGGCTAGGCGGCATGATCTGTGGCGGTGCATGGGTTTGGGCTCTGATCCGAAGCCTCATTGGGGCCGTGCGCCTGGCTCAAGGCGCGCCGATCGCTTTCCCGTATGCCATGGCCTTCTGAACGTTGCGGCCGTGTCAGCCTGGATACGATTGAGCCCAAAATGCCTGTTCCAAATCGCAGGCATGATCGCGGTCTTAGGTGTGCGGCGGCTCAGGGCGGCCTTGGACCGAGGCGTTTTTGTCTGCCGAGCCGATGAAGCCGCCGAGACATAGGCCTTGTCTGGCCCGCTGTTGTGCGCGTTTGGCACCTTTATCGGCAGGCCGCCTGCGCTTGAGCCGGTTCCGGGCCTATGTCGATCGCTAGGCTGAAACCCGTTCGCGCCGAACCATCTTGGCGTAGTCGTCCATCAGGCCCAGCGAAATATTGCCGGGCCGGAAGGTGTATTCGCCGATCTCTGACACGGGCGTCACCTCTGCAGCGCTTCCGGTCACGAAGCATTCTGAGAACCCGGATAGCTCTTCTGGACGGATGTGGCGTTCGACCACCTCAAAGCCCTTAGCCTGCGCCAACTTAATCACAGATTGGCGAGTGATGCCGCTCAGGAAGCAATCGGGCAGCGGCGTGTGGATCACCCCATCTTGCACGAAGAACACGTTGGATCCGGTGCTTTCCGCCAGAAACCCCCGATAATCGAGCATCATGGCGTCGGTATAACCGGCCTTTTCCGCAGCGTGTTTGGAGATCGTGCAGATCATGTAGAGGCCGGTCGCCTTGGCGTGTACGGGCTCGGTTTCGGGGGATGGGCGCTTGTATTTGGCCCAGCACATGCGGATCCCCTTGGCCTTCTCCTCGGGCTTGAAGTAGCTAGGCCAGTCCCAGCAGGCGATCGCGACGTGGATTTTGGCGCTCTGGGCAGAGACTCCAATCATCTCCGAGCCACGCCAGGCAATCGGTCGAAGGTAGGCGTCGGTCAGGCCATTCTTGACGCAGGTATCCTTGCAGGCCTGATCGATCTGGGCCACCGTGAACGGGATTTCGAAGTCGAGGATCTCGGCGGACTTAAAGAGACGCTCAGTGTGCGCCGTCAGCTCGTAGATTTCACCCCCATACATCCGCTCTCCCTCGAACACCGCCGAGGCATAGTGCAAACCATGTGTCAGTACGTGCACCGTCGCCTCGCGCCAGGGCACGAACTGACCGTCCAGCCAGATCCATCCATCGCGGTCGTCAAAGGGAACGAGAGACATTTGAGGGTGACCACCTTTCGTGAACGTTCTGTAGAAGCCTCCCAAGGCCGCGGCGTCAAACAAAATGGGTCTTGGGCCCGGGAGAACTGGCCATGAGCCCGCCGGCGCGAGCCCGTCACCTGCTGATCGTCGATGACGATGACCGGATCCGTGAATTGCTCAAAGAGTACCTGGCTCGGTCTGGCTTTCGGGTAACCGCCGCGAGCGGTGGCGCAGCGGCGCGCAAATTGGTCGGGATGCTTGATTTCGACCTCGCCGTCTTTGACGTGATGATGCCTGGCGAAGACGGTTTTTCTCTGACCCGCTGGCTGCGTGAACAGAAAGGCCCGGCTGGCCGCACGCCCGTCCTGATGTTGACCGCGATGGGCGAAGCTTCAAACCGGATTGAAGGCTTCAAGCTTGGCGCCGATGACTATCTGGCCAAGCCCTTCGAGCCTGAGGAACTCCTCCTGCGCATTGAGGCCATTCTGCGCCGCGCTCAGGACAGGCCAGCACAAGGCGGGCCCCTTTTACTTGGCCGTTGCCGGTTCGATCCTGATCGCGGCGAACTGACCAGCGATGGTGAGCTCGTAAAACTGACAGAGGCGGAAGTCGCCCTGCTGCGCCAGCTCGCGCGCACGCCGGACGAGCCGGTTGACCGACTGGAGCTGGCCCGCGATAGCGTCGACCCTTCCGGTCGAGCCGTGGATGTGCAGGTGACCCGGCTTCGGCGGAAGATCGAGTTCGACCCCAAGGTGCCGCGCTACCTGCAGACTGTGCGCGGCATAGGCTACCGATTGGCGCCCGACTGACATGGCTCGCCGACCGCGTGTAATCGGCCGCTGGATCAAGCGGCAAATGCCGAAGACGCTTTTCGGCCGCTCGCTGCTGATTATCGTACTGCCGGTGGCGATCATGCAGATCGCTGTCACCTACGTCTTCTTCAATGCGCACTGGGAAACGGTGACCAGCCGCCTTTCTGAGGGGCTTGCTGGCGACATCGCCTGGGCCGTCGAGAGCTATCGCGACGATCCAAGCCCTGGAGCCTTCGCCAAGCTTTCCAAACGCGCGGAGGATTCCATGAGCCTGTCGATCGCGCTCCAGCCTGGCCGCAAACTGCCAGCCGCGCGGCGCGACGCGCCGGTACTGATCGAACCCTTCCTTGCGCCCATCGACCAGTCGTTGCAGCGCGCCTTATCCGAGCGCTTAGACCAACCCTTCTGGTTCGACACCACCCGCTATCCCGCTTACGTCGATATCCGTGTCGCGGTTCCTGGCGGCGTGATGCGGGTGCTGGCCCCGCGCGACAGGGCGTTCGCGACCCAGGGCCACATCTTCGTGCTTTGGATGACGGTGGCAACGATCCTTTTGACCACTGTCGCTATCTTCTTCATCCGCAATCAGGTCCGCTCGATCGAACGTCTGGCTAATGCGGCGGAGGCCTTCGGGCGAGGCGCCGACGTCGAGGCTTTCAAGCCGCAGGGCGCGCGGGAAGTTCGCCGCGCCGCCAGAGCCTTCCTCGACATGCGCGCCCGCATCCAGCGCTACATCGACCAGCGCACGACCCTTTTGGCTTCGGTCAGCCATGATCTGCGCACGCCGCTGACCCGCCTAAAACTGTCACTCGCCCTGGCTGAACCTTCGAAGCGCAATGACGCGATGAAGCACGATCTCGCCGAGATGGAGCACATGATCGATGAGTATCTGGCTTTCGCCCGCGGCGAGGGCGGCGAGGCGGTGGAGACGGTAAATCTGCATGACCTGCTGGAACAGGTCAGCGAGGGCGCCCTGCGCACTGGGACTCAGGTGATGATCGCTGTCGATCCGACGCTGAGCATTGCGGTGCGGCCCAATGCACTGAAGCGGGCACTCTCCAACTTGGTCATGAACGCCGCCGTCCATGGCGAGCACGTCGAAATCGCCGCAACGACCCGCAACCAGGGCGGGGTCGAGATCGCCGTAGACGACGACGGTCCGGGCATTCCGGAAACACAATACGAGGAGGCCTTCAAAGCCTTTGGGCGGCTGGACGAGGCGCGCAACCAGAACACCAAAGGCGTGGGCCTGGGCTTGGCCATCGCCCGCGACGTCGCGCGCGGCCATGGCGGCGACATAACCTTGTCCCGCTCCTCTCTCGGGGGCCTGAGGGCGGTTATCCGACTGCCTGGCTAACAGGTCGGTATCCGATCAGCGGCCTTGCCGTCAGGAAGGGCATGTGGTTGCCGATCTGCGAATAGAAGGCCGCCGGCGGCCGGCTTTTTTAGGATGCCCGATCACACGATGGCTTTAAGGTCGTTGGATTCCAGGCGCTGCAGCCTCGCCTCATCCGCTTCAGGAAGGGCTCCGCGGTTGAGGCTGGCCGTTATTTTGAATGCGTTCAACAAACCGCGGCGCAGCGGATCGTCGACCCGATCGCCGATGTTTTCCCAATTAGATCGTCTGCAGAGGCCCGGTCTGAACAGGCAATAGTTTGAGGATAGGTTTGAGCGCCTCCATCACCGGGCTCAAATCACCGGAACGGCGAACCGCCTGAACGATCGCAGGCCGCCTATCCGCCGAGTTCCTTAGATCGTCGCATCGCGTTCGATATGGCTTCTCGCAACAGCTGGGGCAGGCCGTGCGCGCCTAGCAGCACGTTCAGCGCCGCCTCTGTTGTACCCGCAGGTGAGGTCACTTGGCGGCGTAGCTCAGCAGGCTCCACACCGCTTTGCGCGAGCAGGGCGGCGGCCCCGATTATGGTCGCCCGGGCCAGTCTATTGGCATCAGCAGGCGTGAGCCCGGCCGCCGCCCCGGCCGCCTCCAGGGACTCCACAAAGGCGTAAAGGTAGGCTGGAGCCGAGCCGGAAACCGCAGTTGCGGCATGCATCTGGTGCTCATCGAAAAGGTCGACGACCGTCCCGAGCGGTTCGAATAGGATATGAGCCCGGGCCGCTGCGGAGGGATCTCCCGCATAGAGACTGGCGGTTCCCTGGTTGATGGCGACCGCTGTCGTCGGCATAACGCGGGCCACGGCTCGATCTCCAAACGCCTGGGCAAGATCGCGCGCGCCCACGCCTGCAACGACAGAAACGATCACGGCGTCGGCTGCGAGTGAGGCGGCATAGAACGCCGCTGCGTCGCGCCACATCTGGGGTTTCACACAGACCACCACCGTTTTTGCAGCCGCCAGATCGCTGTTGGGCGGGTTGAGCACGGCGCCGGCGGCCTGCGCCTTCAAGGCAGCCGGTCCCGGCCGAGGGTCTACAATCATAAGATCGGATGGCGCAAAGGTGCCGGCCTTGAGCCAGCCGTCGATAATAGCGCCGCCCATGTTTCCGGCACCAAGGAGGAGAATAGGGGTGATCATTGCGACACCCTAGCTATCCACGCTTCAATCGTCATCCACGCTCGGTTTGGGGCCTATCCGTTGAACCGGTAGAAAGGCCTCAGGCCTCGCCGACAGTCTCGAACATGCAGGCCGCGATGGCCTCCGCCGGAGACTTGGAGCCCTGCACGAGGAAATCAAAGGCGGGATAGAAGCGATCCGCGCCTTCGACAGCCACATCGATCATGGCGGCGGCTTGGGCGAGGCTCGGTTGTTCCCCCGACATCAGGGCCATGCCGTGACGGAAGATGACTTCGCCATCCTCCCAAAGCTCAAAATGGCCCAGCCACACACGTGGGTTCACCTGGGCGATGAGATCCTGAGCAGCGGCGCGATTCTCCACTGCGACGTTCAGGTCCATCGACAGGCAAAGTTGCAGGCAATCACCTTCGGGTCGCCAGGCGAACCAAAGTTCGTAGTCCTTCCAATCGCCAGCAAGGGTGAAGGCCAGATCACCTTCTTCGGTGCGGTCGAAGGGAAGGTTCTCTGCGGCGAGCACATGCTCGACCACATCGAGCGGATCGGCGCCAAGCTGGACGCTGTCGTCAGACGGGCTGATGTCCATAAGACCCATGATCCTTTCGCAGCGGGCGGGGAGCAGATGGCCACCCCCGAATCGCCTGCGACTCTAAAACTAATCTGCTTCGCGCCTGTGGCGTCACGCGGATCTTCCGCGCGTCTGACCACATTCGCGTGTGTTTGTGCGTTTTCAGGCTCCGACGCCAGTCTGGGCTTTGGACACCTTGGCCTTGGTCGCTTTCGGGGCTTTCGAAGTGCGCAGCGCCTCAACCTCGGCGCGCAACCCGGCCACCTCGGATTTCAGCGCTTCAAAGTCGTCGCGGCGGATCAGGTCGAATTCCGCAGCCATTCGATCGGCCTGGGAACGGAACGCCGCCTTGGCCTCCTCGCTAGCCGCCTGCGCCAGGCCAACGGCCGCCGTCGTAAGCTTGGCGATTTCGTCGAGGAACGGGTTTTGTGTCTGCATTGGTTGCTCATGGGCGGACGCCGTGCCCACCTTCGGAACCTTTATATGGGTCCAATGGGGTGAAAGCGAAGAGGTTCTCCTCTAAAGCGACAGTCAACCTTAACGCTGGAGCGGTCTGGTGCTGCATTTCCCGAATATCAACCCGGTGCTGGTGCAGATCGGCCCGTTCGCGATCCGTTGGTATGCTCTCGCCTATGTCGCGACCATCCTTTTGGGCTGGCGCTACGTGGTTGGCATGGTCCGCAACACCAAGCTCTGGACCCACCGAGCGCCGCCCGCCACGGCCCTGGAAGTCGACGATCTGATCTTATGGCTGACCCTTGGCGTCATCGTCGGGGGCAGGATGGGCCATGTCCTATTCTACACGCCCTCACTGATCTGGACCGATCCGGTCGAAATCCTCAAGACTTGGCACGGCGGCATGAGCTTCCATGGCGGAGCGATCGGCGTGCTCGTCGCGGGCTTGGCCTTCGCACGCGCGAAAAAGATCGACCCCCTCAGGCTGGGAGACATCATCGTGGCGGCCGAGCCGATCGGTGGTTTTCTGGTCCGCATCGCCAATTTCATCAACGGCGAGCTCTGGGGCCGTCCGACCAGGGTTCCATGGGGCATGGTGTTCCCAGACGCTGGCCCGCTGCCGCGCCATCCCAGCCAGCTCTACGAGGCCGCGCTTGAGGGCGCGTTGCTATTTCTCGTCCTGCGCTGGGCGACTCACAAAAAGCTGTGGCTGAACCGTCGAGGCGTTGTGATGGGAATGTTCCTTACAGGCTACGGTCTCATCCGCATTAGCCTGGAGAATGTTCGCGAGCCGGACAGCTATATGCCGAACTTCCCGCTTGGCCTGACGATGGGGATGATGCTGTCGGCGCCGATGGTGCTGATCGGTCTGTTCCTGATCTGGAGGGGCTTACGCGAACCCCTGCCGCCCGCGATGGCAAGCGAAGGAACCCGATGAGCCTGCGCGATCGGCTGACCGCGCAGATTTCCGCCCAGGGGCCGATCAGCGTCGCCCAGTACATGACGGCCTGTCTGCACGATCCAGATTTCGGCTACTACGCCACAAGGCCTGCGATCGGCGAAGGTGGCGACTTCATCACCGCCCCGATGATCAGCCAGATGTTCGGCGAGATGCTCGGTGTCTGGGCCGCCTCGGCCTGGGAGTTGATGGGTCGGCCGGATACGTTTCGACTGATCGAAATGGGTCCAGGTGATGGGACGCTGATGGGTGACATCCTTAAGACCGTCCGCCACGCCGCGGGCTTTCTTGAGGCTGCCGATGTCTGGCTGGTGGAGACCTCAAAGCCCCTTATGGCTCTGCAGCAGGCTCGACTGGGAGAGGTCGCGCAATGGGCGTCGAGCCTGAGCCAAGTGCCCACCGGGGCTCCGATCATTCTGATCGCCAACGAACTCCTCGATTGCCTGCCCGTCCGCCAGTTCGTGCGCACAGCCATCGGCTGGGCTGAGCAGGTCGTAGGCCTGGACGCCGACGGCGAGCTTGCCTTTGGCCTGACCTCGACACCGATCGGCGGCCTGCTTGCGCAGGCGGCGCCGGGCCAAGTCTTCGAACAATCTGCGGCGCAAGCGTGCCTGGGCGTGGAACTCGGCCGCCGAATTGCGATCGAGCGCGGCGCAGCCTTGCTGATCGACTACGGGCGCGCTGAGCCCGGCTTTGGAGACACGCTTCAGGCCCTTTGTCGGCACGAAAAAGTCGATCCGCTGCTGACGCCTGGCCAAGCCGATCTCACCGTACACGCCGACTTCCCGGCCGTCATGGAGGCCGCGCGAGCTGAAGGGTCCAAGACCGCGATCCTAAGTCAAGCCAGCTTTCTCGCCCGGATGGGCATCGGCCAGCGCGCGGAGGCGCTGGTCGGCACCTCACCAGGCCAGAGCGCCACGATCGGCCGTCAGCTTAATCGCCTGCTCAGCGCCGAAGAAATGGGCGAGTTGTTCAAGGTCTGCGTAATCCACTCACCCGATTGGACCGCGCCCGCCTTCGAGGATGCGCCATGACTGCGCTGCCTGTTTTCACCTCCAAGTTGCTGGATGTGGACGGCATTCGGCACGCCTTCTTTACCCGGCAGGGCGGCATTTCGACGGGACTCTATGCCAGCCTCAATATCGGTCTCGGTTCGAACGACGACCCAAAGTCCGTGCGTGCGAATCGCCAATCGTGTGCCGCATATTTCGGGGCTGAAAGCCTGGTGACGACATACCAGGTTCATTCGGCCATCGCGGTGGCCGCTGATGGGTCATGGCCAGGGGACCCACCGCAGGCCGACGGGGTTGTCAGCGCCACCGCAGGCGTCGTCTGTGGGGCCTTGGCCGCCGACTGCGCCCCGATCCTGTTTGCGGATCCTCAAGCCAGAGTTGTGGCCGCTGCGCATGCCGGTTGGAAGGGTGCGCTCACAGGGATCGTTGAGGCCACCGTGGCGCAGATGGAAACACTTGGCGCCCGTCGCAACCGATTGCGCGCGGCCGTCGGCCCCTGCATCGGCCCCAAATCCTACGAGGTTGGCCTGGAATTCTTTGATCGTTTCGTCGCTGAGGCGCCGGGTTTCGCCGATTTCTTCGCGCCAGGCGCCTCGCCCAACAAGCGCATGTTTGACCTGCCGGGTTTCGTGCTCGATCGGCTAGGTGCCGCCGGAGTCGGCGCCTGCCATTGGGTGGGCTACGACACCTGCGCCGAACCAGACCTCTTCTTCTCCAACCGCTGGGCGTTCAAACAAGGTGAGCCTGATTTTGGCCGACTGCTTTCGGCGATTGTGCTGACCTGACCTCGCTTGTTGGGGAGGGATAGACTCAAGCCCAACCCCTGCTACAAGCCCCGCCCATTAACGCACTCGTCTCGTGAGGCCCCGATGAAGCTGCTGGCCGGCAACTCCAATCGAACACTGGCGGAGGCCGTCGCCACGCACCTCGACCTGCCGCTGACCAAGGCGCAGGTAAAGCGCTTCGCCGATAATGAGGTCTGGGTGACGATCGACGAGAATGTCCGAGGCGAGGACGTCTTCGTAATCCAGTCCACCAGCTACCCGGCCAACGACAATCTGATGGAGCTGTTGATCTGCATCGACGCGCTGAAACGCGCCTCGGCCAAGCGGATCACCGCAGTGATGCCTTACTTCGGCTATGCCCGCCAGGACCGGAAGACCGGCGGGCGCACGCCGATCTCGGCCAAGCTGGTGGCCAACCTGATCACCCGGGCAGGTGCTGACCGGGTGCTGACAATGGATCTGCACTCCGGCCAGATCCAGGGCTTCTTCGATATCCCCACCGACAACCTGTTGTCCGCGCCGATCCTGGCGGCCGACATCAAAGAAAACCACAAGAAGACCAATGAGCTGATGATCGTATCGCCCGACGTGGGCGGCGTGGTCCGCGCACTGGCTGTAGCGACGCGCCTCAATGCCGAGCTCTCGATCGTCGACAAGCGTCGGTCTGGACCCGGCAAAAGCGAAGTGGCCAACATCATTGGCGACGTGTCAGGGCGCCGTTGCATCCTTTTCGATGATATGATCGACGGCGGAGGCACGCTGACCAACGCCGCTCAGGCGCTAATCGAAAATGGCGCTTCAGAAGTCTCAGCCTATGTCACACATGGCGTGATGTCGGGCGCGGCCGTCGAGCGGGTGAACAACTCCATCCTTAAAGAATTGGTGATGACGGATTCCATCGCACCGCCAGATCGGGCGACAGAGGCTGGCAAGATCCGCTACGTCAGCTGCGCCAAGCTGATCGGCGAGGCGATCCGCCGCATCGCCAACGAAGAGAGCGTGTCGAAACTCTTCGACTGACTTGCGCGTCTTCCCTCTGCGGCAACGCTTGCTCATCAGGCGTTTACTGTGCGAGGCCACAATCTCGTCGGGGGACGACGGCAAACGTGAACCCACACGTCTGTGGAGAAGGCCCTTCCATGATCTCCGTCAAGTTCATCCCTTTATCGCAGAGGGCGGCCGCGATCGCTTTGGCCTTGATCCTCGCCGCTTGCGCAGCACCCGCGCCGCAGCCTGTCGCACCCGCTCCGCCCAAACCGATCGCAGCCGTCGTGCCGCCCATCAGTCTGTCGCCGCGGGTCGTCGAGCAGGCGAGTGCCTATCGCGCCTATGTGGCGCGAGCAGGCGCCATTTCCCCCAATTTCTCCAGTGGCGCCGACGTCGCTGAAAGCCTGAAAACAGGCACAGCCTATGAGCCGCGCCAGTTCCTCCAAGGCGCCATCGCCTACGGCGCTGTTGTGGCCCTGCAGGACCCTGCCTATGTCGCGGGCGTTCGAAAGTACGCCAGCGATTCAGAGATGCGTCGTACGGTCGCCTACGAGATCATGAAGGATCCGGCCTATGCCGTCGGCTTCACGGGCGCGGCGAGCGCCGCAGGCCTGGTGATGACCGCACTTGGAGAAGATGGCCGCAAGCTGCTCGAGCTTGGGCGCTCGGTACGCCAAGCCGCCTATGATGTTCAGCATCAGCCCTGGTCCAAGGCTGAGGTCTCCGGCCGCGAAAGTCGTATGCAGCTGGCCAAGGAATTGTCCGCGACGCCAGGTCTTGGCGAAGTCACCGAAACCTCGCGCCTCCAGATGGCGGTGTCGGGCCCCGGCCAGATGAGCGTGACCGGCCAGAGCGTCGAGCCGCCCTATACGCCCGCGGTGGTCCACAGCCTGGCGGTCGCTGCGCTGGCCGCGCTAGGTTACGCCGACGACAACAGCCTTGCGCAAGTGATGCCGATTCTCGCCGACCCGCCCTCGGCGACCTGTCTCAGCATGTCCAAGCTCAACCTCTACCAGTGCCTGGCTGTGGCGAAACCGCACTACGAGGATGTGTTTTGTCTGGGTCAGCATGTGCTGACCGACACTGGGCATTGCCTGATGAAGAGCGCTGGCGTTACGGAACCCGTCGACGCCCGCGCCCAAGCGGCGGCTCAGGCGGCGCTCGAAAAGGCCTCGACGTCCTCAAAGGTGCGCCCCCAGGGGAAGAAGCATTCATCGAATTAAGCCCTGCGCCCGTTGCGCGGACGGAGGCTTTTGTGTATCTACGCGCACCTTTCGGCCCTACGGGGTCATACACTGTGTCGCCGCGCACCCTTCGCGCGGCGGTTTCGTTTTGAGGCATGGCCATGGCCGAGATCGTTTTGAACGTTGAAGTCCGCGAGCGGACCGGCACCGGTGGTGCGCGCCTGGCCCGTCGCGAAGGCCTTGTCCCCGGCGTCCTGTACGGCGGCAACAAGGACCCGGTAGCGGTTTCAGTGAAGATGAACGAGTTCCGCAAGGCGCTCTACACCGGCAAGCTCCTTGGCCACCTGGTGACATTGAAGCACGGCTCCGAGACCCAGCCCGTGATCGCCAAGGCCATCGACATGGACCCGGTCACTGACGTGCCGGTGCACTTTGACCTCTATCGCGTCGATGCCGACCAGCAGATCAAGATCAATGTGCCTCTGCACTTCAGCCATCAGGATGAAGCGCCGGGCCTGAAACGTGGCGGTACGCTCAGCATCATATTCCATGATGTGCAGGTCTCCTGCGCCGCCGACCACATTCCAGAAGAGTTGGTCGTCGACCTTACCGGCCTGGAGATCGGCGCCTCGATTCGGGTATCGGACCTAAAGCTCCCAGCCAATGTGACCGCCGCCGTTCCACCCGAGACCGTGCTCGTCATCATCACCGGCGCCTCGTCGCAAGCCAGCCAAGACGAAGCGGCCGATACAGCCACCAGCGAAAGCGCTGCCGCAGAAGGTGGCGAGGCCTAAGAACCTCGCCTCCCCGCGTTTTCGGGGGGCTCCATGCTGTTGATCGCCGGCCTGGGTAATCCGGGCGCGACCTACGCCAAGACGCGCCACAACATCGGCTTCATGGCCGTGGATGAGATTGCGCGTCGCTGGAACTTTGGACCCTTTCGTTCGCGTTTTGCGAGTTTCACTTCAGAGGGTTCGATTGCAACTCCCGATGGAGCCGTACGCGCACTGATCCTGAAGCCACAGACCTTCTACAATGAGAGCGGCCGCGCCGTCGGTGAGGCGCTGAAGTTCTTCAAAATCGAGCCAGAAAATCTGGTGGTCTTCTACGACGAAATTGACCTTGCCCCTGGCCGGTTTCGGATGAAGGCCGGCGGTGGAGCCGCCGGCAATAACGGCGTGCGCTCGATCACATCACACGTCGGCCCCTACTTCCGACGCGCGCGCCTGGGCACCGGTCATCCAGGCCAGAAGGAACTGGTCCATGGCCATGTGCTTTCAGAATTCCACAAGGCCGACCAGAAATGGGTCGAGCCCCTGATCGCAGCTGTCGCCGAGGCCCTACCTATTCTGGCGGCTGGCGAAGACGAGAAATATCAAACCGAAGTCATGCGCCTGGCCCCGGCTGAAAAGACCGACCCGCGCAAGGCCACCCGGGACGCGACTTAGATACGATGTTGGTGCCCGGCTTTCTCGTTTCCCTGGTCATCGCCGTTTTGCTCTGCTGGCATGCCGTGAAAACCGGTCGCGAGAGCATGTGGCTTTGGATCATTCTGATGTTCCAGCCGATCGGCGGCGGCGTCTATTTCTTCTTGAACGTCCTGCCCGACATCATAGGGGGCTCGACCGCCCAAAAGGTTCGACGGGCCGCCCGCGAGACCCTCGACCCGCACCGTGAATACCGGGCGGCCAAGCAGGCGTGCGACGATACGCCCACCGTGCGCAACCAGTCACGCCTTGCCGCTGCGGCCGCCCACCTCGGACACAATGCTGAGGCCGCGACGCTTTACCGAGCCGCGGCCCAGGGCGTTCACGCCGATGACCCCGTGTTGCTGTTGGGCCTGGCCAACGCCCTTTTGGAACTCCGAAGGCCTGGCGAGGCGCTAGAGGTCCTGGAGAGGTTGGGAAACGATGAGGCGCATGGCCGGACGCCGGCAGCGGCGTTGGCGCTCGGCAGAGCCTTCGAAGAGCTCGGCCGAATCGAGGAGGCCGACCAGGCCCTGCAGTGGGCAGCAGAGCGCATGCCGGGTTTCGAGGCTCTCTCCCGCTATGCCGCCTTCATGGCCCGCAACGGCCGCCGCGAAGAAGCCCGCGAGATCGTGACCGAGTTGGAAAAGCGGCTCGTCAAACTGCGGGGCCAATTCCGCAAAGAAGCCGTCGATTGGCGTGATCACGCGCTCGAGGCGCTCAGGACGCGTTGAGCGCTCTACCCGCCTGAAGTCAGGCTACTTCGCCGAACTTAAGGCCTTCATGAGCCGATAGGCATATTCAACGTTCTCATCGAACGCGACGATCCCCACCCGCTCGTCTCGTCCATGAGCGCGGTTCTCACCAAGTTCCGACCACATGCCGCCAACGTCATAGGACGGGATTGCGGCGTTCCGGGTCTGGCGATCGTCGCTGAAGCCTGTGGCCATCGTCGGCACGATGGGAACACCCGGCCACATCGAATGCACCGTGGCCGCGATGCGTCCCATGACCTCCGGCGTCGGTGGCGATTCCGGGCTGATGATCGGCGGCGCATCCTGCGTCACGGTGATTTTGGGCTCGTTCAGCACCTTGACCAGCTTGGCGCGAACGTTGGCGGCCGTGTCGCCCGGCATGAGGCGGCACTGTACGGTCGCCTTGGCCCTCTGTGGCAGAGCGTTCTCCGCATGCCCGCCCGAAATGAGGGTCGCAACGCAAGTGGTTCGCAGCTCGGCGTTGGCATAGGGCTTCGCTGAGAGTCGATCGGCTGCAGCGAGGTCTGGCGTCGCGCCGGAAACCGCCAACATGTCACCACTGTCGGGGCCCGGCTGCAGAGCGGCCATAGCCTTGAAGCTCGCTCGCGTCGTCGCCGTCATCATGACTGGAAACTGAAACGCTTCGAGGCGCTGCAGGGCGTCGCCCAGCCGATAAATGGGATTGTCCGCGCCGGGCTGTGATCCGTGTCCGCCGGGTCCGGTCGTCTCCAGGGTGAAAGTTAAGTAGATCTTCTCGCTTGTGCCGACTTCGTAGAAAAGGCGTTGACCGTCTTTGGTCGTGCCTCCACCCCCATCAAAATTGTAGGCGATCTCGGCGTCGATAAGATCGCGATGGGTCTTCAGCAGCCATTCGGGTCCATTGGCTGCACCGCCGGCCTCTTCGTCTGCTGTGAACATGACGATGATGTCACGTTCGGGGACATAAGCTTGGCGCTTGAGGCGTATGAGCGCATCAATCAGCGCGGCATCGCCATCCTTCATATCGATCGTGCCCCGGCCGTAGTAGAACCCCTCTTTCTCGGTGAGCTTGAAGGGTGGTGCCGTCCAATCCTCAGGCTTGGCGTCGACGACATCGAGATGGCCCATGAAGAGGATCGGCCGTAACTTCCCCTTGCCGCGATAGCGCACGATGAGGTTGCCGCTGGCCGGCACCTCGGCAGGAGCCAGCAGCGTCAGGTCTTCGGGCGCAAACCCGGCGGCTAGCAACCGGGAACGGATCGCTTGGGCGAGCGCGGTTGAACCGTGCGAATGGCTGGTATCGGTCTCAACCAATGCCTTGAAGATCGCACGGGCCTCTATTGCGTCCGCTGGGGGCGGTGTCGGGACGCTCGCTGCCCCGGCACGCCCGGCAATCGCCAAGCCGGCCAGGACAGCCAGAACCTTGCAAACGTCGGTCAAAGTCGATCTCCCGCAGCGGCACCTGAGATATCGGTAGGCTGTTCGACGCCGTCTCGCAAACGGCATCAAGAGGCTCGCGATTGCGAACGAAGCTAGGCTCCGGAGCGCGCCATCACCGGCCCTTCCTAGACATACAAATGGACCTTCACCGCGCTTGGCCCAACGTGGTCCTTAAGTGCCCGGCCAGTTCGTCGCCGCCAGAGCGCGGATCTCGGCCTGGTCGGCTGACAAGATAAACCCGGCCTTGATCGCCGCGCTCAGGGAGGCGTCGAACGCCTTGAGGTAATCGACCCTGCCGGCCGGATAGAGCTTGCTGAGTGTCGCGGCATCGAACGGCTGGGTAGACCCCACCAGGAAGCCGTATGGCCCGCCGGTGTTGCCGAAGCCGGAGAGCTTGGCGGTGGGCGCATCGACCCAAGGCGTGCGGATGCCGCCCCGCGCGTTGCCTGTTCCGTCGAGCGCCAGCGTCGGCGCCTCGCCGGCCTTCTCCGCGGGGGTCAACTGGAGCCGTGCAGCCTTGGCAGGCGCCTTGCCGGTCACGACCCAGCGGTCGAGCGCTGCCAGCGCCGCCATGGCGACATAATGGTGCTGCGGTCCTGAGTTGATCGGCTTCGCCATCTTAGCGCCAAAGAGGGCATCGTTAGGCTTCCAAAGCTCGGCAAGCTTGGCGCTCGAGGCATGGCCATCATCCAAAGCGCCGACGAAGAACATGTAATTGTCGACGTGTGCCGTGCCCGGCATCTCCCAGATGCGGAGTTTGTCATTGTCCGGTTGCTGGGCCGTCCAAAAGCCTGTGAGCCCCGTGCCGATAAGGTCGGTTTCGGAAATCAGCGTCATGACGGGTACGCGTAGTTTCGATCGCATCTTCACGCCGAGCGCAGGACGCGCATTTGGCCCGCCGCGCATCGAGGCTGTCTCCGGCGCAGGCGCACCGCCAAAGCGCGAGTGGATATAGAAGCCGTCATAGACCCGTGCGATCGGGTCGATGGCGTCCACATATGTGGTCATGAAAACCGCCGACTGGGATTCGCCGGTGGCCAGCACGTGCTTGGGCTTCAGCAGCCCCAGCACCGCGCCGCTCTTCACCGCTTCGCCGGCCTGGGAGAAGATGTCGAAGGCGTAGTTGTCGCCGGGGTGTGCGAGCGCACCATAGCGCCCAGGATTTACCTTTTTCAGCGGCATGCCTGAGCCGCCCAGGCTATTGCCGCCCTCAACGCCCACCTTTTGGGCCGATACGCCCACATATACCATGCCGGCCCGCAGCATCTGGCGGTGGCTGTAGGTCCAGTCGGGGCCCGCGTCGAGACCGCCAGTGACGTTCAGCCACTCCACAGCCGCGGTGCCGCTGAAGGCCTTGGGGTCGACTGGGCGCACCACGATGATGCGGGTGGCATAGGGCGCGGTGTCCGCAGGCTTAGCTATCCAAGCGCCGTCTGCCGTGGGCTCGCCGGTCAGTTTGTAGGAGGTGGCCGTGCCCGAAACGATGTACTCCTCCTCCACATAACCCAGAGCTTTCAGGTCGACGGCACCTAGGCCGAAAAACGGAGAGCCGGGCGCAGTGATCGGTTTCACCTGCGGCATCGTGGCCGCCCCGGCTTGGCCTGCCAGCCCAAAGCTAAGCCCCGCCAGAATTGCCGCTACCGCCGCGCCCCATGCCCTCATTTGCTTGCCCATGATGTCCCCTGCCCTTTTTCGGTTCGTCAACGTTGTGGTCGGCCCCTCGGTGGAGCCTAGGCCCGACCCGCTGGCGCTGCTAGGTCGAACAGCGCGCGAGGTGCACACGCCCTGTCGCAAACACCACGCCCGTGCTAGTTCGCCCGACCGTTCGCTTCAAGCTGTCTCGAAAGACCCCATGGCCCTGAAAGTCGCCATCGTCGGCCTGCCCAATGTCGGCAAATCGACCTTGTTCAATGCCCTCACCCAGACGGCAGCAGCCCAGGCTGCGAATTATCCGTTCTGTACGATCGAGCCCAACACCGGCGACGTCGCAGTACCGGAGCCTCGCTTGGATGCGCTGGCCGCAATCATCCCTTCAAAAGAGATTATTCCGGCGCGGATCAACTTTGTGGACATCGCAGGTTTGGTGCGAGGCGCATCGAAGGGCGAGGGCTTGGGCAACCAGTTTCTGGCCAACATCCGCGACTGCGATGCCGTAGCCTTCGTGGCCCGCTGCTTTGTCGACGACGACATCACCCATGTGGAAGGAAGGGTCGATCCGCTATCGGACCTCGATACGATCGAGACCGAGCTGATGTTGGCTGACCTCGAGAGCCTGGAAAAGCGGGTTAGCAACCTCGAGAAACGGGCCAAGGCCGGCGACAAGGACAGTGCCCAGACCCTGAGATTGGTGCAGCTCGCCCTCGCCGAGATCAACGCTGGTCGCCCGGCGCGCAAGGCAATCGTCGCCATAGAGGACGCTAAGGCCTGGCAGATGCTGCAGCTTTTGACCTCGAAGCCTGCGCTCTACGTCTCCAATGTCGATGAAACCTCTGCCGCTGATGGCAACGACATGTCACGCTCGGTCGCCGGACGCGCGGCCAGCGACGGCGCTGACCACGTCGCCATCTCCGCTCAGATCGAGAGCGAGATCGCCATGCTGGACCCTAGCGAGCGCAAGGATTTCTTGGAAACGCTGGGCTTGTCCGAGCCCGGTCTGAATAAGCTGATCCGCGAGGCCTATCATCTGCTGGGGCTGCAGACCTATTTCACGGTCGGCCCCAAGGAGGCGCGTGCCTGGACGATCCACAAGGGTGATACCGCGCCACAAGCCGCCGGGGTGATCCACACGGACTTTGAGAAAGGTTTCATCCGTGCCGAGACGATCGCCTTTGATGATTATGTCCGCTTAAAGGGCGAAGCCGGTGCGCGCGACGCCGGCAAGCTTCGCCAAGAGGGCAAGGAATATGTCGTTCGGGACGGCGACGTGATGAACTTCAGGTTCAATGTCTAACGGGGAGTCCAAGATGGCCGAGACGATCAAAATCGCGGGAGCAGACGGCTTTGAATTCGCCGCCTACCACGAACCGGCGTTCACCCCTCGCAAGGGCGGGGTGATCGTTATCCAAGAAATCTTCGGCATAGATGAATATGTTCGCGCCGACGTCGGGCGCTGGGCGAAGATGGGCTACGAGGCGATCGCGCCGTCGATGTACGATCGCCGCCAGCCGGGTTTCGTGGCTCACCATGATCCGGACGGGATCAAAGCAGGCGTGGCCCACGCTATGGGCACGCCACTCGACCAGGCCATGGGCGATATCGCCGCCTGCCGCGACTTCCTCAAGACCCGAGGCGAGAAGGTCTGTGTCGTCGGCTATTGCTATGGCGGCTCGTTGGCCTGGCTGGCGGCAGGCAAGGTCGATGGCTTGGCCGCAGCGTCGAGCTACTACGGCAGCATGGTTCTAGCCAACGCCGCATTGCCGCGGCTTTGCGCAACGATCGTCCATCTCGGCCAGACCGACCCGGGCATCGCGGCCGACGAGGTCGCCAGGGCCGTGACGGAACACCACGGCGATACGCCCGTCTACATCTACGAGGGCGCTGGCCACGGCTTCAACAACGAGAGCCCCGAGCGCTACAACGCAGAGGCCGTCGACCTTGCCCGCCATCGCACGCTTGAGTTGTTCGACCAGGCCTGATCTCGGTGAGCCAGATCGTCCAGTTGACCAGTGCGAAGGACGGCTTTCAATTCGACGCCTATCGCGTCGCGGTCACCGACGCGCGGCGAGGCGGCCTGGTCATCCTGCACGCCATCTGGGGCGTCACACCTCACCTGCGCGCATTGGCCCACAACTATGCGGAACTCGGCTACGAGACCCTCGTTCCGAGCCTGTTTGACCGCTTCCACCGCGGCTTCCCCGAGCGAGATACTGACCCAACGCTCTTGGCTCAGCAGATGGCGTTCGGCCAGCGCTCGCATTGGGGTGCCGACGTCCTTGACGCAGTCCAGGCTGCGATAGGCGCGCTGAAGCCGCCTGTCTTTGGCATGGGTTTCTGCTTCGGTGGGACCACCGCTTGGCTCGCAGCTGCGCGGTGCTCGGGCCTGTCTGCCGTTTCGTCGTTCTATGGCGGCCAGATTGTGGAACATTTGAGCGAGCCCCCTAAGGTCCCGACCATCCTGCACTTGGGTAAAAAAGACGCCCTGATCCCACGCGCGGCCGTGGACGCAATCTGCTCCGCTTACCCTGACGTACCAGTCTATAAGTACGAAGCTGGCCACGCCTTTGTCGCGCCCAACGGCTACAATGACGATTGTGCCCGCCTCTCGAAGCTCCGCACGCTGGCCCATTTCAGCCGCAACAGCGGCGTGCGCACAGAGGTTTAGGCGCGCGCCTCAATCTCGGCGCGAAGCTCTGGGACACGCTCAAGCGTGCGCACCAAAACCGCTTGGACGGCCAGAATACCGATGCCGGCGGCATAAGCGGAAAAGACGTTGGCCCCGGCGGGGCCTCTTGCGACGGCTCGGCCCACTTCCTCATGGATGAACAGGCCCGCGCCAAGTAGCAGGGCCATGCCGATCACCACCGAGGCGGGTGTCTGGCCAAAACCTGCGCGGAAGCTCAACCAAACATATTTTGCGAGTAACCGCCTGGCTGCAGGCACAACCAGCAGGATAACCAATGAAAAGCCGAGGTAGGCTGCCGGGAAGAGCACCGTCCATTGCATGACAGCCGCCTGGCCGCCGGGCAGGCGCCTCATGGCGTCGACCACTGCTGCAGCATAAATCAGGCAAGACGCGGCCACCGTCAGGTCCTGCATTCGTTTGAAATTGCGCCAGGCGGAGGTGAAAGCCATATCGCAATCATAGAGCAGCTTTGGGCGGATATAAGGTGCCATCGCTGGACTCACCGGGCTTGGTTATGTTGCTTGGGTGATCTGCACGTGACCCACCTTGCGCTTACCATTTCCGCGCTCCTGGCGCTCGCCGCGACCCCGGCCGTCGCAGGAGAGGCGGCCTGTTGGTTTGAAAACGGCGTGGTCGTGGTCGGCGCCGAAGTGATGGGCGTGCCAGGCGACTATATCCTGGATACGGCAACCCCTCACACTCAGTTGGCCGATAGCCAGGCGCAGACTGCTGGCTTCGCGCAGACAGCTCTGACAGGCGAGGTCAGGCTTGCTGGCATCGTTGCCAAAGACCGCGCCGTGGCGGTCGCTGTGCTCGATCTTCGGACCGGCGCGCTGCCCACACCCATTGCCGGCGTCATCGGGGCTGACGTGCTGCGCGACTACGTGGTCGATGTGAGCTTCACGCCCTGCCGGGTGGCGCTTCGGCTTGCGGGTCAGGCCCCGCACTTTCCTTTGGGACCGACATTGACGATGCGCTGGGTCGCCGAACGACCGGTGGTGAGCGCAGGGGTCGCCGACGGGCCCCATGCCCTGATCGGGACTTTTGCGCCGGCGACCGGCGGCGACACGGCCGTGCGCCTGAGCGATGCCATGGCCGCAGCGCCGGGCGCCGGCAAGCCTAGGGAGCTTTACCCTTACGGCGTTCTATTCCCACGCCTGCGGGCTCTGTCCTTCGCGGGCTCGCTTTTGGAGAACCTGAAGGCCGGTCTCCTGAAGGCCGAAAATCCTGATCTGACCGGCGAAATCGGCGCGCCTGTGCTGTCACGTTACCGCCTACGTTTCGACTTCCCCTCTGGACGTCTCCAGTTGGCGCCGGCCGGCTAGAGCTCCAGCAGATCGTGGCCAACGATCAGGTTACCCGCAAAATAGGGGCGCACCGCGTCAAACCAGGCCTGATCGGGAATGATGGGCGGCCCCCCGGGCACAAAGTGCGACAATACGAGCGTTTTCACCCCGGCCTCGGTCGCCACGCGCCCGACCTGCTCGGCGGTCGAATGACTGCCCAAAAGGTGCGCGCGAAGCGCCTTGGGATTGGTGCCGGCGCTTGCGAGCTTCTCTACGGCTGGGAGGTACATCACCTCGTGGACGAGCACGTCGGCTCCACGCGCCAGAGTGACCAGATTGGGCGATGGGCGTGTATCACCCGATATGACGATCGACCGGTCAGGGCAGTCAAAACGGTAGGCGAATGAGGGGCGGACCGGTGGATGATCGACGAGCGCAGCCGTTACCTTCACGTTCTCGTCCTGCATAACCAAGCCCCCCTCAGTGATCTCATGGGGTGCAATCAGCGGCCTTAGGGGTGAAAGGCCCTCATCTCGGATCCGGGTTTGGATGTCGTCGTCGTTCAGCTGCAAGAACAGACGCGTCATCTGCGCCATTGGTGGCGGGCCATAGCTATCGACACGTGTCTTCAGACTTGCTGACCAACTCAACAGGAGCAGGTTGCCATAGTCGGCGTTGTGGTCAGAGTGTTGGTGGGTGATGAAAACCTTTCGGATCGCCCCCAGAGACACGCCAGCCAATACCATCTGACGCGCCACGCCGTTGCCGCAGTCAACAACATAGGCCGCGCCGTTGACGACGATCACCTGGGCCGGCGCCGAGCGGTTGGGCTTCGGGGTTGGACCGCCCCCAGTCCCCAGCAAAATCAGACGTGACCTCGCCTCAGCGACCCGTCCAGCGGACGCCGACAAGGCCAGCGCCGCACCACCGCCCAATACACCGCGCCGCGTCGACGCTCGTTCGGAGCCCAAATCGCCCATCCGTCAAAGTGCTCAAATCGCAGAGGCGGTCGCAACCAGAGAAAAGGGGCCCCGCTTTCGCCAAGGCCCCTGATCGTATCTTTGACGTGGGGCCTCGTTAGTGAGCGACGTTGCGCCAAATCCGGCGATAGCTCGCATAGAGTAGGCCAGAGAAGATCAGCAGGTAGATCATAGCGCCAAAGCCGAACGCCTTGCGCTCTTCCGCCTTAGGATCAGATGCCCAGGCCAAGAACACGGCCACATCTTTGGCTTCCTGCTTGATTGTCGAGGCTGTGCCGTCGTCAAACGTCACTTTGCCGTCCGTCAGCGGCGGCGGCATGCCGATGGCCCCGCCCGGGAAGTAGGCGTTGTAATATTTGCCCGGAGGAACCGTCACGCCACGCGGTGTGTTCGAAAAGCCGGTCAGCAGAGAATAAACATAATCCGACCCGCCTTCACGTGCCTTGGACATGACCGACAAGTCCGGAGGAAGAGCGCCGCCATTTGAGGCGCGTGCCGCCGGTTCATTCGGGAACGGGGGCGCGAACTTGTCGGCCGGCGTGGCCGGACGGGAAATCACATCACCCGTGTCAGGGTCGATATCCTTAACCTGGATATCGTGGGCCAGGGACTTCACAATCGGATTGTCGTTCGGGTTTTGGTATTTCGGATCATAGAAGGGCCCGCCCGTCTGACCGAGGTTGCGGAAGTACATCAGGTTCATCGAGTGGCAGGCCGAACAGACCTCCCGATAAACCTTGTAACCCCGTTGGACCTGTTGCTTGTCGAACTTCCCGAACGGGCCGTCGAATGACCACTCGAGGTGCTTCGGCTCTTCCTGAGTCGTCGCCGCCAGCGCCGGGCCGGCAAGCAGGACTAGCCCGAGCGCCGCGAACGCGAAACCTTTGCGCAGCATCAGGCTCAACCCCTCTTTTCAGGCGACGCCACAGCGCCAACAGGCGCGGAGGCGGGATGCGACAGGACGGGTGAGGAGATCGACTCCGGCACCGGCAGGGGCGTCTCAGTGAGGCCCAGCAGAGGCGTGATCACCCAGAAGTAGGCAAAGTAGTACAGGGCTGCAATCCGTGACAACCACACGAAACTGTTGAGGTTTGCGTCAAGCAATTGCGGCCCGGAGATGGCCGGGATCACCGGATCATCCGGCGAGTGAGCGCCGCAGAAACCCAGCACGATGCAGGTCAGGAAGAAGATGCCGTAATACAGTCGTGCGGTCGGGCGATAACGTAGCGAGCGCACTTTGGAGGTGTCCAGCCAAGGCAGCACGAACAAGGTCGCGATCGCGCCGAACATCAAGATCACGCCCATTAGCTTGTTCGGAACAGCCCGCAGGATGGCGTAGAAGGGCAGCAGATACCATTCCGGCACGATGTGCTGTGGCGTGACCAACGGGTTTGCCTGAACGTAGTTCGCAGCATCACCCAGAGCGTCCGGCATGAAGAACACGAACACCGCGTACATGATCAGGAAGACCGAAATCGCAAAGCCGTCCTTCACCGTGTAGTACGGGTGGAAGGATACCGTGTCTTCGGCCGACTTCACATTGACGCCGGTCGGGTTGTTGTTGCCCGGCACATGCAGCGCCCAGATATGCAGGCCAACGACGCCCGCGATCATGAACGGCAGCAAATAATGCAGCGAGAAGAAGCGGTTCAGGGTTGCGTTATCCACCGCAAAACCACCCCACAGCCACGTGGTCACCGAGGGCCCAATGACGGGGATAGCGCCAATAAGGTTGGTGATCACGACGGCGCCGTGGAAACTCATCTGGCCCCAGGGCAGGACGTAGCCGAAGAAGGCTGTGCCGATCATCAGCAGATAGATCACGCAGCCTAGGATCCAAAGAACCTCCCGCGGCGCTTTGTAGGAGCCGTAATAGAGGTTGCGGAACATGTGCATGTAGACCGCCAGGAAGAACATCGACGCGCCGTTGGCGTGCAGATTGCGGATCAACCACCCATAGTTCACGTCGCGCATGATGCGCTGAACGGAATTGAACGCCCCGTCGGCGCTCGGCACATAGTGCATCGCCAGGACAATCCCGGTGACGATCTGCATGCCTAACATCAGCGACAGGATGCCGCCGAAGGTCCACCAATAGTTGAGGTTCTTCGGCGTCGGGAAGGTGACAATGGTGTCGTTGGCGAAACGGATGATTGGTAGCCGGCTATCCAGCCAGCGCTCAAAACCCGATTTCGGTTCGTAGGTTGAATGTCCACTCATCTGATCAGCCAACCTTGACCTTGCTGTCCGACAGGAAACTGTAGTCCGGAACCGCCAGGTTCAGCGGCGCCGGGCCTTTGCGGATGCGCCCGGAGGTGTCGTAAACCGAGCCGTGGCAGGGGCAGAACCAACCCCCGTAGTCGCCACCGCCGAAGGTCGGCACGCAGCCCAGGTGGGTGCAGGTTCCAATCAGGATCAAAAACTGCGCCTTCCCCGGCTTATGGCGGCTCTCATCCGTCGCCGGATCGCGCAGGTCCGAATGATCGTCTTTTATCGCCGCGGCGATTTCTTTCGCTGTGCGGTAGCGGACGAATAGCGGCTTGCCGCGCCATTTCACCACCACCTGTTGCCCCTCGACGACCTTGGATAGGTCGAACTCGATGGACGCCAGCGCAAGCGTATCGCCCGCGGGGTTCATCTGGTTGATCAACGGCCAGGCAAGGCCGCCCACAAGCCCAACCGCGGCCACGCCCGCGGCGATGTGAATGAAATCACGCCGATTCGGATCATCGCCCGAAGCATGCGGATCGGGGTTCGCGCCCACGACGGTGTCGGCCACCTAAAGCTACCCTTCATTTCGAGCTCCCACAGTCGATGGGGAGCGCCCAGTCTTTGGACCCTACCAGATGCTCTGGTAAGGGCTTTAATGTCACAACGGGACCAAACATAACGCACGTCTTGGAAGTGCTGCCGGAGCCTCTTCCGCGATTCGTACTTTGTGCCCGGCCAACCCGTCGCGGATCGCTTAGAATGCGTTTGGCCCTTTTTCAACCTGACATTCCGCAAAACCTCGGCGCCGCGCTCCGGCTGGGTGCCTGTTTGGACACTCCGGTGGATGTAATTGAGCCCTGCGGCTTTCCATTTTCCGACGCCGGCGTGCGTCGTGCGGCCATGGATTACGGCGCGCTCGCCGAGCTGAATCGCCACGCCAGTTGGGCCGATTTCCTGAACAGTTCCGGGAGGAAAGCAGGCCGGCTGGTGCTTTTCACCACAAAGGGAGCAGAGCCTTTGCACGGTTTCGAATTCCGCCATGGGGACACCCTGCTGTTCGGACGGGAAAGTTCCGGGGTGCCCGAAGATGTCCACGCGGCGGCCGATGCGAGAGTTTTCATTCCTTTGGCGCCCGGCGCCCGATCCCTGAACCTGACGGTCAGCGCCGCGATCGCACTGTCGGAGGCCCTTCGACAGACCAATGGCTTCCCAAAAGGCGCTCCGAGGGTCTAGCAAGCTAAATATGTCCACCAACCTTCCCCCCGAAATCCTTGAGCGCCGAAATCGGGCCAAAATCTGGTTCGAGTCGCTGCAGCAGCGGATCGTTGCCGAACTCGAAGGCCTTGAAGACGAAGCCCCAGCTGACCTCTATCCCGACGAAAACGGTCGCTTCGACATGCGACCCTGGACGCGCGAGACCGGAACCGGTGGCGGGATCGGCGGGCACTTGAAGGGACGTCTGTTCGAAAAAGCTGGCGTACACACCTCAGCGGCTGCGGCCCGATTCTCGCCCGAGATGGCCGCGACGATGCCGGGCGCTGATATAGACCCGTCCTACGTCTCGGCTTCGATCAGCTTGATCATCCATCCGCGCAGCCCGCGCGTCCCCACAGTCCATATGAACACCAGGTTCCTTTCCACCGCCGAGAGCTGGTTTGGGGGTGGAGCTGACCTGACGCCGATGTTGGACGCACAACGCACCCAAGACGCGGACGACACCGTCCTTTTCCACAAGGCCATGGAAGACGCCTGTACGCCCTTCGATCCCGATTGGTACGCAAAGTACAAGGCCTGGTGCGAAGAATACTTTTTCCTGCCGCATCGCAACGAAATGCGTGGCGTCGGGGGGATCTTCTATGACCGCCATAACACCGGCGATTTTGAAAAAGACTTCGCCTTTACTCAGGCGGTCGGTGAAGCTTTCTTGGACGTCTATCCGAAAATTGTCCGTCACCACATGGACGAGCCCTGGACCGAGGCGGACCGTCAAGAACAGCTGGTTCGCCGCGGTCGCTACGTGGAGTTCAACCTGCTCTACGATCGCGGAACCATGTTCGGCCTTAAAGCTGGCGGCAATATCGAGACAATCCTGAGTTCCATGCCGCCGATGGCCGCCTGGACCTAACGCCGGCGCATCGGCTTCAAGGCGATCAGACAAAGCATGCATCCCAGCGCTGAGGCTGCGCCCATGCCGTAGCGTTCGCCCGCCGTCCGGGTGGCGAGGTTGGCGAGCGTGTTGAGCAAGAGCTGCGCGGCCAGCAGGATGTTGAAAATCAGGAACGGTAGGCGTGGAAGGCCGCGGCCGATATCTTCGGCTCGGACTTCCATGATGACCGCTGCGACGAGAAGGTAGACGCAGGCCCCACCGCTGGTCCAACGCAGGCTATCAGTCAGCACTGGGCTCGAGCCGCCCCATGCGATCTGGCCGAACGGCGCGCCCAGCGCGAGCGCCAGCTGGAAGATGGCGAAAGCCAAACAGAAGATTGCCCCGCCACGGGCCGACCAACGGCGAAGCGCCGTCGCTGCCGGCGCGGGTGGAGGTATCGAAGCAGCCTCCATGGAATCAGGCCGCTGCGGACAGGAACCGAGCGATCCAGCCGCCGATCCGCGCGCGGTCATCGGTTGAGGCGAAACTCGCCACCGCCTTTGCGGCCTGATCCGACGTCAACGGGCCGTCCTTGCGGGTTTCGATCAGGGCGATAGCGTAGGCTGGAAGGAACTCTGGGTGGGGCTGCATCGATATCGCCCGCTCGCCTGGCCACACCAGGCCTGCGAAGGGGGTGAAGTCGCTTGCTGCCCAGACCTCGGCGCCTGGCGGCTTGTCCACCACCTGGTCCTGATGCGAAGCGGGCAGGCGGATGGTCTCAACTCCATCCTCGATCCAGGGCTCGCGCCGAAGGACACTGTATTCGTGCTCGCCCACGCCCCAACCTTTGGGAGACTTGATCACCGTGCCGCCGAACGCCTGCGCCATGATCTGATGCCCCAGACAAACGCCCACCAGAGCGGCATGTCCCTTGGCCGCGCGCAGGAACGCCTCGAGCGGCGCAATCCACGGCAGAGGCTCATAAGCGCCGGCGGCTCCGCCGGTAATGATGTACCCATCGCAGTCCGTGGGACTGTCTGGCAGCTCGCCGGCCTCCACGTCGAATGTCCGCCAATCGTAGGCGTCGCGGCCCAGCAGGCCTGCGAACATGTCGGAATAGGTGCCGAAGGCTGGGATACAGCTTTGCGGCGGTCGTCCAGTCTTCAGGACGCCCAGTTTCAAAACGCCATCCCCTGTACGATCGCCTTCAGCTTTTCGATCGTCGACATCTTGTCGTCGATGAAATCGTGCTCCACCCACCAATCCTCAACTTCGCGCAGCACCTGGCCGACCATTGGTCCCTTGGGCGCGCCCGCGGCCAGGACATCCTGGCCCGTGAGAGGGAACGGCGGCGGGGTCCAGCCCTCGCCGAGCGCGATCATCCCGCGCCACTGTGGCGTGGTTGCCGAGCGATCCGCGCGAGCCCAGGCGAGCTTGGCGCGGTCGCGGAACGGCTGCGCGCCCAGGCGATATAGGTTTCGCCGGATCTCTCTGGGGCTCATCCAGCTCTTGAAGATCGGCGTTGGCGCCAGGGCCGAGGCCAGACGGTCGCGTTCAGCGTTGGAGAGCCTCAGGCGTTCGGCACACTGCACGGCGCCGAGCGGATCGTCCTGCAACAGCGCAGCCAGCCGTAGGAGCGGATCTGTCTCGAATAATTGATCTTCTTCGATGGCCACCAGGCCCTCGAAGCGTTGCAGGTCGATTGGCGCAGGCACGATCTCGTCCAGCACGCCCACACGGGCCATCAAACCCATGGCCGCGCGCGGATCGGGCGCCGCCAGGAGCTTTAAGAGCTCTTTGGAGACCCTTTCCGCTGACAGGGACTTGATCCCGTCCCGCAGGGCCTCGCAGGCCGCCAGCGCCGCTGCGTTGGCAGGCGGCTGGCCATACCAGGCGAAGAAACGGAAAAAGCGCAGAATACGCAGGTAGTCTTCCCGAACCCGGTCTTCAGCTTTGCCTACGAACACGACGCGACCGGCCCGAGCATCGGCGACGCCGTGACCCGTGGGATCGAAGATCTTGCCTTCACGGCTTGCGTAGAGACTATTGATCGTGAAGTCGCGCCTCAGGGCGTCCTCACCCCAGTTATCGCAGAAGGTCACGACCGCGCGTCGGCCGTCAGTGACGACATCGCGGCGAAGGGTGGTAATTTCGAAGGGCTTGCCGCCGGCGACGGCGGTGACGGTACCGTGTTCAACCCCGGTCGGAATCGCTCTCAGGTTCGCCGCTTTCAAGGCAGCGATCACCGCATCGGGCAACAGCCATGTTGCGATATCGATGTCGCTAACGGGTTGACCAAGCAAGGTATTGCGAACGCAGCCGCCAACATAGCGCACGCAGTCGGCACCACCAGCCGCCTCCAGGGCATCGAGTACGGCCACCGTCTCAGGCGCGGTCATCCAGGGGCGTTGGCCGAGGGTCTCGCTCATTTCGGCGCACTCGCAGCAGGTTGGGTCGGTCTTTCGAAGTAGCCTTTCGTCACCGCTCCGCTCGCGTTGACTTCGCCAGGGACATAGCGGTCGTGGCGGTTGTCGCTGTGGAAGATCACCTGCGCGAACAATGACAGCCCGACCAGTACCGCACCGGCTGCAACCAGCCATGCAAAGGGTGTTGAGCCCATTTCGCGCCCGGTTCGGCGGGCCCAGGCCTGCCAGATGAACCAGACGGCGAACGGCAGGGCGAGCAGGACCGAGCGCCAGGCGATAACTTCAGGCAATGGCGGCTCCATAAAGGTGATCATAAAGCGCGCGCAACATTCCAGCCGTTGCGCCCCAGATAAAACGGTCCTGGTGGGTGAAGGCATAGAAGCGGCGCGTTTCACCGGAGGGAAGTTCTCGCTCGTGTTCCTCCAGGTTGGCGGGATCCATCAGGAAACCGAAGGGCGTCTCGAAGATATCTGCGACCTCGTCAGGATTGGCAGCCAGGGTAAAGCCTGGCCTGACGAAGCCGACAACGGGCGTAATTAAGTAGCCGGTGCCGGTGCGGTAGGGTGTGGAAAGCCCGACGAGACTCACGAATTGCGGTTCGAGCCCGATCTCTTCGTGAGCCTCGCGCAGCGCCGTCTGCCAGAGCGTCTCGCCTGGGTCGCGCCGCCCGCCCGGCAGCGCAATCTGGCCGGTGTGTCGACGAAGGGTGTCGGCCCTGCGTGTCAAAATCACGTGCAGGCCGGCCTCGCGCTCGACGAGGCCGATGAGCACCGCCGCAGGCTTTAGCGGCCCCTCGGCTTCGGTTGGTCCAAAGGCCCCGCTCAGATCGAAATCCGACGCTATCTTTCCGACGTGCGCCGGCTCGCGCGCCTCCAACGGGTCCAGGTATTCACCGATCCAATTGCGCAGATCGCCTCCGCGGCCGCGAAAGTTCACAGCTGGTGCGCTCGGGCCGGGCCGAGCGGGTACCAGGCGCCATTTGAGGCCACACCCAGCGTTGGGCCCTGCGGTGTGTCGCGTTCCTCGGCCAGCTCAACCAACTCGTAGAAGACCGCCCGCGCGATCAGGGCCTCAAGACCGCGGCGGACGTGTACGTAAGGACGCGGTTCGCCGTCGGCGCCGGTATCCACTCGGATATAATTCTCCGGTCCCGCTTCAACTTCGTCCCCAACGTTGGTGAGGAACCGCAAGCTGGCACCCACCTGGTCCACTCGGGTGGCGATGAAGGGCGCATCTTCGACAGTGATCTTCATCTTCTCGACCGGCGTCACGAGATGAATGCCGTCAGGATCCTTGCGCAACACCGTCGAAAACAAGCGAACCAAGGCCTCGCGGCCAATCGGCGTGCCCTCGTGAAACCAGACGCCATCCTTGCGGATGACGATGTCGATCTCGCCGCAATGTTGCGGATTCCATAGATGAACCGGCGGCAAGCCGCGGCCGGGCGCTTGATTCGCCGCAGCGATTAGCCCTTCAAGCCCTGGTCCCGCCTGCTCGTCTGCCATGCTTCGGAAAGTAGGCGCACCCGGACCTCGCCTCAAGTCGGCTCGATCAGACCTGCAAGCTCAACGGCGTCAGGCGTCAGCCTTCGAACGAGAACGCGCCGCGGGTCAACAGGACCCGGCAGAACCACCTGACGGCCCAGAGCTGCTGAAAAACCGACCCGGCTGAAGTATGGCTCGTCGCCGACCAGGACGACATGGGTCTCACCCGCGGCCTTTGCGGCCTCGCACGCCCGCGCAACGAGACGGGCGCCGAAGCCCGCATTCCGCTCGCCTTGTTCAACGGCGAAGGGGCCAAGGAACATGGCGCGCACGCCGCCGACCTGAACATGCCACATGCGCGCTACGCCCAAGAGATTTTCGCCGCTCCAGGCGCATACGGACAGATCGGGGGCAAAGGTGGCGAGCTCACGCACCCGCTCGGAAGCCTTGGCGTAGCGGCCGGGCCCAAAAGCGCGCTCGATAAGGGCGTCGACCAGGGCGGCGTCCTGTGGGTGTTCGGCTTGAAGCGTGAGCGTCGGGATCGGCGGGACGGGTTGAACGGTCATGAGATCGAACTTCGACTTGGAACCAGGAGAAGCCGGGCTGCGCCAAGGCGCAGTCGCAGGCAGATCAGACGGCGCAAATAGCCCATCTGGTTCGTCGCAGTCGTCGCATGTCGGCGGGACCCCATGATCAAGGCCGGCGCAAATAGGCGCAAAGGTCGGCGAGGTCAACGACGACGCCTAGACGAGCTGGCCGACAAAGGGCAGGTTCGCGTCCATCCATGGCCGAGAGCACTTCCGACATTGTCCCCTCGGCCCGCGCGCTCCTGAAGGAGCGCGACTATCTATGCTTCTGGATCTCGCGATGGACGGGCAGTTTCGCCGCCCAAATCCAGAGTGTGGCTATGGGCTGGCAGATGTATGCCATCGCCCGGCAAACGCGCTCGGTACAGGAGAGCGCCTTCCTGGTCGGCATGATCGGTCTTGCGGCCTTTATTCCCGTCTTCCTACTGACCCTCCCCGCTGGCGAGACAGCGGACCGTCATAATCGCAAGACGGTCTTGCTGGTCTGTTTCGCAGGCGAGATCGCCACTGTGCTCACCCTTGCTATCGCCACCTGGCAAGGCTGGACATCGGTGCAGATGCTTCTCATCGTGGGCTTCCTGTTCGGTGCGGCCAGAGCTTTCTTTGCGCCGGCCAACACCGCGCTTGGACCGATGCTTGTGCCGCGTGCGCTGCTGCCGCGCGCCATTGCTTGGAATTCTCTCGCCTGGCAGACCGCCTCAATCATCGGGCCAGCCGCTGGCGGCCTCCTGGTCGCCAAATCTCCGACCTATGCCTATTTCACGACCTTCGGCCTCTATCTGGTGGCCGCCTTCGCCACCTTCCTAATCCGCAAGAACGCCCAGCCGACCGTCAATCCCGGTTCCCGCTGGACCCTGATGAAAGAAGGTCTGGCCTACGTCTGGAACCAGAAGATCGTGTTTGGCGCGATCTCCCTTGACCTCTTTGCCGTTCTGCTCGGCGGCGCCACCGCCCTGCTACCGGTCTTCGCGCGCGACATTCTGCACGTCGGTCCTCAGGGCTTCGGTATTCTTCGCTCAGGACCAGCGATTGGCGCAACGGGGGTCGCGCTCCTACTGGCGGCCAATCCCATCCGGCGGCGGGCCGGTTATTTCATGTTCGCCGGCGTGGCGACTTTTGGCGTGGCGACCTGCGTCTTTGCCCTCGCCCCCCGCATCTGGCCGTCCCACGTCCTTTGGCTGTCCGTTTTGGCGCTGGCGACGCTCGGTGGCGCAGACATGCTTAGCGTTTATGTTCGTCAGACCCTTGTGCAATTGGTGACGCCGGACGCAATGCGAGGCCGCGTCGCGGCCGTTTCTTCGGTCTTCATCGGCGCCTCCAATGAACTCGGCGAGTTCGAGAGCGGCGTGGTCGCGCGCTTCCTGGGCCCCGTCGGCTCGGTCCTCTTTGGTGGGATTGGCGCACTGATCGTAACTGGCGCGTGGGCCGAGCTTTTTCCCGCCTTGCGTAAGGCCGACCGCCTCGAATAACTGTCGCTCTATAATTTAGGAGAATTCAAATGGGTGCGTTAGACGGCAAAGTGGTCCTGGTTACAGGCGGCGGAAATGGCATCGGGCGCGACTGCGCGCTCATTGCTGCACAGGAAGGCGCAAAGGTCGTGGTCAACGACCTGGGCGCTGGCCTCAAGGGCGAAGATGAGGGCTCTGCTGGCCCGGCAGAGAAGGTCTGCCAGGAAATCCGCGCCGCAGGCGGTGAGGCCGTCTCCAACTCCGACAGCGTCACCAGCCTGAAAGCCGTCGAAGGCATGGTCGAGCAAGCGCGTGACACCTTTGGCGGCCTCCACGCCGTGATCAACCCGGCTGGAATCCTGCGCGACGTGATGTTCCACAAGATGAGCGAGCGCGACTGGGACCAGGTCATCGAGGTTCATATGCGCGGCAGTTTCAATGTCGCCCGCGCCACGATCGAGCTGTTTCGCGAACAGAATGACGGCGCCTACATGTTCTTCACCTCGACTTCGGGCCTCTTCGGAAACATCGGCCAGGCCAATTATGGCGCGGCCAAAATGGGCATCGCTGGCCTATCGCGGATCATCGCCATGGAAGGCGCGCGCAACAACGTGCGATCCAACTGCGTTGCGCCCGTTGCCTGGACGCGCATGACCCAGTCGGTGCCGATCAAAGACGAAGCGGCGGCTGCGCGTCGCGCTGTGATGGCTGAGAAGGTCCGCGCCGACCAACCGGCTCGCTTCTCCGTCGCCATGGTCACACCAGCTGCGGCCAATGTTTCGGGCCAGATCTTCGGGTCCTCCGGCGAGAACATCATCCTTTACTCGCAGCCTCGGCCCATCGAGACTTGCACCAAGCCAGATGGCGAGGGCTGGACGGTGGAGACCATCCTGTCCGAAGCCATTCCGAAGATGGCACCCAAGTTCTTCGACCTCAACCGCGCACCTATGGCCGGAGCGCAGCCGGCGAAGGCACCGGCTTAAACTTGAATTTCTGATCGTCTTGGCCGCGTTCAAACGGCCATCCAGAAGCGTTGGAGCCTGATCCGGCAGATGCGTATTTGGATCCCCGGGCCTTGCCCGGGGGTGACGCGCTGAAGTGATCGTCTAGGTTAAAGACGGTGCAGTCGTTCCCACTGCGTGCGGGTAAGCTCCCAATAGGCTGAGCGGCGAGTGGTCCCGTCCGGCTTCACGCTTTCCACCTCACCCATGCGCAGAAATCCAGCACCATCGATCGCCTTTGCCGAGCGAACATTGTCCAGTGCCGCGGTCAGGCCGATCAGACGTAAGCCCAGCGCCTCGAACATCCAGGAGATCGAGTGGGCCACGCCTTGGCGTCCCGCGCCAGAATTCTGCAGGTCGGCGCGACGGGCTCCGGCAAGCTCTCCCGACGCCCGCTCTGGCCAGATTGAGAAGCGCGAATAGCCAGAGACTTTTCCGGCCTCATCGAGACTCACCGCCAAGATGCAGCGGCCTTCCTGCCGCAGAGCCTCGCTCTCAGCCACCCAAAGCGCGACGCTTTCAATGGTGATCGGTCTCGGAAGGTCGTAGATCGGGTCCGAGACACGCGGATCAGACAGCAGAGCCAAAAGCCCACCAACGTGATCAGGGCCCGCGACCAGCCGGCCTTCGGCACGACGCACGGCCGCACGGATCGAAGCCTCCTCGTCGGGCGTGGCGACCAGCACCGTTTTGGGCGGTGCGCTCATGACTCCGCGAGCTGGACGAGCGATTCGCCATAGAGGCGGCGCACAGTCCAGCCCTCCTTTTTCATCGCTCCCAGGCTGTCGTAGAACGCGATGGAAGGCGTATTCCAGTCCAGCACCGACCATTCCAGTCGACCAAGGTCGGCATCGACACATCGCTGAGCCAAACGGCGCAGAAGAGCCCGTCCGGCACCTATGCCTCGCGCGCCCGGCACGACGAAGAGGTCCTCCAGGTAGATCCCTGCGCTGCCGCGAAACGTCGAGTAGCTATAAAACCAAAGCGCAAAACCGACCGGCCGGCCGTCAGCCTCGGCGATATCGCAAAAGGCTCGGGGATTCTCGCCGAAGAGATCACGGCGGAGATCGGCGTCGCTGCATTCAACCTCGTGCAGAAGGCGTTCGTACTCCGCCAGGTCGCGGATGAATCCGAGGATGAGGGAGACATCTGCCGGTGAGGCGACGCGAACAGCGATACTCATGCGCGGGCAAGGCTCCCATCACCGATGACCACTCCGGGCGGCGGCTTATTGCTGTCGGGGACGAAGAAGTCAGGCATCAGGGGCTGACTGGAATCGACGCGATACTGATCAAAGTCACGAACGCCCTCGCCATAGAGGAGGCTGTCGTCGATCAGAAAATTTCCGGTGAACTCGCGCGACGGCTTTTCAAATATGGCATGTGCGGCGTCAGCCATGATCTCAACCGTGCGGCAGCGCCGCATCCCCTCATCGCCGGCCAACGCGAACTTGATGGCCGCTGTGGCGATGCCCGTGCGGGGCCAAAGCGCGTTGAATGCGATCCCGTCGGCGGCGAACTCGGCGCTCATCCCAAGCACACACATGCTCATACCGAACTTGGCCATGCTGTAGGCCGTGTGACCGGCGAACCATTTGGGACTCATGTCTAAAGGCGGAGACAGCATCAGCACATGCGGATTGGCGGCCCGCTTCAGGTGCGGGATACAGGCCCTGGACGTAAGGTAGGTCCCACGCGCATTGATCTGGTTCATAAGGTCGTAGCGCTTCATATCGGTGGCCAGCGTGCCGCTCAGCGAGATCGCCGAAGCGTTGTTCACGCAGATGTCGATGCCGCCGAACTTCGCGACCGTCGCCTGGACGGCGGCCATCACGGAGGCCTCTTCGCGGACGTCGACAATGAGCGGCAGGGCCTTGCCGCCAGCAGCTTCAATCTCTTCCGCCGCCGTATAGATCGTCCCTGGCAGTTTTGGGTGCGGTTGGGCTGTCTTGGCCGCGATCGCGATGTGTGCACCATCACGGGCAGCGCGCAGAGCGATGGCCAGGCCTATGCCTCGGCTAGCGCCAGTGACGAAGAGTGTCTTGCCTTGCAGGCTCATAGCTTCAATTCCGTGGTTTCTTCGCAGAGCGCCCAGAGACGTTCAGCAGCTTAGGGCTTTAGGCCGCGACCCGGTACCAGTCGACACCGTTCGCATCTCGGGTGCGGATGATCTGGCCGCGGGACATAAGGCAATTCAAGTGCGCCAGGCTTTCGCCAGTCGCCAGGCCCAAAAGATTCTGGTCGATATGCCGGCGGAATAAGACCCGGAATACATCGACGGCACGCTTGGGCTCATCAAGCATCTGGATAAGCCGCGCCAGGCCCCGTTCATGGCCGCCGATCAGGTGATCGATGCGCGCATGAAGGCCATGGAACGGGTCATTGTGAGCCGGCAGCACCAGCACGTCGTCCGGGATCTTGGTCTTGATACGCGCCAATGAGGTCAGCCACTCGGTCAGCGGATCACCGTCCGGCTCCGTCGGAAAGACGGAAACATTAGAGGATATCCTGGGCAACACCTGATCACCGGAAATCATCACCTGCAGGTCTGGGCAATAGAGACAGGCATGCTCCGGGCTGTGGCCCGAACCGACGACGATCCGCCAAACGCGGCCGCCGATCGTGATCTCATCGCCATCGTTCAGCCTATGGAAGCTGTCGGGCAAGGCATGCAGACCACGGCCGAAGCCCCCAAAGCGGGCTTTATAGTGCTCCAGAGCGTCTTCATCCCAGCCCGCAGCCCGGAAAAACCGGATCGCATCGTTTGGCGCTTCGCGGCCAGTATCGGCAGCAAGGGCGCGGCAGGTGGTGAACTCCAGGCGCGTGATCCAAAGCTTTGCATCGAACTTCCGCGTCAGATAGCCGGACATGCCGATGTGGTCGGGGTGCATGTGGGTAACGAACACCCGGCTCACGCCCTTTCCAGCAAGCCCGCCCTGGAATGCCGCGCGCCAGGCGTCACGGGTGGCGGCGCCGCCCATGCCAGTGTCCACGATCGCCCAACCATCAGGCTCGTCGATCGCCCAGACGTTGATGAAGGAAAGCGATCCGCCGAGCGGCATACGAAGCCACTTCACGCCGCAGACGACATCGCGCGTGTCGCCACCAACCTTCGGCGCGTCCTCGAACGGATAGACGAGCTTTGGTCGGGGATGATCCGGATAGGTTTGTTCGACGCCGTCCCGCAATGGCCCGCTCCAACTGACGGAGGGTCCATTGCGGCCGTCCGACGCGTTAGCGAAAACCTCTATCCGTGGTCGGACTCGATTCCAAATTTATGGATCAGGCCATCCAGCTCAAATTGTCGGCTGGCCTTGGGCTGCAACGTCAGTCAGCCGCCGTAAAATAGCAGGACCCCCGCGCCCCAAGCTCAGCAATCCTTGCCTCCCGCGTTCCTGCCGGCAGGTTGGCGCCTGATCTTGGATTATCCCGCCTGGGCCACCGCACAGCACCCCGAAGCCCGATGGCCTGCCAGGGAATGCTGGGCGAGATCAAGGCGTACGGGACGCGTTTGGCTCAGACGGCGAACTGTGGAGGCTCTGATCGCTGGATCGACCTGGACATCGACCACCTAATCGCCAAGTGGAGCGCAGATTGGCTAGCGTGCGGCCTTAGACCACCTCGCAAGTGCTGCGGGCGCGCCCGGCCACGACACGGCATCTGCCGGCCACTTGGCGTCCTGCAGGCTATTTAGAACAGCTGACACCTACGACCGTGACCGGCCGACCTTCTTGCTAGGTTTCGGCTTCACAAAGCGCGACATTGTGCGGATCAGGGCAATGGCGGAGTTGACGACGTCCTAATTAGAGGCCCGCCGATCGAAACGATCTGGACGTGCCCGTCAGCACCGGTGCCTGTTGGCCGGGATCTGAGCGAGAGGGAAGCGGCCGGGTGCTCGGCGAATGAGCGGGGCGGACGCTGCTGTCTTGGGAGATAACTGGATCGAAACGGTGCCGCTTGGCCAGGTGGCGGCGCGGACCTAGGCCAGTCTGACTCGGCCCGAAGGCGGACTCTACGAGCGTCCTGCTTTGGGCGGCGGACGTTGCTTCTGGAAGGTCGCACTGTCGCGCAGGCTACTCGTTTGAGGCAATCGAGGGATCGCATCACGTTCCGATACCCCTAACGTCAGCGATATGGTGCCATGACACCAACATATCCCTCGACAGCTTCACACCCCGACAGAGTTTGACGCTGGCGACCGCCGGGCGGGCAGGTCGCCCAGGAAATCCCGTTTGCCGATGCCCGCGCCCTCCTTCCGCAAGAGGGCGTAAGCGATGGCGGTGTGGAAGTGCACGTTGGGGAGAGCGAGCCTCAACAGATAATCGAGGCCTTCGAAGTGCCGGGCTCCCTTCGGGCTTGACAGGACGATCTCGCGAGTTTCCGCTCCGTCGAACTCGTGTGGCTTCAGGGTCTCAAGCTCGGCGATAGCCGCGGCGAGCGCCTGGCGCATGTCCGACAATGTGACCAGCCCTTCGACCCGCGGCGCGGGTAGACCCCTTAGCCGCGCTGTCGCGCCAAGGGCGTTGTTGATGGCCGCCTCGATCTGGAATGGGAACGCGTGCATGGTCGGCGCGAGACGAAGCGCGGTGAACTCGACCGCGTCGCGACCTTCTTCACAGAAGTGCGCTTCCGCCTTGCCCAGCAGACTGAGCAGGACCCGTAGGCTTCGTTGGAAGCTCGGCACAGCCAGTTGATACAGGCACATCGAATTGCATAGGCCCAAGGACGATTGCGAATTCCCTAGCAAGGGAATGTCACGACAGGATGACCGTTCGCCGCTTCGTTAAGCGGAGGTCTAAATTCATAATTCGTTAGGACGCCCGTTCACGACTATCCTCCAATTCAACGCGACGGCATTCAACCCTTGCACTGGATCTCGTCACGGCGGAGGTGTGTGGTCGGGACCCGCCTCTGATCCGGGCCTCGCTATACCTCTTTCAAGGGTTGGAGGAGTATGGCGAAGGGGATTTTGGGACGTTTCGCACACCACATTGGGTGCGTTTATAGGTCGCGTCCCACCGAGTGGTGTAGCTGCGGCGGCGTGATCGCCACGATCTCCGGCATGGCCGGATCGATCAGGCTGCCCCTATGGGCAGACTGACGAAGGGATTGTCGCTCAGCGGCGCGACACTTTCCACCGTCATGTAGCGCGAGCGCTGGACAGCCCACTCGTCGTTCTGTTCGAGCAGGATCGCGCCGACCAGGCGGGTGATGGCGGCCTCGTTGGGGAAGATGCCGACGACGTCGGTGCGTCGCTTGATCTCGCCGTTGACGCGCTCGATCGGATTGTTCGAGTGCAGCTTGGTGCGATGCTCCTTGGGGAAGGTCATGTAGGCGAGCACGTCGCTCTCGGCCTGGTCCATGAAGGCGGCGAGCTTCGGCACGCGCGGGCGCAGCTGATCGGCGACCTGGCGGATGGTTGGGCCTTGGCGGCGGCCTCGTCGTCCTGGGCGAAGGCCGTGCCGACGAAGGCCGAGACCACCCGGCGCTGGGTCTTGCCGGCGTGGGCCAGCGCATTCCTCATGAAGTGCACCTCGGCAGCGCTGCCAGGTGGCGCTGAGCACGCGGGACACCGCCGCCTTGAGGCCCTCGTGGGCGTCGGAGATCACCAGCTTCACGCCGCGCAGACCCCGCCGGGTGAGCTTGCGCAGAAACTCGGGCCAGAAGGTCGCGGCCTCGTACGCGCCGATGTCCAGGCCCAGCACCTCACGCCGGCCGTCTGAGTTGACGCCGACGGCGAGGATCGCCGCCACCGAGACGATGCGCCCGTTCTGGCGGACCTTCAGATAGGTGGCGTCGATCCACAGATAGGGCCAGTCGCCCTCGATCGGCCGCTCCAGGAAGGTCTGCACCCGCTCGTCGATCTCCTCGCACAGCCGGCTGACCTGGCTCTTGGAGATGCCGCTCATGCCCATGGCCTTGACCAGGTCATCGACCGAGCGGGTCGAGATACACTGAATGCAGGCCTCCTGGATCACCGCGGTCAACGCCTTCTCCGCCAGCCGCCTGGGCTCCAGGAAACCCGGAAAGTAGGAGCCTTTTCACAGCTTGGGGATCCGCAGCCCCACCGTCCCAGCCCGGGTCTCCCAGTCGCGGTCGCGGTAGGCGTTGCGCTGCACCAGCCGCTCGGGGCTCTTTTCGCCGTGCGCGGCCCCGGTCAGGGCGCCTACTTCCAGCTCCATCAGCCGCTGGGCGCCGTACCCGATCATCTCGCGCAGCAAATCGGCGTCGGCGCTCTTTTCCATCAGCCCGCGCAGGGCCATCATGTCATCGGTCATCCTCGGTTCCTCGGTTCAGGTTGAGATCGCAACCCGACCCTACCGAAAATCGTGGATGACCACCGCTACGCCGCTCGCTCGCTACGGCGCCATGTGGAAGGCGCGCGTCGCGAGCGGCTCCGCTACCGCCCAGCTATACCACCAGCGGGGGCACGACCCGTTTATAGCGACGGTTGGCCGCCTGCTGTTGAACCTTTATCGGGTGAGCCGTTCCGCTCGATAGAACTGATCAACTTCTCTTACCGTCAGAAGACTGGTCTTGGGCAAATCGAGCTGATCGAAAATTAGCCGGTAGCGCCGACGATTCTGAGGCGTGGTTATCGCGATATGGCGGATCATCGTCCAATTGACGCTGTCCTGCCCGCCTTCCAGGTTCCCGGCACGGACCCGCTCGAACCACGATCGGCGCAGATACCGAAGGAGGCTGACCGAGGTAGGAGCGTCCAGCAAGATGGCGCCGGTCGCCCTCGCGAACCGCTGGGGCCAGCAGCGGGAATAGTTCCCGTCCATGACCCAATTCTCGCCCAGGACGGCCTGATGATGCAGGGCGTCAAAGTCCGCCGTCGGCCTAGGGAGCCAGTTGGTGTTCGGCCAATGGGCGAATTGGTCCAGGTGGATCGTCTTAAGGCCGCGCGCCCGTCCGATGGCGGCCGCAAGGGTGGATTTTCCGCTGTTCGATGGGCCGATGATGCAGATGCGGCATCCAAGACCATTAAGCGTCATATCGAGACCCAGACCTGACCCCTTGTCCGAGGCGGGTCAGTATAGGGAAGCCGGCGGGCGCAAAGGGGATTGCAGCGCCCGCCGGCTCCAGGCCTGCGTTCTATCGAGCCCAAGCTTGGCCACCCACGCTCGACCGCCCGGGTCGCCTTAGAGCCTAGTACCTGACCGAGACCGTGGCCCCGAAGGTGCGGGGGTCGTTGAAGGCACCCGTCACGCTGCTCGAGGCCTGAATGTAGCTGCCGCTGCGAGCGATCAGGAGATTGGCGTCGAACAGATTGCGCGCCCAGATGGCGAGCGTGAGCTTCGCGCCCGAGTCAGCGAGTTGGATATCCGTGACTGCAATGCGCGCGTTGTAGATGGTGCCGGTCTCGGTCTTGAGTTGCGGCAGATAGATGGTCTGGCCGTTCGCGTCCTTCGTGCCGGTGCTGACGTCGCCGCTCGAGGTGTATTCTCCATCGTTCCAGTTGCCGTCGAAGTGGACGCGAAGGGTCGCCGCGTCGTCAAAGATGGGCGTGTGATAGTCGATCGACCCGGTGATCCGGTTCTTCGGCGTGTAGAGCTGGTGGTAGGTTGTCGGCGTATTCAGGGCGTAGCCCGTCACGACGCCCGCCGCGTTGATCTGCGGGCGCGCCACCGGGTCGGTGAACAGCGGCATCGTCACATTGGCAAGGGTATAGCTTCCCGAAAGGGTCAGGCCGCTGATCGGCGCCCAATCGACTTGGGTCTCGAGGCCCGAGACCTTGCCGGTGCCCTTCATGTTGTAGGTGTCTTCGATAGTTCGGGTGGACCCGGCTATGACGACAAGCTGACCGGTCTTTGGATCGGTGGCGAACGTGTTGTAATTCGCGCCGATACTATAATAGACGTTCTTGTATATGCCCGAATAGGCCGCAGCATTGAAGCGCAGGGTGTGGTCGAAGAATTCGCTCTTCAAGCCCAGCTCGTACATCGTGACGTCTTCCGGATTGTAGGAAGAGTAGGTGATCGAGCGGGAGTTGTAGCCGCCGGCGCGATAGCCGGTGCTGTACTTGCCGTACAGAGAGATTGACGTCGTGAGATCGACGGCGACGTTGACCATCGGGTTGACCCGGCGCCAGCTCTCCGTGTGCTCGATCACCCCCTGGACATTCGTCAGCTGACCCGAGGCGTTCGGCAGGAACGGCAGGGCGTTGTTCACGACCAGCAGCCGGCCGTGCTTACGGTCGTCGCCCCAGCGCACGCCGCCCGTCAGGTGGAGTCGGTCGTCGAGGATCGGCGGCGTCCAGGTAGCCTGGCCGTAGATCCCGAAGCTGTCGGTGATGTTCCGGCTGGCGCGGTCCACGCCGATATTGGGATAGAGGCCTTGTACCAGGGAGGTCTGGCCGGGCTGGCCATAGAAGTTGTTGTAGGTGCTGGCGCAACTGGCCGGCGTCGTGATGCAGGCGTTCGGGCCCAGGACCGAATTGCCAAGTGGACTGTAGGTGATCGGCGTGATGCCGGAGGCGATGCCGTTGGTGTCCCAGCGCAGGGTGTTGAAGGCCTGGGCCTGGTCGATCGTGTTTTCGTGGAAGAACATCCCGCCTACGGTGAATTCCAGTCGATCGACGTGACCGAAGGCCTGCAACTCCTGGCTGTATTGGCTCTGCTGAAATTGCGCGATCGAATAGCGCTCGAAATTCTGCCCGGCACCTAGGTTAACGGTTATCGGCAGACCCTCGGTTCCGCCGTTCTGATACTGGTTCTGATAGAGTTGGCGGTAGGCGGAGATCGACTTCACCTGCAGCCAGGGCGCAGCGTCCCATTTCAGGGTGAGGCTGTGGCCCGACTGGTCGCCGAGGCTCGGCTGCAGAGGCGCGCCGATCGGCGCGTGATCGATCCGGCTGGTGGCGATCAGCGAAAGCGGAGAGATCGTGACGTTACTCGCGGCCTTCACCGTATAGGCGAAGATGGTGGTGTCTTCGGTGTGGCTGACATCATAGGCGTAGTCGGCGGTGAAATTGGGCGCAGGCGTCCAGTGCACCTGCGCGCGGAAACCGCGGCGGGCCGCCTCGTTCCAGTCGTGCTGGCCCGGCATCGGGTTCTTCACCCAGCCGTCATGGGACTGGATCATGCCGTCGAGTTTGACAGCGAAGTCGCGATACGTTGGCAGGTTCACGTGAAACTGGCTTTCGTAGCTGCCGTAGTTGCCGGCCCCGGCCAGCATCTCCGCGCCAAACTGGCCGGTGGGCTTCTTGGTGGTGATGTTCAGCGCGCCGCCTTCGGTGTTGCGGCCGAACAGCGTGCCCTGCGGCCCTTTAAGGACTTCGACGGCGTCCAGGTCGTACAGGCCTGCGTCGAGGCCCTGCGGCCGGCCGAGATAGACACCATCCAGATAGACGCCGATGCCGGATTCACCAGCCGGCTGATTGGTGTCCGACATGATTCCGACGCCACGGATGTTCAGGATCATGTTGAACGGGCGGTTAGCATAGGGCGTCACGGTCAGGCCGGGAGCAGAGCCGTCATTCAGGTCGGTGAGAGAATAGATGTGGCGGTCCTGAAGGGCCTGGGCGTTCACGACCGAAATCGAGATCGGGGTATTCTGCGCGTTGGCCTCCCGCCGCTCGGCGGTCACGACCACCTCGCTCAGCCCGATGGCCGCTGCCTTCGCGTCGGCGACCGCCGCAGCTTCCGCCAGCGCCGACGAGGCGCCACCCAGTCCTACGATCATGGCGGCAAGGGCCACCCCACTGAGCGCCACACAGCGATAGCTGTAACGAGACTTCATTCTGACCCCTCCGATTTGAGGGCACGCTAGCCGGCGACAAAAGCGGTTCCGTCACACCGCTGCGAAAATTTCGTGATGCCGGCGAAAGTTGTCGGGTAGGTCGTTGGCCGACATTTTTTGACGGGGGGTTACGATTTGTTTGCCCTGCCCTCCGCAGCCCAACGGCCGATCTGGACAAGTTCGGGTCCCGTACAAAGATCATCACCAAGACGTCATCCCTACGACACGGCGCGGTGCGATGACTGGTTGATGATGCCTCTAATGGCAGGCTCCGGCGGAATGCTCCCATGAGACCCTGGTTCACGAGCCTCGTCCTGATCTGCGCAGCCGCGCTCTGCGGCTGCGGCCAACACGCCGTGTCCAGGGACTCCTCGGACTGGCGTGGAAAGATGAAGCAAATCCGGTTCGCAGTGCGCGGCTCGGAGAGCGACCCGGCCATGGCGACGCGATGGAAGGCCTACGCGGCCTATCTGTCCAAAGCGTCGGGCCTGCCGGTGAAACTGTACGAAAGCTCGGACTACAACGGATCCATTCAGGCGCTGTCATCAGGTCAGGTGGATATGGCGCAGATCGCCGGCGGCGGTTACGCCAATGTTGACGCTCAGGTGGGTGACAAGGTCGCGCCGATGGTGACTGTCCGTCAGGCCGAAGGGTCGATGGGCTACTATTCCGCCCTGCTGGTGAAGCAGAGCAGCCCCGTCCACAAACTCGCCGACATGAAGGGCCGGACCCTGGGCTATGTCGATTTCAACTCCACTTCCGGCTATCTCTATCCGCGGGCGAAGATGCGAGAGCAGGGGATCGAGCCGGACACATTCTTCGGTAAGACAAGCTTCGCCGGCGGTCACACCCAGGCGGTGATGGCCCTTGAAAACGGCCAGTTCGACGCGACTATCATCGAAGTGGGCGGCGGCGATCCCGAGCACGGCTTCACGACCGGACCGCAGTACACTATGGGCCGTCGCGGCCTCGTCGACCCGAAGGCGTTCCGCATCGTCTGGGTTGTGGGGCCGATCCCGAATGCGGTGATGGTCACCCGCACCGACCGGCCGCAACCCTTCATCGATCTCGCCCGTGGTGCAATGGCGGCCCTACCCTACGACGACCCTGACCTCTGGCGAGGCATCGGCCAGCCGGACGGAAGCGCGTTCGCCGCCGTCGACCGCAGTTTCTATGCCGAGGTGATCCGGTTGCGCGCGGCCGACATCGCTAAGCGTCGAGGTGGCGCAAACAGTCCGCCGGCCAAACCCTCATGAGACCTTGGCTGCTCCTTGCCCTCGCCCTTTCGATCGCCGCGACTTCGGCAGACGCGGCCAGCCTGCGGATCGCGGCGATTACCGGATCAAATGGGCCGTGCCACGCCCTGGAAGCCGGCGCGCCTGCCGGGGAGATTGCCTATTTCCGCCACCTTGAGTCCCGCCTGGGACGCGCTATCCTGACCTGCAACGTGATGGACCGGGCGGCGGCGGCCCAGGCACTTGCCCTAGGCAGGCTGGACGCAGCTGTGCTGGACCCGGCCGCCTATGCGCCGGTCCAGGCTAAGGCCCGCGCGATCCTCACCGTGCGCCCCGCCGGCCGGCTGAACCGCATTCCAATAGTGGTCGTCGTCAAAAAGACCAATGTGTCGGCGACCAATCTCGCAGCCTTGAAGGGAAAGTCCGTCGTGTTCGGCGGCTCGGTGGACGCCGCCCTGGCGGTTCCTCGTCAGGCCCTGACCGATCAGGGCGCGGGCCCAGGATTCTTCGCGCGCGAAGCCGTCTCGACCGACGGCGACAGTGCCGCAGCCAAGCTGCGGTCAGGTGCGGCAGACGCCCTGGTGCTGAACGCGGCGGCTTGGCAAAGGCTTTGTCAGGGCCTGCGCACCCAGGACAACCGCTGCGAGGACCTCAAGGTGCTCTGGCATGGCCACACACGCGCGACGCTTGCGCTGGTCGTTCGCCGCGACATCCCCGACGACCTGCGGTTCCGCCTTATCGGCATCCATTTGGCGATGCATCTGGAGGCCAAGGAGGCTTTTGCCTGGGCGTCATCCTGGATACCCCAGAGTGCGGAATTCGAACCGACCGAAGCCGATGCGCTTGCAACCCGCTGAGTCGGCACCCCCTTCGGCGGTCGAGGACTTCGAGCGCGACCGCCGATCGGTTCTTCGCCGGCGGCGGATCGAAGCTCTGGCAGGGATGCTGGTCTTCTCCGCCATCCTGGTGGCGTCATTCAATCACAGCCAGTTCTTCAGCGCGGACATCGGCGGGGATCCCTTGGGTCGCATCGGCGACTTCCTGGGCCGGATGAATCCGAAACTTGCGCCGCAGGCCCTACTCGCTGACCGAGCGACCAAAGGGTCGCTGGCCGCCTGGCTATATGACCTCCCCCTCTGGCTGAGGCTCGGCTGGCAAACAGTTGAGATGGCGACCCTTGGCACGGTCGTCGGTGCCATTGGTGGGCTCGCAGCCTCTTTCCTGTGCGCCCGGAATCTGATGCCCATACCGGCCGTCCGGTTCGCGGTGCGGCGGAGCCTGGAATTGATCCGCACCCTGCCAGAAATCATCCTGGCGCTGGTTCTGGTGGCGGCCTTTGGTGTTGGCCCCCTAGCGGGAATTATCACGCTGGCGGTCTCGACCATGGGCAGTCTTGGAAAGCTGTTCTCGGAGATCAATGAGGAGGTCGATCCACGCCAGCTGGAGGCAATGGACGCCTCGGGCGCCGGCCTGATCAACAAGATCCGCTACGGCGTCGTGCCGCAGGTGCTGCCCAACTACGCCTCCTATGCGCTCCTGCGCCTTGAGGGAAACCTGGCAGGCGCCGCGGCTCTGGGGATCGTAGGCGCGGGCGGCATCGGGATCGAACTGCAGAGGGCGATCACCTACACCGAGTTCGACACCTATCTGGCGATCCTTATGCTGATGGTCGGACTGATCTTCGTGATCGACATCGCATCTGAAGCTATCCGCCACCGGCTTATCAGGCTCGGAGGGCCGGAATGAGGAGCCCCGCCTATGTTCGCGCATTGGCTGCGGCACCGGAGCTCCTGCGGCCCAATTGGTCCCGCAGGCTTGCTCATCTCGCTGCGCTGGGGCTGACGGCGGCTGTGCTGACCGCCATGGTCGTGGACCTGCAGATTGCGCCAGGCGCGATTTTCTCCGGGGTCGACAAGCTGGGCCGGTTCGCGCGCGTCGCCTTCCCGCCCACGGACGGCGGCCAGCTGGTGCGCATACTTCGTGCGCTCGCCGAGACCTTCGCCATGGCGTTCGCCGGCACTGTGATCGCCGCGATCGCAGCGGCGCCGCTCGGCCTGATCGGCGCGAAGACCGTGGTCAGCCAACCGGTCGTGCATTTCGCCTTTCGCCGCGCCCTCGACTGGTTCCGCGGCGTCCCGTCCCTGGTCTGGGCGCTGATCCTCGTCTCGGCCTTCGGGCTCGGCCCGTTCGGTGGCGTGATCGCCCTGGCGCTGGCCGATATTCCGAGGCTCGCGAAATTGTTCTCCGAGGCGATCGAGAACGGTGACGCGCGGCCACTGGAGGGGGTCCGCGCGGCCGGGCTTTCGCCGCTGATGGCCTTGCGCTATGGTCTCGCGCCACAGGTCGCGCCAGTGATCGCCAGCCAGTGCCTGTTCTTCCTGGAGAGCAATTTCCGCAACGCCGCGGTTCTGGGCATCGTCGGCGCCGGCGGCATCGGCTTTGAGCTTCAGGAGCGGATCCGCGTCTTCGCCTTCGACGAGGCGGCCTTCATCATCATCCTCTACATGGTCTGCGTCGCGGTCCTCGACACCGTCTCGCAACGGCTCAGGGCGAAACTGGCCTGAAGGCGGGGAAGTGACCGCCGGTTGGCGCCGACCCTTCGAGACCGACGGCAAGAGCTCCCCATTCGCACGCATGCGCCAGGGCCGCTTCGATCCCCGCTCCGGCCACTAGCGCCTCGAGCAAACCCGCGGCAAACACGTCGCCCGCGCCGGTGGCGTCCACGACCCTGGCTGGCTGCGGCACGACGCGGACAGATCGGGTGGGACCGTAGGCCGTGACCTCGCCCGGCCCGCAAGTCAGCACCAGCCATTGTAGCCTCGCGCCCACCTGCGCGAGGCCGGCCGCGAAGGGGGCGGCCAGGTCGGAGGCGTTACAGTCGTCGGCGGAGGCCACCAGCACGTCACAAGGGCCCTTGAATCTCCCCGCCGGCCAGTGGGCGACGACCGGCCCGCGGCAGGCCTGCGCCCACAGCTCCGCACCAGGATAAGGCCCCCTGACATAGAGGCCATCTGTGGCGACGATCGCGTCCGGGACCGACAGTTGGGGCAGCCCGGCGAAGTCGGCGTCGAGGTGTACAATCGAACGCTCACCGGCCGGATCGATAAGGACCAGGGTCTTCGGACTGGCGCCGACGCGGCGGTGGACAAGCGAGGTGTCAAGGCCCTCCGCCTGAGCCGTGGCCAGGGCGGTGTCACCGTCCGCGTCCGCCGCGACAAAGGCCGCCAGCCTGACCCTGTGGCCGGCCCGGACCAGGGCGACGCCCGCATTGGCCGCCCCGCCGCCGAGCCGTCCACTGAGCGCGCCCTCAAGAGTGCGCCCTTGCAGACGGGCGCCTGGCGATATCGGCCCGTTCAGCCGGATCGGCCGGTCCAGCGCCACGGCGCCGATCACCAGGAATTCCGCCACACCATCCTCCGCGTGGCGAGCCTTAGTCCGGCTCAATGACGCCGGTACGACAGCCACAAATCAACCGCTTGTACGAGGCGTTCTCCTCTAACCGTCGCGGATGGGTCATGTGGAAGTGCTATCGACGAATTATGGAAAGCCCTCGGAGATCCGATGCTTGAACTGCACGGCGTCACGAAACGGTTCGGCGATACGCTGGCCGTGGACAAGGTGTCTTTCGCCTGCGAACGCGGCGAATTCATCGGCGTGATCGGCCGTTCCGGCGCCGGCAAGTCCACTCTGCTGAGGCTCATCAATCGGCTCACCGACCCCAGCGAGGGCCGGATCACCTGGGATGGCGAGGATGTGAGCCTGCTGAGGGGCAAGACCCTGCGCCGCTGGCGCCGCCGCTGCGCCATGATCTTCCAGCAGTTCAACCTGTGTCCCCGCCTTGACGTGATCACCAACGTGCTGGTCGGCGTCGTCGCCGAGCGTCCTCTGGCGACCTCTCTGATCAAATACTTCCCCGCCGAGGACCGCGCGCGCGCCATCCTGGAGCTCGACGCCTTGGACATGGCCGGTGCCGCCCTCCAGCGCGCCGGTACCCTTTCTGGAGGCCAACAGCAGAGGGTGGCCATAGCCCGCGCCATGCTGCAGGAACCTGGCCTCGTGCTCGCAGACGAGCCTGTGGCGTCCCTGGATCCGGTCAACGCTGAGGTGGTGATGGAGGCACTCCAGAAGATTTGCCGGGAACGGAACCTGCCGGTGATCGTCAACCTGCACAGTCTGGAGATCGCGCGGCGCTATTGCACCCGCGTCGTCGCCATGGCCAAGGGCGCCATCGTGTTTGACGGACCGACCAGTGCGCTCACGCCGGCGGTGCTGGACAGGGTCTACGCCGGCGGACGGACGGCGCGCACTGCCGAACCTCAGCTGATCGTCGAGGCGGCCTGATGGGTCTCAGGCTTGCCGACCGGGCGTTGGAACCGGGTTACCGCTACTTCGAGCGCTACGTCCATGGCGCCGACGCGCCGTTTGCTGATGCGGCTGAGCCGGCGATCCACCAGGACGCCCAGGTGCACGACAGCATCCTGGGGCCATGGACTCGCGTCGGCGCACGGACTAGTTTTTCCGAGGTGTCGATGGGTGCCTACAGCTACATCGTCAACGACTCTTCGGCGACCTATTCGGAGATCGGAAAGTTCTGTTCGATCGCCCGCGACGCGCGGATCAATCCCGGCAACCATCCGACCTGGAAGGCCGCGCTGCACCACTTCACCTACCGGTCACGCTCCTACGACCTGGGCCCCGAAGACGATATGGACTTCTTCGAGTGGCGCCGGGCGCACCGTGTGGTGCTGGGACACGACGTCTGGATCGGCCACGGTGCCACGGTGCTGCCGGGCGTTACCATCGGCACGGGCGCGGTTGTCGGCGCGGGCGCGGTGGTGTCAAAGGACGTGCCGCCCTTCACCATCGTCGGTGGCGTTCCGGCCAAACCCATCCGCGAACGCTTCCCCCAGGAGGTGCGGGATGGTCTGCTGGCCCTTTCCTGGTGGGACTGGACCCATGACCGTCTTGCCGGCGCCCTCGAAGACTTCCGCCATCTCGACGCCGACGCCTTCGTCGAAAAGCACGCCTGAGGTCGGCATGCTGGTGCTCGTGGTTGGCCCATCCGGGGTCGGCAAGGACACGCTTCTGGACGGTGCCAGGATCGCGCTCGCCGACGATCGCGGCGTGCTTTTCGCACAGCGCCAGATCACCCGCCCGGCGGCGGCCGGCGGCGAGGCCCATATCCCGATCGGCGAGTCCGAGTTCGCGGCTCGCGAGGCCGCCGGTGCCTTTGCCCTGTCCTGGCGTGCTCACGGGCTTGCTTATGGCGTAGGGGTCGAGATCGATAGCCAATTGGCGGCCGGCCTTCGTGTGGTGGTGAACGTCTCGCGCCAGGTCCTGAACATCGCACGGCACCGCTATGGAGCCATTCGGGTCGTGTCGGTCACGGCGGATCCGCGGGTGCTGGCGAAGCGCCTCCGTTCCCGGGCGCGCGAGACCGAAGCCGAAATCGCAGCCCGCCTGGCGCGCGCCGCCGCGGTCGAGGTCGCCGGCGACGATGTGGTCATCGTGCGCAACGAGGGTGAGCCGCAGGAGGGCGTGGCCCAGCTGGTGGCCGCTATCAGGCGTTAGCCCGGGCCGGGACCTGGAAGGCAAATCGCTCAAGGATTTCAAATGGCGCAGCGCGGTCGGCCTGTTTGAAGACGGCGATTCCGTCGAACCGGTGCGGACCGGTCTCAGCCGCGAAATAGGCGCGCAGGGCCGTAAGCACGCGCCCACGGATCGCCTCGTCACGGATCTGGCCGGTCAGGGTCATGTGGAAGCGGAAGTCTTCCAGGATGTAGGGATATCCCCGGGCCAGAAGTCTTGCATCCTGTTCGGAGGTCAGCGGTTCACGGCGGCGGCGCGCCAGGTCGTCTTCAGACAGAGGTGCGCGGAACGACTCAAAGGATTCGACACAGGCGGCATGCAAGGCCAGCATCTGCGCCTCCCCGTCCTGGAGCCGGAACGCCAGGAAGCGACCCAGCTCGGCCGGGGCGATGGCGGCCTCAAAGGGGGCCGCCTTGGCTGCGAAGGACCGCGCCGCGTCCAGAAGCTCGCTTTCAAGGCTGTCTGGCGTAAGCTCGAACGGCGCCTTCAAGGTAGCATGGAAGCCGTAGCCACGTGGATCAGCCGTTAGCGGATCCAGGTCCAGGTCGTCCAAATCCGGGAGTCGCGGACGTTCGACCACCTCTCCGGTGTAGGCGTCGCGGCTCAGCCAGGCCGAGGCCTTGCGCCACAGTGGCGTATCGGCGGGCGGCGCATAGTAGATCGCGAACCGCGCTGTCATGCGACGCGTCGGCCTTGCCGCCACACCTCCGTCGGAATGGGCCAGCCGGCGGAGCGCCGTGAGACGCGCACCAGGTCGGCGCGTTGGCCCGGCGCGATTTCCCCACGGTCGTCGAGGCCCAGGCAGCGGGCCGGACCGGCGGCGACGGTGGCCAGAGCTTTCTGCACAGGCCAGCCGAAATCGTCGATCAGCATGAAGGCTGAACGCAGCATGGAGAGCGGCACATAGTCCGAGGCCAGGATGTCGAGCACGTCATGTTTGGCACACTCACGGGCCGACAGATTGCCCGAATGGGACGACCCGCGCACGAAATTCGGGCCGCCCATGCAGATGCCCATGCCGTATCCGCGCGCCGCTTGGGCGGCAGCCAGGGTCACCGGGAACTCCGCGATCACACAGCCGTCGTCGTGGGCCGCGTCCACCTGCTCGGCCGTAGCATCGTCATGGGCGCAGAGTGGCACGCCATATTCACGGGCGAAGGCCACGACACTGCGTCGATTGGTGACCGCCACCGAGGGGTCGCGGCCGCTATGGCGCACGGCCAGCAGTTCGTCGATCTCATCGTCGCTGTGACCGGATGCCATCATCCGCTCCTTCAATTTCTCGATGTTGGTCGTCTGCCGTTGACCCGGCGTGTGATCCATCACCGAAAGCAGCTTCAGGCGCGGATTGTCGACATGCGGCTCGAGCAGGCTAAGGAGCACAGGATTGGTCACCTCGCAGCGCAGGTGCAGCAGGTGTTCGGCCCGAAGAGCGCCGTCGGCCTGGGCCGCGTCGATGCCTGCGATCATCGGTCCGAGCGAGGCCTGGCGGTCGAGACCTTCCTTGCGGCCGTGCAGGCTGAGCGAGTCCAGCACCGTGGTGATCCCGGCCGAGGCGCACTGCCCGTCGTGTGCCAGCGCCGCGCCATAGGCGTCCCATAACGCGCCGGGACGGGGCTGATAATGCTTTTCTAGATTGTCGGTATGGATATCGATCAGGCCGGGGATTAGCCAGTCACCGGACCAGTCCAGAGCCTGCGCCGACGGAGATAGTCGAGCCTCCACGGCCAGAATGGCGCCGTCCCGGATCACGGCCTCGCCACCTAAGAGGCCCTGGGGCGTGACGATGTGCTGGGAATAGATGCGCTGTTCCATGGAGCTTACGCCGCGACCTTGAATTCGGAGACGTTAAAGAGGCTCGTGGCCACGGCGTCGCGGACGTCGTGGTCGTGGAAGATACCGATCATCGCTGCGCCCTCGTCCAGGGCCTGCTTGATGAGCTGGACCACGATGGCGCGGTTCTCGGCGTCGAGCGAGGCGGTAGGCTCATCCAGCAGCAGCACCGGATAGTTGCGGATGAAGCTGCGGGCGATGTTCACCCGCTGCTGCTCGCCGCCGGAGAACGTGGCGGGCGGCAGATCCCAGTGCGCCTTGGGCAGACGAAGGGCGCCGAGCAGCTTTTCCGCGCGTTCCTGCGCTTCAATTGGATCAACACCATTCTCAAGCAGCGGCTCCATCACAAGCTGCAGGGTTGAGATCCGCGGGATCACCCGCAAAAACTGGCTTACGTAGCCCAGGGTGCGGCGGCGGACGTCGAGTACCTGATGCGGCGGCGCGCCCGTGATATCGACATAGGCCCCGTCGTGCAGGACGCGCACGGCACCGTGGGTCGGCAGGTAGTTGCCATAGATCGAACGCATCAAGGTGGACTTTCCGACCCCGGATTCTCCGGCCAGCACAACGCATTCACCCGGCGAGACTTCCAGGCCGAGGCCATCGAAAACCGGTATCGTCGCGCCCTCGGCGTTATGCAGGATGAAGGTCTTGGCGAGGCCTTCGACCACGATCAGGGGTTGATTGCTCATAACGGAACCTAAATCTGCAGGACGGAGGAGACGAGAAGCTGGCTGTAGGGATGCTGGGGATCGTCCAGCACCTGGTCAGTGAGGCCGGTCTCCACCACGAAGCCGTCCTTCATGACGATCAGGCGATCGGCCATCAGTCGGGCCACGGCCATGTCGTGGGTGACGATGATCACGGCCAGGCCCAGGTCACGGACGAGTTCACGGAGCAGGTCGAGGAGGCGCGCCTGCACCGAGACATCGAGACCGCCGGTGGGCTCGTCCATGAACACCAGGCGTGGACCATGGATCAGGTTGCGCGCGACCTGGATGCGCTGCTGCATGCCACCAGAGAAGTTCCGCGGTTTGTCGTCGATGCGCCGGGTGTCAAGTTCCACCCGCTCCAGCCACTCGATTGTGGCCGATCGCATCTTGCCGTAGTGGCGGTTGCCGAGGTTCATCAGCGGCTCGGCGACGTTGGCACCGCCGGAGACGCGCATGCGCAGGCCGTCGCGCGGGTTCTGGTGCACGAAACCCCACTCCTCACGCTGCATGCGCCGGCGGTCCGGCTCGTTCAGGCCATAAATGTCGGTCAAGCCGAAACGCGAGGTGTCGAACTCCACCGCGCCGGAGGATGGCGGAAGCCGGCCGGATATGCAGTTGAGCAGTGTGGTCTTGCCCGAACCGCTCTCCCCAACGACGCCCAGCACTTCGCCTCGACGCAATTCGAAGGATACATCGCGGCAGCCGACGACGTGGCCGTAGGACTTGGTGAGCTTGTCCACCCTCAGCAGGGGTGCGGCCTGGGCGATCGCAATGGCTTTTGGCATTGCGTTCATCACGCCGGCTCCGTTTCAAGAGCGGCGAGCTCGTGGTCGGCCATAGGACCGATATGACCCGCGGCACGGCGATCCGCGCAGAAGTGGCTGTCGGAACAGACGAACATCCGAGTGCCCGCGTCGTCGAGCACCACCTCGTCGAGGTAGCTTTCCTCGGCACCGCACAGCGCACAGTCCTCTTCCCAGGTCTGAGTCTCGAAGGGATAGTCCTCGAAATCCAGGCTGCGTACGCTGGTGTGCGGCGGCACTGCATAGATACGTTTCTCGCGGCCGGCTCCGAACAACAGGATGGCTTCGTTGTCGCCCATCTTCGGATTGTCGAACTTTGGGATCGGCGACGGGCTCATCAGGTAGCGCTCGTCGACCATCGTCGGATAGCCCACGGTCGAGGCAATGCGGCCATAAGTGGCAACGCTCTCGTATAGTGAGACGTACTGCAGACCATATTCCTCGTAGGCGTGCATGGCCCGGGTCTCGGTCTCGCGTGCCTCCAGGCCTCGCAGGGGTTCGGGTTGCGGCACCTGGAAGACCAGCACTTGACCGGCCTTCAAGGGCTGTTCGGGGATGCGGTGGCGGGTCTGGATGATCGTTGCCTTGCCGGTGTCCTCGGTGACCGCCACGTCGGCCACCTGGGCGAAGAAGCGGCGGATCGATACGGCGTTGGTTGTGTCGTCGGCGCCCTGATCGATGCACTTGTAGACGTCGTCGGGACCTATGATGGCGGCGGTGAGCTGGATGCCACCCGTGCCCCAGCCATAGGGCACCGGCATCTCGCGCGAACCGAAGGGCACCTGGTAGCCGGGGATGGCAAGGGCCTTCAGGATCGAGCGGCGGATCATCCGTTTCGTCTGCTCATCCAGGTAGGCGTAGTTGTAGTAGCGCTCAGGCTGGTTGGGACGGGCCGTCATTCCGCAGCTTCCTTCATTGCGGCTACCCGTTCGGCGTGCTCGCGCCGTAATCGGCGGATCAGCTGGAGGTCGGCCTGGAAGTCCACGTAGTGCGGCAGCTTCAGATGCTGCACGAACCCGGAGGCCTCGACATTGTCGGAATGGTAGAGGACGAACTCCTCGTCCTGCACCGGGGCGCTCGCCTCGCCCGCGGACGCGTCGCGCAGGGCTCGGTCGACGATGGCCATGGACATCGCCTTGCGCTCGCAGTGACCGAAGGTGAGGCCATACCCGCGGGTGAATTGAGGCGCCTTGTCGGTGCCCCCCGCGCCCGTGGAGATCATCTGGCACTCGGTGAGCGTAACCTCGCCGATCTCGATGGGGAAGCCCAACTCGTCGGGAACGAACTCAACAGCCACCTCGCCCAGGCGAATTTCGGCGCAGAGCGGATGGGTGTTGCCCCAGCCGCGCTGCGAGGAATAGGCTAGGCTGAGCAGGAACCCCTCATCTCCGCGGGCCAACGCCTGCAACCGCTGATCGCGTCCGGCCGGAAAAGCCATGGGGTCGCGGGTCAGGTCGAAGGGCTCGGGCGCATCGGGCGTCCGGGTGTCAGCCTCCAGCAGGTCCTCGTGGGAGAAGACGGACGCGATGGTCGCCATCGGATAGGCCTGAGCCTCTTCGGCCTCGAGCGCGCCCTCGATCGGGGTCTCGCCATTGGCGGCCAGGGTGAAGTCCAGTAGGCGGTGGGTGTAGTCGAACGTCGGGCCAAGCACCTGGCCGCCGGGGATGTCCTTGAAGGCGGCCGAGACGCGCCGGCGAACCGCCATCTGTCCTGTCTCAACCGGCAGTGACGCGCCGAACCGGGCCAGCGTGGTGCGATAAGCCCTCGTCAGGAAGATCGCTTCCGGCAGGTCGCCGCGCGCCTGCTTGACAGCCAGGGCCGCGAGGTCGCGGTCGTAGCAGGACCCTTCACTCATCACCCGGTCGATGGCCAGCGAGAGCTGCTCGCGGATCTGGGCGACTTCGACTTCCGGAACCGCAGTATCGCCGCGGCGGTCCTCAGCGAGCCAGCGGTGGGCGTTAGTGATCGCCTTCTCGCCGCCTTTTACTGCCACATAGGCCATGTCAGTTTCCTTGAATGGTGGCGCGCGTGGAGCGCGGTAATGCGGTCAAACGGTCACCGGCGACGAAAATCAGATCGACGCCGAACTGGAATTTCGCCTGATTGGCGCGGACCTGGTCCCAGAAGCCTTCCGGCAGGCCGGCCAGGGCGAGCAAGGCCTCACCTTTGATCCCGGGCCCGGTGAGCGTGACCCGAGGGCCACCCTCCAGGCCCGGCAGCTGGAAGACCAGGGTAGTCGAACGGTCCGGATACTTGGCGTCGCCTTGGTTGAAAGCGGCGAGCGCCGGCGCGCCCATGACGTCGGTGATCAGGGCGAATGCGGCCTTGACCGGATCGTCCGTCAGGGGGCAGCCACAGTGGAAGCGCATCCAGCTCTCGGCGTTCCCGCCGCGCAGGGCCGGGTCGAGCCAAGTCGGTGTCTCGAAGTCGAACAAGGTGAGCGCAACGGCGCCGGCGGCGCGGTCCAGACCATCCGGCGCTTCGGGGGCGAATGCCAGGTCCTGGATCGTGCCCGGCCGGGCGACGGCGTCCATGACCTTTCGGAAAACCGCCTGGGACTCTCGGGTCGGGTCGTTGAAGGCCGGCGCGATCTCGGCCAAGTCCAGGACGGTGGGGGCGGAAGCGGACATCAGCCGGGGCTCCGGGTACGAACCATGGTGAAGAAGTCGACCTTGGTGGCGGCAGCCTTGCGCGCAGCCGTGTTACGCCGCTCGTCTTGCCCGCGCGCCAGTCGGGCAATCACGGCGCCTTCCACGGCGGGGCGGAGATCGGATGACTGCATCATGGCGTCAACGGCCGCCGCGATCTCGGCGTGACGTCGGTCACGACCGGCGACGTAGCCGATCCCGGTCTCACCACTCTCCAGGCGGACAGCCGCGCGGGTGACGGTCATCTCGCCAAGGTTAAAGGCGTCGCCACCGCCGCCCATGCGTCCGCGCACCAGGACCATGCCAATCTCCGGCGCGCGCAGCGCTCTGTAGTCGGGTCGCTCCGCCAAGCCTTCCCAAGCGGCGATCACATCTTTGGACGGTGCCTTGGCCAGGATCGAAAGCCAGCGTCTACGTTCAGGAGCCCCCTCGACAACCGCCTCGACCGCCATCTTTAATCTCCGACAACTAAGCAAATTGTTGTATTCGTGATGTTCTCAGGCTAGATTACACAAAGTTTAGTCGCAACAATAAGATGATGAAGTTTCTTTGACATTAGTAAAACTTGTCTAGTTGGGTGTCGCAAGACTGATAAAAAAATCTGGTAGGTTCTCGGCATGTCGTTATGGCGAGAAATCTCCCAGACCCTCGAGCGCCGGATTCTGGCCCGCGAGCTGACCCCTGGGGACAAATTGCCGACCGAGGACCAGCTGTCCCGTCATTTCATGGTCAACCGGCACACGGTGCGCAGAGCGTTGTCGGATTTGCAGGAAAAGGGCATCGTCGAGTCGACCCAGGGGCGAGGCAGCTTCGTACGTCGCCCGTCGGCGCCGATGCAGTTGCAGAGACGCCCACGCTTCACGGACCATGTTCGCGAGCGCGGCCGCATCCCACGAACCGAGACCCTCGTGCTGATGACACGCCCGGCGGATGCGCGGATAGCGCGCGAGCTGGGCCTGAAACCCAACCAGCCGGTAATCTATCTGGAGCGCAGGCGTTTTATCGACGACGAGCCGACCGGTCTCAGCCAACATCATTTCAGCCACGAGCGGTTCCCGACGTTCATCGAGATGTACCGGTCACGTGGCACGATTACCCAGACCCTGATCGATTCCGGTGTGCCGGACTACACGCGTCGTCGCACCGCGATCTCGGCGCGCCTGCCCAGCGTGCAGGAAGCCGAGCAGCTGCGCATTCCGCGCCACGTGCCGTTGCTGGTGCATCGCTACCTCAACATCGATGGTCTTGGCAGGCCCCTCGAATACGGCATCTCCCGCTCCACCACCGAGGTGGAAATCGACTTTCCAGAACCCGACCGCAACTAGTGCGATCACCTATCAGGAGCTTGCCGTGGAACTTGTAATGAGGAACGCCATGGTCGTCGCCGGCGACGACGCTTTCCTCGGCTCAGTGAGGGTTGTCGATGGAAGGATCGCCGATATCGGCCGCGGCCCATGCGGGGTCGGCGAGGACCTCGAGGGCGACGTCCTGATGCCAGGGGTGATCGACCTCCATACCGACAACCTGGAGAAACATTTTTTCCCGCGGCCCAACATTGACTGGAGCCCGGTCTCGGCGGCCGTGACCCATGACGGCTGCTGCCTGTCTGTGGGCGTGACCACAGTGTTCGACAGCCTCAGTATCGGCTCGTTCAACGCCGCGGCCTCGCGAAACCACGACAACCTGATCCGCCTGACCGATGGGCTGCTCGCGGCTCGCAACGCCGGCATGCTGAAGGGCGACCACAGGCTGCACTGGCGATGCGAAACGACGGCCGATGACCTGCTCGACCGCCTCGAGACCCTGGCCAGTCACCCGCTGACATCGCTCTTCTCGCTGATGGACCACACCCCGGGCCAGAGGCAATACCGCAATCTCGAAAAGCATATGGCCAACTGGCGCGCCAACGGCATGTCGGTCGAGGCGACGGAAACCCGGATGGCCGAGATCCGCGAACGCCAGTCACGCAACGCATCCAGGCAGCGTAAGCTGGTGGCGGCCGTCGCCCATGAACGCGGCGCGCCTCTGGCTAGCCACGACGACGAGAGCACCGCACATATCGACGAGGCCCACGAACTTGGTGCCACCGTGGCGGAGTTTCCCGTCACCCTGGAGGCCGCCGAGCGTGCCAGAGCGCGCGGCATGATCGTGGTCATGGGCGGGCCGAACCTGATCCGCGGCGGCTCCTATTCCGGCAATGTTCCGGCTGCGGACCTGGCCCATGCTGACCTGCTCGACGCCTTTGCGTCCGACTATGTGCCGCGCAGTCTGATCGAATGCGCTTTCGCTATGACCATCGGCCAATTCGGATGGAGTCTTCCGAAGGCCGTCGCGCTTGTCACCGCCACCCCCGCTAAGGCTGCGCGGCTCGAGGATCGCGGCGCGATCGAGCCTGGACGACGGGCGGACCTCTTGCGGGTGCGTCTGGCGGCCGGGCTGCCCGTGATACGCGGCGTGTGGGTCGAGGGCGAGCGCGCCGCCTGAACGGCCGCCATGCGGATCGCGACCCTGAACACCTGGAAGAACGAAGGCGACTATGCTCGGCGCCTCGATCTCATGACTCGCGGCCTGGCGGAGCTTTCGCCGGACATCATTTGCCTGCAGGAATGTTTTGCAGGCGCCGGCGCGGACACAGCCGCGGTCCTGGCGCGCCGGCTTGGACTGGTCAGCCTGACCCGTCCCTCCCGAGCCAAGCTCCGGCTACATGGCGGCGCGATGGTCCCGAGCACTTCGGGGCTGGCCATTCTTTGCCGCCTTCCGGCCCTAGCAGAGCGCGCGCGACCATTGGTCAGCCATCCTGCCGATGGCGAGCGCATCGCCCAGCGCCTGGACCTGGCACCGATCGACGGACATGCCATGCGTATCCTGAACCTGCACCTGACTCACCTTCGCGGCGAACAATCCAGCGCGCTGCGGGCGGGCCAGCTCATCCAGGCCCTAGACTGGGCCTATGAGGGTCTGGTCGGCGGACTTGTGGTGGCCGGGGATCTCAATGCGGCGGCTTCCGATCCGGCGCTGGTCCCCTTGAATGCCCAGGTCGGGTTCGACATGACGACCTTCATCGGCGCCCGGTCCAATGGACCGCAAGGCGAAGGCCTGGCCATCGATCACCTGCTCCTGCAGCAGCCCGGTGGCTGGAGCGTGGCCTCCCGGTTTCGCGCCTTGGACCAGGGCGATGACGAGGGCTGGCGGCCGAGCGATCACGCCGCAGTGGTTATCGACCTGATCGCGACCTAGGCCCCTCGCCCTATTCTGGACCGACAAACCTGCGGGTTCTCCACTCATTCTCACCTGCCGCCGGAAGCGGAACGTCACAAAAGGCCCCATAATTATCCATGGCGTTTTCGATCAGTGATTCCGGGGCTCTTGGGAACGTCCCCCCGACGCCGGTGACCGGACCTGCCAAGGTCGACGTCAGCCAGATGCGGCGGGTCCTGCCGCGGATCACGGCGCTGGCTCTGCGCTATCCCGGCGGCCTTACGCTCGCCATCGGCTGTTCCCTCGGCGCGGCGGTGGCGAACCTCACCCTGCCGAGACTGTTCGGTGCCGCGGTGGATCAGGCCCAGACCCTACTGAAAGCCGGCCCCGCCCACGCAACGCAGGCGCAGGCCGCGTTGTGGGCTACGGCGATCCTGGTGATCGGCGCCACAGTGGTCCGGGGGCTGCTGACGATGTTCGCCGGCTACATGGGCGAATATGTCAGCCAGCAGGTGGCCTATGACCTGCGGCTCAAATACTTCCAGCAGCTCCAGCGCCTTTCCTTTGGCTTTCATGACCGGGTCCATTCCGGCGACCTGATCACCCGGGGGATGCTCGATCTGGAGGGCGCACGGGTGTTCATTCAGAACGGTGCGATGCAGGCGTTGACCCTGGTCATGCTGGTGGGCTTCGCGAGTTACATGATGCTGTCCGCCGACGTGGTCATGGGCCTGATTGGCCTGACATTCGTCCCCGTCGCCAGCATCGCCCTGGGGCGAATGGGCTTCCTTCTGCGGGTCGCCTGGCTGCGGATTCAGAAGCTGATGGCGATCCTGACCCTGACGATGGAGGAGAACCTGCAAGGAATTCGGGTGGTGCGCGCCTTCGGCGCCAAGACCTTCGAGATGAGCAAGTTCGACAAGGCCTCCATCGACGCCCTGAACCTCGCCTACCAGCGCATTCTCCTGCGGTGCCGCGGCGTGTCGGTGATGACCATCTCCTTCTACAGCGCCATGACGATCCTGCTCTGGTACGGCGGTCACATGGTGGTCAACGGAAGCCTGACATCGGGCAGACTCACCGAATTCCTGACCTACATGAGCCTGATGCAGTCGCCGATCCGGCAGGTTGCGATGATTTTCAATTCGGCTGCGCGCGCGAGCTCGGGCGGCGAAAGGCTGTTCGAGGTGCTCGACCTGACGCCGGAGATCGCCGACGCGCCGGCCGCAAAACCATTGACGCCGAGCCAAGGCGTGCTCCGGTTCGATCATGTGGGGTTCTCCTATGTCGGCGCGGCGCCGGCGCTTTCGTGCATTTCGTTCGAGGTCCGCCCCGGCCAGACTCTTGGGATCGTCGGACCGCCAGGCAGCGGAAAATCGACGATCGCCAACCTCGCAGCGCGTTTTTATGAGGTAACCGAAGGGTCGATCACTATCGACGGGCAGGACATTCGGAGCGTCACGCTGGACTCCCTGAGGGGCTACGTCGGCCTGATCCAACAGGAAACCTTTCTCTTCGACAGTTCCATTGGTAACAACGTGGCCTACGCCGATCCCTGGACGACGGACGAGCGGATCGCCGGTGCGGCCGCGACCGCCCAACTTCATGACCACATTGCGGGCCTGCCCGACGCCTACGAGACCCGCGTCGGAGAGCGCGGCGTGGCCCTGTCCGGCGGTCAACGTCAGCGCCTGAGCATCGCCCGAGGGGTGACGCCGGAGCCTTCCGTGATGATCTTCGACGACAGCGCAGCCGCCATCGACGCGGTGACGGAGCGTCGGGTGCGCGATGCCCTGGCTCAGGCCACCAAGACCAAGGCGACGATTGTCATCGCCCACCGGCTGTCCTCACTGCAGCACGCCGACGAGATCATCGTTCTGGACAAGGGCAGGATCGTTGAACGCGGATCCCATCGGGACCTCGTCGCGCGCGGTGGAATCTACGCTGATCTCTATGCGATGCAGTCCCACGCTGCGACGATCGGCGCGGCTGAGCGCGAAACCGAGGAGGCCTGAACTTGAGCGATCCGCTTGCGGGCGCCGCCTCGTCCACCGGCGTACCCCGCGCCACCCTGGGCTCCGCAGAGGGCGACGACGTCTTCGGAACCTTTGATACGAGGGTCGCGCGCCGTTTCCTGGGCTTCCTCAGACCGCATGGCCGGGACCTGGCCTGGGCGCAGATCGCCGTGCTGGCCGCGGCCGCTTGCCAGGTCGCAATACCCGCCCTGATCGGTGGCGCCGTGAACGCCGCGGTCGCCATGGACGGACACAGGCTGGACGTCGCCCTACTTGGCCTCGCGGGCCTGGGAGGCGCACTGACGCTCGCCGCCTTCCTGGAGCAATGGCTCTCCGCCAGATTAGCTCAGCGGGTGATCTTCGACATCCGCCGCCGGATGTTCGCCCATTTCCAGGACGTGTCCCTGTCCTTCATGGACAAGACCCATGTCGGTCGGATCATGTCGCGGCTGCAAGGCGACGTAAGTGCGCTTCAGGACCTCCTTGAAAGCTCCACCGGCGCGCTCGGCGACGTCGTCATGCTGATAGGTATCACCTCGGTCCTTCTCGCAATGGATTGGAAACTTGGACTTCTTACTCTAACCGTGCTGCCGTTGCTGATCGGCGCCCGGGCTATTTGGCTCCCTTACTCAAAGCGCAGCTTCCTTGTGGCCCGCGAGGCTTCATCAGCCGCCAATTCGGCCCTGGCGGAAAACATCAACGGCGTCCGCACAGTGCAGGAAACCCGGCGCGAGGCCGTCAATTTCGCACTCTACAGGGAAAAAGGCCTGGAGAATTTCCGCGCCCAGGTGGGGGCGGCGTGGATGGGTCAGATCATGACCCCGATGGTTGATGTGCTCACGGGCCTGGCGATGGCCATCGTCATTGTCGGCGGCGGGCAGGCCGTTCTAGGCGGCCGTCTACAGGTCGGCGTGATGGTCGCCTTCATTTTCTATCTTCAGCGGTTCTTCGAGCCGGTGCGCATGCTGTCGATGCAGTACACCGTGATGCAACGCGCTATGGCCGCGGCGCATCGGATTTTCGAAGTGCTGGACGTGCCGGTGACCATCCGCGACGCCCCCGACGCGATCGTTCTCAAGAACGCGCCCGCGGCGGTAGAATTCCGCAATGTGACCTTCGGCTACGACGCGGCACGCCCGATCTTGCATGACATCAATCTGACCGTGAGGCCGCGTGAGGTTGTGGCTCTCGTCGGGCCCACAGGTTCGGGCAAGACCTCGATTATCGCCCTCGCGCGCCGCTTCTACGAGGCCGATCAAGGGCAGGTCCTTGTGGGGGGGCACGACGTGCGCGAGATCAGTCTGGACTCCTTGGGCGAGACTATCGGAATGGTCCTGCAGGATCCCTTCCTCTTCACCGGCACCATCGAGGAGAACATCCGATACAACGCCCGTGGCGCGACCACGCACGACGTGATCGCAGCGGCGAAAGCCGTCTCAGCCCATGATTTCATCTCGGACCTGCCGGAGGGGTACCAGACCAGACTCGGTCAGCGGGGACGCAACGTTTCCATGGGCCAAAGGCAGCTGATCTCCTTCGCCAGGGCCTTGGTGGCCGATCCGCAGATCCTGATCCTCGACGAAGCCACCGCCAACATCGACAGTTTCACCGAGCAAGCGATCCAGAAAGCATTGAAAGTTCTGTTCACCGGGCGAACCTGTATCGTGATCGCCCACCGCCTGGCCACCATCCGCGAGGCTGACAACATCGTAGTGCTTAGGCAGGGCCGAATTCTGGAACAGGGATCGCACGGTGACCTGATCAGGCTCGGAGGCCTCTACCATCAGCTTTGCGCCTCGGCTCATGCCTCCTTTGACGACTGCGCCAAGGCGGACGATCTCGCGTTCGCGACGCGGACATGAAAGGCGGACACGATGTCTGACGGGTGGGCGGAGTCAGCGCTGGCCTGGTTGGGGCGCATAACACTGAAAGGCTTGATTGCCGACGTCGATGTTGTGCTTGTTGTCCACCAGCGTCCCAAGGGCTGGCACACCACCCATTGGACCAGGACGGACAGCCCGCAGGATCCCATCTTTCTGGCGCCCGTTCCGTAGGCCTCGCGTGGTGCGACTGTTCCACTTCAGCGACGATCCGGCGATCGCCCGCTTCGAGCCCAGGCCGGTCGCCAGACCGTCCCTGCGCCCGGCCGGCCAAGATTGGCTGAACGGCCCGCTGGTCTGGGCCATCGATGAGCCGCACCACCCGATGTATCTGTTCCCGCGGGACTGTCCGCGAATCCTGCTGTGGCCGCGCAATGACACCACCGCCGAGGACCAGGACAGATGGTTCGGAGACCGTGCCTGCAGGATGATCGCCCATATCGAATGGGCCTGGCTCGACCGGCTGCAGCGCACGACCCTCTATTGCTACGAGCTGGCGCAGGACGGGTTTGAGTCCCTCGACGACGCGGGCATGTGGATCTCACGCCAGGCGGCATCGCCAGTGGGTATGGAGGCCATCACCGACCTACCCGCCGCGCTGCGGGCACAGGACGTCGAACTGCGGATCATGGAGAGCCTGACGCCCATGCGCGATGTCTGGTCGACGTCGCTCCACGTGAGCGGCATCCGACTTCGCAACGCCCTGGATTGGGCCACACCGACCGCCCAGAGCCAGTGAGAATTCTGTCACGGGACCGAGCTAAAGCCGGGATCAACTCAATCGAGCGGTTCATCATGCGCCACGGCGAACTCACCCTTGAACAGATGCTTTCCGACGTCATCGTTCAACTCGTCATGCGTCGTGATGGCGTGACGGAGTCTGAGGTTCGTGAGCTGATGGCCAGCGTGGCACGTCACCGAGCCGCCACTTCCGAAGATGGGCAATACGTTCTGCCGGTTGCGGCCTGATACCGGCCACAGGTGTCTGGTTGCGCCACCTTAGGACTGCGGATGCGGCTCTTGTCGCACGTCACATGAAGGATACTTGAAGATGCGCAGCAGGATTGCGGGACTACTCGCGCTGACGCTATCCCTCGCGGCCACTCAGGGAGCGCTTGCTGGCATCGTCAGCGCTCCCCTCGTGGAACGCGTGGCGCCCGACAAAGTGGTTGTTACCTGGACCGACCAAGACGCTGTCGACGTCTATTTGGCAGAGCAACCCAACCGACCGCTCAAACTGGCCAAGCGGGTGTCTGCGGGAGATCGCAACCATCGTTTCGAGAAAGTGGTTTCACCTGATTCACGGCCGTACTTTACGCTGCGGGATTCCATAACCGGACGCAGCGTCCAGGTAGCCGAACGCCTGGTGCCCCTGGAACAGGGTTCGAATTTTCGAGATATCGGAGGATATCCCGGCTTTGGGGGCAAACACGTACGGTGGGGGCTGATCTATCGCTCCGGTGCCAGCCCGATGCTGACCGACGCCGACGTCCGGCGCGTGCAAGGCCTGGTCAGTGACATGGTCGATCTGCGTTCCAGCGAAGAACGTTTGCTCGCACCGACTCGTGTGTTTGGCGTGAATTACGCCGCCGTCGGCTATCCTATGACGAGCATTACGAACCTGACGTCTACGCCCACGGGCCCCTTGAATATGGGCAACCTGTATCGCAGGTTCCCGACGCTGCTAGCACCGCAGCTGAAGATCATCTTCAGCAAGCTGATCGTGAACCAGGGTGCGCTCGTCTTCAATTGCTCGGCCGGCCAGGATCGCACAGGTTTCGCCACGGCCATGATCCTGAGCGCGCTCGGAGTGCCGCGCGATGTCATTCTGAGCGACTATCATTTGTCGACCACCTATCGACGACCGCAATACGAAATGCCGCGCTTGGAGGCAGCCACCCAGGCCGCCAACCCGGTGGCCGGGTACTTCGCCAACAACCAGAAGGACCCGAGCGTTTCGGCACCTCGTCCCCTCTATGACGCTAACCATCGGGCGTTTCTCGAATCCGCGTTTGACGAGATCGAAGCCAAGTGGGGCACGGTGGACAACTATCTGGCGAAGGAGATCGGCATAGGCCCGGCTCAAGTTGCCCGTCTGCGCGCCATCTATCTGCAATAGGGAGTCTGCTGCCGCCAGCGCCCCGATGTCGTCTAGGAGGGATCACAATTGGTCCAGATCACAGGGGTCGCTGCCCAATTCTTCGTCAATGACGTGATCGAGAGCACAGCATATTACCGAAAAGTGCCGGGCTTCCACTTTGACCGGTTCTTTGGCGATCCGCCGGCCTTCGTCGCGGCGGACCGGGGGGCGGCGAAGCTGCTGCTCAAAAACGTGCCCGAAGACCGAAATCCGCTGATGTCGAACAGCGCCGCCACAGGCGGTTTTACCGATGTCTATATCAACAGCGACGACGTGATGGCGCTCGCTGGGTAGCTTCGGGCCAAAGGCGCCGAAATCGTCGTCGAACCGACCAACCGGCCGATCTACAACAGGCGGGAACTCCACGTGCGCGGCTGCAACGGCTGGGTGCTGTGCTTCGGACAGTTGATGGATTGATGCACTCGTCGGAGTGTCCACCGCCACACTCCGGCGCGGTTGCCGATGTCCGCCGTCCGGTCGCCACTTTTGTACCTGCCTGGCGCTGCCCAGCAAGCCGATCGCGCGCTAGGGTAGGTTCCACGACGGTGCCCATGACCCGAGGCAGGATGTCTTTCGAGCGCACGCCTTGATTGCGATCTTGCCGCCAAGTTACGGCAAGGCGCTGACGGCGGGCGGCATTGCGACCCATGGCTTGCAGGGCCTATTCTACGAGCCCGACCTCGGGCGTATCCACGGCCTGAACGAACGGATCGGCACCAGCTCGCTCTATTAGAGCCGAGACTTCCTCTAAAAACTGGTCAAGATCTACGCTGACCAACCCGAGGGTGGCGCACGGCGCGCTCCACGGCTCGCGAAAAGTAAAAAGGGTAAACCATGCCGAAGCTTGACCCAACGCGACGCCAGGCCCTCAAGGGCATGGGCGCAGGCGCGTTAGCCGCAACGGCCCTGCCCCGACTTGCAACCGCCGATCCCGAGTTCCCACCCGGCTCGGTGATCCGCACCTTGTCAAAGGATTATGCGCCGTCGGAACTGGCGGGCGGCGCGACCCTTTTCCACGAACATATGTCGCTGCGAAATGGCTTCATGGTCGACTGGATGCGTTACGCTGGGGAGACAAGGACTGCAAACCAGGCTCCCGGGACACCGGCAAGGCCCCCCGCCGGTGCCGGCGCCGGCGCGCCAACTGCGGCTCCGAATTTCCTCGTCGATGAGGATTTGATGGCCGACGAAATGGCTATCGCCAAACGTGAAGGCATCGGCTGCATCGTCGACGCCGGCCATCCAGATATGGGTCGAGATGTCGGCTTCCTACGCCGCATCTCGCAGCGTTCTGGCCTGCCAATCGTCGCCAGTGCGGGCTTCTACACTCAGCCCTTCTATCCCAAGGACCTCGGTGCCTGGAGCGAGGACCGGGTCTTCGAAGAGGTCATGCAGCAGGTGCGCGCCAACCCGACAGGCGCCCTGGGAGAGATCGGCTCGTGGGATTACATCACGAAAGACGAGCGCAAGGTCTTCCGCGCCATCGCCCGGGTGCACAAGGCCAGCAACATACCGATCTTCACCCATACGGGAATTCCGGGTAAATCGGCGCTTGAACAGCTGGATATCCTCGAAGATGGCGGCGTTGATCCCCATCGCGTTGTCATTGGCCACCTGGGCAACCTGGTCGATGCCAGTGCTGAGATCCAGCGGGCCATCATCCGCCGCGGGGCCTACATTGGCATCGATCGGCAAGGCGGCGGCGGCGACGCGCAGGTGGTTCCGATGATCGCCTCCCTGATCGCCCAGGGTTATGCTGACCATCTGATGTTCTCGTCCGACTTATCCAGTCCTCGCGAGATTAAGCGCAACAATCCAACCGGCGGCTACGCCAAAACCCTGACGGTCTTCGTGCCGAAGCTGAAGGCGGCCGGCGCAAGTGACGTCGACCTACACAAGATCATGTACGACAACCCCCGGCGTTTTCTGGCTTTCGTACCGAAGATCAAGCGCACGACCTGAGAGCCTGTAAATCTGCCGGGCTAGTCTCCGGTTTTTTTAATATCGCCCGTCTTGGTTTCGTCTTTCTTTGGCTCCGGCTTGGGCGGTGTTCCCGCGTCAAGATGGTCCCAATTGAGGATCGCGTTGAAACCCAGGAAGTAGCTGCCCTGGGTTTGCCAGCGCCAGTAGGGCCGCAAGCCGAACAAAACCATATGGCCCTTGCCATCCGGCACGTCGACGATCAGCGCCTTTCGGGTCAGTGTGCTTGCGCCTTCCAGCATGCCGCTGAGCAGTATGGTGTCGGCCTGAGCGGGGAACTGCATGACCGTGCGTGGCCGCTGCGTGGGTTCAGCACCACCCTGACGCGAAGCCGGCGGAGCCGTCTCGATCGGCGCCATGGGTTCGGCGGCGGATTTTGTCGTCGGCTCCGGGGTCGGCCAGGGCGAGGTATGGCCAGCTGTAGCGTTGGGCGTAATGTTTTGAGCCAGCCGTCCGCCAGTTCCTCCCTGAGCGCCGCCACCACCGAAACCCTGCCCGGGTAAGGCCACAGTGATCACCGGCGCGTCGGAAAAATAGATCGGCAACTCCTTGCCGACATAGCCATAGGCGATCGGACTGGCCTGGTCGGCGAAGACGCCACGCATGATCGCGCCCTTGGTATAGAGCTCTGGCGGCACAGCCGTCGTCACACCGGCGGCAACGCCGTAGTTGGCCAGCATATCGACGGTCGAGCCATCACCGATCAGCGTACCGCCGGCCTCTACGAACTTCTTGAGTTCGGCCAGGCCATCGACACCTAAACCGCCCCGGATGTCGTCGGCAGAATCTAAAATACCGAGGTTCGGCGTAAGTTCGGTCTTTTTGTACGGGATTGGGGTATCGCCGTTCATCGCCACGCCCACCACCTGGTCACGCGCGCTCGACCCCACGGTTGGGTAGATGATGACGTCGAACTTCTTCCGCAGATCGCCTGCCCGCGCCTTGGTGTCAGCAAGGTAGGTATAGGGTACGCCATAATGATCGAGCGCGGCGCGCCACCAGCCCTCGTCCTGCGTGCGCAGCCAAGAGTGCAGGTAGCCGATCCGCGGAATGCTCAGCGCATGGGCCTTGACGCTCGGCGTCTCTTCGACGGCCTGGCCTGAGAGACCCAGGTCCGCGACAGCCTTCTCCACAACGGCGCGCGGCGCGTCGGGGATGATGAATGTCCCGGCCGCGTAGTGTTTGCCGCCTGCCTCGAATGGCTCTTCAGCCGCCAGCATCTTCACGTCCTTCAACCGGAAGCGGAAGGAAACGAGTTCATTGTCGCCGGTGTGATTGACGAGCATCGTGCGGCCCTTGCCGCTTATCGCGCCCTTCGCTGCCACGTCAGCGATCAACAGCGTCATTGGCTGCTTCAGCACCGCAGGGTCATGCACGGTCTTCAGCGAGACGTTGCGCATGTATTGCATCGTCCAGCCTGTATCATCGTAGGGCCTGGGATTGGCAGCCGGGTAATTTTGGACGCTAAAGTAGAGGTCGGCGAGCGTCCGGTAAGGCTGGTCGGCGCGGATCACATAGTCGCCCGCGGCGACCTTGACCCCGCCTGCGCTAAAGGCCGCATCGGCCGTTGAAACTTCCAGTCCCTGGCGGCGAACGTCGTTGATCATGTCGGCGACATTCAGCTTCGCGGCTTGGTCGGCTGGAACCACCCAGGCGTTGACGGCGCCTGTCTTCCCGCCATCAACGGCGTGCTGGCTCTTGACCCAGTAATTCTCGAGATAAAGTTCGTGATCCTTGGCGACGCGATCCAACGCAAAAAGAAGCGCCGATTCTTGGATGTTGGTGTTGTTGCGCGGGCCCCAGTCGACCGTCGGCAGCGGCGGGTTGGGACGGTACCACTCACGGCTGGTCACCGTCGGGCCAAGCTTCAGGTCTTTCTGGACGTCCGGACCATAGCTCTGCACCTCATAAAATCGGCCGAACGAGTTGTGTGCGTTGGCGATCCAGAACAGGTAGTTCGGCACCCAGCCGTCGTAATAGCCGTAGGTGAAAACCCCCGGGACCTTGCGCTTGGCCATCTCTGTGACTTCAGTCTGGGCCAACAGCCACCATTCCTGCGACTGCACGGGGTCTAGCGAAGGATTGTAGGGGCCGGTGCCTGTGGAGACGTAGAGATAGGACTGCGCCTCGTGCAGGTCGTGCAAGATCGTGGGATGCCATTCAAGCACGCCGCGGGTGATGTTCTGGGTGAGCTTCAGGTACTGGCCCATGCCATCGCGATTGTTGTCGTGCGCGACGTACTTTCCCCAATAGACCAGGGGTGGCTTCGGCTTGCCGGTCTTTTTACCGTAGTAGTAGGTGTCGACGATCTTCTCACGACCATCCACCTCGACGACGGGTGTGATGAAGGTAATCACATTGTTGCGGACGTTCTGGACGAGCGGGGTTTCTTCCACGGCAAGACGATACGCCAGCTCGATGAGCATTTCCGGACCACCGGTCTCAGGCGAGTGGATGCCGCTGGTGATCCAGTAGATCGGCTTGGCGGACTTGATCGCAGCCTTTGCTTGTTCCGGCGTGGTCTTGCGCGGATCGCCTAACGCGGCCAGAGCGGCCTTGTTGCTATCGAGGTTTTTGAGCGTCTCTTCGTCGGCGATGGCGATCACCACCTGATCTCGCCCTTCTTCTGTGGTCCCCAGCTTCCAGAATTTCACCCGCGGTGAGGTCTTGGCCAGCTCCTGGTAGTAGCGCTCGATATCTTTGGCGTAGGTCAGCTCGCCTGGCGTTCCGGGAATGCGACCAAAGAATTTCAGAGGCGACGGCACGGTTTCCGACGCCGGCATGTGGTCGACCAACTCCGTCGTGAAGCGCGGATCGACCAGGTGCTTTTTGATGAGAGAGGTGTAGGCCTCATCCAGCCTCTGCGCAGGTGCCACTTCCGCCGCAGCGCTTTTCGAAAGCGGGGCCGACACTAGGAGGCCAAAAATCGCCAGCGCTACCGCGCTTGCCAAACGCCCAAATTCTCTCACGCCGTTCGCCCCCAGGCTTCTTTAAGAGGGGACGAGCCGACCTAAGGCGATCGCCGCCAAGGTATAATATCGCCGCTCATCCCGATCCTGCATTGAGCGACGTCGCTGCCGATGCGCAAGTGGTGCCGTCATCGAAGTGCCTATCGACTGCAGATTCAGATCCCGGCGTACCAGGACCAGCCGTTCTGAATGTTCCCCTTCTTCCCGAAGTCGTCAAACTTCTCGACCACTTCGATGCGCCGCAGAAACTTGATGCTCTTGTAGCCGAGCTGAGTCTCGACCCGAACGCGAGCTGGGGCACCATGACCTGGCGGCAGGTCACGGCCGTTCATGCCGTAAGCCAGGATCGTCTGGGGGTGCAATGCGTCGACAAGGTCAATGTTATCGACGACTTCGTCATAGGCATGGAAGTTCACGTAGCGAGCGTTTGGCAGCATGCCGGCTGCGCTCAACAGGGCCGCGAGCGGCGCCCCCGTCCATTCGGCGATGGCAGACCAGCCCTCCTCGCAGGTGTGGCGGGTGATCTGGGTGCGGGCGGGCAGCGCTTTGAGATCCGCTAGGGAATAGGCGCCGGGCCGGGCCACGAGGCCTGCAACCTCTAGGCGCCAGCCAGCGAAGTCATCTTTGCGCAGCCGATCATAGGCTTCGCCGAATTCGGTGCTGAAGCCGGGCTCCTTGGCGTTGCCTGGGTTGGTCGTGCCTATGGCCGGCATCGAGGTGATATCGGCGTGGTCGAATTGGCGCACGAGCGCGTTTCGCGGCAACAGCATGCGCTGCGCGCGGTAGGTGAAGTCGTCGCCAATCCGCAGGATGTTTCCGTAGGTGGGAGGAAGCTCGTCGGAGCATCCAGCAAGAGCCAGACCTCCGAGGGTTGCGATGCCGCCGACCAAGGCGCGCCGAGGCAACAGGAGATCGTTCCGAGCCATGTTCATTTCCCCCAGCTCATTGCGCGCATCTGGCGACCGAACCCCGACAGGAAGACCATCAGGACGTGGACGATTAGAAAAAGGGCGATAAGGCAGAGAAAGACAAAGTGAATGGTTCTCGCCGACTGGGTCCCGCCAAAGAGGCCAGGTAGCCAAGGCCAACCCGCGGCGACTGCCGGCGACATCGACAGGCCGGTGAGCACCATGACGGGTAAGGCGATAAAGACGACCCCTAAATAGGCAAGCTTCTGCAAAACGCCGTAGGGAGGCCCTCCTTTGGCGGGCGTGATGCGCAACACGAGGTGGTCGCGGACATAGCTCCAAAAAGCCTTTGCATGGAGTTCCTCACCTTTCGGCAGCAGGTCACGGCGCAAATGACCGGTGAAGAGACTTGCGGCGCCAAAGATTGCCAGCGCCGCGACCAACAGCCAGGCGACCAGGAAATGCAGGCTGCGCGCCCAACCATTCTGGTTGAAGATATCGTATGTGCGGACTTGGCTGACGGCTCCCTTCGGGTCGTCAAAGAACGCGATCGCAGCGTCCCATCCGGAGTGGCGATAGTTGCGGCCGAGCGGAAGCTCGATCAGCGGCTTGGTCAGGTCATTGCCAGACCAGCCCCAGTATAGCCTGGGATGAGCCATCAGGATGACGACCCCGGAATAGGCCAAGGTGAGCACGACGACCACGATCAGCCAGTGGACAAGGCGCACCCAAGGCGCATGGCCCCGGCTGGCGCTACCGGCCAATGGACGAATTGGCGTCTCTGACATTCAGTCCCCCGAATGGTTGCCGCCAGCAAAGCTGACACGACGCGCACCGATATCGTCTTGCCAATGTACCGGCGGGCAAAACACGATCTACATCCGACAGCCAGGGTCGGGGATGTCCGAGCCGCGGCGTAGGTTCTCTGACCTCCGAACGCGTCCGCCTTGAAATCAGGCCTTCGTCTTCATCGCTGCCAGCACCGCCTTGGGTCGGATCGGTAGGTCGCGGACCCGAGCACCTGAAGCTGCGAAGATGGCGTTTGCGATGGCCGGTCCGACGACCGTGGTCGCCGGCTCGCCCAGACCCACCGGGACCTCTGTGCTGTCGATGAAAATGATCTCGAGGTCGGGAACGTCGGCCATACGCAGGGGGGTGTAGGCGCCCAGGTTGGTGTCCTTCGGCTGGCCGTCTTTGAACTCCGTACCTTCGAATAAGGCCAAGCTCATACCCCAGAGCGCAGAACCCTCGACTTGGGCGCGGGCACCGTCGGGGCTGACGATCGTACCGGCGTCGATGACCAGGGTCAGTTTTTCGACCTTCACCTTTCCGGTCGTGGGATTGACGAAGACCTGAGCGGCGCAGGCCGTCCAGGTCGGCATATCGCGCTCCTGGCCAAAGGATGTCGCCATGCCGAGGCCGGTGTTCTTCGGCATCGGCTTGCCCCAACCCACTTCCTTGGCAAGTCGAGCGACCACGGCATGCTGGCGATGGGCACCACCAACGGCGCTCGTTCCATCGGCGATGCCAGAGTTTCGGCCGGTCCCATCGAGAAGCGCCAAGCGGAAAGCCACGGGGTCCTTGCCGACCGAATGGGCCGCCTCGTCCATGAAACTTTCCACGGCAAAGTTCGTCCAGCCGGGACCGACAGACCGAAGCCAGCCTGGTCGGAACGTCTTGTTTGCCAGGTCGTTGGAAATCGCCCGCACGCGTTGAGCGCCAACATTGTACCAGTGGTTCGCGCCACTGATCGCGAAGGGATCGAAGGGCACACCGTTCGCGCCCTTGGGCATAAAGAAGGGTGCCATGATCTCGGTTGGCCAGCCAGCGGCGGCGGCGTGATCCATCGCCTTGACCTGCCCGTTTGCGCCGAACGCCATCTTCACCACCTGCACTGAGGCCGAGCGTGGAGAGTCGAAACGCACATCATCGGGCCGGGTGCAGACCATCTTGACGGCTTTGCCGCCGATGGCCTTGGACGCCAGAGCCGCACCCACGGCATAGTCGCCGTTCAATCGCCGGCCAAAGCCGCCGCCCAGGAGGTAGGTGCGAAGAACGATCTTGTCCTCCGGCCGCCCCAGCGCCTTGGCCAGCCAAGGCAGAACCAGAGATTGCCACTGATTGCCGGTATGGATTTCGAAAATACCGTCCTTTTCGAATGCCAGAGCGTTGATCGGCTCCATCTGGAAGTGGAGCGCCGTCGATGTCGTATAGGTGCGTTCGAGCTTGTTTTTGGACGCCGCGAAGGCCGCATCGACGCCCTTGTCATCAACGACGGTTGAGCCCGATTTGGGGTCAGCGATCAGGGTCCGGGCGCGGTTCTGGATATCCGCCTCGGAAACCTTGGCCGCGTCTCCGGATTTCCAGTTGACCTTGACCAGGTCGGTTGCCCGGTTGGCGGCGACGAAGCTCGTCGCATAGACCATCACCCAGCCTGGGCAGGTGGCGGAAGGATCTTCAAGCACAATGCTTTGGAGGTAACCTGGCACCGCCTTGGCGGCGCTGTCGTCAATGGAAACGACGGTTGAGTCATTGCGCGTCGGCGGCAGTTTCGGGCGGGCGTAAACCATGCCGTCGACGGCCGCATCAAGGCCATAGCGCGCTGTGCCGTTGGTCTTGGCTGGGATGTCACGCGCAGCCGACGCCTTGCCAATCAGACGACGCTCGGAGGCCGGCTTGATCGGCAGTTTCGCGAGGTCTTCAGCGGTGAACGTCCGCTTGAGCTCACCCTTGGCGACGATATCGCCATAGCTGATCGATTTGCCGGCCCCGCTGACAATTCCGTTGCGGGCCGAGCAGGCACCAGGGGCCAAGCCCATCAGCCTGGCGCCTTCCTCGACAAGCGCGATGCGACCCGCCGCGCCGGCCTGGCTCATCAGCGGGAAGGACTGCCAAACCGACCAGGATCCGCCCGTGACCATCAAGCCCCATTTCGCATCGGAATCGACGTGATCGATCTTCACTTTCGACCAGTCGGCCTCCAACTCCTCGGCGACGATACGGGCGAGCGCGGTGCCGACATGTTGCCCCATCTCGGCGCGGATGACGTTCACGGTGACCGTCCCATCACGGTCGATGCCATACCAGATGGTGGGCTCGAATCCGCCCGTGGCCGCCTGGGCGTATCCGGTCGTACCGGTGAAGCTGAAGAGCAGTCCCGTCCCGGTGGCGGCGATCAAAAAGCTGCGGCGTGAGGTGACGCTCGACGGCATGAATTCTGGGGAGGTCGAAATCGGGTTCATGCTTTGGCTCCCTGCATGCGGGTTGCCGCCAGCTTGATCGCCTTTTTGATCCGCGGGTATGCCATGCAGCGGCAAAGGTTGCCGTTCATCGCGGCATCGATCTGGGCGTCGGTTGGCTGGGGCGTGGTCTTCAGCAGAGACGCGGCCTGCATGATCTGGCCCGACTGGCAGTAGCCGCATTGCGGGACCTGCACCTCGATCCAGGCTGTTTGCAGGGGATGTGCGCCCTTGGAGTCGAGCGCCTCAATGGTTGTCACAGACCGCCCTGCCACGGCCGCCACCGGCGTCACGCAAGACCGGATCGCCTTGCCGTCCAGATGTACGGTGCAAGCTCCGCACTGGGCCACTCCGCAGCCGAACTTCGTGCCTTTCAGCCCGATCTCATCGCGGATCACCCACAACAACGGTGAATCGTCAGGACTGGTCACCGAAACACTGCGACCATTCAGTTTAAACGTCGCCATAAGCGTCCCCCTCATCCGATCGTTTGGGAAGCAGCGGACGCCGAGCAGAAGCCCGATGCAATCATTTTCTGCGGCCGGCGGTGCCGATTGTTTGGACGGACATATCGTCGTCAATCGAAGCACCCTAAATTCGTGGTCTGCAACATGACGAGGTCACGCTGATGCTGCGCTTGAAGTCGATTGGCTTCGGACTGGTCACGATCCTTCTGGGAATTGGCAGCGCAGGCGCAGCAGCGCCCAAGCCAAATCTCCCCGCGGGGTCGATCTACGTCTCCTTAGGAAGCTCCTTTGCCGCCGGCCCCGGGATCACGAGCCTGGCTGCGGACAGCCCAGCGCGCTGCGGGCAGTCCAATGACAACTACCCGCGTCAGCTGGCGAAGGCGCTCGATCTGACGCTGGTCGATCGCAGCTGCGGGGGCGCCACGACGGTTGATGTCCTGCAAAGCGGCCCGCTTGGTCAACCGCCACAGGTGGACGGCCTAACGCCTGAAACCCGCCTGGTCACCGTCACCATTGGGGGCAACGACATCCGCTACATGGCCGACCTTGCCGCCGGGGTTTGCCGCAGCCACCCCGAAGTCCTGGCGGAGGCGGCACGAGCGCGAGCCTGCGCGACGGCGGTCGACTTTGTGCTTGATAGGGCTTTTGCCAAGACCGCAGACAACCTCAGGGCCATCGCCATCGAGGTACGCCGGCGCTCTAAGCATGCGCGGCTCGTCTTCGTCGACTATGTGACCGTGCTACCGCCAGGTCCGCCTTGCGCGGCCCTGATGGTCTCAGACGCCGACGCCGAAGAACTCCGGGGCCGGGCCGCTCGTTTAGCGCGACTGACTGAAACTGTGGCCAAGGAGTTTGGTGCCGACCTTATCAAGGCCTCGGAACTCACCCGCAATCATGACGCCTGCGCGGCCGACCCCTGGACGGCGGGATTTGTTCGCGTTTCATCGCCGTGGGGGCCTGTAAGCTTCCACCCCAGGCTGCCGGCGATGTCTGCCATCGCCACAGCCCTAGAGAAAAAACTGCGGGAGTGATCGGACCAAGGCGAACGCGTCGCAACGCTGCAAACGCAAGCGTTAGCTGGCGTTGTATTCGAGGTAGCCGCGCTCAACCATGCGCCGCATAGCTTCATAAACATCGGCCAACTCCTCATAGGCGGACCTGAGGCGGGCTAGCTCGGCGACCTGTTCCGACGTTGCAGGTCGGCTCGGATCGCCAACCGCAATTCCTGTCGCGACCCATCTGGCGCGGGCCTGAGAGGTCGCAAGCGCGAGACGTTCGAATTTCTTGACGTCCAGGGCACCCAAAGCCGCGCCCATCACCGTTATGTTGGCGGCGTAGGCGGCGTAGTCAATTTGTTCAAGTTGGCCCCGAAGCGCCCGCTGCGACTTTGGGTCGTTGGCTTCATACGGCTCGAAGTGATCGCCCACCATCCGTCGATTGGTGGTCCTGCTCATCGACATGGAATGCCTCCCGCTTGAAGCCGCTTCCTACAAGCACGCGCATAAGCCTTAGGAATCGCTAAGATTGAATTAGGGACCCCAAAAAAGCGCCGAAGGCGGCGGTGTGAGCGTCATATGGGCACCCAGTGAGCGGTCTTCTTCGCTACTGCTTTTCGCCTAGCCAGGTGCGCAGCGCCTTCAGAAACGGCAGGGCATCACGAAATTCTTTCTGGGTGAAGCCGTCGCGCAAGTCTTCCATTTTCGGGCGGATCGCAGCCATGGATTGAGCATAGGCTTGGCGGCCTTCGCCCGTCAGCCAAATGCGTTTCTTGCGTCCGTCTGCCTGGCAGTGCTCCGTGCGGATCAGCTTGCGGACATGTAGCCGCTGCAAGGTATTGGTGAGCCCGCTCTTGGTCATCTGCAGAGCAACTGCGATGGACATCGGCGTGATCCCGTCACCACGCCGCGACAGCAGGTTCATCACTTCAAATTGTGGATAGGTCAGGCCGATCGGCAGCTTGCGCGCAATCGCTGTCCTCACCAGATGTTCAATATAGCGGATTTCGTCGAACACCTGAACGTCAGGGTGGTCTTCCGGTTCAGCAGCCATAACGGCGCCCCTCGTTCAAATCGGAATGATTTTACACAACAAGAGAATGTGCATCAAGTTCGATATCGAACTATATGCCGTTAGCCGCTAAGGTTTCCGTCATGCCTTGACGCGCAAGGACGTCAGCGCGCTCGTTGAACTCGTGCCCGGCGTGTCCCTTCACCCAGCGCCAGTCGACCTCATGGCGTAGGCGAGCCGCGTCAAGGCGCTTCCAAAGATCATCATTCTTAACGGGCTTCTTATCCGCGGTCAGCCAGCCTCGGCGCTTCCATCCGTGAATCCACTCCGAGATCCCCTTCATGACGTACTGACTATCGGTGTGAAGTTCGACCCTACAGGGCTTCCTCAACGCTTCCAGAGCCTGGATCGCGGCCATCATCTCCATACGATTGTTCGTGGTCTGAAGTTCCCCGCCCCAAAGTTCCCGTTCCTTATCTGCGGCGTGCAAAACAGCTCCCCAGCCACCGGGGCCAGGGTTCCCCGAACAAGCGCCGTCGGTATGGATGACCACCTGTGGCGTCACGCAGACGCTCCGAAAAGGACGAGGTCCGGAGCCGCGCGATGGACGGCGAGCTTGCGTTCGTATTCCAGAGGGTCCTTGGGCCGCACAAGCGCACCAGCCGGTGTCGCGCCCCAATCGTGAAGTCGGGTAAGGAAGAACCGCATCGCAGCGCCATGGGCCAGAACCGGCAATGCTGCGCGCTCGACGAAAGACAAGGGTCTCAAGGTCTCGTAGCCGGCCACCAATTGTCGTGCACAGGTGATGTTGAAACTGCCATCGGGCTCGAAGCACCAGGCATTGAGCGCAATCGCCACATCGTAGGCGAAGGCATCGACGCATGCGAAATAGAAATCGATCGCGCCGGCGAACGCCCCGCCTTTGAAGAACACATTGTCGGGGAAGAAATCAGCGTGAACGACGCCCTGCGGTAGGCTTTTCGGCCATCGCGCCGCCAATAGTTCGAGATCAGACGATATTGTCTTAGCCAGGCCCGGTTTCAAATCATCTGCAGCGCCCATGAGCTCGGCGAACATCGGAGCCCAAGCCTGCTGACCAAGGTCGTTGAGCCGCGAGCCCGGGAAACCTTCCGCCGCCAGGTGTAACTGCGCCAACCCGGCGCCCGCCTCACGGCAGTGAGCGGCCGTTGGACGACGCACCGCAAGGCCGGACAGGAACGAGACGATCGCACAGGGCTTGCCGCGCACCGTCTTCAACAGACGTCCCTCGCGGTCAGGTATTGGCGTGGCGCTCGGAAAGCCGCGGCTGGCGATCCACCGCAGCAGCTCGAGGAAAAACGGGAGGTCCCCTGCCCGGACCCGCCGCTCGTAAACGGTCAGGAAGAATCGCCCGGTCTCCGTCTCCAGCAGAAAATTGGAGTTCTCAACCCCTTCAGCCACGCCCTTCAGGCTGAGCGCCTGACCCAGGTCAAAATCGGCCAGCAGCCTCGCCAGCTCTTCGTCAGTGATGTCCGTGTAGACCGCCATGCTCAGGGGATGGGCGAGGCTCAAGGAGTCGTCAAGCCACGGGTGTCGACAGACGCGTCGACGGCGCGTCCGTCGGCGCCTGGGCGGTCGGCACGGCCTCAAACGCGTTGGGGCGGATTTCTCAGGCCAAAACACGCGGCAATTTGAAGCTCACCGTCTCGCGCTCGGCGTCAATCTCTTCAACCGAGACATCAAAACTTTGCGACAGCCGCTCAATGACGCCTTGCACAAGCACCTCAGGCGCCGAGGCGCCCGCCGTCACGCCCACGACCAACGCACCGGCCAGCCAAGAGACGTCCAACCCTTCCGCGTCGTCGATGAGATAGGCTTGCGCCCCAGAGCGACGAGCGACCTCGGCTAGCCGCACGGAATTGGAGGAATTGGCGCTTCCCAGCACCAGCAGCACCTGGCTACGCGCCGCCACCAATTTCACAGCTTCCTGTCGGTTCGTCGTGGCGTAACAGATGTCTTCCTTGTGGGGCGCTGCAATCTCCGGAAAGCGGGCGCGCAGGGCAGCGATGATTTCGGCGGTGTCATCTACCGACAGCGTCGTCTGGGTGACGAACGCCACATTGGCCGGATCGCGTGGCGCAAAGACCTGCGCATCGGCCACCGTCTCGATCAGGATCACCGCGCCATCTGGCAATTGGCCCATGGTGCCCACCACTTCCGGGTGCCCCGCATGGCCGATCAAAACGATCTCGCGGCCGGCATCGAAGTGTCGTCCAGCCTCAACATGCACCTTGGAGACCAGCGGGCAGGTCGCGTCGAGGTAAAGCATCTTGCGCGCGCGCGCCTGCGCCGGCACCGCCTTGGGCACTCCGTGGGCAGAGAACACGACCGGCCTGTCGGGCGGGCATTCGTCCAGTTCCTCGACGAATACCGCGCCCAGAGATTTCAGCCGCTCCACGACGTGGCGGTTGTGAACGATCTCATGGCGCACATAGACCGGCGCCCCGTACTTTGCGATCGCCCGCTCGACAATCTGGATCGCCCTGTCGACGCCCGCACAAAATCCCCTGGGGGTGGCAAGCAGGACTGTTAGCGGCGGGCGGGAGGTTTGGGACATCGACATCGGCGCAAAGGTAAGGGGTCCTCTTCAACAAGGTAAGGGGGCGTGGCCGCCAGCCGCGTTGCCGCCGCATTCTCCAGGCTGTACTACGGCCTCAATTCCGCGCGAGCCCCTCGCGCGCCCTTCTTTACGGACGCCTGCCATGCGCCGCTTCATTCTTCTCGCTGCTTCGGCTTTTCTGATCGCTACGCCCTTTGCGGCCCATGCCCAGTATAGCGGGGGCGGGCAGGGAGGCGGCGGCTCCCGCGGCCCTGCGGGCGACGATCGCAAGCAGCAGGAAGACGACGTCAAGAAGAAGAAGCGCGACAAGGAATGGGGCGATAGCTCTGCGCCTCTGCCTGCGATGCGTAACGCCGGTCCGTGCCCGTTCGTCAAGGCGCTCTATGACGCCAGCCGCATCATCGAATTCAAGGAGCCCCAACGCGAGGCCTCTGCGAACGTGGCATACTCTGGCGAAATCCAGGGCATTTCGGCGGGCTGCCAATACAAAGACAACGAGCCGATCACGGTGTCGATGGATATCTTGTTCGAGCTCGGCAAGGGTCCGCAGGCGACCAGCAACACCAAGACCTATCACTATTGGGTGGCTGTCACCGACCGCAACCGCGAGATCATCGCGCGCCAGGAATTCGAACTGCCCGTGACCTTCTCGGCGGGTAAGGATCGGCTCTACCTCAACGATTCCGTCAGCCATATCGTCATCCCGCGCGGCACCAACACCACCTCGGGCGCAAACTTTGAGATCCTGGTCGGCTTTGATGTCACCCCGGAGATGGCCGCCTTTAATCGCGTGGGCAAGCGCTTCCGGGTCAACGCCGGCGCCTCGGCGGTAGCGGCCGCCGGGGACACTTCGCCCCGCCGATGAGCGACCTCAAACGGGGGCTGAGCGAAGCGGTCGAGGCCGTTTTCGCCGAGCTTGGCTTGCCGGCCGAACTTGGCCGTGTGACCGCGTCTGATCGCCCCGACCTCGCCGACTTCCAGTCCAACGGTGCGCTGGCCGCCGCCAAGCGTGTGGGCAAAAACCCGCGCGAGATCGCGACATTGGTCGCCGAACGGCTGGCCGGTGATGCCAGGCTGGAGGCCGTCGAGATCGCTGGGCCCGGTTTCATCAACCTGAAGCTCACAGATCGATCGCTCAGCGATCGTGCCCAGGCGATTGCCGACGACCCGCGGCAAGGCGCCGAGATCGTGGCCCAGCCGCGTCGGGTGCTCATTGATTTTGGCGGCCCCAATGTCGCCAAGCCCATGCATGTGGGACATCTGCGCGCCTCGATCATCGGCGAGGCGATCAAACGCCTCTATCGCTTCCGGGGCGACAGCGTCCTGGGCGATGCGCACTTCGGCGACTGGGGCTATCAGATGGGCCTACTCATCGGCGCCGTGATGGACGAGAGGCCAGAGATCGCTCGCCTCGTCGACAGCCTGAATGCCGGTGCGTCCGAGGATACCGCAGCCTTCGGAGCTGTCGCGTTGACCGACCTCGACCGGCTCTATCCGCAAGCCGCCGCTAAAGGTAAGGCCGACACCGACTACCGCGACCGCGCCCGCAAAATCACCGCCGGCCTGCAGGATCGCCTGCCCGGTTACTATGCCCTGTGGCAGCGCTTCAGGGACGTCACTCAAGTCGCGTTGGAACGCGACTTCCACGCCTTGGGGGTCGACTTCGACCTCTGGAAGGGCGAGAGCGACGTCGAGGATCTGATCGACCCGATGGTGGCCGATCTAGATGCCAAGGGCCTTCTGGTCGACGACCAGGGCGCGAGGATCATCCGGGTGGTCCGCGAAGGCGACAAGCGTGAATTGCCGCCGTTGCTAGTGGTCTCGTCTGAGGGCTCGGCGATGTATGGCACCACAGACCTGGCGACAATTCTCGATCGCAAACAGACTTTCGATCCGAACCTCGTGATCTACTGCGTCGACCAGCGCCAGGCCGATCACTTCGAGATCGTATTCCGAGCAGCCTACCTCGCCGGCTACGCCCAAGAGGGTCAACTCGAGCACGTCGGCTTCGGCACCATGAACGGGACCGACGGCAAACCTTTCAAGACGCGCGAGGGGGGCGTCTTGAAGCTCAACGACATGATCGAGATGACCCGCGTGAAGGCCCGCGAGCGCCTGCACGAGGCGGGCCTTGGAGAAAACCTCGCAGAAACCGAGTTTGAGGACATAGCCAGCAAAGTCGCCGTCGCAGCCCTCAAGTTTGCTGATCTACAGAACTTCAGGGGCACCTCTTACGTCTTCGATCTCGACCGCTTTACAAGCTTCGAAGGAAAGACCGGCCCCTACCTGCTCTACCAGGCCGTCCGGGTGAAATCGCTGCTTCGCCGCGCGGCTGACGAGGCGGTTAGCTCCGGCCCGATCACCGTCACCGAACCCGCCGAACGTGAACTCGTCCTTACCCTCGACGCTTTCGAGACGGCCTTGAGCGAAGCATACGACAAAAAGGCGCCCAACGCAGTTGCAGAGCACGCCTATCGGCTCAGCCAGGCCTTTTCGAAGTTCTACGCGGCATGCCCGATCCTTCAGGCCGAGCCTAAGGTAAGGTCCTCGCGTTTGGCGCTAGCGCAAACCACGCTGGCTCAACTTGAGCGCGCGCTGGGTGTCCTGGGCATCACCCTTCCGGAGCGGATGTAGCCTCAGGGTCCTCATCGGCTGGGCCAATCACCTTCAGGCCGCGCGCCTTGAGGCTGTCGATTAAACCGTCCGTCGCCAAAAGTCGTCGTAGTGGCGCGATGGCGACCGAATGGCCGGGCTTTTCGGCGGCGCGAGCAATGGCTTCGGCCAGGTCGTCGGTGCTGTGCCGCCACAGGTTCGGGCCACCCGCCATCAGCAGCAGACAGCGGTCAAAATGGCGGGGCGCCTTTAGGGCAGCAGCAACATCGCCGCGCGCCCAGCCGGCCGCCGCACGCCGATAAACCTCCTGCCCCGCCTCGGCATCTTCGATTGCAGAGTCCAGACACGCGCCTTCGCTCTCTGCCGTTAGCGAACCCAGCGCGGTCCGCGCGAACGGCACCAGATCGTATTCTCCGGCCGGATGCACGGAGACACCTAAGCGGTTGGCCTCACCGCGGATCTGGCGGCCAATGTCGGTTGATTTCGCCGGTCGAGCGTCTCGCAGCAGGATCTGGCCGGCGATCATAGGGCGCCAATGCGCATAAGATTCTGGTCCCTTGCCCAGTCGCTCGCGCTCAGCAACGAAGCGGTCCAGGAGCGGCGGAGCCAGCGTGTCCTCCAGGTTTCCTGAGGTGCGCAACTCCTGCCACAGTCCGATCAACCCGAAGAGGTCGCCAAGCCCCGCCTGAAGCCGTGGACCAATGATCAAGTCGTCAGCGCCCTTAAGGCGCTTGTCGAGATCATCGCGTCGCCAGATCACATCTGGCGGAATCGGAGCATCCAGAACGCCCAGGATCCAGACGCTCGCCCCGTTCTTCTCGACGCGCCACCAAGCCGGCGCTGGATGCCGCGCGGTGACCACCAACTCCTCGACAATGCTGGCTTCCGGATCAGCCGACGGCAACTGCTGCGCCGCGCTCGCGGTTGCAGAAATCACCAGCGCAGTGAGCGTCACACATATCCCGAACTTCATCGACTGATCCTCCTGCCCTGACGCTCGGCGATGCTTGCGGCGAAAGCTTGACCTGCCACGTCAAGCCGACGACCCATCAGACCCTACTCGATTTCAGGCTTGACGTCGGATTGTCCCGATCGCCTTGCGCGGCTACAACTTCACAACAATCTTACGGCTCGCCAGGACATAGCCGAGCAGCCAACAGACCAACATGTAGGCGATGGCGCACATCAGGGCGCCGAGGGGTCCAGGCGCCAGCGCCTGGAACAAGTTCACGCCGATCCAGTCATAAGCGCCGACGCCTGGCCCAACCTGGATCAATCCAAGCGTGACCACGAAAAGCTCCGAAAACAGGTAGATAACCAGCGGGTTGAGACCGAAGACTTGGAAAAAGCGAGCGAGGGGATTGGGTGCAAGGCCTTCCAGTGCTGCGGCCAGCGCGGCCAGCAGTACGAGATCCATGCCAACGGTCAGTAGAACAAAACTACTGGTCCAAAGTTTCTTGCCGACCGGGAACACCGGGTTCCAAGCCCAGGCGACAAACCCCAAACAGGCCCCAACAAGGGCCATGCGCAGGACGGCGCGCCGCAGGTCAGGCGCAGCTTTAAGATAGCGCGCGCAGAGGTAACCCGCGATCACATTGACCGTCGCCGGCAGCGTCCCAAGAAGGCCCTCCGGGTCGAACCCACCGCCACGGCGATAGAGATGGCCATGACCAATCACCAAAAGGTCGAGCCGGCCGCCGGCGTTGCCAAGCTTGGAAAACGGAGCGGCGGGATCGCCGAAAATCAGCAAGGCGGCCCAATAGCCGAGCAGCAGCAATATCGAGGCGATCACCAGGTTGCGTGGGGAAAGGTAGCGCACCGCGAAGGCGGCCAGCGCGTAGCAAAGCGCAATCCTCTGCAACACGCCCATCACCCGCGTTGTGGCGAAAGGGATCACGCTCCAGACGCCGTCGATCTGCCGGACGAAGGGATACCAGTACATCAAGAAACCGAGCAGGAAGATCAGCGACGCGCGCCGCATGATCTTGACCGCGAACGCCCCCTGGCTGATCGGCGCCAAGAAGGCGAAACTCATCGAGCACCCGACGGCAAACAGGAACGAGGGGAAGACTGCATCGGCGGCAGTGAAGCCAAACCACTTGGCGTGCACGAGCCAGGGGTAGAGTTCAGCACCTGGCCCGGGTGTGTTGACGATAATCATCAGGCAGACGGCTAGTCCGCGGAACACGTCCAAGGACAGAAATCGCTGTGCGGGCTGGGACATGTCGAAGCTTAGGCTTGCGCCAGCCGGGCGAGAAGCGCCTTGACTGAGGCGACCGGATCATCAGGGCGTTCGCGAACATAGGTCTCATCGCGTTCCACCCAGGCATGCTCCCACTTCGCTATGGTGGCGGTGACGGCTGCCTCGTCGAAGGGACCGGCGCCCGCCGCTCGCAGGGCATCGAGGAACTGCGACCACCGCGGAAGGTAGAAGTCACGATAGAGCCCCTGCCAGGCCTTCGAGGCATAGTCGTTCAGGTTGCCCTCGCCGCCCCAGACGGTCACCTGGGCCTTGGCGTTCAAGATATAGGTGCGGGCGTCGGCGGGGTTGTCGGCATAGGCGCGCGCCTCCTCGATCCAGGTTGCCAGTGTCTGCGGCTGCACGCCCAGTAGCGCGTCGAGCCCACGAGCCAAGTCCTCGACTTTGCGCCGCCCCTGATCCCCCACCGTCAGGTCCCCTCGCCGGTAGTCAGCGACGACCTGCATCAGCGCGAGATCCATCTCCTCGCTGACCAGGTGGCGCGCAGCATCGACGAGGTCGAGGATGAAAAGGGGTTGGTTCGCCATCCCGGGCGCAAGACGCGCGAGGTCCCGAACGGCGAGAGTTAGCTTGTCGCGATCGCCAGGATGCCCTTCGAAATCGACGATTGCCGTCGTTGGGCGTTTGAAAAAGAGGTAGGCGCCAGCCTTGTCCTTCCACCAGCGCGGGGTCCAGTAACGATCACTGTAGGCGCCATCCGCCAGCAACCTCAGCGCCGCCTCAAGCTCGGAGGTCGTTCGGCCGTAACGGGATCGGGCGTAGGCCGAAAGCCACGCCGAGCGCGAGGCCCCGCCAGCGTTCCACGCGAGGTCATAGGCCGCTTCATAAACGATCGAATTGTTGTTCAGACCCTCGGGAAACATACCAAAGCCCGCCAGCATCTTGCGGTCTGGGCTCACGGTCACGTCCGCGATGTCGCGCCGGTAGCCATCGAGGTCGCCGTAAAGCGGATTGCTGGCACCGTAGTTGTGGACGTAGCCGTAAATCCACGGCTTGCCGGCAAATCCGCGAGCCTTGCGCCAGATGTCGCGATAGCGGTCGTTGCCGATGTCGAGGATCATCAGCTTATCGTCCGGAATCTGGCTCAGATAGGCCGCGATCGCCTCGGCGGTCCAGAACCCCTGATCGGCACCGAACAGCCAGCCCTGCATCACCCACACCGCGTCGGGTCGGGTGAGCGCGAAGGCCTCATAGATCGCCTTGCCGTAGGACGCCAGACGCCTGGCTTTCAACGCGGGATCGACCTGGACCTTGGCAGCGGATTTGCCGGCCGCATCATTGAAGGCTCCGCCTGCGTCGGTTCCATCCTCGGCGATCGGCGGTGTCATCTCGTTGAAAGAATCTGCGAGATAATAGGTCCCAGCTCCGTAGGTCTCGCTGTAGAGCGCCAGGAATCGGCCTGCCAGCTTTGCGAACAGCGGATCGCCGGGGTCCAGCCAATAGGTCTCGTGAAATCCCGCGCCCGCTCGCATCCGGTAGATACGAGCATTCGGATTCTTCAACGCAAACGCCTTGGGCACATATCCGCCAAACGCCGGCAGGATCGGGCTGATATCCAGCTCGCGCATCCGCCCCAGGATTTTGCGCTGCAGATCGCGCTTCTTATCAATCCAGCGGGCGGGCAGCGGTGCGCGATAGCCCTCGATATTGCCCATTCTCTGCCAGGGTGTGAAGGCCGGCCCTGAGAAGTAGTCGGCGACCTCCTCTTCGCTGAGCCCCGCCTCTAGCCACAACGCTCGCCAGACGAATTCCTGGCCCTCCATGGCCAACGGCATGTCGATACCGTGGACCGCCATCCAGTCGATCTCGCGGCTCCAACGCTGCCAACCCCAGAAGGGCGTCGTGTAGCCATAGGTGCAGGTGTTGAGGTAGACGCGATGTGCGAAGGGGCTCTCCACCCGTTCGGACGTGAAGTCGGCGGGGTGCGAGGGCCAGGCGAGCCGATCGCCCTCCCAGCTCACATGAGCCGCACCGGTCTCGCGCAGCCAGGCGTAAAGACCCCGCGCCAGGGCGACCGGGCTGTCGCCTCGCACGGAGACCTGCCCGCCCCGGCTCTGAACCGCATACCAGGGCCGAACGCCAGCCGGCTCCAAAGTCATAGAGACTTTGGCAGCCCCGGGTCCAAAAAGCCGAACAGCAACGCGACGCGCCGCGATAGCACCATCGCTCGCGCGAGACGCAAGCGCTGGCGCGGCCGATGCGAGGAGCCAGGCACCGAACGACTGTGCCATGACTTGTCGTCGGGAGATGGACCAAGACAGACTCATGACGACCGGACCTCTGAATCATACGCTCGAAAGGTGCGCCAATTGCGCTCAGCTGTCGAAGTCCCTTCGTCGTCAAGGCGGAGCGCCTCTACGCGTAATGGGGCGATCTCGTATGAGGCCGTCTGCCAAGGTCGCAGACCCCAGCGGCTTGGCCGAGGAACCCCAGCTTAACGTCGGCGCGCTGCATGCAGGGCTAAAATCAGGGCGGCGGCGGCGGTGACCTTTTGACCTGTAGGCAGGTGGATGAATTCGTTGGGACCGTGGGCGTTGGAATGGGGGCCAAGCACCCCTGTGATCAGGAACTGAGCCTTCGGGAATCTCTCGCTGAGCATACCGATGAAGGGGATGGTGCCCCCCTCGCCCATCATCGCGGCTTCGCGCCCAAACGTGGCCTGAGAGGCGCGCTGAACCGCGGCTTCTAGCCAAGGCTCAAGTGGCGGGGCGTTCCAGCCGGGGCTCGCTTGAACCGTTCGGAAGCTGACCTTGGCGCCCTGCGGCGGGTCAGCGGTCAGGGTCTCCTCAAGGACTTTGGCGCAGGCGACGGGATCGGCGGTCGGTGGGATGCGGACGCTAAGCGCCAGGCTGGTGGCGGGCCTTAGCACGTTGCCCGCATTCGCAGGCTCTGGCAGGCCGTCAGCCCCGATCACCGTCAACGCCGGCCGCCAAGTCCGGTTGAGGATGAGCTCGTCCGTCTCGAGGGTGATCGGATGGGTGTCGCCGATAAATGGGAACTTGCTCCAGACCGTCTCGCCCAGCGCCTTAGCCGCGACCTTAGCTTGAACCTTCCGCTCCGCCGGGACCTCGACATTGAAAGCCTCAGGCTTGATCTGGCCAGTGGTCTCGTCCTCGAGGCGCGACAGGAGCGCACGCGCGAGACGAAAGCTGTCAGGGACAACGCCCGAGGCATCGCCGGAGTGAACGCCCTCATCCAGCACCTCGACGCTAAGCACCCCGCCCGCCAGACCACGCAGCGAGGTCGTCAGCCAGAGTTGGTCATAATTCCCACAGCCGCTATCGAGACAAATCACCAGAGACGGCGAGCCGATGCGATCGGCAACGTGGTCGACATAGAACGGCAAGTCGTAGCTTCCACTTTCCTCGCAAGCCTCAATCAGGACGACACAACGGGCCCGCTTGACGCCCTGCGCCTGCAAGGCGAGGAGCGCGGCGATCGAGGCATAGATGGCGTAGCCGTCGTCAGCGCCGCCTCGGCCGTAGAGCCGGTCTTCCCGGATAACGGGCTCCCACGGACCCAGGCCTTCGGACCAGCCGACCATCTCTGGCTGTTTATCGAGGTGACCGTAGAGCAGGACCGTGTCGTCGAGGGTGCCAGGAACTTCGATGACGATCACCGGCGTGCGGCCTGTCAGCCGCACCACCTCCAGAGTGGATCCAGGCAGGTCTGCGAGCTTGGTCCGCGCCCAGCGTGCCATGTGCTCAACGGCGCGATCGATGTGGCCAGCGCCCGCCCAGTCCGGATCGAAGGCCGGGGACTTGGCCGGAATGCGAATGTAGTCGACCAGCTCTGGGGTAATTTCCTCGCGCCAGATGTCAGCTGCGAACTGATTGAGCGCGTGCACGTCCATGGCGGAAATCCCCTGATCTGGCGCAGGACCGATGTCCTACACCGACAAGAGCTGCGCCCCAATGACGCATCCTGGCGGCCTGAAGTGTTTGGCTAAACTTCCAATGGCATCCGTCGGCGCTGCAAATCCGTGCTCAAAAGAGGCCTAGGACAACGTCATGATTACCAAGAAAGATCTCATCGACGCCAGCTCGGCCTCATTGGTGATCATCTGTGGTGGCTTGACCGGCCACTACGCTGCGATCGGGATGACCCCCCAGCAATGGGCCGGTGCGGCCTGCGCGGTACTGGGCGCGGTGGCTGTTGCTGTGTTCGTGCGTCTGTGGCCAGCGAACGGCGAGCGCCAAAAAGATTAGTCTGCAAAGATATTCAGGCCCAAGGCGCTGAGGAGGGCCTGCTGCTGGGACAGCGTGATCTTCATATCCTCATGGCTGCCGAGCGCCGTAAGATCGAGGCCTGAGACGCAGGCGCCACGTAAATCTGACTCAGCCAGTTTCGCCCCTATCGTGACCGCGTTGGACAGGTCGCAACAGGAGAGGTCTGCCCCGCTGAGATCGGCCTTGGTCAGGTCAGCTTCGCGCAGAGAAGACCCCGATAGGTCACAACCTCGCAGGACGGCGTCGGACAGGTCCGTGAGTTCCAGATTGCAGGCTTGGAAAGCCGCAGCAGTCTGGACGGTCTTGGAGCTGAGCTTTCGTGAAAAGTCCGCTCGATAAAACCGCGCGCCCCGCAGGTTCGATTCTTTGAAAACGACCGACCAAAGGCTGGTTCGTTCGATGTCGGCGAAAGAAAGATCACAACCCTCAAAACGAGCATGGTCCAGCTGGGAGAAAGCGACCTGGACGCCGGAATGGCTTTCGGAATCGGCAAAATTGCAGCCCGTGAACACCGCTTCGCGCAAGTCCGTGTGAGCGAAGCGGCAGCGCGTAAATCGGCATGCGACGAAGCGCGCGCCCGAAAGCATGACAGAGGAAAGCTGGGCATCGATCAAGGTGCAGTGACTGAGCCTGAGGCCAGCCAGGTCGCGCTCGCCGAAGTCATAGTCAGACAGGTTCAGACCTTCGTAAGCGCCACCAGATTCGAGCTTGGGGAGGTCCTTCATGCCAACATGCCCTAGCATTTAGGGGCCAAGCCCAGACCGTCATCGGCCAAAAACATCATCCAGCTGAACGCCAGATAACGGCCTGGCTCGAGGCTCGTTCAGCTGCCCGGCGCCAATCTGCAAGCCTTGGGGTCAGAGCTTTCTGGCCTCCGCGCCGAACGGAGTTGGACCATGAACTTGAAATCGATCGTCTTGGCAGGCGTGACAGCAATGTCGCTCGCTGCCCCAGCTGCGGCGATGGCCGATCCCAACGCAGTGCACGAGCGCGGGTATCACGACCGCGACTATCGGCGTGATCGCAACGACTGGCACCGTGGCGAGTATCGCGCCTTTGAGCGCTGGGAAGGCCGCTTCGACCGAGGCTACGCACGCTGCTTTGTCGAGAACCGAGGCGACGACAATTGGTACGACAAGTACGTGTGGCGGCCAGTTGAAGTTTGTCGCTAATGGCTGAAACACACGTCCTGCGCCCGGCGCCGGGAGGAAGACAAAGCGTCATTCCGCTGGCCCGACCGGCACCAAGATCTCTCCGCCTGAGTGACGGAACTTGGCGGCCATTTCCTCCATGCCGTGAGCCACCTCATTCTGTCTGCGCGCCGCGTCGCGGATGTCCTGACTGATCTTCATTGAGCAGAACTTTGGCCCGCACATGGAGCAGAAGTGGGCGGTCTTCATCGCTTCCTTCGGCAAGGTTTCGTCGTGATATTCACGGGCGGTTTCGGGATCGATGCCGAGATTGAACTGATCCTCCCAGCGGAACTCGAAGCGGGCGCGGGAGATGGCGTCGTCCCAGGCGCGCGCGGTCGGGTGGCCTTTGGCTAGGTCCGCGGCGTGGGCGGCCAGCTTATAGGTCATGACACCGACCTTGACGTCCTCGCGGTTGGGCAGACCCAGGTGTTCCTTAGGCGTCACGTAGCAGAGCATCGCGGTGCCGAACCAGCCGATCATCGCGGCCCCAATGGCTGAGGTGATGTGGTCGTAGCCAGGTGCCACGTCAGTCGTCAACGGGCCTAACGTATAGAACGGTGCCTCGCCGCAGACCTTCAACTGCTTATCCATGTTCGCTTTGATCTTGTGCATTGGCACGTGGCCGGGACCTTCGATCATCACTTGGACATTGTGCTTCCAAGCGATCTGGGTGAGCTCGCCCAAGGTCTCCAGCTCACCAAATTGGGCCGCGTCATTGGCATCGGCGATGCAGCCAGGACGCAAGCCATCTCCAAGGCTGAACGAGACGTCGTAGGCCTTCATGATTTCGCAGATGTCTTCGAAATGATCGTAGAGAAAGTTCTCCTTGTGGTGCGCCAGGCACCACTTGGCCATGATCGAGCCGCCGCGGCTGACGATACCGGTTACCCGCGTGGCGGTCAGCGGCACATAGGCCAGCCTGACGCCCGCATGGATGGTGAAGTAGTCGACGCCTTGTTCTGCCTGTTCGATCAGGGTGTCGCGAAACACCTCCCAGGTCAGGTCTTCAGCGACGCCGTTTACCTTCTCCAGCGCCTGGTAAATTGGCACCGTGCCGATCGGCACAGGACTATTCCTGACGATCCAGTCGCGGATGTTGTGGATGTTGCGGCCGGTCGAGAGGTCCATAACCGTGTCGGCCGCGCAGCGGATGGCCCAAACCATTTTGTCCACTTCGTCGGAGACATGCGACAACACCGCCGAATTTCCGATGTTTGCGTTGATCTTCACAAGGAAATTGCGGCCGATGATCATCGGCTCCAGCTCGGTGTGATTGATGTTGGCCGGGATGATCGCGCGACCGCGGGCAATCTCGTCACGGACGAATTCCGGCGTGCAGAAGTCCGGAATCTCGGCCCCGAAATCCTCGCCGTCGCGGATTGTGTGATCGCCCGACTTGCGACGCAAGTTCTCACGGATGGCGACATATTCCATTTCCGGGGTGATGATCCCGCGTCGAGCGTAGTCGAGCTGGGTGACGTTGGCGCCGGCCTTGGCCCGATAGACGCGACGCGGCGCGGCAAACTGGGGCGCGAGGTGTTGGCCCTTTGCAAAGCCGTTGTCCTCGGGCTTCACCTCACGGGGGCTATCGACGATCTCCACGTCACCGCGTGAGACGACCCAGGGCTCGCGGGTCTTCGATAGGCCCTTCTCAATATCGATGCTGGCGGTCGGGTCCGTATAGGGCCCTGACGGATCATAGAGCGTCAGTGCCGGCTCGTTAGCCGAAGGGTGCACGGCCACCTCGCGGAACGGGACACGAATGTCAGGCCACATCACGCCCGGCTGGTAAACCTTGCGCGATCCAGGGCGCTCGCCGGTCGGGATTTGTGCGGGTTCCAGGGTTCCGGTGGGCTTGTTCATGGTGTGCAGCCTTGCTCGAGCAAACGAGCCACGGGCGTCAGGTCGGAACCACTTCCTTCCCTTCGCCGGCATGACCCGGATCAGGTTCGACGGGTCGCGGGATCACCCGCCTCTCAGCCGCTCAAGCGGCCCCCCGAGGAAAGCCAGACGCTACGCCCGAAGACGCGGCGGGGGAAGGCTTCAACGTCATTGTCGAGCCCTGGAGTCCTGCGGCCCTGTGCGCTGGAGACATCGCCCCCCTGCGCCCTGCGCAGCTGCCGCTGTAAGATTCCGAATCAGGGCCTCAGATCGCCGCGCCAGCCAACTCGGACGCGCAACGCGCGAAATGTGGACAGCAATCGAAAACCGCGATCCCACACTCGCCGTCACGGCGCGCGATTTTGATATGTTGGCGTTTACCCCAGTCAACACCAAGGGGGCTTAAGGGCCGGTGCGTCTGGTCGCCGTAGCGCCAACCGGCCCGCCAATGGGAGACGCCGCGCCGAAATTGCGGACATTTTACGCACCCTTGCTCGAACCGCGATTTCGAAACCGGCCGAGCTCGTGATGTTCAATGTGGCTCCCGCCCGATCCGTTTCAGTGAGACAGGTGACGCAAGCTATCTGCCAGGCGGATTGACTTGACCAGGCCAATCCCCCATGGCTGCGGGCGACTCTCGCGGGAGAGATCGGGGCTTCGTTCTTACAGGATGGGGACCTCGGAGCCGAAGGCGCAACCGCCCCGGAAACGCTCAGGCAAAAGGACCGCGACGAGCTGATGCACGCTGGAAAGTTCTCTTCTGAGTTCGCCAGAACGAAGTCGAGACGCCGAAGGAGCAGGGGACACGCCGAATAAGGGCGGTCCGAAATCTCTCAGGCCCAAGGACAGCGGGGGCGCAGGACGCCAGGGCTTTGCCCTGCGCTGAGCGCCCCATCGTCAGCCGGAGTTCGAGATTTGACTGCGCCCATCGAGCACCCCCTTAAGACCACGCCACTTTATGCGGCCCACATTGCGGCTGGTGCGCGGATGGTTCCCTTCGCGGGCTATGAGATGCCGGTACAATATCTCGATGGCGTGATGAAAGAGCACCTATGGACGAGGGAGCACGCGGGCCTCTTTGACGTATCGCACATGGGACAGGCGCGCTTGCGTGGCGTTGCGCCTCTGGCGGCGTTCGAAGAGGTCGTTCCCGGTGACTTCATCAACCTGAAACCCGGCAAGCAAAAATATTCCGTTCTGCTGAACCGCAGTGGCGGAATCATCGACGACCTGATGGCGGGGCGACCGGACGATGACGGGCTGTTCGTAGTGGTGAACGGCGCCTGCAAGGACAACGATTTCAAGATCATCAACGATGAATTGGCCGGCCAGGTAAAGATCGATCGTCTGGAAAACCGAGCGTTACTGGCACTCCAGGGACCAGAAGCTGCGGCCGTGTTCCAAGCCCATGCGCCGCAGGCCTCTTCCATGGTGTTCATGGATGTGCGTCCAATCCACGCCTTCGGTCAGGACCTCATCGTTTCGCGCTCCGGCTATACCGGTGAGGATGGCTATGAGATTTCGATCCCGGCCGAGGCGGCTGTTGAGGTGTGGAATGCGCTGCTGGCCGATGCGCGGGTGAAGCCAATCGGCCTGGGCGCCCGGGATTCACTTCGGCTGGAAGCCGGCCTGCCGCTCTATGGCCACGATCTCGACGAGACGGTGAGCCCCGTGGAGGGCGACCTGACATTCGCCATCAATAAGAACCGTCGTGAGCAACGCGACTTCCCGGGCGCGGCGCGGATCGTGGGCGAGTTGGCCGCGGGGCCAGCACGCGTGCGCGTGGCGCTCAAGGTGTTGGCAGGTGCCCCAGCACGCGAGGGCGCCGAAATCGCCGACCTGAACGGCGCTGTGATCGGCGTGGTCACATCCGGCGGCTATTCCCCCTGCCTGAAGTGCGGCATCGCGCTCGGCTTCGTGACGCCCGTCCACGCCGCTGTCGGTGGCCATTTGAAGGTTATTGTCCGAGGCAAGGCCCAGGCCGCAGAGGTCGTGAAGACCCCTTTCGTTCCCCATCGTTACGTCCGCAAACTCCCAACCTAGAGAGAGCCCACCATGCGCTTCACCAAGGATCATGAATGGGTCGAGGTCGATGATAACATCGCCACCGTCGGCATCACCGCCTACGCCGCCGAACAGCTCGGTGACGTGGTGTTCGTCGAAACCCCTGACGTCGGCAAGGCCGTGAAGGCTGGCGACGGCTTCGCCGTGGTCGAGAGTGTCAAGGCAGCTTCGGACGTGTACGCCCCGGTCTCAGGCGAGGTGGTTGAGGCCAATGGAGCCTTGGGCGATGCGCCAGATACCGTCAACGCCGAACCCGAAGCGGCCGGATGGTTTGCCAAGGTCAGACTCTCAAACCCGGCCGAGGTCGAGGCCCTGATGGATCGCCCTGCTTACGAAGCCTACCTGCAGACCCTGTAAAAACCCCACCCAAACTGCGAAGGCCAGAACCCAAACTTTGCTCAGCGAGGGTCCACCACTTTGCAGAAACGAGTGGAAAAGAAAGATGCTTTTCTAAGATGCGCTATCTGCCCTTAACGCCCGACGACCGCACTCAAATGCTGGGGACGATCGGCGTTCCCGACATAGACGCCCTGTTCAAGGACGTACCGACTGCGGCCCGAAAAACAGAGCTCTTCGAATTGCCTCGGCGAGCCGGCGAGTTGGAGGTCGAGCGCGAGCTCGGCAAGCTGGCGGCGATGAACCGGCCGGCGGGCGCTGGACCGTTCTTCTGTGGAGCAGGCGCCTATCGCCACCATGTGCCGGCGAGCGTCGACCATATCATTCAGCGTTCGGAATTCCTTACGAGCTACACGCCCTACCAACCAGAGATCGCTCAGGGCACGTTGCAGGTGCTGTTCGAGTTCCAAACCCAAGTTGCGGCCCTGACCGGGCTCGAGGTTGCCAATGCCTCGATGTACGACGGCTCCACGGCTTGCGCTGAAGCCGTGATCATGAGCCAGCGCGTAACGCGCCGTGAAAAGGCGATCCTGTCGGGCGGCCTGCATCCGCATTATGCCGCCACAACTCAGACGATTGCCCACGCCGAGGGCATGAAAATCGTCCGCCAAGCCGGTGCCATTGATGCTGAGGCTGCAGTGATCGCTGCGATCGATGCGCAGACCGCATGCGTCGTGGTCCAAACGCCAAACGTATTCGGTGTGGTCACCGACGTGACCAAGATCGCTGAAGCTGCACATGTTGCAGGCGCTCTCCTGATCGTGGTGACGACCGAGGCGGTATCCTTCGGTCTGCTGAAATCACCCGGCGAGATGGGGGCGGATATCGCCGTGGCCGAGGGGCAATCGATCGGCAACGCCCTGAACTATGGCGGACCCTATATCGGGCTGCTTGCGGCCCGCGAAAAGCTGGTGCGTCAGATGCCGGGGCGCCTCTGCGGCGAGACCGTCGATGCGGATGGCCGGCGCGGCTATGTCCTGACGCTTTCGACGCGTGAGCAGCATATTCGCCGCGAGAAGGCGACCTCCAATATCTGTACCAACTCTGGCCTCTGCGCTCTGGCTTTCACGGTCCATTTGTCTTTGTTGGGCGAAGTCGGACTTCGCCAGCTGGCGGCCCTGAATCATAGTCGGGCGCGCGAACTGAAAGACGCGCTCGACGGTATCGTTGAAGTCCTGACACCGAGGTTCTTCAACGAAATCGCCGTGCGGGTCCCGGACGCTGCAAACGTTGTTGAGGCGCTGCTGGCCGACGGGATCATCGCTGGGGTGCCCTATTCGCGGCTGGATCCACACGCGGGTCTGGACGACGTCCTGCTGCTCGCGGCCACCGAAACCACCACGTCTGACGATATCGCGGCCTTGGTTGCCGCCCTCAAGGGGAGGCTTGGCCGATGAGCATGTCCAGCGTGGGACGCCCCACCCAACCCAATGTCGGCGCCTCTATTGGTGGCCACGCTTCGCTGACCGGCGGCCGGGGTCTGCTCCAAGACGAACCTCTGCTGTTCGAACTGGGCGGTTGGGACAAGACCGGCGTGGACTTTGATGCGGCCGAGCATGACGCATCCGACCTCGGCGATCTCGTTCGAAGCCGCCCGATCGGCCTTTCCGGCCTCTCTGAGCCAGAGACCATGCGCCACTATGTGCGTCTTTCTCAAAAGAACCATGCCATCGACCTGGCTCTCTACCCGCTCGGCTCGTGCACCATGAAACACAACCCGCGGCTTAACGAAAAGATGGCGCGCCTGTCGGGCTTCGCCGACCTGCACCCCCTTCAGCCCATGTCGACGACGCAGGGCGCGCTGGAGTTGATGGACCGCCTCGCTCACTGGCTGAAAACGCTCACCGGAATGCCGGCCGTGGCGCTCACGCCCAAAGCCGGCGCCCACGGAGAGCTCTGCGGACTGCTCTGCATTCGCGCGGCACACGAAGCCGCCGGCCACGGCCACCGACGTCGGGTCTTGGTGCCCACTTCGGCCCATGGCACCAATCCCGCGACCGCAGCCTTCGTCGGTTACTCTGTGCAGGAGATCGCCCAGACCGCCGACGGCCGCGTAGACCTTTCCGATCTCGCCGCCAAGCTCGGCCCAGACGTCGCCGCGATCATGGTGACGAACCCGAATACCTGCGGGCTTTTTGAGCGCGATGTGATCGAGATCGCCCGACTTACCCATGAGGCCGGCGCCTACTTCTACTGCGACGGAGCTAACTTCAACGCCATCGTTGGCCGCGTCCGCCCAGGCGACCTAGGCGTCGATGCCATGCACATCAACTTGCACAAAACCTTCTCCACGCCCCACGGCGGCGGCGGGCCGGGTGCCGGTCCCGTCGTGCTTTCCAAGGCGCTCGCTCCCTTTGCCCCGGCGCCTTGGATTGTCCATGGCTCGCAGGGACTGGAACTGGTCGAGGAGACCAAGGCTGAGGCGGCCCAGGCCTTCGGTCGGATGTGCGCCTTCCAGGGTCAGATGGGTATGTTCGTCCGTGCTTACGCCTACATGCGCAGCCATGGCTCCGACGGCCTGCGACAGGTTGCCGAAGATGCGGTGCTCAACGCCAATTATGTCAAGGCCGTGCTGTCAGCGCAGATGACCCCGGCATTCCCGGACGGCCCCTGCATGCATGAAGCGTTATTCAGCGACGCCTGGCTGGACGACACGGGGGTGACGACCCTGGACTTCGCGAAGGCAATGATCGACGAGGGGTTCCACCCGATGACCATGTATTTCCCGCTGGTGGTGCATGGGGCAATGCTGATCGAGCCCACGGAGACAGAGTCCAAGCGCGAGCTTGACCGCTTCTGCGGCGCGCTTTTGGCGCTCGCCAAGGCGGCAAAGGCCGGTGACGTCGACCGCTTCAAAGGCGCGCCCTATCTGGCGCCCATGCGTCGGCTTGACGAAACCTTGGCGGCACGCAAACCGAAACTGACGTGGCGCCCTGACGACAGCACTGTGGCGCCGACGCCATTAGCGGCTGAATAGAGGGCCATTAGGAAAATTTAATAGGTCTGGTCCTTTACGACTCCTAAGCCGGTTCGCATATCAATGTAGCGACGCGGTGGTTCGGATCTCCATTCGGCCCGTTCGCGCGTTCCCAGGTTTGCTCCAGTGACTTTCGCCATGCCCTCATTGCGCGTTTACCGCGCCTCCGACGAGTTTGCCCGCGAGCTGGCCTTGCGCGTAGCGCGTTGGCTGCTGATCGGACTGGGGCTAGTGATCATGCTGATCGGGCTGCCTCTGGTGGCCCTACCGGGGCATCTGGGCCTGCCGCTGATAGTGGTTGGGCTGATGATCGTTCTGCGTAACTCGTTCAGCGCCAAGCGCCGGTTCGTAAAAATGCAGCGCGCGCACCCCAACATGGTCTTCCCACTTCGCCGCCTGATGCGGCGCGAGCCGGAGATTGTTCAAGTATTCTGGCAACAATACCTGCGCGTCGAACGCCTGGTGCTGCCGCGCCGCTACCGCTTTGCGATCAAGAGCCGTCGCTACCTGAAGCGCCGGTTTCAGCGCACGGCGGCTTAATCGGATCTCTTCCTCAGGGACCTGAGCTGAAGTCGAACGCGCATCGACGGCGGCTCTAACAGCTGCGCCCATACCGCGCGCCATGCGGGTCAGGAGACATCCGGGCCGCCTCGTAGACTTCGCGTGGCTGCTGACGATCGCCCCGCGGCGAGATGTGGCCGTGATCGTCGATATCGCCGCAGCGATAGCGTCATGGGGTCAGACCAAGCCAAGCGCAGACCCGCACCGACAGAGGCCCACAAGCTTCGATCCGCGCGTACTCACCACGCTGCGTCGCCATCAAAGGTCTGGGCGCACAATGAGAACGCCCCAGGACCATGTCCTAGGGCGTTTTTTATTCTGTCATGCCGTTCAGCCGCCGCGTTCGCCGCGCCCAGTCGGCGCCCTACTGCAGCTTGCCGGACATTTGCCCGATCGCTGCGTCGATCAGCGGATCGGACTTCGCGCCAGCGATGCGGGCGGCCAGGACCTGTTCAGCCATTTTCGCGGCGAGTTCGCCGGCAGCCGCCTTCACTTCGGCCGCGGCCTGGGCCTCAGCAGTTGCGATGCGGCGTTCGGCCAGTTGGCCGCGGCGTTCAATTTGCTCTGCGAGCCGCTCCTGCGCCTCAACCTGCATGCGCTTGGCCTGTTCTTCGGCATTGGCCAAAATCTCTGCCGACAACTTTTCAGACGCCTCACGGTCGGCCTGAATTCGAGCCAGCAGGGCTTGGGCTTCTTCGCGAAGCTGGTTGGCTTCGTCAAGCTGAGCCCGCACCTTCTCGCCCGCATCACCAAGCGCCTTCCAGGCAAACTTATGTACGCCGGCGGCCACCAGGATGACCAGGAAGACGACGAAGGCGATGCCGACCCAAAAGTGGGCGTCGGTAAGCAGTTCCATCGTCCTATCCTCTCGCCGCGGTGAGTTCCGCGGTCGTCGCAGCTTTGCCGGTCAGCTTGCTGACGATGATGCCGGCGGTGTCGGAGGCTATACCTGCGACATTGGCCATGGCCGCGTCGCGGGCTTTGGTGATCCGTGCCTCGGCGACGGCGCCTTTTTCGGCCAGCGTAGCTTCTTCCTCGGCAAGCCGGGCCGCAACTTCAGCCTGGGCCTTGGCCCGGGCTTCGGCCGCGACACGCTGAGCCGCGGCCCTCGCCTGCGCGGTTTCTGCGGCGGCGGCGGTGGCCTGGGCCTCAGCCTCGTCCTTCAAACGGCGGGCGTCAGCGATATCGCCGCTGATCTTTTCATCGCGCGCATCGATCGTGCCACCGACGCGGGGAGCCGCGAACAGTCGCACGAACAGCAGCACCACCAGGAACATGATCAGGAACCAGACGATCTGGCCTGGCCACCACTGGAAGTCGAACTGCGGCAACCCGGCGGACTTAGCCTCCGGCGCGGCCGTGCTTTCTTGGGTCTCAGTCGCCATTGGCGATCAGCCTCTGGGACTAGGGCTTAGGAGCCGAACAGAATGATCAGAGAGACCACGAAGGCGAACAAGCCCATGGTTTCGGTGAGCGCCATGCCAAGGAACAGCATGGTTTGCTGGCTCGCAGCGCCCGCCGGGTTGCGGATCGCGGCTTGCAAATAGCTGCCGAACAGCACGCCAAGGCCGACACCGGCGCCGATCATGCCCATGGCGGCGAGACCCGCGCCGATAAGCTTGGCTGAGGTGTGAAAGTCGACGACGGAAGCGACGGGGTTCATGGGATAGTCCTCTATAGAAATGCGGGTTCGAGTTAGTGGCCGTGACCGAAGTTCACGACCTCGTTGAGGTAGACGGTGGCCAGCGCCGCGAAAACGAAGGCCTGCAAGATCGCCACAACCAGTTCCAGGCCGGTCAGCCCCACGATCATTGCAAAGGAAAGAATACTGGGAATGAGGGCGAGTGTCGCCAGTCCGCCCGAAAGTCCGACGATTGCGAGCGCCACCACGAAGGAGCCGAAGAGGCTCATCACCACGTGTCCGCCTAGCATGTTGCCGAACAAACGCAGGGCCAGGGTCAAGGGCCGTACGAAGTAGGAAATCATCTCGATCAGCACCATCGCGATGCCGCCGAAGATGCCCATACCAGAAACCCAAAACAGCCCCAGGAACCGTGGGCCATGCTTGACGAAGCCAAGGATGAACACGCTGAAGAAGGTCAGCACCGCCAAGGTTGCCGTCACCGCCAGTTGCGACGTCACAGCGAAGGTCAAATCAAAGCCCGCCACATTGCCGACGGCTAGGACCACGCTCATTAGGTTAAGCACCAAGATGACCAGGAAAAGCGTGAAAATGTACGGCACATAAGGCTTGCCGCCATGCCCAATGATTGGCCCGACCAACACACGATCGACGATGTTGTAGAGGCTTTCCGCCAGCGCCTGGCCGCGATTGGGCACAATCTCACGCCGCGCTGTGAGCGCGAAGAAGGCGATCAGAATGACGGCGCCAGCGATCATGCTCGCGACCGAATTGGTGATCGACATGTCTACGGCCAGGCCGCCGACATGGAAGACCGGTCCCTGAATGATCTTGTGGATCAGGAACTGATGCATCGGTTCGATGGCGGGTTGCTGCGCCATAAGGGCCTTAGTCCTCGTCTTCTTCGTCAGGCACGCCTGGCACGGGACCAAGCGCATCCAGTTCTTTTTTGCTCGACCTCGCCGCGGCGGTGACCGCGGTGAAAATCGAAAATCCCGTACCGATCAGCAGACCGCCGACCACGCCCCAGGGCTGAGTATGCGCGACGCGATCGAGGAGCCAGCCGAGACCGACACCCCCAAGCAGCCCGCCCACCACTTCGCCCACGAAGCGGTAACCCTGCGCCATGGCCGCGTGAGTATCAGGACTCACTTTGCGGGCTTGCGCCGCCTCCGCCGCCCCCAAGCGCTGATCGAGACTCTTGAGAGCCTCATCTGGCGGAACATTGGGGTGTGGCATACGTCGGAAGGCCTTAGGACCGCGACGTCGCCGCCACGGCTGGGGCTTTTTGGTCGCGCGGAACCTATAGACCGTGCTGCGGCGCGTCAAGGCTAGGTGAGTACGGTTTATCCTATTGTTTTTACATGATATTTGTGACGTCGCGACACATGGTCCACGCTGCGGGCTCACACCGACCTCTTACAGTTGGGTCACTGGGCCGCCATCGCCTCGGCCTGATGCAGATCGACCGACACCAGCTGAGAGACGCCGCGCTCGGCCATGGTGACCCCGAAGAGGCGATCCATGCGCGCCATAGTCACCGGATTATGGGTGATGGCGATAAAACGCGTCTCGGTGCGCCGACGCATTTCATCGAGCATATTGCAGAAGCGGTCGACGTTGGCGTCGTCGAGCGGAGCGTCGACCTCGTCCAACACGCAGATCGGCGAGGGCTGGGCCAGGAACACGGCGAAGATCAGAGCCGTCGCGGTCAGCGCCTGCTCGCCACCACTCATAAGGCTCATCGTCGCCATACGTTTGCCCGGTGGACACGCGTAGATTTCGAGCCCGGCCTCTAATGGGTCTTCGGATTCAACGAGTCGCAGTTCGGCTTGGCCGCCCTGGAACAGGGCCTGGAAAAGCGTCTTGAAGTGCTCGTGAATCACCTCGAAGGCGGCAAGCAGGCGATCACGCCCCTCATTATTCAGTTCGCTGATCCCCTCGCGAAGGCGGGAGATCGCGCCGGTCAGATCAGAGCGCTCCGTCTGCATGGTCGTCAGCCGCGCGGCATGCTCGGTCGCTTCTTCCTCGGCGCGCAGGTTCACTGGGCCGATGGCATCGCGCTGACGTTCAAGATTGTAGAGGTGGGCCTCGATGCCATCAGCATCGCCCGGGATGGCGACGGCCTCGTCGGCGATTTTTCGAGCAAGCTCCTCAGGCTCAATACGGGCGGTCTCCCGGATCTGGCCGCCGACCTCCGCCAGACGCGCCATTGCGGCCTCAGCGTGGGCGGCTAAGCTGGCGCGTACTTCACGAGCCTCGGAAGCGGCGGCTTCAGCGGCCCGCAAGCTGCGATCCGCATCAGCCCGCTCGTGCTCAGCGCCAGCCAAAGCATCTGAGGACTTCGCGCGACGGGCCTCGGCGACCCCGAGTTCGTCCAGCAGGGTGGCCCGACGGGCCTCAAGCGTCTCTGGAGCGGCCCTGGCCTTGAGCAGTTCGGCTTCGGACTTCATCCGCCCACCGGCCAGCGCCTCGAGGCGTTTTGCGGCGGCCTGCGAGCGGCGAACCCAATCCTGGCGATCGCTGGTGAGCAGTTCCAGCCGTCTGGCGCGCCCGTCGCGCTCGCGCACTTCCACGTCATAGGCTGCGCGCGCCTCGGCGGCGGCCTGGCGGGCTGGACCGGCGGCAGACCGCGCCTGGGCGAGACGCTCGGCCAGATCCTGCCTGTCAGATTGAGGGGAGGCCGCGGCCTGGGCGACCGACAAGGCCCGCTCGCATTCGGCGAGCTCCGCTTCAAAGCGACCGATCACGTCGTCAAGGGAGGCGGCGTGGGCCTCTTTGCGGGCGGCCTCGCGATCGAACCGTTCAAGCGCCGCGCGCGCGGCCAGCGCCTTCTCCTCAGCGACGGGCGTCTCGCGTCGGGCGGCGCGTCGGGCTTCTTCGATATCGGCGAGCTTGGTGGCGGAGCGCTTCAGCACTTCGCGCCCAGCCTCGGCCCTGGGCGTCAGCGCTTCGATTTCAGTCTCGACCTCAGCCAGGCGCGTCTTCTGCTCCAGCCTGACTGCCGCAGGCTTGGGCGCGTCGGCGCGCGAGGTGAAACCATCCCAGCGCCAGAGGTCGCCTTCTTTAGACACAAGCCGGCAACCGGGCGCCAGATCGGACTGAAGGCGATCGCCTTCCGCACGATCGACCAAAGCTGTAAAGGTCAGGCGCGCAGACAGCGCGTCAGGTGCCCTGACCAGAGTGATTAAGGCCGTCGCGCCCTTCGGCCAAACGGGTGCTTCGGCATCTCGGCCTCCCCAAAAGGTTGGCGCTGCGCGATCAAGGGCGGCGTCTAGATCGTCACCTAAGGCCGCGGCCAGTGCTTTCTCGTAGCCCCGCCCCGGGGAGACCACGTCGAGCACGGGCGTAAAACCACCGCGCTTTGCCTGGGCGACCAGGGCGGCCAGCGCTCGGGCTTCAGCCGTCAGACGGCCAAGCTGCTCATCAAGCTTGCGGGCGACCTCGCGGGCGGCGAGCTCTGCGCCTTGCGCAAGAGTTCGCTCTTCTTCAGCTGCTTCCAAAGCGGCGCGGGCGGTGGCGAGTGCGACATCTGCGGCCTCCAGGTCAGACTTGGCTTGGAGGGCCTGCGGGTTTGCAATGACACCCAGGGCTTGGCGTTCAGCCTTCGCCTGATCCAGCGCCCGGCGTGTACGCGACAGACGCGTCTGCGCTTCCTCGACCCGGTGTGTCGCGGCACGGCGTACAGCCTCCTCGGCGGCAACCTGGCCGGCCAGGGCCTCGACCTCGGCATCAGCAGCAGCACGGGCGATTTCGGCGCGCTTGGCGGCAAGCTCAAGTTCCGGAATGCGCTCAGGCGCGGCCTTGATCGCCGCCTCCAAATCCGCAAGGTCGTCAGCCAGACGCGCCAGGGCCGTGGCCGCATCCTCGACGATGTGCTCTTCGCGCGCGCAATCGGCAGCGATGCGAGCGAGGTCCCCAGTGAGACGTTCCAGTTCCGCGGCATGAGCCTCGTGTTCTCGGTCCAACCGGTCCTTGTCGATGGCCAGTTTGTGCAAAATCGCCGCCGAGATGGTCTCGGCTTCTCGCAGGGGCCTGATGGCCTCGTCGGCCTGTGCCGCTCGCGTCATAGCCCCAGCGGCAGCGGCGGTCGTCGTTTCTACGGCTCGGATCGCGGCGGCGGCCTCGGCGTTCAACCGTTCTGCCGCAGCCTGGGCTTCGGCCCATCGCGTGTAGAGCACCGCGCCCTGCAACGCTCGGATCTCGGCTGATAGCTTTTTGTAGCGCTCTGCCTGGCGCGCCTCGCGCTTCAGGCGGCCCAATGTCGCGTCGAGCTCACGTGCCACATCATCGAGACGTGCCAGGTTGGCTTCGGCGGCGCGAAGCCGAAGCTCCGCCTCATGTCTGCGCGAATGCAAACCTGAGACGCCGGCCGCCTCCTCCAGGATCATCCTGCGGTTTTGTGGTTTAGCGGCGATCAGTTCGGAAATCTGTCCTTGGCGCACCAAGGCCGGCGAATTCGATCCGGTCGAGGCGTCAGCGAACAACAACTGGACATCGCGGGCGCGCACCTCGCGACCGTTGATACGATAGGTCGACCCCTCACCTCGGTCGATACGGCGGACCACTTCCAACACCGGATGGTCATTGAAGATGGCCGGTGCGCGACGATCGGAATTGTCGATCGTAAGCGCCACCTCAGCGTGATTGCGCGAGGCCCGGCCTGCTGCACCAGCGAAGATCACATCGTCCATGCCGCCGGCCCGCATCGCCTTTGCGGAATTGGCACCCATCACCCAGCGTAGGGCTTCCAACAGATTTGACTTGCCACAGCCATTTGGTCCGACGACGCCCGTGACTCCGGGCTCGATCCGGAACTCAGTCGGATCGACGAAGGACTTGAAGCCCGAAAGGCGAAGCCGTTGGAAGTGCACGGGTGGGCTAGTGACCCTTCCTCTTGGTTGCGGGGGTTTTGTTGGAAATAGCGAGGCTCTTGCTTGCCGCAGCGATGGCCTCATCGAGCTCCGCCGGATTTGTCGGCGTTTCAATGCGCTTGCCGTTGATGAATAGGGTCGGTGTGCTCGTCACCCCGTCCTGCTCAGCGGCGCGATTGGCGCGCTCGTTGATCGCGTCAAAACCAGTCTGGTCTGTAATGCAGGCTGTGAATTTTGCTTCATCGAGCCCATTGGCGATGCCGATCTCCAGGAAGATCGGTTTGATGTTGCCTTGGGTCCAACGCGACTGGCTCCGAAATACCTGATCGACCACGGTGAAATACTTCTGAGCCCCGGAGCACCGGGCCATCATGAAGCCAGCCGCCGCGACCTGCATCGGCTCTGTCAGCATTTCCTTCAGGGTGTAACGCACCTTGCCCGTATCGATGTATTTGGATTTCAGAGCGGGAAAAATAGTCTCATTGAAGTGCGCGCAATGGGGGCAGCTCAAAGACGCATATTCCAGGATTTCGATCTTCGCGTCAGGGCTCCCCAGGCTCATGTCGCTCGGCAGCGCGATCGGCGCAGCCGCCGTTGAACTCGCGGCGAGGACGCCTGCTGCTGCGATCAAGACGGAGCGGCGGTTCAGCATCAGCAATCCTATTTCCCCGCTTGAGCGATGGCCGCGTCGAGTTCGGGAAGCGTCATCTCGCCCTCGAAGCGACGGCCATTGATAAGAAAGGTGGGCGTCGAGGTGATCTTATCGACATGCAGGTGCCGATCGGCACGCGAGGCGAGCGCTTTTTCGGCAGCCGCATCGCGCATACAGGCGTCGAATTCGGCCGGCGTTAGGCCGGCAGGTCCCTCGGCAATCCTCGCAAGTACGCCGCGCACATCGCCCGTCTGGACCATCTCGCTTTGGCCCTTAAACACCGCATCAAGCACTGGGAAGTAGCGGTCCTTGCCCGCGCAGCGGGCGAGTAAGAATCCCGCGGCGGCGATCACCTGTGGCTCCGACAGGTATTCCCTGAGCGTGTAACGGACCCTGCCACTGTCGACGTATTTCGCCTTGAATGCCGGAAGGACGTCGATGTCGAATCGCGCGCAATGCGGACAGCTCGCCGAGGCGTACTCAATCACCTGCACCTTGGCGTAGGGACTTCCCAAGCTCATATCGTCGTTCTGAACCGCCAAGGCGGGATCGACCGCACGCTTGGCGCAGCCGCCCAACGCCAGGGCAGCCATCAGGGCCACGGTGGTGAAGGGGCGGCGAGCAGACATGCGGCAGGCATCTCCTAGGAGATATGAGTAAAGCCCGATTCCATCCGGGGCCGCCAACGACGCAAGTCGATGGGAGCACGGTTCCTGTTAGTCAATCGGCCGCCGTTGTCGCAGGACGCCTCGACCAAGGGCCAGAAGCGCGGTCTTCAGCTTGCCTTCTGGCGCAGCCGCAAGTCCCTTGGCGAGCCCAGCCTCGGCGGCGGCATCAAGCGGTGGCGGCCTGCGACGCGGCTTGGAGGCTGGCTCATACTTATTCTGCAGCGGACCCTGGACGATACGCAATTTCTGTACGGCGTCTGCGCCAAGAAAGACATTCACCCGAGCAAGGATATCATGGGCCTGATGCTGGACAATCGCGGCGGCCGGTCCCGCCACGCGAATTTCCAGCGACGAGGGGCCGCCATTGCGGCCCCGGGTCAGCTTTACCGGTTCCGTACGCTTTGCAATCTCGGCACCCACCACCTCGCGCCAACGGGCCTGCAGCGCGCCTGAACCGTGGCCAAACTTGGCGTCAAATTCCTTCAGCGTCTTGTTCAATGACCGGCCTAAAGGCGGTGGTGGCCTGCGAAACGGTCGTGTCCGCTTCGTCGTCAGGATGCGGAGAGCCTCTTGAGGGCTGGGCAGATCGCGGGGGGCCATGAGGCCGATGTTACAATAATAGCGACGCCGCGGGGAGAGCCGCTTATCTGCAACCGCCTGCGTTACGCCCGGCTTGGTCGGCGTGGTGTTGGCGCTCGCGGAGGTCTGCTGGCGGGGGCCCAATGGCCAACTCGACTTGCAGCACCTGAAATCGGCTAAGAAGGTGAACCTGAGAGCTTTGGCCGCCTGACTTCGGCGGTGCGTCTGTCGCTCAAGCGATGTGTTGAGCTGCGCGCGGGTCGCACGAAAAATGCCAACGACCTGACGATTTCGCAGATCTTGACGCCCGCAGCTGGCCGTACCGGTCTTTTCAGCCCGAGGCGCGCGTTCCTCAGTGTCGCGGTAGCGCCTTTGGGGTCACCCCAACCCAAATGCACCAAGCCGTGGGGTCGGATGCTCAGCTTCTGCCGCGATCGGAATGGAAGACCGACGAAGGCTGAGGCCACGACCAAGGCTGCGACCAAGATTTCCTAGGGTTCCGCCACGCTGGCGTCACCATTACGGATCGGGCTAAAGCCGGAGACGTGATCGTCGCCCTCCGTGCCCAACTCCTCGCCTGGTATGACGCAAATGCCCGCGACCTACCGTGGCGCGTTGGGCCCAAGGCCCGCGCCGCCGGCGTCCGCGCGGATCCCTATCGGATATGGCTTTCAGAGGTCATGCTGCAGCAGACCACCGTGCCGCACGCCACGCCCTACTTTCGGAAATTTACCGCGCGCTGGGCGACGGTGGGCGATTTGGCGGCAGCACCGGATAGTGAGGTCATGGCGGCATGGGCGGGCCTGGGGTACTACGCCCGCGCCCGAAATCTTTTGGCCTGCGCCCGTGCGGTGACGAGCCAAAACGGCGTCTTTCCAGACACCGAAGAGGGACTGCGAACGCTGCCAGGATTTGGCCCCTATACCGCTGCCGCATTGGCTGCGATTGCCTACGATCAGGCGACGAACGTTGTCGATGGCAATGTCGAGCGCGTGATGGCGCGTCTTTTCGCGGTCACAACGCCACTGCCGCGAGCCAAGGCAGAGTTAAAACGTCTTGCCGCAACTCTGGTCGGTGACGATCGCCCGGGCGACTGGGCCCAGGCCCTAATGGATTTGGGTGCTACGGTCTGCCGGCCCAAGGCGCCGCTCTGCGATCTATGCCCGATCGCCGTCCACTGTGCGGCGCGGTCCGCCGGCGCGCCTGAGACCTATCCTCGCAAGACATCCAAACCCGAGCGTCCCCATCGATACGGTATTGCCTATCTTTTAACGCGAGGCGACGAGGTGGCCTTGGTTCGCCGACCGCCAAAGGGATTGCTTGGCGGCATGCTAGCTCTGCCGACATCGGAGTGGCGTGCGAGGCGCTGGACGAAGACTGAGGCGCGAGCCGTCGCACCCGCGAAAGTGGCGTGGCGGGCCGCCGGCGAAGTGGAACATGGCTTTACGCATTTCACCCTGACGCTTCTGGTTCTGCGCGCGGAGGGTGAGGCAGAGGGGGTCGTTTGGACCTCGCTAGGCGGATTGGACGCGCTGCCAAGCGTATTCCTGAAGGCGGCCCGTGCAGGCCTTGCTGGCCTGCTCTCGGCCTGAAGCCAAGATAACAGCACCTGATAGATTGACGCCGTCGGGGGTTTGTCGGGTCGATGACGATCAGCAGGACGTCGAAAAGCGCTGGATGGGACTGGCGATCGAAGACCGCCCGACCCGCCTGGTGCCTTTCATGCCCGATCCTCATGAGGACCGCATCCGGACTTTCGTTGTCGGTCCTTGACCGGCGATCACGTCGAGGCGAACGAGCGTCAACTCAGCGAGCGTGGCGTCGAATTGCGCGGGCCGCACAAGACGCAACAGGCGCGCGCCGTGACTGTCTTCAACACCGCTGAGACCAAGGCGTTTGTGCTGAGATCGCGTCAGGCGACGAGCTGTTGGCGGACCTTGGCGCGCAGGACGTCGATCGGGGCCAAACCTTTGTCCGACTTAAAGTGCCAATAGGTCCAGCCGTTGCAGGCGGGCTGGGACTGAACCATTGCGCCAACCTTGTGGATCGAGCCTGACAGGTCGCCGACCACCAGGCTGCCGTCGGCACGGACACGGGCGGCGTGGCGACCCTTGTCATCATAGAGCACATCGCCGGCGCGTAAGAGGCCCGCCTCGACGATCTGTCCAAAAGGAATGCGCGGTTCTGACTTCTTGGAGCCTGTTACCACCATCTCCTCAGCCGTCGCTGGAATGACTTTGGCGATGCGGGCCTTAGCGAGCTTGGCGTAGCCCTCCTCACGTTCGATGCCGATATAGTGACGACCTAGGCGTTTGGCCGCTGCGCCTGTGGTCCCGGTGCCAAAAAAGGGATCGAGGATCACGTCGCCTGGCCGGGTCGAGGCCAGGATCACGCGATGCAGCAAGGCCTCGGGCTTCTGCGTCGGGTGGGCCTTGACGCCCGCCTCATCCTTCAGGCGCTCATCGCCGGTACAGAGCGGCAGGCTCCAATCGGAGCGCATCTGAAGCTCGTCATTGGCCATTTTCATTGCGTCATAGTTGAAGGTGTAGCGCTTGCCACCGCGCGACTTCGTGGCCCAGATCATCGTCTCGTGTGCGTTGGTAAAGCGCGTGCCCTTGAAATTTGGCATCGGGTTCGACTTGCGCCAAACAATATCGTTGAGGATCCAGAATCCCAGATCCTGCAGGGTCGCCCCGACCCGGAAAATATTATGGTAGCTGCCGATCACCCAAAGCGCGCCGTCATCCTTCAGGATGCGCCGGCACTCGAAAAGCCAAGCCTTGGTGAAGGTGTCGTAGGCGGCAAAGCTTTCAAAATGATCCCAGTCGTCATCTACCGCGTCGACTTTGGAATTATCGGGTCGCAATAGATCGCCGCCGAGCTGCAGATTGTAGGGCGGATCGGCAAAGACAAGATCGACAGACCGGTCTGGAAGCTTCTTCAGCTCCTCAAGGCAATCGCCCAGAATGATGGTGTCGGCGGAAACGCCCATGTCGGCCCCTAGAAAACCCAGAGCCTGAATCCTGGGCTGACATGGTGAAGGACAGGTTTCCGAGCATGGTGAACGACGTCTTAATTCTCAGCCGCCGACGACCTTCTTGGCGCGCTCCAACGCCTTGGCCGTGACCTCGCGACTAGCCTGGTGTTTTGGCATACGGTTCCAGGCGTCCAGCGCGGCGACCTTGTAGGCCTCGGCGAGCGTCGGGTAGTTGAAGGTGTTCTCCACGAAATAGTCGAGCGTCCCCTCCAGGTTGAGCACGGCCTGGCCGATGTGGATCAGCTCTGTGGCACCTTCGCCGACGATGTGGACGCCCAACAGGCGGCGCGTCTCCAGCGAGAACAACATCTTCATGAAGCCCGACGATATGCCCATGATGTGGCCTCGCGAGGTCTCACGGAAACGGGCGACGCCGCACTCGTAGTGAATGCCCTTTTCGCGGGCCTGTTCCTCGCTGATCCCGATCATTGAGATCTCCGGCACGGAGTAGATTCCGTAGGGGAAAAACTCGGGCGCCGCGTGAGCCGGGGCGTTGAAGGCGTGACACGCTGCGATCCGGCCTTGTTCCATCGAGGTGGAGGCAAGGCTGGGGAAGCCGATGATGTCGCCGGCGGCGTAGATATGTGGCTGAGATGTCTGGAACGTCGATTTGTCCACAGTCAAGCGGCCGCGCGTATCGGGCTCAAGACCAGCGGCGGTTAGATCAAGGCCCTCCGTCGCGCCCTCTCGACCGGCTGAAAAGAGCACCATGTCGGCGTGAAGCTCGCGGTCATCGGTCAGGCGAAGATGGCAGCTCTGAGGGCCTACGACTTCTGCAGAAATCACTTTCGCGCCGAAGCGGATGATCACACCGCGCTCGCGAAGATCATGCACGAACTCATCGGCCAGTTCCCGATCGAGGAACGGCATAAGGCAGGCGTTGGGTTCTATGATCGTGACCTTCACATCCAACGCCGAGAAGATCGAGGCGTACTCCACGCCAATCACGCTGGCGCCCACCACCACGAGCTGGCGCGGTATGCGCTTGAGGTCGAGTATTTCATCCGAGTCGAGGATGTTTTCGCCATCAAAGCCGATGTGGCTTGGGCGGAAGGGCTTGGTGCCAACAGCGACCAGAAAACGGTCGGCGGTGTAGATTATGGCATCGCCGCGTGCGCCCTGCACCTCGATGGTATGTGGATCGGTAAAGCGTGCGACGCCTTCGACGGTCTCGACGCTGTTACGGGCGAACTGGTGCTCCAGTACGTCGACTTCATGATCGAGCGTTATCGCGAGGCGGCGGCGCAGATCTTCCGCACCGATGTGCTGCTTGGCACGATAGGCGCGGCCATAGAAACCCCGTTCGCGCCAGCCTGTGAGGTTAAGCACAGTCTCGCGCAGGGTTTTGGAGGGAATGGTGCCAGTGTGGACAGATACGCCGCCAACCCGCTTGCCGCGCTCGACCACAAGGACCCGCTTATTCAGCTTGGCGGCCTGGATCGCGCCTCGGCGGCCTGCCGGGCCGGAGCCGATAACGATCAGGTCGTAGTGGTTCTGAGACAATGTGCCCTCTTACCCGCATTCTGCCGGAGCCGAGACCATAAGCGCCGGATGTTAAGTAAGCTTTGTCCGGCAACGCAGTTAGCTGACGAGCCAACGGACAAAGGCGCCGAGTGAGTGCGCGGTTTGGCCTCACGCGCTTGGTTGGGCGGTGACGCGCGAATGATCCTCGCCCGAAATCGGCTGATGATTCAGATGGGCGGCCGCTGCCGGTACGCACACGCCTCAATCTGCGAACGGCAGATCTTCCGCTCTGGCCGACTGTCCCATGACGGCGAGCCTCACCGGCGCCCAGCTCAGGCGGTGGATCTCACAGGGTCCCAGCGTGCGCAGCGCCTCGACATGGATCGCGGCATGGTAGCCCTTATGGCGAGCAAAGCCGTAACCGGGATAGCGAGCGTCCATCTCAATCATCAGCCGGTCTCGAGCGACCTTGGCCAGAATTGAGGCCGCGGCGATCGACTTTGACTTGCCATCACCACCCACCACAGTTTGGGTCGTGCATGGCAAGTCGAACCGATAGTTTCCATCGACCAAGGCGTACATCGGCCGCACCGATAGCCCCTCAACCGCGCGACGCATGGCAAGTCCCGCTGCGTGCAGGATGTTCAGGCGGGCAATCTCTTCGACGCTCGCAAACCCGACACACCAAGCCAGCGCCATGGCCTTGATTTCGAGCTCAAGAGCCTCGCGGGTCTTGGCTGACAATTTCTTGGAATCGTTGAGCCCCTTGGGGATCTTTCTTGGATTTAGGATGACGGCCGCGGCGCTGACCGGCCCGGCCCATGGTCCGCGTCCAGCCTCGTCGACCCCGCAAATCGGGCCACCTGAGAAAGCCTTTTCGAGGCGCATAGTCGGCCCGCCCACCACGCTCAGCTTCCCAGCCTACGGATCGGCTCATGCCGAAAGCATGCAACCTGATGGTCGTTGACCATGCCAACGGCTTGCATCCAGGCATAGACGATCACCGGGCCTACGAACTTGAAGCCCTTGGCCTTCAACGCCTTGGCGACCTCTTCGGCGAGCGGGGTCTGAGCCGGGACGCCAATTTCGGCGGTCCAGTCATTCTGTATTGGCCTTCCTCCGGTAAAGCTCCAACAGAAGGTGGAAAAATCCTCGCCCGCCTCGCGCATCGATAGGTAGATCTTCGCCCCTGAGATCGCAGCGTCGATCTTGGCGTTAGACCGGACAATGCTGGCGTCTGCCATCAGTCGGACCCGATCTGCCTCTCCGTAGCACGCCACCTTTTCCGGGTCGAAGTTGTCAAAAGCGGCGCGGAAAGCCTCGCGTTTGCGAAGGATTGTGATCCAGGCAAGCCCGGCTTGGAAGCCGTCGAGCACCAGCTTTTCCCAAAGGGCGCGCGAGTCGTACTCCGGTACCCCCCACTCCGTGTCGTGGTAGGCTTCATAAAGCGGGTCACCAGCCATTCCGCGCCAGCCGCATCGGTCGATCTCGGAGGTCATGAACGCCACTTTTGGCTAAGCTGGCCTGGCGCTGCAAGCGGAGTTCAGACATGGCTTTCGAAGGCTTTTCGTGATCGATGTCCGCGTCATGCGCCTTGACTTGAGCCTCAACGGTGATGTCGGCGGGCGCTCCCTCGATGCCCATCTGATCGCGCCGGTGCCTTAGGCGGCATCTTCCTTTAGGGCCTGGTCAAACCACCACGGCCGCTCGACAGTGACTGGCCGTTCCTCAACGGTAAGACCTGAAACTGCGGCGCGATCCAGACGTAGCAGCGCGATGGCTCGGCCATCGCCGGAAGACGTGACCACGCCGGCTCGCAGATCGCCCGCCATGACCTCAGCGCCAGGTACCAGCGATGGGCCGTCGAAAGCGATCGGCAGCATGCGGCTTTTGATCTGACCCCGGCGCTTCATTCGTGAGGTCGTCTCCTGCCCCACGAAACAGCCCTTCTTGAAATCTATGCCGTTCAACAGGTCGAAGTTAGCTTCAATGGGATAGATCTTGTCTGAACCCCAATCGATTGGACCAGGCACGCCGAGGATGAGCGTCTGAGCCTGACGCGCACTTTCGTCGGCCAAGGTCGCACCCGTCGGTGGCAGTGCGCCATAGCCCCGCCAGCCAAGGGCGGGTAGTCGCGGATCTCTTACAAACCCGCTTATCCCATCGAAGGTCGGTTCACGGTCTGATTCCGGAACTTGAAAGGGGCGGCTCGGATCGGCACCTTGGCGCTGAGGCGTCGGATAGAGAATAGAAACAGGATGGTTTCTGGCGACCAGCTCAACCTTCGCCCGCAGGCGGTACATTGTCAGACGCTGAAGGATCGCGATGCGATGCTCAGCCAGGACATCCAGCCAACAGCCTTCGTCTCGTCCAACAACGAACAGGTCGTAAAGTAGGCGCCCTTGGGGCGCTAGGAGCGCACCGAACCTGGCCTCACCCACCCGCAGGCTTCCCACATCTTGGGTGATCAGGCCTTGAAGGAAATTCCGCCAATCCGAGCCTGTAATACCGATCAGGGCGCGGCTCGGCAGGGGTGCAAATGTCAGAGCTTCACTCATATGTCGCAATCTGGGGCTTCCAGCGGTTGGGCGCCAGCGCTGCCCATCCTATAAAGGTGCGATGTCCCGCGGCAGCTTCCCAATCCTGTTCGTTACGTCCAACCGCATCGGAGATGCGGTGTTGTCTTCCGGCTTGATCAAAAGACTGTCGGACGAAATTCCCAACGCCCGGTTCACGGTCGTCGCAGGCCCGGTCGCAGCGCCTCTGTTCGAAGAGATACCGACCCTTGATCGGATCATCACGCTCACCAAAACGAAGAACCACGGGCACTGGTTGGAGCTATGGCGCGACGTCCGCAGCACGCGCTGGGGTCTTGTGGTCGATCTCCGCGGCTCGGGCCTGTCGCGTTTCATCTCGACGAAGCGGCGCGCAATCTGGCGTAAGGCGTCAGGACCACCCGTGCACAAGGTGCTCGAGGCGGCCCGGGTCCTGAAGATCGAGGATGATCCCGCGTCACCCTACCTCTTCACCTCTGAGCAGACTGAGGCGCGCGCCGAAGAACTGACGGCTGGCTTCGGTCCGATTCTGGCGCTGGCGCCGGCCGCGAACTGGCTGGGAAAGACCTGGCCCTTGGAGCGTTTCAGCCAAACCGCAATGCGCCTCCTGGACCCTGAAGGGCCGATGAAGGGCGGGCGATTGATGGTTCTAGGCGGGCCGGCGGACCACAAGCTTGCGAAGGGGCTTCGCGACGTGGTTATGCGCGATCAGTTTATCGACCTGACCGAGGACACTGACGTGCTCACCGCCTACGCCTGCCTTAAGCGGGCGAGGTTGTTCATCGGCAATGACTCTGGTGCCATGCATCTGGCAGCGGCGGCTGGAGCGCCAACGCTGGGTCTGTTCGGGCCATCCGACGAACAACTCTATGGCCCGTGGGGTACGCACACGCTCGTCGCGCGCGGGCCGCGCTCCTTTGAGCAGATACGCTCGATTGACCCGGGCTTTGACCAAGCGCTCTGTCACATGACGGACCTGACGGTCGAGACGGTGGCAGCCGCTGCGGAAGACCTGCTGACCGCCTCGCAAGGGCGTCGAATCCTTCCGATCGTAGCGACCCAGATTGGCCCAAAACCCAGGGCTTGATCTCGCACGGCGACGATATATCGAACCCTGCGGGCCTTGGTTGGGCGGACAATCGGGGTGCGCCAGCGCAAGATCGCCGCGGCCGTCGGCCTAGGTCAGGCCCCTGCGGCCGAAACATTCGAAGCCAATGCTGAACCTTGGGGTCATCCAGCACCGACAAATCTTCGAACATCACCCATTTGAACCGCGCACCTTAAGGCACGGATCTAGCCGCCCGGTTTCGGTCAAGACTTCGAAGGCTAGGTCGGTGACCCTAAGCGAGAGGTGACCACAGACCATGACGGTCGCCGCGAACATCTTGTCAGCGAGGCATTAGAGCCCACCGGCCTCCCTTGGGCATTCCGCTCAACGCCAAGGTGCAGCCGCCGCCTCCGGCGCCATCGGGGTCTTCTCAGGCCTCGACGCCGACACCGATCGGGCAGGTTACCCCCGTGCCGCCGATCCCACAGTAGCCGGCCGGATTCTTGGCCAAGTATTGTTGATGATAGTCTTCGGCAAAGTAGAATTCGCTAGCCGGCGCGATCTCCGTGGTGATTTTGCCGAACGCCTTGGCCGACAATGCCAGTTGGTAGGTCTCTTTAGAGGCCTCAGCCGCCGCGGCCTGTGCATCGCTCGCAGGATAGATACCTGAGCGATATTGGGTGCCGATGTCGTTGCCCTGACGCATGCCCTGTGTCGGGTCATGCCCCTCCCAGAATACCTTAAGGAGCGCGGCATAGCCGATGACGTTCGGGTCGTAGACAACAAGCACGGCCTCGGTGTGGCCAGTCCCGCCCGAGCAGACCTCTTCATAGGTGGGATTTGGCGTCAGGCCGTTCACATAGCCCACGGCGGTCACCCAGACACCCGGTAGACTCCAGAATTTCTTTTCCTCGCCCCAGAAGCAGCCCATGGCAAAGACGGCCGTGTCCAGGCCGTCGGGATAAGGACCTTTTAGCCGATTGCCGTTGATGAAGTGGGTCAACGCCGTTGGGATTGGATGAGCGCGTCCCTTCAGCGCGGTTTCCTGCGTGGGCAACTCAAGCGTCTTACGTCCGAACATGGAACCTCCTTGCGATCATAGATAAGATAAGTCCCCAACCGCTTTTTTGCATCCACCCGGTATACGAGAAGAAGGAAATTTCGCGCCGCTGAGCGACAATCTCTTGGTCAGTCAGCCTTTAGGTGACGCCTCATCGATCCGGACCCGCCAGAGATAGTGAAGCTCAGGACGACGCCGTTATAACGCGCCCTGGGGCACGACCGCTCCGAGCGGGCAAGCGTCGTGAGCAGACATTCGAAACGCCCGACATGACCGTCGCTCGGCGACCCCGGCGAAGCTTGCGACCAGTGCCGAAGACGACGGCCGTCTCCAGGCCGAACCCACCGCCATTCCGTAAGCGTCGCTTGCCGGGCTAGTTCCCATTCTATAAGACGCGCCTTCCGCCGGGAGGCACGCCTCCCTTGGCGTTGAGGTGCGGTGGCCGAGTGGTTGAAGGCGCACGCTTGGAAAGCGTGTTTAGGGGAAACTCTAACGTGGGTTCGAATCCCACCCGCACCGCCAACCACCCCACGCCACAAGTCTCTGGCGCCGCCCAGTCGCATAACCCCACGGAATTGCGACCGTCGCGCCGATGAAACCGTTTTTGCGCGCAAACGCGACGGCCTGAACACGGGAATTCTGGCTTCAGATTGGCGCGGGCTGATGTGGAGATTCTGCGCAACTTCAGTTTGACGCTCGCAGGATTGTGGCGTCGGGCGCACCCCCTCTCGGATTTGGGCGCTCAGTCCCGGTCAGCCCCCCCCATTTCAAGCCCGATAGCATCTGGTCGCTGAGCCGTTTTCCCTCGGTGGAGGGGGCCCCTGCCGGCGGCGGCGTTCCGGGGCCGCCCCCACCGAGATGAGGTAGCATTTCGTCCGAAAATTGCGGGGCCCGGGGGTTGTTTTTGCGGATCGTAATCCTGCGGATTGCGGAGCGTGCTAAACAAAAAAAGAGCGCCCCGGTGATTCCCGCCGGTGCGCTCTGGTGAGAGTGAGAAATGTCGTCCGACTTGGCGTCCCGCGCCCGTCTCCACACCACCGACTTGCGGAGGGCCGGCGTCTTCGAAGACACGTATTTCCGCGTTGCCGTGGAAAAAGATCCCTCGCTTGCTGGTGAGGCAAGTATAAAGGTATTATATAATGCAAAACAATCATTTGTAAAGGTAGAATTACGGGATTCTAAGTGTTCATACTCACAAGATATTAGCGTAGTTGAGCAACGGAATGGCGCCGCCGCGAGCATGTTCTTCGTCTGTCCAGGAACGAACCGCCGAGTTAGGTCCCTGTTTTTTGATCTCGACGGCTTCTATTCCCGAAAATGCCTTCGGATAAGGTATGACAGTCAGGATCGGCCTAAGCGGCGCCCGAAAGCTGGCCGCGTCAGGGCTAAGGTCGTCCCCAAGTGGGCGACAGAAGCGGCACTTAGTGCGCGGTCGCTAACCTTGGACGCAGACATCCGACGGCTTTTTATACGCTTTGCCGCGGAGGGCCTTCGCAGGGAGGGCCAAAACCCAGTCAAGCAGGCATCGCTGTTCCCCCTGCCTACAACGGTCCCTATCGCCACCTACGAAGACCACCCCCTTATCGATCTGCGAGTTTTGCACCGCCATGGCCTAGTGAAGCCCGGGCGTATGCAAGAGGCCGCGCTGACGTGGGGCCCCGCGGCGCCTTTACCAGAAGCGAACATCTTCGTGGACCTGACCAATCCGGCCGATCCGGTCATGGGCGTCCACTGGCCACGGGGTGAGATTCAAGAGGGCCACGAGGGACACATTGTGAGGCTGAGTCGGGATAGCCGCGGCCGCTACCAGTTTCAGTGTTGGGGAAGCGATGAGCTCTGCGAAGTGCTCGCCTTCCGTAACGGTCGCTTTGCGTCTCGCATAGGCCAAAGGCTGCGCCACCAGTCCCAACGATCAGCCTGACGTTCTGACCCACCGCCGCTGTTTATCCCAGGCAAGGGGCATGTCTTCGCTGAAGAGGCGCTTCAGCCTCAGGCCCTGAGGTTGGCGCCCTGTTAGGATCTCCAGCTGGATGTCCGGCGCTAGGAGCGCGAGCTTCGCCAGCTGCGTCAGATAGCTGTTTTGGGGCGCAGTGGGCACACCGACAGGTGCTCCAGGCGCCAACGGAGAAGCTCCCAGCCGTCCAAGCACGACGTGCGCTTCGCGACGCGCACGGTCGAGGACGCGATCGACCTTCGGCGGCCGCAGGGCATGGCCGCTATCGACGCCCGCGATCCAGGTCTGACCACCGCGAAACTGCATCCGCACCGGCAAGCTGATGCGCACCGAATGGCGCCCAGGATCCATGACCGCGCGCGCGCCGGGCGCAATCCTCGCCCGCAAATCACCAAGCGCTAGTTCAGGGTGATCCAGGCCAAATAGGAGGTCAGCGTCCAGCACCAGGTGGACCCCTTTGGGTCTCACATCGATGCGACGCACCCAATCGCGCAGGTCGCCCAATTCGATCTCCGGCCGGTCGGACATCCGGCGGACCTGGTCGAGCACAAAATCCTCGAAGGCGTCGGCCGGAAGCCGCCGCGGCGTCCCCGAAGTCGTCGCGGCGGCGATGTAGTAACGATAGGTCTTGCCGCCGCGACCGAGACTGAACGTCGGGGTGTAGGGCGCGCCGTCCGCATCGAAAACCAAGCCGACCAAGGCGGCTCTCGCCGACCGCGCGACCCGCTCGCGGCGATTGACCCGATTATCGGCCAACATGGCCTGAGCGCGCTCAAACACCTCCGCTGGGACGATGGGCGAGTGCAGGCCCGGGAAGGTCTGGTCCTTGTGTTTGATCTCGCCGCGGTAATGCCGGTTCTGCAGGAGATGGTAGAGCGCGCCTCTCGAGAAGATCGCGCCTGGTATAGCCTCTCCGGTGCGGCCAACCCGCCCCTTAGATCGAACGCCCCGCGCTTCAAGCTCATCCTGGAGAGCGTAGACCGAGCCAAGCGCCAGGTAGCGGGTGAAGATCATCCGAACAGTCTCAGCTTCGGCCTCATTGACCACCAACTGATGGTCGCCGGCGTCATATCCAAGCGGGAGGTTGCCGCCCATCCACATGCCCTTGGCCTTGGATTGGGCGATCTTGTCGCGAATCCGCTCGCCGGTGACCTCACGCTCGAACTGGGCGAACGACAGCAAGACGTTCAGCGTCAGCCGACCCATGCTGGTGGTGGTGTTGAATGCCTGGGTGATCGAGACGAACGAGGCGCCGCCCTTGTCGAACACATCAACGATGCGCGCAAAATCCGGCAGCGAGCGGGTCAGACGGTCGACCTTGTAGACGACGATGGTGTCTACCAAGCCTCGGGCGACATCGGCTAGCAGATGCTTCAGCGCCGGCCGCTCCATGCTGCCGCCGGAAAACCCGCCGTCATCGTAAGCGGTCGGGACCAGAACCCAGCCCTCGTGGGTTTGCGAGCTGATGTAGGCCTCGCAAGCCTCGCGCTGGGCATGAAGGCTGTTGAAGCCCTGCTCGAGGCCCTCATCCGAACTCTTCCGGGTGTAGATCGCGCAGCGCAACTTTTGCTGGGCGGGGGTCACGGCGCCTCCGCGGCGCGTAGACCAAAGAACCGCGGACCATTCCAGCGAACCCCCGTGATCTGGCGAGCGACGGCCGAGAGGCTCTCATGGACCTCGCCCTGGTAGAGCACGCCGGCCGCGACGATCTCGACGTCGTGGCGCACGCCGCGCCACTCACGACCCAGGGTCGCGCCTGGCGCAATCGCTGGACCGCGAGGTGCGCCGCGCTGTCGCAACGCCGCCTTAAGCTCAGGATCGACCCCGCCCGCGGCATCGACTTGGATCTTCCACGCCAGCATCCGGCGCAGCAGGTCCACCGCACGCAGCTTCGGCGGCTCCCCGTAGCGCTCGCGCCACGCGCGGCGCAGCCCCTCGAGGTCCATCGCCTCAAGGGACTGCAGCCCATCAGCCAGCCCGCTCATGCGATTGGCCTGCCCCTTTGGGGTGATCCGGTTTCAATGTTAGTGCACGGCGGTCTCTAACGCCATGTTTGGGGTGGGTGAGCGCGCGCCCTCAACGGCTGGCGCGCTTGCCCATGGCACGATGCCGCCGCTGCGCGGGACGAAG
>CAIOSI010000038.1 GCA_903860975.1 uncultured Alphaproteobacteria bacterium
GCGACGACGCAGGTTTGCTGCGATCGCCGGTCCGAACTTGATCACCCAGGACCGCGCCGCCTTGCGACTGACCTCGATGCCGCGCTGGGCCAGCACCTCCTCAACGTCACGAATGCTCAGCGTGAAGCGGAAAAAGAGCCACACGGCATAGCAGATCACGTCCGGCGCGAAGCGGTGACGTTTGAACGAGATCGGTGAGGTCATGGGTCCCCATTTGGCGCGGAAGATGGTCCAAGTGGAGACAAGTTAGACTGAGACTGCCATCACCCGCGCCATAGCCAGGCGCAAAGGCCAGACGGGCCTCCAAGGAGAAGCGATGCCTGACGACCGACTTTGCGACGAGATCCTGCGAACCCCTGACGCCTGTTTTGATGGCATCGAGGATTACCCCTGGCCGCCCAGTTATATCGAGATCGAGCCGGGTCTGCGGATGGCCTATGTCGACGCGGGGCCCGCCGATGCGCGCGAGACCCTGCTCCTGCTGCATGGCGAGCCGATGTGGGGGTACCTCTATCGAAAGATGATCGGCCCGTTCCTGGCGGCCGGGTATCGGGTGGTCGTCCCCGACCTGATCGGGTTTGGCCGGTCGGACAAATTCGTCGATCCAGAGCGGTATAGTTACAGTGGTCACGTCGGGTGGGTGAGCGCTCTGATCCGCAGACTCGACCTGAACCATGTGACGATCTTTGGCCAGGACTGGGGCGGGCTGATCGGCGGCCGCGTGCTGGCGGAAAATATTGACCGATTTGCGCGTGCGGTGATGTCGAACACCGCTCTGCCGGGAAGCGGCGTTGCGATCCCGGGTTTGAGCGCGCAGGCACCGCTTACACCCGAACAGCTGCGCGAGCGCTTTGGGATGGACTGGCGCGAAACCCTAGACCCGGACGACACGATCAACCCGGAAAAAATCCAGGCCATGATGGCGCGCGGGCCGTCGCTCTACTTCCTCGCCTGGCGTGTTTACAGCCAGATGGTCTCTGAGCTCATGCCCTCGAAGATCGTTCCGGGCTGGTGTTTGAGCCCGCTCTCGCCGGCCGCGCGGGCGGCCTATGACGCCCCGTTCCCCGATGAGCGTTACAAGGCCGGGTCGCGGCGCTTTCCGATGCTGGTTCCGATAACCGCCGACGACATCGAACGAACACACGGTGACGCGGCATGGAGCGTTCTGCGCCGATCGGAAATTCCGTTCTTGACCCTATGGGGCGACCGCTGCCCATTCACTTATACGGAGCGGGGCGAGATGTACCGAACGCAGATCCCCGGCGCGAAGCGGCCGGGCATCGAGCACGGGGTCTTGGCGGCCGGACACTTCAGTCAGGAAGATGCCGGACCAGAGATGGCTGACGCGATCATCGCCTTTATCGGCAGATTTCCATGACGGGCTCGGCAGCTCAGACGATGAAAACCCGACAAATCGTCCGCTCAGGCTGCCTGATCGGGCTGGTGCTCGCCTTTGCTACGTTCCTGCACTGGTATGGCGGACGAGGCCCGGCCCTCACGGCTGCGGAGGGCAAAGCCTTCCTGGACCAGGTCCGCATGTCCTCGGCGGGGGTTGACCATCCAGAAGTGGTCGCCGCTGCCGCGAGCCTGATCGCCCACGACGATGGCCGTGAATTCTACATGGTCAATTTCGAGCAACTCAGGACGGGACCAGAGGCTGTGAAACAAGATCGCACCTATGCGCGCGCCGTTCTGCCCGCGCTGCTCCAACACGGCTCGATGCCTGTCTACGTGGGACGGATTGAGGGTCTGCTTCTGGGGCGAAACGAGTCCGATTTCGGCCGGGTGGCCGTCGTCCGTTACCGGTCGCTTCGCGATTTCCTCGTCATCTTCACCGACCCCTCTATGCAGTCGGGCGTGGACCATAAGTTCGCCTCCGTGGCCTATACCGAGGCGCGGGCGACCTCGCCGATCCTGTCCCTTCTGGCGATCCGGGTCACTGCGGCGTGCCTGTTCGGGCTAGCGGCGCTGTCGGTGTGGATTTGCACCCGAGCGCGTGGGGCCTGAAGTCACCTAGCCGATCCGCTCGGCGCATCCGCGGCGGCGTCAATTGTCCCACAGGATGTAGTCCTGCGACTTCTTCTGCGGCTGGCCGCCGGGCTGATCCACGAAGATTGGCGCGCGAACCAGCGACGGCCAGATCGGCTTGACGCTCTGGGCGTCCTGACGGCGAAGCAGCCCGAGCATAGCGCTGACCCGCGCGGGCTCGGCGGCCGAGCGTTCATGTTGTTCCGTAGGGTCATCGGCGAGATTGAACAGCCAGACCTTGTGCTGCGCCTCGCTTGACTGCAGCTTCCAGTCTCCGTCGAGCACGACCTTGTAGGCGCCGGATCGCCAGAAGAGCGTCTGGTGCGGTCGCCCATGCGCCGTTCCGTTCAGGTAGGGCAGCAAGTTCACGCCGTCGATTATGCGATCCTGAGGGACGGCTGCGCCCGCCGCCGCCGCCACTGTCGGGAAGATATCCACGTGTCCAACCGGATCGTCGAATCGGGAGTTGGCGGCGATCTTGTCGGGCCAGCGCATGAAGAACGGCGAATGGATGCCCCCTTCGAAGAAAGTCATCTTCCAGCCGCGGTAAGGCTTGTTGATATCGGCAAGCCCGATGTAGTCGGCCCCGCCATTGTCGCTGGTGAAAATCACCAGGGTGTTCTTGTCGATGCCTTCGGTCTTCAACGCCGACATGATGCGGCCAACATTATTGTCCAGGTTGCGCGCCATCGCGCCGTAGACCCGCAGCCGGTGATCCTTGATCTGAGGAAGGGCGTCGTAGTCCTCTTTCTTCGCCTGCAGCGGCGTATGGATCGCATTGGGCGCGAAATAGATGAAGAAGGGACGATTGCGGTTGGCGTGGATCGACTTGACCGCCTCATCGGTGAGGTAGTCGGTCATGTAACCCTTGGGCGCGAACATGGGCGAGCCGTTGTACTGCACCATGTAGGGGGCGATCGGCCAGATGAAGCGGTCGATGGGATCCCATGGCTGTTTTGAGTTCTCGGCGTCCCTGTCGTGCTCGGGAAGATATTTCGAACCGCCGCCCATGAAACCCAGACTCTCGTCGAAGCCACGCTGCTCAGGTCGAGCCCCAGGCGAGTTGCCCAGGTGCCACTTACCGAAATGCAGAGTGTGGTAACCGCGATCCTGCATCACCTTGGCGATCATGATTTCGGACGTCGGCACCGCCAGCAGATTCACCGCCGATGCCCCCTTTGCCGTCCCGGCCGGCATGTCTTTCACGCGGTCAGCGAAAAACTGGGGCAAAACAAAATCATCTTGTTGGTGCTGCGATGGAGCGAGCCTTTCCATCAGGACCGGCGCGGGCGTGAATTCGAAGCCGAACCTTGTGGCGTAGCGGCCCGTCATGATGCTGGCCCTAGACGGTGCGCAGGTGGCGTTTCCGTCATAGCCGCGAGCGAACGATACGCCTTCGCGGCCGATGGAATCGATATTGGGCGTGGCAACCTGTCCGCCCGCGATTCCGCCGCCGTTGAAGGTGACGTCATTGTAGCCCATGTCATCGGCCAGGATTACAATGACGTTGGGCGCTCGCTGGCCCTGCGGCGGTATGGCTGGCCCCTCATTCCAATTCACCGGGTGGTTGGGCCCGATGTGGGGGAGCTGCGACTTGGCAAACGTAATGAGGATCGTGTCGCGATTGACAAATGCGGCGCCCGCCAGAACACCGACGATGACCAGGCCCATGCTGGTCCACGCCCAAATCTTCATGGCTCACGCCCCGGCCAGCTTGCCCTCAAGGGGCGGTATTGCTGGAACCCTAGGCAGGGCGGGGTCTAAAGCCAAGCGTGCGCGACGTGCTTGGGATAATCTCAAAGCCTCCCAGCCAGGTCGCCTGCCGATCGTCGCTACGCGGATCTGCGAAGCGAGGCCGACAGCGAACCTTTTTAGGGTCTGCACTGGATTGGCGCCGTGACAAGGCGGCACATGACAGCGTGTGCAGGTCCCCGCCGGCGAAACGCGCCAGCCGGACGCAATGCGAGCCGGCCTGACCATCGCCGCCCGGCTGCGGCGCGGATACCCCGCGGGGGCCAGCGAGCACCATGCTAGACGTCAAATCCCTTGTGACGTTCGAAGCCGAGGACGGCTTGATCGAGGTCGAATCCGCTGGGATTTGGCACCGCTCGCCTGAGTCATTGGGGCGGCTAGGTCGCGGCGAGCCTGTTCCTGACGAAGAACACGATTTCCGCACCTCGATGCGATTTCGCCCCGTTAGCCCCAGCCGCACCCGTGTGAATTCCAATCTCGGCGTCGCGCGCGCAGAACGTGGCCACGTTACCCTCAACGTCTTCGAGGTCACCTAGTGGTCGACTCCACCCGGATCATCGTCGTGGGTGGCGGGATCGCGGGATTGACGGCTGCGCTCAGTCTTCATGCCGCCGGTTTTCGCCCCGTCGTCTTCGAGGCGGTCGCTAAGCCCACCCCAATGGGTGTGGGGATCAACCTGCTACCGCACGCGACACGGGAGCTTGCGGCGCTGGGATTGCTCGACGACTTGCACCGGATCGGCGTCGACATGCGCGCGCTGGTCTATCTTACCCGATACGGGCGCGAGATCTGGCGCGAGCCGCGCGGCCTCGAGGCGGGCTACGCCTGGCCGCAGATCGCTGTGCACCGCGGCCGCCTGCAGATGCTCCTGCTTGAAAAAGTCCTGGAGCGTCTCGGCCCCGATGCCGTCCGGTTCGACCACGCCCTGACCGATTTCGAACCGGTCGATAGCGGCGTGCAAGCCCATTTCACAGGTCGCGGCGGCACTTCGCGCGGCCACGAGGCCGCTGACCTGCTCGTCGCCGCCGACGGCATCCATTCGGCGGTCCGCCGCAAGTTCTATCCCCATGAGGGTCTGCCCAAGTGGAACCAGGTCACCCTATGGCGGTCCACGGCGAAGCTTTCCGCCTACCCCCTGGCTGGAACGATGCTCTGGGCCGGTCACTCCCGGCAGAAGTTCGTGGCCTATCCGATCGAGCAGGACGCCGTGACCGGCGAGACCCTGCTGAACTGGATTTGTGATCTGAAGGCCGACGGCGGGGAGACGCCCGCCAAGGAAGACTGGAACAAGGCTGGAGATCCCCGCGATATCCTGGGACCATTCGCCGACTGGCGCTGGCCTGGGATCGATGTGCCAGCGATCATCGGCGCTGCCAGCGGCATCTATGAATTCCCGATGGTCGACCGCGATCCACTTCCCCGCTGGACCTTTGGCCGCGCGACCCTGATCGGTGACGCCGCGCACCCGATGTATCCGATCGGTTCCAACGGGGCGACGCAGGCGATCATCGACGCACGCGCGCTCGCTTTCCATCTGCGCCGCGAGAGCGGCTTGGACGCAGGACTGGCCGCCTACGAGGCCGACCGCCGCGAAGCCACGTCGCGGATCGTTCTCATGAACCGCGCCCAGGGCCCTGACAAGGTCATGGACTTGGCCCAGGATCGCGCGCCCCATCCGGGCGATGATCTAGACGCGCGCCTGCCGATGTCTGAACGGGCAGCGATAGCCGCAGACTACAAGCGGGTCGCCGGTTTTGATCCCGCAGCCCTGAACGCTAAGCCGAGCTACGCCACCTCGGACGAAGAGGACCAGGCCACATTCCACGATTCACGCGGACTTTGATGTGTGCTCATAGATTTCCGCTTTGGCGCAGGTTGCAGGCGAGCGGGCTGACGAACGGCGACTTCGGGGATTACCGAGGTTGGGGTCGACAGTTCGAATCTCTTCGCCCGCTGCAAATTTCCGCAGATATAGAAGACGCTGACGTCGACGGCCCGCCAGGGTGCGTCGATGCATGTCCGCAAGGGAGCTCTCATGACCCACGATCCTGCGCTTGAAGCCCACGAACACGCTGAACATGCAGAACATGCCGCCCACGAGCGCGACCCCTTCATCAACCGGGTGTCGATCACGATCGCGGTCCTGGCGGTCCTGGCGGCGGCCGTAGGCAGCCTGGAGACCATCGAGGCGGGCGGGGCGATCACATCGTCCAGTGAGGCCGTCCTGAGCCAGGACAAGGCCACCGACGCCTGGGATGAGTACCAGGCCGACAGCCTGAAGAAGCATATCTATGGTATTGCCGCCGACGCCGGCGGGCCCCGGGCAGCCAAATATGCTGATACGGCCAAAGAACAGGTCTCCAAGCAGGCTGAGGTCAAGAAGCAGGCTATGGAAAACGAGGCGGAACGCGACAAGCTGCTGGGTGCCAGCCGCAACCACGAGCATCGCCACCACTGGCTGACGGCCGGTGCGACCTTGCTTGAAATCGGGATCGCGATCTGCACCGTGGCCATCATAACCCGGCGCAAAGCATTCTGGCTGGGGTCGATAGGCCTTGGCCTGACCGGTCTGATCGTGGCGGCGGGGGGCTTCCTGCTTTAGCCGGCTACTTTGCTGCCGGCCGCTGGATCTTCGGTTTCAAATTCTCAACGACGGCGTGAGCGTCAAAGGCACGCGGATCATCTGTGGGCTTGGCACCCTTGTGGGTGACGATCTCTGCCGAGGCCTCAAAATTCCGAATGGTCTGTACGTCTACCCGGTCCGTCCAGAAGGGGTCTCCGAATAACGGATCCCAAGCCCGCCAGGCCGAGGCGCGACCCTGATAGCGCCACGACGGGCGCCAGTAGCCGAAGCCCTGGCCATACCAGGGGCGGTATAGCGGGTCAGGAAGGACGTAGGACCGCGATTTGTCGTCGGTATGGCGGTCTTCAATGGAAAACCAGTCGTCGCTATTTTGTAGGGCGAGTTCTGCCGCCCGGAACAGCAGGTAGCCCTCTACCGTGTCGCGGGTGGTCATCGCGTTGCCAGCAAAGGTAACCCGCCAGCGGTTCGGTTCGATCCGGGTCTCTGAGTAGCCGCCAGCCGAAAAGCCGCTCTTGACGATGGGCTGGTAAGGCGTGGGCGAAACGCAAGCGCTCAACCCTGCTGCCAGGACCAGGGCAGCGGCGAGCGAAGCGAATGATTTGATCATGGCGAAACTCTGAGCGACGCCTGCCTAAGCGGGCCGGACGAAGTCTACATAACACTTGGCCGTAATTGTGGTCGCGATGTTTCAGAGACCGACCGGACGGTTAGGCCGCGCCCGTCACAAGGCTGTAGGCGATCTTCCCCAGTGCGCCAAACAGCAGAATGGCCGTCGCCAGGGCCTGTACCCCAAAGCCAGGGCCGCGCTTGGACGCCTCAGCGACATACCCCAGACCGTACATGATCCGACCGACGATCCAGACAACGCCCAGTCCGGCTGCGACCTGTTCGTTCCAGTAAATCGCGAAGAGCCACAGGCCCGCCAGGAACATCGGCAGCCATTCGAGGGTATTGTAGTGGGCCCGAATGGTTCGCTCGAGAAGGGGGTCGCCGGTCATCGCTGGCGCAGAAATGCCGGATTTGGCCCGGGCCGCCGGGACGCGGGTGCTCATCCAGAAATAGGTCAGTAGAGCCAGAATGGTGACCAGAGCCACCAACCGATGCGCCATCATGTGCAATTTCCCCCGACACAAAGCGAACGAATCTTCGCCCTTTACAGCTATCCTGGCATGTAACGGGGTTCGGCTGGAACCGTCTTTTGCCGGCCGCCGACCCGACCCAGGTCTTAGGACTTGATCCGCTTGTCCCTCTGGGCCTGGACCCGAAGGCGCAGCGCATTGAGCTTGATGAAGCCCGCCGCATCGCGGTGGTCGTAGGCGACCGCGCCCTCTTCAAACGTGACCAGGTCCTGGTCGTAGAGTGAATAGGGGCTGGTGCGGCCGATAATCGAGACGTTGCCCTTATAGAGCTTCACGCGAACCTGGCCGGTCACCATCTTCTGCGACAGGTCGATAGCTGCCTGCAGCATTTCGCGTTCGGGTGCGAACCAGAAGCCGTTGTAAATGAGTGAGGCGTACCTCGGCATCAGCTCGTCCTTCAGGTGCATCGACCCGCGATCTAGCGTGATGGACTCAATGCCCCGGTGCGCGGCCAGAAGGATCGTGCCGCCTGGCGTCTCATAGACGCCGCGCGACTTCATGCCGACGAAGCGGTTCTCGACCAGGTCGAGGCGACCGACGCCATTGTCATGGCCAAGCTGGTTGAGTTTGGTCAGGATCCCGGCGGGCGAAAATCCCACGCCATCGATAGCGACCGGATCGCCGTTTTCGAAGTCCATGGTGAAGACGGCAGGTTTGTCCGGTGCGTTTTCCGGCGAGATCGTGCGCATGTGCACGAACTCTGGCGCCTCAAGGGCGGGGTCCTCCAAAACCTTACCTTCGGAGGAAGAGTGCAGCAGGTTGGCGTCGACGCTGAACGGGGCTTCGCCGCGCTTGTCTTTGGTGATCTGGATCTGGTGCTGCTCGGCGAAGTCGAGCAGAGCCTCACGGCTCTTGAAGGCCCACTCGCGCCAAGGCGCAATCACGTGGATGTCGGGTTCCAGGGCGTAATAGCCGAGTTCAAAGCGCACCTGATCGTTGCCCTTGCCCGTCGCGCCATGGCTTACGGCGTCCGCACCGGTCAGCCGCGCGATCTCGATTTGGCGTTTGGCGATCAACGGTCGGGCGATCGAGGTGCCGAGCAGGTACTGGCCTTCATAGACCGTGTTGGCGCGGAACATCGGGAAGACGAAGTCGCGAACGAACTCTTCACGCACGTCTTCGATGAAGATGTTTTCGGGCTTCACCCCGGCAGCCAAAGCCTTGGCGCGTGCGGGTTCGATCTCTTCGCCTTGGCCGAGGTCGGCGGTGAAGGTCACCACCTCGGCGCCGTATTCTGTCTGCAGCCACTTCAGGATTATCGAGGTGTCGAGGCCGCCGGAGTAGGCGAGCACGACTTTCTTGATGGGCTTGTCGGCCATGGTGGAACAGTCCTGGCGGGAAGTCGGAAGAAAAGGGTCGCGCGCCTTTAAGGGCGAACGGCCCCCAGATTCAAGAGGGGCGATTTCAAGGCCTGACTGCGGCGGCCAGCCAGCGCAGATGCAGCAGCGCAATGAGTGACGCCGAGGCCGCACGCAGGCCGAACACGATAAAGGCCACGTCGCCGACAGCGCCCCTGGCCTGTAATGCGAGCCAGAGGCTGGCGACGAAGCTAGCGGCCGGCAGCAGCCACAGAGCAATCTCGCGCCGCATGAGCCCGCCCAGGAAGCGGACGCGCATCCTGCCGTCGGTTTGGCGCCACACCTGCCGAGAAGCGGAGAACATGATGGCGAGCGCGACGACCCACAGGGCGTCGCCAACGTAGGCAAGCGCCATAGTCTAGATGGTCACCTGGGTGCCGAGCTCGACAACCCGGCCAGGTGGAATTTTGTAGAAATCTGTCGGGTTCGCTGCATTTTTCATCAGGAATATGAAGAGCTTGTCCTGCCATAGCGGCATACCAGACTGCGCCGACGGCACCACCGAGCGCCGGCCAAGGAAGAAGCTGGTGGCCATGATGTCGAACTTCAGACCGAGCTTGCGGCATAGGGCCAGCGCCTTGGGAAGGTTCGGGCTCTCCATGAAGCCGTAGGTGATGATCAGCTTCTTGAAGTCATCGTTCACCGGCTCGATCCGCACCCGATCGCCTTCGCGAACCCGCGGCGTCTCTGCGGTCTCGATGGTCAGAACGATGTTCTTCTCGTGCAGAACTTTGTTGTGCTTGAGGTTGTGCATCAAGGCGACGGGCGACATCGAGGCATCCGACGTCAGGAAGATCGCCGTCCCAGGCGCGCGGTACATTGCCCGGCTCTTGAGTATCTCGGCGAGGTCGGCCAGCGGGACGCTGTCGCGACGCGCTTTGTCCGTCAGGATCTGGGCGCCACGGGTCCAGGTCCACATGATCACCACCAGTACGGCACCGAATGACAATGGGAACCAGCCTCCATCGACAACCTTGACGAGGTTTGCACCAAGGAAGCTCAGGTCGATGAATAGGAGTGGGATCGCATAGGCCAAGACCGCGGCCATGCTCCATTTCCAGAATCGCCGCGCGACGACGGTTTCCAGCATGACCGTGATTACCATCGTGCCGGTCACGGCGATGCCATAGGCCGACGCCATATTGTCGGAGGTCCGAAACAGCACCAAAAGTACGAGCACGCCTACCATCAGCAGCCGATTGACCGAGGGCACAAAGATCTGGCCTGCGACGGTCTCGCTCGTGCGTCGGATGTCGATACGCGGCAGCAGCCCAAGCTGGACGGCCTGCTGGGTCATGGAGAAGGCCCCCGTAATCACCGCCTGACTGGCGATGACCGTGGCGACGATCGTCAGGATCAAGACGGGCCAATAGGCGACGTGCGGAATGATCGCGAAAAAAGGATCTTTTGCAGCCTCGGGATGGGTCAGGACCAGCGCGCCCTGACCGAAATACTGCAGGGCGAGGCAAGGCAGGGCCAGGCACAACCACGCCAGGCGGATCGGCGTTCGGCCGAAGTGGCCCATGTCGGCGTAGAGCGCTTCTGCGCCCGTGACCGCCAGGAACACGCTGCCCAGGATGACGAACCCAAGCAGGCCATTGTTCACCAAAAGGTGCGCGCCGTAGTAGGGATTCATCGCCTTCAGGACGACGGGCGCCTCCACGATGTGGGTGATGCCCAGCACACCCAAGAGAAGGAACCAGACCACCATAATAGGTCCGAAGAACTTGCCGACGCTGGCCGTGCCCCGCGACTGCGCCAGGAAGAGGCAGATTAGAATGCCCGCCGCCGAAAACAGGATAACCGTCGGCGTAAAGATGTGCCCGACGCTCGGCGCATCTTTGAGGAGCTCGACGGCGGACAGCACCGAAACAGCCGGCGTGATCAGCCCATCTCCATAAAACAGGGCTGCGCCGCAGACGCCCAACATGAAGACCACCGTGGATCGTCGCCCAAGCGCGCGCTGCGCAAGCGCCATTAGCGCCAGCGTCCCGCCTTCGCCCTTGTTGTCGGCCCGCATGACGAAGATGACGTATTTAACCGTCACCACGATGATCAGCGCCCAGAAGATCAAGCTTACGACACCCAACACCGCCATGTCGCTTGGGCCATGCCGAATGTGACTCAGCGCTTCACGCATCGCGTAGAGCGGGCTGGTGCCGATATCGCCGAAAACGACTCCCACAGAGCCGATCGCCAAGGCCCAAAGGCCTTGTTTACGCGCGTGGGGCAGGTCTTCGGACGCCTCGGGGGGCGCCACGGAAGCGCCACCGGCCGTATCCGCCATCCAATCTCTCCAGCAACCACAACGCTGTTGCCTTGGGCGGCCCGATGCCGTCATGAGGCGGGCGCGATACACCCATTCAAGACCCTGTTCAATGCTGCGACCCCCTAAGGCGAATGGGCGTTACGCCCAGGAGCCATGCTTTCCCTTGAAAGCCTAGGCTCGCGCCCTAATTTCGAACTCCCGAGATCCCTGGAGAGAAACAATGGACCGCAGACTGGCGCTGGTGACCGGCGCCTCGGCTGGTATTGGGATGGCGTTCGCCCGGATCCTGGCGAGCCATGGCTACGACGTCGCGCTGACCGCTCGCCGTGGGGATCGGCTTGAGAAGCTCGCCGAGGAGATCACGCTGCGATACGGCGTTGAGGCCCTGAGCGTCGCCGCCGACCTCGCTGAGCCCGAGGCGTCAGGTCAAATCCTCGACTTTCTCACAGCCCACGGACGCACGGCCGACGTCTTGATAAACAACGCCGGCTACGGACTTCCCGGCGCCTATGCAGACACTCGGTGGGCGGATCAACGCGCGGTGATCCAGGTGATGGTAACCGCCCCTGCCGAGCTGGCTCATCGCCTACTGCCCGGCATGATCCACCGCAAATTCGGCCGGATCGTCAATGTGGCCTCCCTTGCCGGCCTGATCCCAGGCGCGGCTGGCCACACGCTCTATGCGGCGGTCAAAGCCTTTCAGGTGCGGTTCTCCCAGAGCCTGCACTTGGAGACTCAAGCGCAAGGCGTGCACGTCAGTGCGCTCTGCCCAGGCTTCACCTATTCTGAGTTTCATGATGTCGCCGGGACGCGCGCCCAGATTACCCAGTCGACGCCGCCGTGGCTGTGGCTGGGGGCTGATGAGGTTGCAGCGGCTGGCTACGAGGCCGTTGAGGCTAATCGCCCGATCTGTGTTCCCGGAGCACCGAACAAAGCCATCGCTGCGGCGGTCAAACTGATCCCTGATGACTGGGCGCTGGCGCTTATGGCCTCGCAAGGGTCACGGTTTCGCAGGGGCTAGCGACTTGGCGTAGGGCGCAGCCGCTTCGGGCCGGATGAGGCCGTGGGTGGAATCAGCGATGCCAGCGAGCAGAAACTGCACGGCCATGGCGCAGAGTATCAGGCCCAGCACCCGCACGATGATGGAAAGCCCGATCTTGCCAAGAAGCTTGCTGATCAAAGGCGTCGCCAGGAACGACAGCAGTGTTGCGAAAGACACCGCCGCGATAGCGCCAAGACCAAGCGCAGTTCCGGGCAAGCCATACTCCTTGGCCTGGCTCGCATAGATAATCACCGTCGAAATTGCGCCGGGTCCGATCAATAGCGGCATTGCAAAGGGCACGATCATCTGTTCGACGCGCCGGCGGACGTAGGTTCTCTTGTCGTCCGCCGTTGTTTCAGCGGCCTCGGCGAATCCTGATGTGAAATCGTCGCCCACCATCTTCAGGCCCAGGATGAAAAGGATGACCCCGCCTGCGATGCGGAAGGCCGGCAGGGAGATGCCGAAAAAGGTCAGGAGCGCCAAGCCGGAGAAGTAGAAGAACGTCAGAAAGCCCAGAACAAACAATGAGATCACGAGCGCGATCTGCGCCCGTTCGCGGCTTTTGGCGCCCAAGGTCGAGGCCGCGAACACCGGGACATTGCCCACGGGGTCCAGCAACGCAAACAGCGCCACGAAAAAGTTGACCGCGAAGTCCCAATGGATCATCCGTGGGCCTTAGCCCAAATCGCAGCGCACGCCGACCCCCCGGTACGCTCTGTCTTGCCCGAGCCCTCGAATGTCCGAGCCCGCCCTCGCTCAACCCCTCGGTAAGGCCGACAAAAGGCTCATCGTCCCGCTCGATGTGCCAACAGCAGAGGCGGCGCGCGCGCTGGTTGCTGGACTCGGAGACGCCGTCAACTTCTACAAGGTTGGCTTGGAACTCCTTGCGACCGACGGCATGGCCCTGGCGCGCGAGCTTAAGTCCCAAGGCAAGCAGGTTTTTCTGGACTGGAAGCTGCACGATATCGGCACGACGGTGCAGCGTGCGGCGGCGGCGATCGCTGAGGCAGATTGTGGCGATTTCCTCACGGTGCACGCGGAGCCGCAAGTGATGACCTCAGCGGTACGTGGCCGTGGCGCCTCAGGCCTCAAGATCCTGGCTGTCACGGTCCTGACCAGCCTCGATGACCGCGACCTGCATGAAATGGGGTTTTCAGATCCCGTCCGTGCCTTGGTTGAGCGGCGAATTCGCCAGGCCATTGCCGCTGGGTGCGACGGGGTTATCTCCAGTCCCTGGGAGGCCGAACTGGCCCGTGCACTCGGAGGCCGAGACTTCTTGGTGGTGACGCCGGGTGTACGCCCCGAATGGTCCGCTAAGAATGACCAAGCCCGGTCTGCCACTCCGCTCGACGCTCTGAAGGCGGGCGCCTCGCATGTTGTCTGTGGCCGGCCGATCACGGCCGCCAACGATCCGCATGCAGCGGCGTTGCGCGTCGCCGCGGAGATGGCCCAGGCGGGCTAGAAGTCGACAGCGATCCCCTTGCGCTCCCAGTCGCCAAAGCGTGTGGGCTCTAGGCCCTTTGGGCCGCCTTCTTCGATAGCGCGTGCGTCCGCTTGCGCCTGCGCGCGGCGCGCTGCGGCCTCCTCCAGGGCGCGACGTGCCTGCGGTGTTAGGGGTTTGTCTGAGGCAGCGTTGGGCGGTCGTTCATCCATAACGCCAAACTAAAGCGTCGCAGCCAAGGTGCCAAGCGTTGCAATCGACAGCGTTGCCGCCGTCGAAAAACCGTCGTCAACTGCGGCCTCACCCTGGGCCGTTGCCGCATTGGGTTTGGTGGCTTTCGCCTTCATCGTGCGCTCCAGCTAGCGCGACGCAACGTCTGCCTGACCGATCAGGTCTTGCGCCGGAGCTCCGATGCGGGCACGCCGCGCCGGTGACAGATCTTAGCCCAAATGACGCCGCCGGGCTTCCGGCCCGCGCCGCCGCTCTCGACCTCCTGACCGCAGCGCTCGGCGGGCGCGCTGGCATGGATGAAGGGCTCAGTCATCCAGCCCTGGCCGCGCTGGACGGCCGCGACCGCGCTTTCGCGCGCGCTTTGGTAATGGCGACCCTTCGCCACCTTGGCCCCATCGACTCTGCACTCCAGTCGAGGGTGAAAAAAGCTCCGCCCGACAAGGTCGTACAGATTCTGCGATTGGGGGTCGCCCAAGCCTTTGTCCTTAAGACGCCGGCCCACGCGGCTGTGACCACCTCGGTTGATCTGGTGGCGCAGGATAAGGGCCTTCAGATGTTCAAGGGGCTGGTCAACGCGGTGCTGCGAGGCCTGGTTCGAGAGCCCCCGCAGCTTGACGATCCGGAGCTGATGGCGCCAAGCTGGCTTTATGCGCGCTGGCGTGCCGCTTTTGGTGTCGACGCTTCACGCGCGATCGCGGCGACGATCGCACAGGAGCCGGCGACAGACCTCTCTGTGAAGGACCCGCGCCGCGCTGTCGAACTCGCGACAGCGCTGGAGGCGGTTATTTTGCCAGGTGGCAGTCTTCGGACCACCAAGCGCGGCGATATAGCGACGTGGCCTGACTTCGCCGAGGGCGGCTGGTGGGTGCAAGACGCCGCAGCGGCCATTCCAGCTCGATTGTTGGGCGCCCAGCCTGGCCAGACGGCGCTCGACATGTGCGCAGCCCCCGGGGGAAAGACGCTGCAGTTGGCGGCGGCTGGAGCTGAGGTCGTGGCTTTGGACCGCTCGGCCGTGCGTCTGAAACGGGTCGCTGAAAACCTGACCCGCCTGGCGCTTTCCGCAGAGGTCGTTGCCGCCGACGCAGCGACCTGGCCAGACAGGCGGACATTCGATGCGGTCCTGCTCGATGCCCCATGCTCAGCCACGGGCACCTTCCGTCGCCACCCCGACGTCCTGTGGGCCGCCAAGCCCAGCGATGTTGCGGGCCTTGCCGCCGTCCAATCCAAGCTGCTGGACGCGGCCGCTCGGCGGACCAAGCCCGGTGGGCACCTCGTATACTGCGTTTGCTCCTTGGAACCAGAGGAGGGTGAGGGCCAGGTCGCGGCGTTCCTGGGTCGCACCGCAGGCATGTCCATCGATCCGATCTCGGCGGGCGAGGGCGGGACGCCCCAGGCGAGCATTAAGGCCGATGGAACGCTTCGCATCTTGCCGCACATTGAGGGTGGAATGGATGGGTTCTATGTGGCGCGGTTCCGTAAGGCGTAGCTGCCCTATGGTCCGAAACCCCGCATCACGTTATGCGGAGACATGGCTCGTTCTGTTCCCCTCATAGCGCCCTCCATTCTGGCGGCGGACTTCGCACGGCTAGGTGAGGAAGCCCGCGCCGTCGAGGCGGCCGGCGCTGACTGGCTCCACGTGGACGTCATGGACGGTCACTTTGTGCCCAATATCACCATCGGTCCTGACGTCGTGAAGGCCCTTCGCCCGCACGTGAAGATCCCGATGGATGTCCATTTGATGATCGCGCCAGCAGACCCCTTTCTGGAAGCCTTCCGGGCGGCGGGTGCCGATATGATCAGCGTTCACCCGGAGGCCGGACCCCACCTCAACCGCTCGCTGAAGCGCATCCGTGAGTTGGGTGCGAAGGCTGGCGTGGTGTTCAACACGTCGACCGATCCTTCTGTGATCCAGTGGATGATGGACGAGGTCGATCTGATCTTGGTCATGTCCATCAATCCGGGATTCGGGGGTCAGAGCTTCATGACCTCTCAGCTACGCAAGATCGCCGCGCTACGTACGATGATCGACGCGACAGGTCGCGACATCCCCCTTGAGGTTGACGGGGGCGTAACACCCGAAACGGCGAAGCTCTGCGTGGAGGCTGGAGCCACAGCGCTGGTCGCTGGCACGGCGGTGTTCCGAGGTGGTGCGAGCGCCTATGCCGCCAACATCGCCGCGTTGCGCGGCCTCTGATCCGGGCGCGCGATGCCGGCCTCAGCGCTCGATCGCATCCCGAAAGGATACCAGATCTTCGCTGCCGCCATCGCGATGGCTCAGCGCTTCGGCCTCGAATGGCGAGCCTCTCCGGTCCACCACCTCATCCTGTCGGGGCCCAGGCCCGACGGCCTGGCGGTGACGCCGAAGGACCTACGGCCCGCCGATCTTGAGGCGGGGCGGCGGATTTTGGCGGGCGGCTTTGTCTTCAGCGGAGAAACACTGACAATGGGACCCCGTGGCGATCCATGGGATCGCCCGGCGCCAAGCCGGCGGTTTGCCGCGGCGCTGCACGGCTTTGGCTGGTTGGGCGACCTGACAGCGCAGGGTGAAGCCGGATCGTGGGAGGCGTTGCGATTAACCTTGGCCTGGCGGCGGCTATACGGCCGCTGGAACGTCTTTTCCTGGTCGCCCGATGTTCTGGAGCGCAGGGTGTTCAACCTCGCTTGCTCTATTCGCGCCTTGTCAGCGCCGGCGTCCCAGGCTGAAGTCGATCAGATCGCCGGCGACCTCGCTTATCAAGCCCGCCTTCTATTGGGACTACAGGAAGGCCCCTGCCGGGCGACAGAGCGGGCCGTTGCAGCTGGCGTGGCCGGCGCGGCGCTGGCTGGCCTCGCCGGCGAGCAGCTTCTCGAGCGAGCTCTGAGCCGCCTGCGCGCCACCTTGCGCGTGACCGTGACCCCCGACGGTGGTCACGCAAGCCGAAGTCCACAGGCTGCTCTTGAGCTCTACTTTGACCTTTCGACCCTTGACGAAGCGTTGATGCAGATCGGCGTCACTGCCCCTGACGAAATGATCAGAGCGATCGAACGGCTCGCAGAGACGGTGCGGTTTTTCACGCTTGCAGATGGCCGGCTGGCGGCCTTCCAGGGCGGAGAAGCCTCGCCGGCAAACTATGTCGCCGCTGCCGGCGTTCCCGACGCGGCCGGTACGCGAAAGGTTTCGGGCTCTTGCAATGGCTATCACAAGCTCGAAGCCCGCGCGTTGCAGGTGATCGTCGATGCCGCCGCTCCCGCGGCTGGCCCTTGGAGCCGCGCAGCTTGCGCCCAGCCGCTGGCCATCGAGGTGCTGGCAGCGGGCAGGCGGCTCATCGTCAATTCCGGCTGGTCGCCCAGCGCGCCAGGTCCCAGCGCCTTACGCTTGGTGGATGCAGCATCAACCGCGGCGGTCGCCGAGGCGCCTTGTGGCGAGCCCCTGAGCGGGTTCGCAGCCAAGGTGCTAGGTCCTCGTCTACGCGATGCCTATGACGTCGTGGAGTCGAAACGGCGCGAGGGCCCAGGCGGGCTCTGGTTGGAAATGGCCCACGACGGCTGGAGCCGCCGGTTTGGGCTGCGGCACGAGCGGCGGATCTATCTCGACGTCGAAACCGATGAACTTCGTGGCGAAGATCGGCTTACGCCCCTGGCCGCGGGTGGAGCGGCTGGCCGCCGCTTCGTCCCGTTCATGGTTCGCTTCCATCTCCACCCGCAGGTCAGCGCCCTGATCGCCCGCGACAAAAAGAGCGTGCTGCTAAAGGCCGAGGGCCAGGAGACTGGCTGGTGGCTGCGCAACGACGCCTTTGAGGTCGCGCTGGAGTCCTCGATCCAACATCAAGATGGCCTAACCCGGCATGGCCAGCAGATTGTACTTCGCGGCCAGGTGCGCCTCGACGCCGGCGCTAAGGTCCGCTGGAAGCTCTCCTCTGCGGCGTATGAACGCCCCCAGGTCGTTAAAGTTGACGCCGAGAAGGTGTCAGCCTAAGCCGCAGCCATTCCGCGTGACTGGCGAAACTAAGGTGGGCAACCACCGGGGAGCGCGGGACCATATTTTCAGCCGCTCGCCTGGGCATTTTCTCTGACGCCAGGAGAATGTCGTGCCCGCTGCTCCCGATTTCCCGCCCGCTCCCGACCGCGCCCCGATCAAAAGGGCGCTGATCTCCGTTTCTGACAAGACGGGCCTGATCGAAGCGGCCCGTGTTCTGGCCGGCATGGGCGTGGAGTTGGTCTCGACGGGCGGCACGCGCAAGGCCATCGCTGAGGCGGGTCTCCCCGTGAAGGACATTTCTGACCTCACCGGGTTCCCGGAAATGATGGACGGGCGCGTCAAGACCCTTCATCCGATGGTGCATGGCGGTCTGCTCGGCGTGCGCGACGCGCCAGACCACGCCAAGGCCATGACGGATCACGCCATCGGCGGCATAGATCTGGTCTATGTGAACCTTTACCCCTTCGAGTCGACCGTGGCCTCCGGTGCCGACTATGCAACGGCGGTGGAGAATATCGATATTGGCGGTCCAGCGATGATCCGCTCGGCGGCCAAGAACCACGGCTACGTCGCGGTCTGCACTGAGATCGCCGATCTGGACGACGTGCTGGCTGAGCTCGAGGCGGACGGAACGACCAGTCTAGACCTTCGCAAGCGACTTGCGGCCCGCGCCTATGGGCGTACCGCCTCATACGACGCCGCCATCTCGGCCTGGTTTGCAGACGCCCTGGGCGACGAAGCGCCGAGGCGGCGGGCCTTTGCCGGAGAGCTCGTTCAAACCATGCGTTATGGCGAGAACCCTCATCAGAAGGCGGCCTTCTATCGCTTCCCCAATCCGCGTACCGGCGTTGCCACGGCCAAGCAGCTTCAGGGCAAGGAGCTCAGCTACAACAATATCAACGACACCGACGCGGCCTTCGAGCTGATCGCCGAGTTCGACCCGGCGGCAGGTCCGGCCTGCGCGATCATCAAACACGCAAACCCCTGTGGCCTAGCGACGGGCAAGACCATGCTGGAGGCCTACGAGCGGGCCTTGGCCTGTGATCCCGTCAGCGCGTTCGGCGGGATTATCGCCTTGAACGGCCGACTGGATGGCGCGACCGCGGCCGAGATTCTGAAGCTCCTGACCGAAGTGGTCATCGCGCCGGAGGCGGACGACGATGCCGTGACGCTTTTCGCCAAGAAGAAAAACGTGCGGCTGCTCACGACCGGCGGCATGCCAAACCCGCTATCGCCGGGCTTGACCTTCAAGTCCGTGGCGGGCGGTTTTCTGGTGCAGAGCCGTGACGACGCTCGCCTGGCCCCTGCCGATCTGAAGGTGGTGACCAAGCGCACGCCCACCGAGGCGGAGGTGCGAGACATGCTGTTCGCGTTTACGGTCGCCAAGCATGTGAAGTCCAACGCCATCGTATACGCCAAAGACGGCCAAACCCTCGGTGTCGGCGCGGGGCAAATGAACCGCAAGGACAGCGCCAGGATCGCCGCTCTTCGCGCCGCCGACTTCGGCCTGGACCTAAAGGGTTCAGCCTGTGCTTCCGAGGCTTTTTTCCCGTTTCCCGACGGCCTGATCCAGGCGGCTGATGCCGGCTGCACGGCTGTGATCCAACCGGGTGGCTCTATCGGCGACCAGAAGGTCATTGATGCCGCTGACGAGCGCGGCCTGGCCATGGTGTTCACTGGCGTGCGGGTGTTCCGCCACTAGCGCCGTTTCTTGGCTCCCTGCGCCGAAAGTTCGCGCAGTGCGGCGCTGGCGATGGTGAGTTTAGCGAAGGTCCAAGGGCCGCCTGCGGCCTCGATGTCACCGATCGTCTGGCGAGCGGCGTCCACCTTGCCATGGCGCAGCGTTGTCCAGGCCGACGCTGCATGATGGGCGTCAACCGCGGTCTCTGCGCTCTGGGCTCCGTCGCTAAAGGCCATGATCGACTTTGTCAGCTCCGTCTGTTGGACCAACAAATCTTCGATAAGCCGGCGTAGCGCCATGCGCTCGAAATTGTCGCCCACAGCATAAGTCCCGGCGGCCTGGCGCACACGGTCGAACCCAAAGGTCTCGCCGACGACGTGGTAGAGGCGCGCGACATTGTGCAATGGCCAGCTCGACGCCTCAGCCATGTCAACAAGGTCGCCGGCGATGGTCATGGGTTGCAGGACCGCAACGGCACGCGCCTTGTCCAGCGGCGCTCCAGCCTGCGTTAGGCGGCGCACGCGGGCACTCACCGAGGCCTGCTCGAGCGGCGACAGAACGCCCGGCATCAGCTTCAGTAGACTTTGGAAACTTGGGCCGTAAGCGCCGACAAGGGCATCGACCCCCAGCTTGTCGCGAGCTGCGCGGCGGGCCAGCCAGAATGTCGAACCGCGCAAGGCTGCGCTCAAACGTTGGAACAACGCCATCTGGCCAGCCGCAGGCGCTTTGCCGTCGAGGGAGGCCACCGCGTCCCACAGAGCCGGAATTCCGAGAACCGCCTTGGCGGCTTCATAGCCGGCGATCAAGGCCTGGGCGTCGCAGCCAGCCGCCGTCATCAGGCGACCGGGGAAGCTCGGTCCACAGCGATTGATAATGTCGTTGGCCACGACCGTGGCGATGATGTCGCGTCGCAGCCGATGGCGGCGCATGGGCTCAGCATACTTGCCCATCGCTTTCGGGAAATAGGCTTCCAGCTGCCGTTCGAAGAACGGATCGTCGGCGGCTTCGGTCGCCACGATATCGCGCTTCAGCTCCAGCTTGCCGTAGGCCAGAAGCACGGCCAATTCCGGTCGCGTCAGGCCCTTGCCGGCCTGGGCGCGCTCTGCAATTCCGACGGCGTCGGGTAGACCTTCGACGGCCCGGTCCAGGCTTCCTTTTGCTTCTAGATCGGACATGAACTGGGCATACGCCAGGAGCTCGCCGACAGCGTCCAGCTCCATCAGCGACAGCGCCAGGGTCTGGTCGTAGTTGTCCGCCAGGACGTGGCTGGCGACGTCGTCGGTCATCGACTGCAGAAGGGTGTCGCGCCGGTTTCGGGTCAGCTCACCCGTGCGCTCGAGCATACCGGTGAGAATCTTGATGTTCACTTCATGGTCGGAGGTGTCGACCCCGGCTGAGTTGTCGATGGCGTCAGTGTCGATATGGCCGCCGACCGTGGCATATTCGATCCGCCCGGCCTGGGTGAGGCCAAGGTTTGCGCCTTCGCCGACGACCTTGACGCGTAAGTCGCTCCCATTGATCCGAACGGCATCATTCGCCTTGTCGCCGACATCGGCATTGGCTTCGCGCCGGGCCTTCACATAGGTGCCAATGCCTCCGAGGTAGAGCAATTCCGCCTCAGCCTTGAGGATCAGATTGATCAACTCTGTCGGGGCCAGAGCCTCGGCGCCAACGCCCAGCAGGGTCTTGACCGGGGCCGAAAGCGGAATCGATTTTAAAGTGCGGGCAAAAACACCACCGCCTTTAGAAATCAGCTTGCGATTATAATCGTCCCAGGAGGAGCTCGGCAGGGCGAACATCCGCGCCCGCTCCGCCCAGGATTTTGCCGGATCCGGGTTGGGGTCGAGGAAGATGTGCCGATGGTCGAAGGCTGCAAGTAGCTTGATCTGCTTCGACAGCAGCATGCCATTGCCGAAGACATCGCCCGACATGTCTCCGCAGCCCACGACGGTGAAGGGCTCGGTCTGGATGTCCTTTCCCAGTTCGCGGAAGTGGCGTTTGACCGCCTCCCAGGCGCCTCGAGCGGTGATCCCCATGACCTTGTGGTCATAGCCGGCCGAACCGCCCGAGGCGAAGGCGTCGCCAAGCCAGAAGCCGTAGGCCTCAGCCATGCCGTTGGCGATGTCGGAGAAGGTCGCCGTGCCCTTGTCAGCCGCCACCACGAGGTAGGGATCATCGCCATCGAAGGCGATGACGTCCTTTGGCGTAATCACCTTGCCGTCCGGGGCAAGGTTGTCAGTGATGTCCAGGAGGCCCGAGAGAAAGGTTTTGTAGGCGCTGATGCCTTCGGCCTGGATCTCAGCGCGCGTTCCGCTCTTGGGAAGCTGCTTTGGATAGAAGCCGCCTTTTGAACCTACGGGCACGATCACCGCATTCTTCACCTGTTGGGCCTTAACCAGGCCCAGCACTTCAGTGCGGAAGTCGTCGCGCCGGTCAGACCAACGCAGGCCGCCGCGGGCGACCGGTCCAAAGCGCAGGTGCACGCCCTCGACGTTGACACCCCAGATAAAGATTTCCCGATAGGGTTTGGGCGCAGGCAGGTCAGCGAGCTCGCCGCTCGCCACCTTGAAGGCGATGTAGGGCTTGGGCTGCCCGTCGGGCCCCAGCTGGTAGAAGTTGGTTCGCTGCATGGCCTGAACCAAAAGCGCGATGCGGCGCAGGACCCGATCTTCGTCGAGACTTTCCACGGTCTGGAGCGCCGCGGTGATCTTGACCATCAAGAGGTCTGCTTGGTCACGGCGCTTGGTGAGGCTGAGACCGGAGGCCGGGTCGAATTTGGTCGAAAAAAGCGTAAGGATCAGGCGCGCTACGTCTGGATGAGCAGCCAGGGCTTCTTCTTGGACCCGCTGACTGGGATCGAGGCCGGACTGTTGGCGATGGCGGGCAAAAGCGCGGATTAAGGCAGCCTCGCGCCATGGCAGCGAAAGTTCCAGGACGAGGCGATTGAAGCCGTCGTTCTCTGTGCGTCCGGTCCAGACGGCGACCACCGCGTCTTCGAAGGCTTGCTTTAAGTCGGCGAACACCAGCTTGGCGCCTTGCGGGTCCTCGATCTCAAAGTCGTGCACCCAGATTGTTGGCAAACCCGGGCGACACACCGGGAAGCCGGCCTCAGCCAGGGCCCTCAGGCCCATATTCTCCAGGATGGGCAGGACATCGCAGAGTGGTGCGGGCACCTGTGGCCGGTAGAGTTTGAAGCGGAATTGCAGGCTTGTGTCCCCCGGTGCGCGATAGGCCCGGACGCAGACGGGCTGGCCCTCGGCCATCGCGTCGATCACGGCCAGATCAGCCAGCGCTTCGGCCGGTTCAAATCGGTCGCGGTAGCCGGCGGGGAAGGCCTCGTGATAGCGCGCCAGCGTCGCGGTGACGCCGGCCGCATCGTGGCCAGCCCCCCGGACCAGAGCTTCGAAGCGGTCTTCCCACGTGCGCGCCGCTTCGGTGATGGCGGCTTCGAGTCCCCCAAGATCGGGCTGTTCGTGCTGCCCGGGCGAAAAGCCGATGATGTAGTGCACCCGTGCCAGCGGTGCATCCGAGAAGCTAGGATAGAAGGCTGAGATCCGGCCGCGATAGGCTTGGGCCAGGATCGCGCCCGCCCGAGCGGCCAGGTCGGAATCGTAGTGATCGCGTGGCAGGAACAGCAGCACCGAAGCGAAGCGATCAAAAGGATCGCGTCGCTCGAAAAGGCGGACGCGCGGCCTATCGTAGAGGTGCAAGATGCCCAAGGCCTCGGCCAGGAGATCGTCGGCGGTCATCTGGAAGAGTTCATCGCGCGGATGATTCTCGACGATATTCTTCAGACGTTTTTCATTGTGGCTGCCCGGTGCCATCGCGGCTCGACGCAGAACGTTGGCGACTTTCTCGCGGATCAATGGCACCGCGGAGGCGGGTTGGTCGTAGGCCTCGGCGGTGAACAGGCCCACGAAGCGCACCTCGCCTGTGGGGCGGCCGTCCTCGCCGTAGCGTTTGACGCCGACGTAATCCATGTAGCCGCGACGGTGGACACGGCTGCGCACATTGGATTTTGCGACCGTAAGCGCCGGGTCGGTGAGCAGCCGATGCTTGACGTTGCCCAGCAGGATCGCGGGCTCGTTGGCGCGCCGCAGGACGGTGCGCGCTGGATCGCGCAGAACGCCTAAGCCGTCTTTGGCCTGATAGAGAGGTTCCTCCGCAGCATAGTCACCGTTCTTGAGGCGGGGATACTCGTAGACGCGCGCTCCCAGGAACACGAACTGCTGCTCTTCCAGCCAGGCAATGAAGGCGATCTCTTCCTTGCTTGCGTGTCCGGATATTTCGAGCTCGGCCAGCGTACGGGCCATCAGTGACAGCATTTCGGGGAAATCTTCGACCGCTGCCCTCACATCCTTCAGCGTTTCGGTTATCCCACCGATCAGAGCCGCCTCTCGGTCGGCGCCGATGGGGTCAAGGATCACCTGGATCATCGACTCGCGATGGGCCACGCCCGATGAGCCGCGCACACCTGCCCGGTCGCGCTGCACTTCAACAATAGGGTGAAACAACGCGCGGACCGACAAGCCCTGTTCGGCAATCTCGCCCATGATCGAGTCGACCAGGAACGGCGCGTCGTCCTGCACGATCTCCAGACGGTCGAGCGGGGCGTTGTTGCCGCCGAGAACAGGTGCGATGCGCATTTTCGCGCCCCGCCCGGGCCTGCGCTGCGTCGATCTCCAGAAGTCTGCGAGGTTTTGCGCGACCTCTGCTGTCGTCAGCAGCGGGAGTTCGCCCGGCGCAGTGTCGGCGTCGACCTGGGCGCTGAACGCTTTTGCGCCCGCTATCGCCGGATCGCCCTTCAGGGCGGCAAGCAGGGCCCTTGAAAGGGGTGCGATGCGACTCATCGGACGCCTCCGCTCGGAGCTGGGGGCCCTGCAGATAAGAGTACGGCGCCGGAGGAGAGCGTCCGGCACCGTTTGGTCCCGCCGTGGGGGGGCGGCGGAACGCTCCTTGCTCGCTGCGTCCGCACGCTTGGGGGGGGGCGGACACAGCCGCCGGACCGTTTCAGCCCGGGGCATACCTTACATAGGAACCGAAATCGCAAATTGAAGCCCCCTGGACGAGGTTTGGCAGATCAATGTTTTTTCGAATTCCGGCTCGCCTGCTTGGCGGGTTCTGCCGTGATGGTTGAGCGAAGCTTCTCATCGGGCGGCTCGTTCGGTCGCTTGTTCTTTAACTGCTGCGGATCGCCGTCAGCCGACAAGATCACAGCGATCCATCGGCTGCCGTCGAACTGCGCCAGAATCACCATGGCCATGACCGTGAGCGGCGTTGATAGAAAGGCCCCCGTAACGCCCCAGATCGCGCTCCAGAAGGCCAGGGACAGCAGGATCATCACTGGATCGAGGTTCAAGCTGCGGCCCTGCATTCGCGGATAAACAACGTTGCCGATGATGATTCCGATCAGCTGCAGGACCCCGAAGAGAATGATCGCGCGGCCATAGCCGTCGAACTGCACCAGCGCGAAGAGGGGGGGCGCGACGCCTGCGAAGACGCCCCCGGCCACGGGAATGTAGACGGCCAGGAAGATCAAGAAGGCCCAGAATAACGAATCATGCAGGCCCACAGCAGCCATAGCGATCCATGACAGCCCCGCCACCATCAGGCCGGTGATGGTCTGGACGAACAGATATTGCTCGACCCCGTCACGGATCCGCAGGAATGCGACGACAGCCTCCTGGCGCTCATCGCGGTGAGGGAACAGGCCGATCGCCTTGCGCTCCCAGCCGTGCCGCGAGGCGATGATAAAGGCCAGGTAGACAAGGACGAACAATGCCGTGGAGGCGAAGTCCCGCACCGCGCTTGCGGCTATGCCCAGGTACTTCGAAGCGTCGAGGCCGCGGACGATGCTTGCGACCGTCGGCGTCGTCTGAAGATGGGCCAAGGTGGCGACTTGCGCCATCACCCCATCAAGCTTTGGCCCATAAGCCGCCAGCTGGGTCGCGAAACCGGCACCGTTCATCGCGACGAAAAAGGCCGTGCCACCGAAGAGGAGGAGCGAGATCAGCAAAGCCAGCGGCAATGCCGCTTTGCGCGACACGTGCGGCAGCCGGTGTTCGAGCACGCGGGCGAAGCCATCGATCATCACGGCCAGGAACATGGCCAGCGCCAGCGGCGTAAGAATGGGGGCTAGAAAATAGAGCGTCGCCCCGCCCGCGATCACGGCCAGGATCACAGACGCGTTGCGGGCGACGATAGGCTCAGACGTGGGCATTCAGGCCTTCATTTTCGGCGGGTTGAATGCCCGCGCCGAGCGGACAGCCGATCGGTACGATCGATTTCTACGCCGCTTCGCGCGCCCTGAGGAGAGTCTTTGCCTGACGGGCTAACCTGGCGGGGGTGATTGCGGGGCCCGCCGGCGAACTTTGCGTAAATTTAACCGGCTTGGGCGCGCGCAACCCAGGCGCCTTGCGCGCCATTGTTGAGATTCGGTGGGTATCGAAATCCCCAACCCAACCCATCCTTGCGGTTTGAGGCAACGTCATCCTGTTGGCTCCATAATGGTTATTGCGATGGGGGCCGAGGGACCATGATCAGGGGCGGGACGCCAACGTTGTTCGCCGGCGCCGCTGAGGCGCCGATAAACCAATTTGTGCGCGTTGCGCGGCTCACACCCGCACGCTGGTGACCGATCCGGCGACGTAGGCCGTCTGGGTTGGGGCGCTCGGCGCCGGTGGCCCGCTCGCGCCCACCAGCGCGCGGGCCGCGTCCGATAGCTCGATGCGGTCGATCGCGGCCGAGACCTTCCCTAGGCCGGCCATCTGTCCACGCCAGTCCTCGAGGCCCGTGAAGGGTGTCACCCCGGCTCGGTTGGGGGCGTTGATACTGGCGAACAGGGCCTGCTGGTCTGTCCCAGACAGAGCGTCGAAGTGCTGCAGGGACGCCGTCCCCAGCGCCTGGGCGTGCGTAACGCCGGCCGCGCTGGCCTTCTGGATCGCGCCTATCATGGCGTCGGCGTAGCCCGTCTGCTGGGTCTCTACATTCTGGGCCGACGCGGAATTGGCGATCTGGTTCAGGAGGGCGGCGCCCGGCAGGCCAACAGCGGCGAATTGGCCCGTGATGCTGAGCCGCTGAGTGCTCGCGTAGGCCTCTAGCTTATCGGCTTCGGAGACCTTGCCAGATGTGTCGAGCACCGTCCTGGCGAGCCCCTGAAGGGTGGCGAGCTGGCGCGTCGAGTCCAATGCTATCCGACCGGCCGCCGCAGTCTGAACAGGTGACAGGAGCGACGGAGCCGTTGATAAAATTTCCATCTGGCCGCAACCCTAGGCGGGCACGGATTAAGATTGTCCTGAGCCGCTGTGTAACGGCGCACCCTCCTCCAAAGTGAGCCGCCGCCGGGTCATCGGTCACGGCCCATAACGCGTCTCACCACGCCCGCTGCGATGCGGGCGTGGTGTGGCGTTCCTGCGAGGTGTTGGCCTAGCGCGGCGCCATGCGGATGGCCCCGTCAAGACGGACGTGTTCGCCGTTGAAGTAGCCGTTGGTGATCATCTCGAGTGCGAGCGAGGCATATTCCGGCGCATTGCCAAGGCGTTTGGGGAACGGCACGGAGGCAGCGAGGCCAGCCTTCACTGCTTCCGGTGCGAACTGCATCAGCGGTGTATTGAAGATGCCGGGCAGGATGGTGTTCACCCGGATGCCGTCGCCCGCCAGATCACGTGCGATGGGCAAGGTCATGCCTACGATGCCGCCCTTGGACGCGGAATAGGCTGCCTGGCCCATCTGGCCGTCGACCGCAGCAACCGAGGCGGTGTTGACGATCGCGCCGCGCTCCCCGTCCTCCATCGGCTCCAGGTCCAGCATGCCTTTCGCTGACTTGGCGATGCAGCGAAAGGTGCCGACCAGGTTGATTTGGATGATCAGGTTGAAGGCCTCGAGCGGGAAGTGCTTGGTTTCGCCGGTCTGCTTGTCGCGGCTGGCGGTTTTGGCGGCGTTGCCGGTGCCAGCGCAGCAAACCAGGATTCGCTCCTGACCATGGGCAGCGCGGGCTTTGACGAAACCGGCGTCGACCTCGTCCTCTGAGGTCACATTGACCTTGCAGAAGATCCCACCGACTTCTTTGGCGACCTTTTCGCCTTTTTCTTCGTTCATGTCGAAGATGGCGACTTTGACGCCGTGTTCGGCCAGCTTACGCACCGTGGCCTCTCCGAGGCCTGATGCGCCACCGGTGACAACCGCAGCGACGGAGGAATTGAGTTGCATGGACGTAGCGCTCCCGATCTCTTGTGATCCCAACGGAGCCGAGGCTTTAGCCCGATGAGCGGTCCCGAAAAAGCGTCACCTTACGTAAATGGAAACTTCGACCCGCGCGGGCCCATCGATCCAAGCCTCGCCTTGGTTCCGCATGTGATGCGCCTGAACGAACACCGCGTCATGCGAGGTTTCTGGCCGAAGATGCGCAAGGTCGCAGTGCGCGTGCCGTTCGCAGCCGATGCTCTGGCAGTTTGGTACTGCGCCCGAGACGACGAAACCCCGCTGCACGCCAAGGCGATGATGTTCGCCGCGCTCGCCTATTTTGTGATGCCTTTTGACGCGATCCCCGATGTCATCGCCGGTATCGGCTACACAGACGACGCGGCGGTTTTCATGGCCATGCTGGCCCTGGTCGGCAAACATCTCAAACCCAGCCACCGGGCGGCGGCGAAGGCGGACATCGTGCGTTTGCGTCAAGAGACCTAGTCGACGGTGATGACGACCTTACCCATGGCCTGGCGGCTGCCTAAGTGGGCGATGGCCTCGGCGCCCTTCTCAAGTGCGAAGCGCTCGGAAACGTGCGGCTTGATCTTGCCGGCGGCATAAAGCGCCAGGAGCTCGTCAATGCTGGCCGCGAAGGCCGCAGGGTTCTTCGTCGTCCAGGTCCCCCAAAAGACCCCGACAATATCGCAGCCCTTAAGTAGCGCGAGGTTGAGCGGAATGCGTGGGATTTCGCCTGCGGCAAAGCCGATGACCAAATAGCGGCCTTCCCAGGCGATAGAACGGAGCGCGGGCTCGGCGTAGTCGCCCCCCACCGCGTCGTAAATCACATCGGCACCGTTCGGACCGCAGGCGTCTTTGAACAGTGCGCCAAGCGCACGCTGGCCGTCTTTGTCGAATGGCCCCCGGCCGTAAACCACGCCTGCGTCGGCACCATGCTTTATGGCCAGGTCGACCTTCTCCTGGGTCGAGCAGGCCGCGATCACGCGAGCGCCCATCGCTTTGCCAAGCTCGACCGCCGAGAGACCCACCCCGCCCGCCGCGCCCAGCACCAGAAGGGTCTCACCCGCCTTGAGGTGACCCCGGTCCTTCAGCGCGTGATAGGACGTGCCGTACGTAAGGATGAAGGCTGCCGCCACGTCGTGGGGCATGGCGTCCGGGATTTTCCACAGGCGCGCGGCCGGTAGCAGAACCTCCTGCGCCATCGCGCCCCAACCGGTGTTTGCCAGGATTCTGTCACCCGGCTTGACGTTCGTCACGCCCTCGCCGACCGATTTCACGACGCCGGAAAGCTCCCCACCCGGTGCAAAGGGTCGCTCTGGCTTGAACTGATACTTGTCCTCAATGATCAAGACGTCGGGGAAGTTGACCCCCACGGCCTTCACCGAAATCACGGCGTGGCCGGGTTTGGCCTCAGGCGCGGGCACGTCTTCCAAGACCAGGGTCTCGGGCCCGCCAACGACCTTGCTCAACAGCGCCTTCATATTCGTCTCCCGCCGGTGGTCTCGAAGTTGGCGGGACGCTAGCCCAGCGGCACCAGCCGCGGAAGGCTGAAATCGAACGGACGTTTGAAAAGCGCGACTGGGAGCGGTCAGAAGCGACGCGATATCCCGAGATAAACCTCGGTGTTCGGTGTTGAATGGTTGAGGCCGAAGTTGGCACCGGCGTCGAATTGCAGGTTCTTGCCCACCATATAGGCGGCGGTGAAATCGGCGCTGGCTCTATGGATTGTCCCCGCAGGCTCATCCTCGACCTGGCCCCAGATTTCGACGCCAACGGATACGGCACCGAAAGCGCGGCCAAGGCTGCCGACCCCGGCCCAAGCGGCATGTGTCCCGCCGCCACCGACATTACGCAGTATATCGATCTCCGGCGTCAGGCCGAGGCTCAGGCCGTTGTTGAGCGGGATGGCCATGGGCAGGCGCACGCCTTGCGTCCATCCGCCTGCGCCGAGGCCATGGGTCGCAGCGGGAAGCGTCACAAAGCCCTGTGCCGAGACGGCGATGCCCATCTTTTCCGGATCCGTCAGTGCGACCAGAACACCGAGGCTCGCATCGCCTGTCCCTGACAGGCGCGAGCGGCTGCGGGTCATATCGATCACCTCCGGCGCCCAAGTGGCTTCGATCTCTACGCGCCGGCTGACGCCGACCCGCAATTCAGTCGCGCCTAGCGTGTAGATGTCCTCGTGGGCACCGCCTTGGCGCTGGAAGATGGCGTCGGCCAGGCCGACTTCGATCTGGGTACGACCTTTGTCGAGAACACAAGGTGGCGTGGCCTTTCCAGGACGTTGGGCGCAGAAATCCCGTTCATCCTCAGCCCGCACGCCAGACGCCGAGATGATGAAGGCAAGGACGGTAAAGATCGAGGCGATGCGTTTCATGCCGACAATTTGACGTGGCGGTTGCACCAGAAGGTTAAATGGGTGGAGAAATTTAAAGTCCGATCGTCTTGTGAGCCTGCTAGACGTTCGCTTCTGATTGCGGCAACGGGTCATTGTCTGTAGCCGGTCATTTGGCCTCCGTTTACGCCTCGCCTATATTGGGCACCTCTAGACAGGAAGCTTATCGCCTTGGGCGCGACCCTCGACCTTTCGCGTGCGACAGTCACGCCACGCTCGGCCGTCAAGCTGAACCTCTCGGGCCTGACGCGCGCTGATTTGGTGGCCGCCCTGGTCTCAGCTGAGGTCGTGCGGCCGGAAAAAGCCAAGATGCGCGCGACCCAGCTTTGGCGCTGGATTCACCACTACGGCGTCACCGATTTCCAGGCCATGAGCGACGTCGCCAAGGAGATGCGTGCGAGTCTGACCGAGGCCTTCACCTTGGATCGGCCAGAGATCATCGAGCGGCAGGTCTCACGCGACGGCACGCGCAAATGGCTGATCCGCACGGCCCCCGGCATTGAGATCGAAACGGTCTACATCCCCGATGTCGGCCGCGCCGGCGCGCTGTGCGTCTCGAGCCAGGTGGGCTGCACGCTGAATTGCACATTTTGCCACACGGGAACTCAGGCTCTGGTCCGTAACCTGACGGCCGCGGAGATTGTGGCCCAAGTGCAGGTGGCGCGCGACGACCTGGGCGAATGGCCCTCTCCGAAGGAAGACCGACGGCTCTCCAACATCGTCTTCATGGGCATGGGTGAGCCCCTCTACAATTTGGACAGCGTGGCCGCGGCTATCGACATCATCGCGGATAACGAAGGCATCGCGATCTCGCGGCGGCGGATCACCGTCTCCACGTCCGGTGTGGTGCCTGAACTGCAAGCGTTGGGTGAGCGGACCCAAGCCATGCTGGCGATTTCCCTGCACGCCACCAATGATGCGCTGCGCGAAAAACTTGTGCCTCTGAACAAGAAGTATCCGCTGGCTCAACTGCTGTCCGCCATCCGGGCCTATCCGGGTCTGTCAAATGCCAAGCGGGTGACTTTCGAGTACGTCATGCTGAAGGGCGTCAACGATAGCCCCGCCGAAGCCAAGGCCCTGGTCCAGTTGCTGAAGGGCGTTCCAGCCAAGATCAACTTAATCCCATTCAACCCTTGGCCGGGCAGCCAATACGAGTGCTCCGATTGGGCGACCATCGAGGCGTTTGCCGCGATCCTGAACCGCGGGGGTTATGCCTCGCCGATTCGCACGCCACGCGGCCGAGATATCCTCGCAGCCTGTGGTCAGCTGAAGAGTGAGAGCGAAAAGGTGCGGGCCAGCGTTCGGCGCAAAACGGCGACCGAGGCGCCTGCGAGCTAAGGCGCTTTCCGAATGCCCCGCCGGGCATGCTATCGAGAGCGACCGTCCACGGGAGCCTAACATCCATGACCACTCCCCTTCAGTCGCCAGAGATCCAGGCCTTCGCCACGGGGTTTCCGATCACCTTATTGCACGCCGGCGTCACAGTGGTGATCCTGTTCGCTGCCGCCGCGGTCTATGTGATGCTCACGCCGCACAAGGAGATTGCCTTGATCCGTGACGGTAATACCGCCGCATCGGTGTCGCTGGCGGGCGTCATGATTGGATTGGCCATTCCGTTGGCGGTGTCGATGAAGGCGTCGACCACCTTGATTGAGGTCGCGCTTTGGGGCGTCGCCATCACGGTGGTTCAGCTTCTGGTATTTCGGGTGTTGGACCTCATCCTGCACGGGCTTCCTGGGCGTATTCAGGATGGTGAGATGGCCGCCGCCGCGATGCTGGTGGGAGCCAAAGTCGCCACCGCCCTCATCCTTGCGGCCGCCGTCTCGGCCTGATCATCAGGGCGTCATGCATTTCCCGCGACTGCCCGATTGGCTGATCTATGCCGCTGTGGTGGTCGCGTTATTGATCGCCGCGGTTGGCCGCCAAGAGCGCGCTGACGCCCCGCCGGCTCCGCCGCCGCCGCCTGAATCCGAGGGTGCCGCCTTGGGGCCTCCCTCGCCCTTCGATCCGGCGGTAGCTGTTGAGGTTTCCGACAAGACAGAAGCCGGTGCGGGCACTGCCTTTTCGATCGCGCAATCGGGCGTCTGGATCACTGCGCGCCACGTCGTCGAGGGCTGTTCGCGGACAGCCATCGTCGTCTCGCCGGGGCGCGGTGTCGCTGCCAGCGTGACCATCGACCCCACGGCTGAGATGGCCATCCTGACCACCGATGGTGGGGCCCCGCCCCTGCCGCTGGGCTTGAATCAGCGTCTTCGCCGCGGCGAGCGGGCCTTCCACATGGGCTTTCCGCAGGGACGACCGGGCGAAGCCAGCTCACGGCTTCTCGGTCATGAAAACCTCGTGGTGCAAGGGCGCGGCGCCAGGACCGAGCCGGTGCTCGTTTGGGCGGAGACGGGCCGCACAGATGGTTTGAAGGGCACCCTTGGCGGGCTGTCTGGCGCACCCGCGCTTGATATCCAGGGCCGGGTTGTCGGCGTCACGATCGCCGAGGCGCCTCGCCGGGGACGGATCTATACGACAGCGCCTGAGACAACCGCGCGCGCCCTCATCGCCAGCGGTCGCCGATTTGGGGCGTTCCCAGGCGCACCGATCAGTGCCGATAATTATGGACGCGTCGCCGACGAATTGAGGCGAAACCTGCGCGTCGCGCAGGTGGTCTGCCTGACAACCTAGACTTGAGGCTTGGCGCGGGCCTGCATTCGAGCAAGCAGCAAGAACAGGATCGCGCCTGGCAATGCGATCAGGCCGGCGCCTGCGAAGGCAATTTCGTAGGCGGGCATCTGGCCGTGCTTTGCTGCCAACGTTTCCACGACCACGCCCGAGAACCCTTTCAGGAATTTGCCCAGAACAGCATAGGCCGAGGACAACAGGGCATATTGGGTGGCGGTGTAGCCGAGGTTCGTGAGGCTGGACATGTAGGCGATGAGCGCGATCCCGGCGTAGCCTTGAACAAAATTGTCGCCGCCCATCACCGCGCTGAAGATCGGGACGCTCGCCGGATGTAGCGCCAGAAGGGCGAACGAAGCGGTTCCAAATCCCTGCAGCAGCGCGCCGGCGATCAAGGTGGGGAAGAGACCCAGCCTGACAGCGCTGAGGCCGCCCGCCGCGACGCCGGCAAGCGCGCCAATAAGGCCGATCGACCCGCGCACCGCTGCCACCGCATCCTTCGTCAGTCCCAGGTCGACGTAGTAAGGCGTATACATGGGCCCCATGACGAAGTCGGGCAGGCGATAGACGGCTATCGCGGCCAGCATCAACAGTCCCAGAGCCTGATGCTGCTTGAAGAAGTCGATGAACGGGCCAGCGACGGCGTCATAAAAGCCGCGCGGATTCCAAAGTGGCGCCTGAGCGCGCAGAGTCGCTTGCGCCCGAGCGGGCTCGAAGGCGAACCAAGTTGCAACCAGGCCAACACCCATAGCCGCGCCATAGGCGATGTAGGCCCCCGGCCAGCCAATCCGCTCCGCCACCGCCAGGATCAAGGCATCGGCCGCGATGATTGCCGCTCGATATCCAAGGGCGGCGGCCGAAGAAAGCAGGCCCTGCTCGTCACTATCGGCCGCCGCTTCGATCCGCCATGCATCGATGGCGATGTCCTGGGTCGCTGACGCAAAGGCGGTGAGCAGGGCAAAGGCGCCGATTGCCGTCAGGCCAGCCGGCCCGTGAGGCCCGACGACGGCGATGCCGATCAGGCCTGCCGCCACAAGGATTTGAGCAAACGCCATCCAGCCGCGCCGCCGACCCAAGCGACCGAGAATCGGCAAGTCCACTCGGTCGACGACGGGCGACCAGAGCCATTTCAGTGAGTAAGCCAGGCCGACCCAGGAGATAAAGCCAATGGCCTTCAGGCTCGTGCCTTCGTCGCGCAACCAGTAGCCGAGGGTATTTGCCGAAAGCAAAAACGGCAGGCCGGAGGAGAACCCAAGCGCAAGCGTCACCGCAACCTTGGGCTGGCGAATCTCGTGCAGCACTTCCAGGGTTGAACGCTTGCGGCGCAGCGATCGGCTACCCCCAGCGGCCTTGGGGGCCTTGGCGTTGGCGGTCATAAGATCGGCCTCCGGCTCGCGGCCAATTCCGTATTGGAGGAGGCCTGTCGTCAGCCGACCTTGGCGCGCCTCGCGGTTTGCGTCCAGGCAGGTCCCGTCCAGCGGCTGAGTATGGCGCGCAAGGTGTCGGGTGAGATCGGCTTGACGAGGAAGTCATTCATGCCGGCGGTAAGGCAGGCACGCCTGTCTTCCTCAAAGGCGTTGGCCGTCAGCGCCACGATCGGCGTCTCGATGCCGAGCGACCGCATCGCGCCGGCGGTGTCCACGCCGGAGAGACCTGGCATGCGCATGTCCATCAAGATCAGGTCGTAGGTGCCGACCTTGACGGCGGCCAAGGCTTCCTCGCCTCGGCTAGCGTGATCAATCTCACAGCCCTCGCGGGTCAGGAGCGCGCGGGCCAAGAGCGCGTTGATCGGGTTGTCTTCGACCAGCAGCACTCGCTTTCCGGGGGCGGCGGCCGTGGTGATGCGTTCGTCTTCGTTCAGCTCGTCGCCGCTCTGCGCCTGTTCGACGCCAGCTGCGGCGACCAGGACCCTTTCCTCCAAAGACGCGCGGCGGAGGGGCTTGATCAGATAGCCGGCGAATCCGGAGCGCCGATAGCGCCGGATCAGGGCGCGTTCTTCTGGCGCAAGCAGAATTATGGCGTGCCTTTCCGGCGGACGACGGATCAACCGCGCGCTTGTGGCCAGGGCGTGGTCAACCAGGATCACATCACCGAACTGGGTGGTCGCCATCAGACTGTCGAGATTTTCGGCAGCCACGGCGCGCCCGGCGCAAGCTTCGATTTGCCGCGAGGCGGCTTGACGAACAATCGGGTTTGGGGAGACGACGCCGACCTTCCGACCCTCCAGCCTCGGAGCCGGTTTCGATCCAGGAACGGTGCGAAACGCGGCCTCGAACCAAAACCGGGCGCCGCCTTGCGGGCCCTCCTCCACGCCAACGCGACCGTCCATGGCCGTAGCCAGGCGTCGGGCGATGGCGAGACCCAGGCCAGCGCCCCCGAGGTGAGCATGTGCTGGGTCTGCCTGAGCAAAGGCTTCGAAGATGCGCTCGCGCTGTGCGACGCAGACGCCGGGACCGGTGTCGTCGACGGTGAACCTGACGTGGCCTGGCGGCTCCTGGCAGGCGCTGAGGAGTACGCCGCCAACCTCGGTGAATTTCACGGCGTTGCCGGCGAAATTGAGCAAAATCTGGCGCAGGCGTCCGTCGTCGGCGAGGATAGCGTCCAAATCATTGGGCACCGCCCAGGCGATCTCGATGCCCTTTTCCCGCGCTCGCGGCGACAGCAATTCGCAAACGCCCCGCAACAGATCACCCACCTCCACTTGGCTGGTGTGCAGATCGACTTTGCCAGACCCAAGCTTGGCGAAGTCCAACATGTCATTGACCAGGGTCAACAGGTGCTCGCCAGAGTCTTTGAGAGCCGCGACATAGGCCCGCTGCTCGGGTGTCAGCCGGGTGCTGTCAAGCAAGCGCGACATACCCAGCACGCCGTTCAGGGGTGTGCGGAATTCATGACTGAGAGAGGCGAGCTGTTCGGCGCTGAGCTGGTCGCGCCGGGGTCTTCGCTCGGCAAGGGGTCGAACAGGTTTCATGGGCGTTCTGCGCATGGTGCTTGGATAGCGCCAAACGCCTTAACGGTCGGTCAAGTGACCCGGATTGCGGTCAATTCTCTTGCGAGCGCCAGGAACGCGGCGCGGGTACGCGGGTCAGGAATCGCATTGAAGGCTTCCAGCATCTCCAGGGCGCCTGGCCGCGAAAGCGCGCGGAAGACGTCCTCGTCATCGTCGCGTCCCGAGGAGTCTTCACCAACCAGCCAAGAGATACTGGTGGAAAGTGTTTGGGCGGCGGCCAACAGGGTCGAGGCCGCCACGCGATTGGCTCCACGTTCATATTTCTGAACCTGTTGAAAGGATACGCCGAGCCGGTCTGCCAGGTCGCTCTGAGAAAGGCCGAGCTGGCGGCGGCGGGTGCGCATCCGGGCACCGATCATCAGCTCTAGCTGCGCGGCGCGGCCGGGGTCTTTCAAATCCATCACGAGGCCCTTTTGGTGTCTCAGAGCGTAACTGATCGTACTTTGGTCTTCGCGTTAAAGTAGACGCGAGCGCCAAGTCGTCGTTAACTGCTATCACTATGGCTGAACGCGACATAATTTCCGAGGAATCGGTAACGCTGCTTACGCAGCGTGAGCGTGAATGCCTGCGGTTGGTCGACCAGCACCTTTCGTCAAAGCAAATTGCTCGAAAGCTGGGAATGTCAAAGACCTCTGTGGACACGTATTGCGATCGTGCACGACGCAAGCTGGGCGTTGAGGATCGCTATTCCGCGGCGAGGCTTGCTCGGCAACTCGACGTTAACCATGTCCTGACCGGATCAGGACACGACGCGATCAGGACAGACGCGCCTGGCAACCTCTGGCCGGATGAGCCGGCAACAGAGGAACAAGCTGATGGGCGACTGGTCGAACTTCGACAACCGAGCGGTGATCGGCAGGGCTTTGCGCCTGCGTCAGGAAATCGACGATTTCGAGGCGCGCTGGCCGAACCCGCCGGCGCGAGAGGAAGCCCTGCCGACCTTTACCTGGGCGCAATTGGAGCGACAGCTCGTCGACCTGGCGGCGACCCCAGCGCAAGCCAAGATGGTCCAGCATTTGGTCTCGGGCAATCGCAAGCTGTCAGCTTTCAAGCCTTCAGAAATGGTCTTGCGCGAAGTGCTCTGCATGACGTGGGTCCTGCTGGACGAGAATTTCAAATCGGAACCCGAACTTGGCTCGACCGAAATGATTTGAGTCCTGCCGCTCGGATCGGGACAATTGTTGCAATCGCAGTCATCACGGTGCTTGCGTTCGGTGGCATGCTGGCCGGTCTCCACGCGCTTTCGGACCTTGGGCGAACTTTTTTCCGCGCCTGAACCGAACGGAAACCATACGTCCTCTAAACACAGTGCGGGCGTCGCAAACCGACGCGCGCAGGAGAGATCTCATGCTCAAGCAACGTCGTATGGCTGCCGAACACGTTGCCGGCGTCCTGTTCGAAGCTGAAGCGGCCATCGACGTGGCCCTCGCCAAGACCGCGGCCCTGGCGGGCATCATGCCGACACTACGCCAACAGGCAGGTGCCTCGGCGCTCATCGGGCAGGACGCTGTCGAACGCGCCAGCCAGGCCATCGCCGCGCTTGCCGATGCTCGCCGGGCGATCGTGGAGACCCACAAGGAACTTTCGATTGTGCAGAGCCAGATCGGTCTCGGTGCGATCACGATGACGGACCCGGGGAGTGGCCACAAGCCACCCCCGATGTTCGCCAGTGACGCCCAGCCTCAAGCCGGCCGCCGTGCCCTGCGGGCTGTCCGCGCAGCTTAGAATCCCATTTCGCCGATCAACACGGTCAGGCAGACTGGACCCTCGACTCTTGCCGGGGGTCCTTTTCATTGCAGCTTGCCAGTTATGCCTTGCCGCCCTGGGTCGGACTAGCGATCGCCGTCATCGTTAGCGGCGGGGCGTTCTGGAAGGGTGGTCGTGAGGAACAGATCGCCGCCGGCGGTCTGATATTGAGCTGGCTGGTCACCATCGTCCTGCGTGATCCCAACTGGGTCGGCGCCCAAAAAGGCGCCTTTGTCGCCGATACCTGCCTGCTCGTGATACTGCTCATGCTTGCCCTGCGCACAAAGCGATACTGGCCGCTGGCAGCGACCGCCTTTCAACTTCTTTGTGTCCTCACCCATATCGCCCGGATCGTTGACCCCGGCGTTCGCGCCTGGGCCTACGCAACAGGTCAGGTCATTTGGAGCCAATGGGTGTTTTTTGCCGTCGGTGTCGGGACCTGGAATAGGTGGCGCGGCCGCCGGCGGCTCGCGCTCGCAGGCACCCCCATGACCGCGCCAGGCGCCCCGCGTCGGTAAATGAGCAATCCACCGCGTGCGATAACGGGGACCCATCCGAATGGCCGGGCAATCGTTATCCACAAAAGCCCCAGCGCCGGTATGCGCCCAGATCAACAACCGCGAATTTTTGCGGAATTTGAGATGCTTGCGCGACTTGGCGGAGCGCCTTGGGGTTGAAAACTCAAACGCGAGCGCGAAGACTTTCAATCCGTTGCCAGAGGACCTCCGTTGCGTCGATGCCTGTGAACGCCTTCAAGGCCACGGCACCGGTGGGCGAGGTGACGTTGATCTCCGTCAGGTAGTCACCGATCACGTCTATGCCGACGAACAGCAGGCCGCGACGTTTCAGCTCAGGGCCGATGGTCGCGCAGATTTCGCGGTCACGCGCGGTGAGTTCCACCGCTTCGGCCCTGCCGCCAACGGCCAGGTTGGAGCGGATCTGGCCCTTCTGCGGCACCCGGTTGATCGCGCCTACGGCCTGGCCGTCAATCAGCAGGATGCGCTTATCTCCCTTGGTCACTGAGGGCAGGAACTTCTGCAAGATCACCGGTTCACGGCTCAGCTCAGCGTGGATTTCCAGCAGCGCCTCGAGATTTGGATCGTCCACGAGATGGCGGGTCACGCCTGAGCCACCCCGTCCGTTGAGGGGTTTCAACACCACATCTCCGTGCCGCGCACGGAAGTCGGCGATCGCCTCACGGTCGGCGGTGATCAGGGTCGGTGGCTGTAGGCCGGGGAAGTCGGTGACGAACAGTTTTTCCGGCGCGTTGCGAACCGCCACAGGGTCGTTCACCACCAGGGTCTTTGGGTGGACTTTCTCGAGAAAAAAGGTCGAGTCGATGTAGTTCATGTCGAAGGGCGGATCCTGGCGCAGCAGAATTACGTCGAAGGCCGCCAGATCGACCCGCATGAAGGCGCCAAGCGTGGCGTGATCGCCGGGCCGCCGCTGGACGGTGACATTGCGCCCGCGGGCGAAGACCCGGCCTTCGTCCATGGCGAGCGTGTCGGTGGTGTAGACGAAGAGGCTGTGGCCGCGCGCCTGGGCAGACTCCATCATCAGAAACGTCGTGTCGCCCTCGATGTTAATCCCCTCGATGGGATCCATTTGCACCGCGACCTTCAGAGACATGCCTGCGCTCCTGGCGACCTTGACGTTTGGGGACATAGGCTGGGCCGGGGCCGGGCGCCAGTCGCTGCTTACCTAGTTCAGCTGAAGCCTCACCCTCTCGCGCTGAGCCCGGGCGGCTAAGGTGGCGCCGCCGTCGAGCGCTGTCGCGCGAGCCAGGGCTTCCAGAGATCCAGCCAACGCGCCCTGACCTTCGCGGGCGGCGGCGACATCGAGCCAGGGGCGGTGGTCGCTTGGATCCAGCAGGGCGCGACGCAGCGCCGAGCGTTCAGCGCGTTCGAAGTCGCGCACCTGAATGGCGCGCGCGTAGATGGTGTTCTGCAGGCGCAGCAGGACGGCGCGGTCGCTAACCGGAGCCATGAGTCGGTCCAAGCGGTCGGCGACGTTGGGGGTCAGTCCGGCGTGCAGCGCGCGACGTGTCAGCTCCGATGGCAGGACGACACGGCCCTCCGAAAAGGGGTCCAACGCAAGCGGGCCTTCATCGGTTTCGATGCGCAGCAGGAAGTGGCCAGGGAAATCCACGCCCTGCACTGTGAGCGCACATCGGCGAGCGGAGTGCAGGTAGAATACCCCCAAGGCGACAGCCAGGCCCTTGCGGCGCTCGGCCACGGAGATGATGTCGGCATTCTCTGGAGCTTCGTAGGACAACACATCGCCTGCCAAGCGCAGATCTCCGGCCATCGCCTCGGCCAGTGCCTCTTCAGCGCTTTCCTGCTTCAAGCGTTGGGCGAGCCGCTCAGCGCCCATTGCGCCCAGATCATAAGCGGCTTGCGGATCGCGACTGGGGTCTTCGTGAAGAGCGCAAGCGATCGCGGCGTCCAGAAGCGGGAAGTCGCTGTCGGCGGCCAGGCCGGCGTCCTTGAGGATGGATTCAGCCTCTTCGCGACCCATGCCTTCACACACCCTCCCAGGCGCAGGGAATATGCCCACGAAGTGTGCCGAGCGCGAGGTCTATGCGATTGATCTCGGCCCGGCGGGCCTTCAGACGGGTCCTGGCGCGGCAGTCCTTCGCCATCAGCCGCAACGCCGCAAAGATTTCCGCCGGCCTGACATGCATGTGGCCCGACCTCGGGCGGCGTGAACAGCGCGGTTCACCGGCCAGCCCTAATCGCCATTGCCCGTTGGTAGACATCGCGGCGGGAGAGACCTAGCGCCTTGGCCACCTCTGCGGCAGCTTCGGCAGGGCGCAGGCGGCTCAGCGCGTCAGCAAGCGCTGTGTCGATGTCGCTTTCCGTTGCTTCTACCTGGTGACCTGGCCCAACCAGGATCACGATCTCGCCTTTCGGTGCGTCAAGCTTGGGGTCGGCGGCCAAGAGGCTCAGCGGACCACGATAGAAGGTCTCGTAGAGCTTGGTGAGCTCGCGGCAGACAACGGCCTCACGCTCGCCAAGAACAGCGGCCATGTCGGTCAGGCTCTCCGCCAACCGCGATCCTCCCTCAAAGAAGACCAGGGTTGAGCGGATCGGCGCGAGCTCCTCTAGAAACGTCCTTCGGGCCGCGCTTTTGGGTGGCGGAAAGCCCGCAAACAGGAAACGGTCTGTGGGAAGGCCTGCCGCTGAGAGCCCCGCCAGTAAGGCCGACGCCCCGGGGATCGGGAAGACGGAAAACCCCGCGGCCGCGGCTTCGCGCACGAGCCTGTAGCCGGGATCTGAGACGAGCGGGGTTCCTGCGTCGGAGACCAAGGCTACGGTCTTGCCCTGGGCCAAGGCCGCCATAGCCTTGGGCCGGGTGCGTTCTGCGCCGTGTTCGTCGTAGCGCTCCAGCTTGGCCGAAAGACCATAGGCCTGCAGGAGTTTGCCTGCGACCCGGGTGTCTTCGGCCAGCACCAGGTCGGCGGCCGCCAAGACGTCGAGCGCGCGAAGTGTAATGTCCCGCAGGTTGCCGATGGGCGTGGCGACCACATAGAGCCCGGCCGCCAGGGCTGTGTCGTCCAGGTCGGGAGGCGGTAAGTGTGAGGCCATGGCCGGAGGGTTCGCTGCGATCGAAGAATAAGGCAAGCGTCTAGGTTGCGAGTTCAGTCGTCAGGCGATCCAACACCAAGCGGCCCGCCGGTGTGGCACGGAGACGATTTGGGTCGTCTGCAAGCAGGCCTTGAGCCTTCAGATCGCCGATGCGTTCCGGCGGGATTTCTAAGGCCGCCACTTCGGCCACAGGCACACCATCGGTGATTCGAAGGCCGCTCAGCAGGCGCTCCTGGGCCGTCTCGCGTGCGTCGAGCTGTTCGCAGGTGGCAAGTCCCAGACCTGTCTCGACGACGCGAGCGATGTAGTCGGCAGGTCTCGTTTGGGCATAGGTCGCATGGCGGGCCCCGCCTCGGGTGATCCGCCCGTGCGCGCCGGGACCTGCGCCGACATAATCGTGCCCCTGCCAGTAGATCATGTTGTGGCGCGAGCGGGCGGCTGGGCCACGGGCATGGTTGGAGACTTCGTAAGCATCGAAACCGGCGGCTTCGAGCACGCGTTGGGTCGTCTCGTAGAGCTCTGCGCCAAGCTCGCCTTCGGGCGATGAGAACATGCCTCTGCGCACAGCCCGGTCGAAGGCGGTGCCGGGCTCGATTGTCAGCTGGTACGGCGAGACGTGCTCTGCACCCAGGTCGAGGGCCGCCTGCAGCTCTCCCATCCAGGCGCGCGGTGTTTGGCCTGGCCGGGCATAGATCATGTCGATCGACAGGCGCGGGAAGGCCGCAGTGGCAGCTTGGGTCGCGCGGATGGCGGTTGCCGCGTCATGGTTGCGGCCCAGGAACTTTAGCGCCCCGTCGTCCAAAGACTGCAGTCCCAGCGATAGTCGGTTCACTCCGGCGTCGGCGAAAGCGGCAAAACGAGCGGCCTCGGCGTCGGTTGGGTTGGCTTCCAGCGTCACCTCCAGATCTGGCGCGGGGGTCCAGAAGTTCCGGGCCGCCGAGATGATCTCGCCTGCCCAGGCCGGGTCCATCAGTGACGGCGTGCCTCCGCCCAGGAAGATTGCAGCCAATTCCCGAGGCCCCGTGAGCGCAGCTTGGGACTGGAGATCGGCGATGATGGCCTGAGCCAGGGCTGCCGGCTCCTCGCCCTTGCGGTGCTTGTAGACGTTGAAGTCGCAATAGGGGCAGATGCGGGCGCAATAGGGCCAGTGCACATAGAGGCCTAGTTTCGGTCCTCCCGTCAAAAGAGAGCGGCCTTGAGTTTGGCGAATGCGCGAGCGCGGTGGCTGATGCCGTCTTTCTGCAGGGGCTCGATTTCGCCGAAGGTCCGATCTAGGCCCTCGGGTATGAAGATCGGATCATAGCCGAAGCCCTTTTCCCCTCGGGGCGGGAAGGTCAGAGTTCCATCGATGCGGCCCTCGACGACCACGCCGGGGCCGCTGGGCCAGGCCACCGCCAGCGCGCTGGTGAACCAGGCTGAGAAGTCTTGAGCGCGGGCTTCTTCCAGTCGCGCCTCCACCTTTTTCATGGCTTCGGTGAAGTTCCGCCCAGGGCCCGCCCAACGTGCCGAATAGATCCCTGGCGCGCCGTCGAGGGCCACCACGGATAGACCAGAATCATCCGCCAAAGCGATCAAACCGCTGGCTTCTGCTGCGGCCCGGGCTTTGAGCAAGGCATTGCCTACGAACGTTGTCTCGGTCTCATCGGGCTCGTGCAGCCCAAGCGAGCCTGCGGTCACGAGCTCAAAGCGGTTCTCAAGAATTTCAGCCAACTCGCGCGCCTTGCCAGCGTTGTGGGTGGCCACGACCAGCCGTGTTCCGGGCTCCAACTTCAACGCCATCGATTTGTGCCTCCTTCACAGCTTTGGGACCATAGCCGCACCCCGCGGGGTTGCATTGCAAAATTTTAATATCGCTATTCGATGTTATTTTTGATCGCTAATCGATACGGGCTTTCGAGAAATCATCACCGGAGCCGGAAATAGCCCCCGATATATGCTGCAGTGCAGCAAGATTTTTCAGAAGGACGACGATCATGTTCTCCACCTTTATGAGGGCTTTCGACGGTGCCTCGTTCAGCATTTTCAGGGTGCTCGCCGTGGCGCCAATGGTGGCGGTCGCCGCCGTCGCTTCGATCCACTAGGCTCCATACTTTGGGGTTGGTCCGACCCGCCCAAGCCGATGCGCCTTCGGGGGCGGCCAGGGCAGGTTTTGTCGTAAGGAGGGTCTGGATGCGCGCGCTTGGACCGGGATCGGTCTCGAGTTTCCTAAAGATCATTCTGGATGTGGTCTTCGCTGCCCTCTGGATCGCCCTTGGTGCCGTTACCCTAGCGCTGCTTGGCGCCCTGCTGTTCAGCTTCAACGCCCACCTATTCCCCGACTTTCTCGTCAAAAACGCCGCGACCGTCGCGATCCGTGGCCCGCTATTTGCCGGCGTTTTACTGGTCATTGGTCTTTCGGTCGGCGGCGTCCTCGTCATCGTCCATTCACTGCGCCGCATCTTTATGACTCTGATGGCGGGTGACCCGTTCCATCCGACGAACGTCGGCCGGCTGCGTCTGATTGGCCTGATGCTGGCCGCGCTTGAGGTTGGTCGCTATTGCGTCTGGGGCTTGAGCCCTTTCATGCCGGGTGTCGCCCGTATCCAGCCCAACCTCAACCTCACCGCTTGGTTCTCTGTTTTGGTGGTGTTCGTGCTGGCTGAGGTGTTCCGTGAGGGGGCCCGCCTTCGACGTGAAGCCGAGCTAACGATCTAGGGGGCGCTAAGAGAATGCCAATTCGTGTCCAACTCGACCGTATGCTGCTCGAGCGGCGCATGTCCCTGACCGAGCTGGCCGACCGCGTCGGCGTCACGATCGCCAACCTCTCGATCCTGAAAACGGGCAAGGCGCGCGCTGTGCGTTTTACGACCCTTGCAGCGCTCTGCCGTGAGCTAGACTGCCAGCCGGGCGACCTCTTGCTCTATGAAGCCGGGCCCGGCGACGAGGCTTGGGATGAAGAAGAGGCCGAGTGACAACAGCGCTGCGCTGCAGCAAATATTTTGTTCTCGGCCCAGAGAAACCTTGCAATCTCAACATTCCATTTTATATGCACCGCACAATGTTGCGACGCACAATGGAGTGTTCACTATGATCGATGCAATTGAACGCGCCCTTAGCGCCATGTTCGCGCCGCTGGTCCTTGAGTTGGACCGGTTGCCGACCTCGGCGCTCCGCCACCTGATGGCCGGGCTCTAAAGAAGATACCGTCAAAAGCGGGCTGTGATTAAGCGGGCGGCTGGACAACCAGCCGCCCGTTTTGCCTACTGGCCGCCCGTCGCTGCGCGCTGCAGGATGATGAGCTCGCCGATGCCCTTCCGGGCCAGTGCGAAGAGTGTGTCGAATTCCCCTTCTGAGAAGCCACGCTTTTCGCCCGTGGCCTGAATTTCGACGATGTCACCCGTTCCGGTGAGCACGAAATTGGCGTCAGCCTCGGCGTTGGAATCTTCTTCGTAGTCGAGGTCGAGCACAGGCGCACCGTTGAACACACCGCAGCTGATCGCGGCTACGGCATCGACAATCGGGTCCTTGGTGATCACGCCCTCATCCAGCAGGTATTTGGTCGCCAGACGCAACGCGACCCAGGCACCTGTGACCGAGGCCGTGCGGGTTCCACCGTCAGCTTGGATCACGTCGCAGTCGATGGAGATCTGCCGCTCGCCCAAGGCCTTAAGATCGACGATAGCGCGCATGGAGCGGCCGATCAGCCGCTGAATCTCTTGTGTGCGTCCGGACTGCTTGCCTTGAGCCGCTTCGCGACGCCCTCGGGTATGGGTGGCGCGGGGCAGCATGCCATATTCGGCGGTGACCCAGCCTTGGCCCTTACCGCGCAGGAAGCCAGGTACGCCTTCTTCAAGACTCGCCGTCACCAGAACCTTGGTATGTCCAAAGCTGACGAGGCAGGACCCCTCAGCGTAGCGGTTGACGCCCGTTTCCAGGGTTACGGGCCGAAGGACGTCGGCAAGGCGCTCGGATGGACGCATAGATTACTCCTTGCGGCGGCACGCGGCTTGCGCCCACTCGCGCCGCGCTTATCCTAGATCGGCAAGGTCCAGTCCATGGATGCACGTGAGAACCCAGCGCACGCCCCAGTGAGCAGCCCCCTTTTCGCCTCCGGTCCCTCGTTGGCCGAACTTGATGAACGCGCGCGAGACATCTTTCGCCGCATCGTGGAAAGCTATCTGGAAACCGGTGAGCCCGTGGGATCGCGCACCCTGTCTAAGGGTGGCCTACCCCTCTCCCCGGCTTCGATCCGCAACACCATGCAGGATTTGACCCAGCTCGGCTTGCTGGGTGCCCCGCACATGAGCGCCGGCCGACTGCCGACCCATGCCGGTCTGCGGCTCTTCGTCGACGGACTTTTGGAAGTCGGCGATATTGGTCAAATTGATCGCCAAGCTATCGAGGCACGGTTACACGCCCATGGCCGCAACTACGAAGATGCTCTGAACGAAGCCAGCTCTATTCTGTCCGGCCTGGCTGGCGGTGCCGGCGTCGTGGTGACCCCGATCCGCGACGCGGGGGTCAAGCATGTGGAGTTCGTGGCGCTGGGCGGTGATCGGACGCTGGTGATCATGGTCTTTGCAGACGGCACGGTAGAGAACCGGCTGATCCGCTTGCCGGCCGGCGTCACACCCTCGGCGCTGACCGAGGCCTCAAATTTCCTCAACGCCCGACTTCGTGGCCGGACCCTCGTTGAAGCCAAGAGCGATCTACGCGCGGACCTAGACACGGCGCGTCGAGAACTTGACGTCACCGCCGCCAAGCTCGTCGAGGACGGTTTGGCGGCCTGGGGCGGCGGCGAGGCGGGGGATCGCGCCCTGATCGTACGCGGCCGCGCCAACTTGCTGGAAGAAGCCGGCGCTGTCGAAGACCTGGAGCGCGTCCGCTCGCTTTTCCAAGACCTTGAGCAGAAAGAGCAGCTCATTTCGCTGCTGGATGGGGTCCGCGATGGTCAGGGCGTGCGCATTTTCATCGGTGCGGAGACCCGTCTCTTCTCGCTTTCGGGTTCCGCCGTGATCGCGGCCCCCTATATGACGGGCTCACAACGGGTCTTGGGTGCGATCGGGGTTATCGGTCCCGCGCGTTTGAATTATGCCCGGATCATCCCTCTCGTGGATTATACGGCCCGCGTGTTGGGCCAAGTCATGAACGCTTAAGAGACGAAAAGAGACAGATGTCCGAAGACAATACGCCAGACGAAGCTGACGCCTTCATCGCCGAAGCGACCGCGGACGAAAACGCCGCGCTGAAGGTGGAGAACGCCGCGCTAAAGGAGCAAATCCTGCGCTTTGCGGCGGAAGCTGAGAACACCAAGCGGCGCGCTGAGCGCGAAGCCAATGACGCGCGTGCCTACGCCATCCAAAAGTTCGCTCGCGACTTGCTGGGCGTAGCCGATAACCTGGCTCGCGCGCTTGTCTACGAACCGGCGGAGTCCGGCGACCCGGCGGTGAAGAATTTCGTCCTTGGCGTCGAGATGACCGAGAAGGAGCTGCAAAGCGCCTTTGAACGGAACGGTCTGAAGAAACTCGATCCCTTGCGTGGCGAGCGGTTCGATCCGCACCGCCATCAAGCGATGATGGAGCAGCCCGGCACAGACGTGGCCGCGGGCGGCGTCGTGGAGGTCATGCAGCCCGGCTACGAATTGCTGGGGCGCCTGGTTCGCCCAGCCATGGTGGTCGTGGCAGCGAAGGAAAGTGCGCCGCCACCTCCAGCCGCAACAGCGGCGGCGGGTTCGAACCCTTATGAGGCCGGTGAAGAGGCTGATCCGGGTGGGGCTGTGGATCGCCGTGCATAAGCGCGGAGTCGCCCCTTCCACGCCCCTCGAATTTCGTTAATGTGGCAAGTCCCTTCCTGGTCGGGGGCGCAGGCTGCGAATCGCGCCTGTGCGGTACGGTTCGGACAGAGACATGAAGCTGACGATCGAGCGGGCGGCGCTATTGAAGGCGCTCGGGCATGTGCAAAGCGCTGTTGAGCGGCGAAACACGATTCCGATCCTTTCAAACGTTCTGCTGTCAGCAGAGCGCAGCCGTCTGACCTTCTCGGCGACGGATCTTGATCTCGAGATCATCGACGAGGCCATGGCCCAGGTCGACCAGCCAGGTCAGATCACTGCGCCGGCCCATACGCTCTATGAGATCGTCCGCAAGCTGCCGGAAGGCGCAGATGTGGTGCTGAGCTTCACGGGCGAGGACCCGCGGCTAACGGTCTCGGCTGGGCGCAGCCGCTTCAATCTTCCCGTTCTGCCGGCCGGCGACTTCCCCGTTATGAGCTCGGACGGTCTGTCGGGGCGGCTTGCCGTCGATGTCGGCGACCTGATCCGGCTGATCGACAAGACCAAATTTGCGATCTCCGCCGAAGAGACCCGCTACTACTTGAACGGCCTCTATCTGCACACTGTGGTCGAGGATGGCAGCCCCAAGTTGCGCGCCGTGGCCACTGATGGTTCGCGCCTTGCGCTTGCCGAGATGGCCGCGCCGGAAGGCGCAGTGGGTGCGCCAGGTGTCATCGTGCCTCGCAAGACCATCAACGAGGCCCGCCGCCTGCTGGAAGATGCGGGCGAGCAGGTCGAGCTTCAGATTAGTCCGCAAAAGATTCGCTTCGATTTCGGCGGCGCGGCGCTGACCTCCAAAGTCATCGATGGCACCTTCCCCGACTATCCGCGGGTCATCCCCAAGGACAACACGCGCATCGTGCTGGTGGATTCCAAGCTATTCGCTAAAGCCGTCGATCGCGTGGCCACCATCTCGGCGGAAAAGAGTCGCTCGGTGCGAATGGCTGTCGAGAGCGGCAAGTGCGTCCTGACGGTCCGCAACATGGAAGCAGGCCAGGCCGTAGAAGAGTTGGAGCTCGACTACGATGGTGACGCCTTCGAGCTGTCGTTCAACGCCCGCTACTTACTGGACATCACCGACCAGATTTCAGGCGAAATGGCCGAGCTACGTTTCGGCGGCCCGAACGATCCGGCCCTGGTGCTCGATCCGCAAGACGCGGGCGTTCAATACATATTGATGCCCTTGAGAGTCTAATCCGGCCGTCAAAAATTAAATTTTTCGCTCGGCGCTCGCCCCATATACGTATGGCAAGTGAACACTTGCGTGACGCAGGTCAGATCCGATTCGGGTTGGCTACGACGCTCAGATCCATTTAAACGTCACGGCCTGGACCAATCAGCCGACTGCACCTCTAGTGTCCGTGCGAGCCTTCGTAGACGCCCGGCGCCGTCAGTTCGTTCTCCGTGCCCTCCGTACCGGTGGCCAAGACGAACCGGCGGTCGCAGTAGGAACACTCCACGAAATTTGCCTCACCCATTTCGAGCCAGACCCGCGGATGGCCGAGTGCGCCGCCGACGCCATCGCAGGCGACGCGTTTGGAGCGGACCACGATGGTCTCGGGCGCCGGGTTTTCGACGGACGTGGCTGACACGGGCGATGGCTTAGCCGTGTGAGCGGCGGCCTTGGTCGGAGTTGTGCGAGCCATCTGTCGATTCCTGACTGGCAGCCCGATTGTGGAGAGGCCGCCGCGCGCCTAGGTATGCGACCACGGCTTTCGCCGTCAACGACAGGATGATTATGGAACTGCCGGACTACGCGATTGAGGCCAAAGGCCTGGTCAAGACTTACGCCGCCACCAAGACCACGCCGCAAATGCAGGCGCTAAAGGGTCTGGACCTCGCGATCCCGCGGGGCTCGATCTTTGGGCTGCTCGGCCCAAACGGTGCGGGCAAGTCAACCTTTATCAATATCCTGGCGGGTCTCTGCAGGAAGACCTCCGGGACGGTTTCAATCTGGGGCCGCGACCTCGACGAGCGCCCTCGCGACGCTCGGGCTGCGATCGGCGTCGTGCCGCAGGAGATCGCCGCCGATCCCTTCTTCACGCCGAAAGAATCGCTGGAAGTTGCTGCTGGCATGTACGCGGTGCCGCCAGCCGAGCGTCGGACGATGGAATTGCTCAATGCGTTGGGCCTCGGCGACAAGGCCAACGCCTATGTCCGCCAGCTCTCTGGCGGTATGAAGCGGCGGCTGATGGTGGCCAAGGCCATGGTGCACAACCCTCCAGTGCTGATCCTCGATGAGCCCACGGCAGGTGTTGACGTGGAGCTGCGTCGCCAGCTCTGGGCCTATGTGCTGGAGCTAAACCGCAAGGGTGTGACCATCGTCCTGACTACCCATTACCTTGAGGAGGCTCAGGAGCTCTGCGATCAGATCGCGATCATCAACCGCGGCAAGGTGGTGGCCTGCGAACCGACGACAACCCTGCTTGCGCGTATGGATACCCGCAAAGTTCTGGTGACCCCGGAGGAGCCTGTGACCACGGCTCCGTTGTTGCAAGGCTTCGAGACCCATCTCCTGCCTGCGGGCGGCTTTTCTGTCGGCTATCGGACGGGCCAATCCTCAGTCGAGCAGGTTTTGGCCGCCATCCGTGCCGCCGGCTTGCACATCAAGGACATCTCAACCGAGGACCCGGACCTGGAGGATGTCTTTGTTTCATTGACTTATGCGGCTGAAGATCGGGTCGAGAGCTAGAGTGGGTCTGCCGTCAGGCGGCGCACCCAGGCGCCATCGCGGCTGCTGAAAACCGACTCGAGGCCGCTTATGCCGGCGGACCAGGTGCGAGATCCAGGCGCGATCTCCTCCACATGCCCATCTCCCGGTATGGCGTAAGTCCATGGGCCGATATCGTGGGCCGCGCGCGCCTTGGCGACATAGGCCTTGCTTTGGGCCGGCGGCGAGGTGGTGTCGCGGTGTGCGTGGATCAGCATCCGCGCGACCGGAAAAGACGGGCGACGGGCCGGCGAGGTGTCGGCCACAGGATGGCTGCAGGCGATCCAGACAGCAGGCAAGCGAGCGTCGTCTCGCCACAGGCCTGAGCGGCAGTCGTTAGATCCGACACGCCGCCCAGGCTCACGGCCCACAGAATGTCGAGGTGTTTGGGATCAAACCGCGAGCTCGACCTCGATAACTTCGGGCGCGCTGCCAGCCAAAGCCCAAGCCAAGGCGCTCCACGCGATGGGCCATCCATCCACAGCTTGGGCTTGTTCGCACGCGGTTCAAAGGGTTACGGGGGCTGACGGGCCGCTCTTCGACAGTTAGCGTCACGCGGCTCATGAACGCCCAGATTTCCAACACCTTGCCCGATCCCGCCGCTGGCGCCTCGCCCGTGATGGCGCAGTATTTCGAGGCCAAGACACGTCAGCCGGATGCGCTGGTGTTCTTCCGCATGGGTGATTTTTATGAACTTTTCTTCGAGGACGCCCAGAAGGCCAGCGCCGCGCTCGGTATCACGCTCACGGCCCGCGGCCAGCACGCAGGCAATCCAATTCCGATGTGCGGCGTACCGGTTCATGCCGCCGAAGCCTACCTCGCCAAGCTAATTCGCGCGGGTTTCAAGGTTGCGGTTTGCGAGCAGATGGAGAACCCCGCCGAGGCCAGGAAGCGTGGCTCAAAGTCGGTGGTTCATCGCGACGTCGTGCGAGTGGTTACGCCCGGCACGCTGACCGAGGAGGGCCTGCTCGATGCCCGTGGCGCCAATCGACTGGCCGCTATAGCGGTCCGAGGCGGTCAGGCGGCGGTGGCCAGCGTCGAGCTTTCCACCGGTGAGGTGGAGGTCCTCGCAACGGGCGTGGCCGGCTTGGCATCGGCGCTGGCAGCTTTGGGGCCTTCCGAGATTCTGGTCCCTGACCGGCTGTTCGGCGATGAGGCGGTCAATTCGGCTCTGAGACAGGCTGGCGGCTTTGTCCAGCCGCTACCGCAGGCTCTGGCGGAGCCCTCAGCATCAGAGGCGCGACTGAAGCGGCTTTACGGCGTGGAGACACTCGACGGGTTCGGTGCGCTCTCCGGTGCCGAGATCTCCGCCCTTGGCCTGATCGCCGCCCATCTGGAGACGACGCAGGCTGGCAAGCTGCCTGCGCTCTCGGCGCCACGCCGCGCAGGCGAAGCCGACGTTATGGCCATTGATCCAGCCACACGGACTAGCCTGGAGATCGAGAAGGCGACCTCCGGCTCACGTGAAGGCTCGTTACTTGCCGCCATCGATCGAACGATGACGGCGCCGGGCGCGCGCCTGCTGGCGGCGCGTTTGGCCCGGCCACTGCTTGATCCGGCCGCCATCGACACGCGGCTCGATGCGGTCGCGTGGTTCTGTGAGCATAGGGCGCAGCGCCAGAGGCTGCGCGAAGCGCTGAAAGGCTTGGGCGACATGGCGCGCGCGCTTTCGCGTCTGGCGTTGGGCCGAGGCGGCCCTCGTGATCTCGGTGCCCTGCGCGACGGCCTGGCGATTGGGGAGGCCATAAATGTCCTCTTTGCATCGGCGAAGGATCCGCTCGTCCAGGCACCGGAGGAGGTCGCGACCGCGCTGCAAGCCCTGACACCGGCCCTGCATCCTGACCTCGCTCAGTTTCGCGCTTTACTGACTGAAGGCTTAGGCCGCGATCTTCCCGTCCAGGCGCGCGATGGCGGATTTGTGGGCGAGGGGGTGCGTCCCGAACTCGACCAGGCCCGCGGGTTGCGCGACGACAGCCGCCGCGTGATCTTGCGACTGGAGACCCAACTGGCCGAAAAAAGCAGCGTCGCACTGAAAGTTCGCCACAACGCCGTCCTGGGTTATTTCGTTGAGGCCACAGTCAAAGCCGCCGAGCCGTTATTCTCTGCGCCGCTGAATGCGACGTTCATCCATCGCCAGACCCTCGCCAACCAGGTGCGCTTCACCACCGTCGAGCTGGCCGAACTGGATGCCAAGATCGCCCAGGCCGCCGAGCGGGCGCTGGCGATCGAGCTTGAGACCTTCGAGGCCTGGCGGGATGCAGCCATCACCGTGGCTGCTGACATCCAAGCCGCAGCCAGCGCGGCCGCCCGTCTCGATGTCGCTGCAGCCATTGCCGAATGGGCCGAAGACGTTGGTGCCTCCCGGCCGGTCGTAGATCGCTCGACGGCATTTGAAGCCCAGGCGGCGCGCCATCCCGTCGTGGAGACCGCCGTCCGCCGCGCAGGCGAGGCGTTCACTCCCAATGACTGCCGGCTGGATGGTGCGGGCGCTGGTGGGCCCAGGCTCGCGCTGGTGACGGGTCCGAATATGGCCGGCAAGTCGACGTTCTTGCGACAGAACGCACTTCTCGCGGTGCTTGCGCAGGCGGGTTGTTTCGTTCCCGCAACGCGGTTGCGTCTGGGTGTCGTCGACCGGCTGTTCAGCCGCGTCGGCGCCGGCGACGACCTGGCTCGCGGCCGTTCAACCTTCATGGCCGAGATGGTGGAGACGGCCGCGATCCTCACCCAGGCCACACCGAGATCGTTTGTCATCTTGGATGAAATCGGCCGCGGTACGGCGACCTACGACGGCCTTGCCATTGCCTGGGCCTGCGCGGAGGCCCTCCACGAAACCAACCGCTGCCGCGCGCTCTTTGCGACCCACTATCATGAGTTATCGGTGCTGGAGCAGCGCCTGGGCCATGTCGCCAACCTGTCCCTCAAAGCCAAAGAATGGAACGGCGACCTGATCTTCCTGCACGAGGCCGGGCCCGGTCCGGCTGACCGCAGCTATGGCGTCCAGGTCGCCAAGCTCGCGGGCATACCCGCCCCGGTGGTTGCGCGCGCCCGCGATGTCCTGGAGCGTCTGGAACGCGAGGCCTCCGGCCCCGCCAACCTCGACGACTTGCCCCTTTTTGCGGCTGTGGCTGCGGTTGCGCCGACGTATGGGCCGAGCCCCGCCGAGGAGGCGCTGCGGATTATGGAGCCCGACGGCATGAGCCCCCGCGAGGCGATCGATGCGCTCTATCGACTGAAGGGATTGTTAGGCGCTGCGTCCTAGATGCGAGCGGCGCGACTGAGCTGGAAGTCTCGATCCTGCGGATAACCCCGGGGCCGACTTGCGTTCAATTTCGTCAATTACCGAAAGACCTGCTGTCCCAAGCGAGTGTTTTGGCTATCGCCGTCGTCGGGGGCGCGGCGGCCGTCATGGTGCTCGGCCCGGCTCATCGGCGCAGCCGCTGTCCGAGCGCGCCGCGCGTTTCAGTTAACTCGGCATGGGCGATTTGGGAAAAAGCGTCCTATATCCGTCTCGTCATGCCGCCCCGCCTTCGCCCCACCCGCTTGGAATATGTCGTCGATGGCGTGCGACTGCGCGCCCAGCTGTCGGCGGCGGCGCTGGAAGCCGGCGATGGGCCAGCGCAGCGCAAAGCGGCGCTTGAGATCCTCAAGGGTGCGCTATTCCGCGGTCGGATGATCGCCAAGGAGCGGTTGGAGAACGGCGCCGGCGGAATTGAGACGGCGCGGCTTATCTCTGGCGTGACGGACGAGGTGATCACAGCCCTTTGGGACTTTACGACTGTCCACGTGTTCCGCGCGCGCAATCCGACCGAAGGTGAGCGTCTTGCGCTGATGGCGGTCGGTGGCTACGGCCGCGGCACGCTCGCACCCTTTTCAGATATCGATTTGCTGTTTGTTCGTCCGTACAAGCAGACGGCCCACGCTGAGAGCGTAATCGAATATATGCTCTACGCGCTGTGGGACTTGGGTTTCAAAGTCGGTCACGCCTCGCGCACAGTCGAAGAGTGCGTGAAACTTTCCCGCGAGGATTTTACCATTCGCACCTCGATCCTGGAGGCGCGACGGCTGGCCGGCGACGAAAACCTGGCCGATGAACTTCTTCGCCGTTTCCAGAACGAGGTCGTCAAAGGTACGGGCGCAGAGTTCGTCGCCGCCAAACTCAGGGAACGTGACGAGCGCCACGCGCGCGCCGGCGCTAGCCGTTACATGGTCGAGCCCAATATCAAGGAGGGCAAGGGCGGGCTTCGCGACCTCAACACCCTCTTCTGGATCGCCCAGTACCTTCACCCTGGCCAGTCCATTGAAAAGATCATGCAGCTCGAGATGTTCGAGCGACGCGAAGTGCGGGCTTTTATCCAGGCCTTTGACTTTCTGTGGGCCACCCGTGCCCACCTCCATTTCACGACCGGCCGGCCGGAAGAGCGGCTGACCTTCGACTTGCAACCTGAGCTCGCACGACGGATGGGCTACGGCGACCGGGGCGATGCGCCTGCGGTCGAGCGGTTCATGCGGCGCTATTTTCTGATCGCAAAGGAAGTGGGAGCGCTCACCCGAGTCTTCGCTGCGAAGCTAGAGGCTGAACGCGTGAAGGTCGCACCACGCGGTCTTTCTCGCTTGCTGCCCGCGCGCCGGCTACGGCGCAAACCCCTTGACGAGCCTGGGTTCCACGAGATCGCGGGCCGCCTGAATATCGATAGCCCTGACATCTTTGAGCGCGACCCGGTCAATCTTTTGCGGATGTTCAAGATCGCCGACGCGCGCAACCTCGACCTGCATCCGGACGCCTTTACCGCCGTGACCCGCGCGACGACGCGGATCACCTCGGCGGTGCGCCGCGACAGGCATGCGGCCAAAGTTTTCCTGTCAATCCTGGCTCATGGCCGCGATCCGCAGCGTACGCTGACGCTGATGACCGACGCCGGCGTGCTTGGCCGCTACCTGCCGGAGTTCGGGCGCATCGTCGCCCAAATGCAGTTCAACATGTACCACTCCTACACGGTCGATGAGCACACGCTGCGGGCTGTCGGGGTCATCGCAGACATCGCCGTCGGTCGATTCGCTGAAGATCATCCGCTCTCCACCCAGGTCATGCCGCTCATTGCTGATCGTGAGGCCTTGTTCCTGGCGATGCTGTTGCACGACACTGGAAAGGGCGGCGTGGGTGGTCAGGAAAAGGCTGGCGCTCGCGCCGCAAGGTCTGCCTGCGAACGCCTGGGCCTGGAGCGCTCCAAGATCGAACTCGTCGCTTGGTTGGTCGAGCATCACCTGGTGATGAGCGACACCGCCCAGAAGCGTGACATCTCCGACCCGCGAACCGTCACTGATTTTGCCACCACGGTTGCGACGCCAGAGCGCCTGCGCCTTCTCTTAGTCTTGACCGTCGCCGACATACGCGCCGTCGGACCTGGCGTTTGGAATGGATGGAAGGGTCAACTGCTGCGCGAGCTCTACGGCGCGACGGAGGCCGTATTCCGGGGTGGTCGGGGATCCGACAGCGCGGCAGCGCTGAAGCGCTATCATGAGAATGCCGCCTATGATGCACGTGTCCGGGTTGCCAGGGCCGACCCGCCAGCAGAGGCTTGGGCTGACGCTATGGAGGACGCCTACTTTTCGGCCTTCTCCGAAGCCGAGGTGCTGGGCCACGCAGCGCTCGCGCGGCGTGCTGGCAAGGGAGCTGCCGCAGAAGGTCGCATTCGCGCGGACCGAGACGCCGCCGAGGTGGTGGTCGCAGCCACTGACCGCCAGCGTCTCTTCGTCGACCTGGCCGCCGCGATCGTGGGGGCCGGCGCGAATGTCGTCGGCGCGCGTGTCTTCACGTCTCGGCTGGGACAGGCGCTAGATATTTTTTACCTGCAAGACGCCGCAGGCCAGCCGTTCGGCGCAGATAACGCCCGCTCATTGACGCGCCTGATCGAGTGCCTGGAATTGGCCGCACGCGGCGAGCCCGTGCAGCAGGAAGCAAGACGCCCCATTGATCTGGGACGGGCCGCGGCGTTTTCAATCGAGCCGGCCGTCATGCTCGACAACGACGCATCAGAGACCTCCACGGTCGTTGAGGCTTCTGGTCGCGACCGGACCGGTCTGCTGGCGGCGCTTGCCCGGACGATCGCGGACGCAGGTCTATCCATCCTCTCGGCGCATATAGATGGCTATGGCGAGCGCGCGGTCGATGCTTTCTACGTCACCGGTCCGGACGGGGAAAAGCTGGAGGATATCCGCAAAGGCAACGCGCTCAGGGCTGCCTTGCTCGCCGTCCTCAACGATCCAGATCAGGACGAAGGTCGCCGCGCCAACCTGCAGCGCGCCCGAGCTAGCGTCGCCCGCTAGTTTTTAATTACAGATGTCGTTTTAAGTCCTCGAGATGGCGTTGGGCGTTCCATCGGGCAATTGGCCGAACATTATCTTGATGAGGCCGTTGGCGGCCGTGGCCCGGAGCGCCCAGGTGCAGGACCAAGGCTGTCGACTTGGAGCAACGCCTGAATTTCGCCGACTACGCTTTGGCAAAGGGCGACGTCGTTGCGATCTCGCAGATTTCTCATCGGTTATATTTTCTTGACCAGGTTCCCTTAAAAGCCCCAGCCGCAACCTAGGAGACCCTTTGCTTATTCGCGCGGCAGTTCTGTTTGCGGCCACTGTTGGGGTTGTTGCGTCCCAGGCCAATGCCCAGTCAACGCCTGCGCAATCGAGCCAGGTCCCGGTGAAATCGGCCCCTGCGGGTGGCAAGTCGAGCGCGCCATCAACCGCGTCAAAGACAGCGGCTTCGAAAACGGTCGAGGAGATCACCGTCACGGGCGCCTCGCAGGACGGCTTTCGCAGCTCCATTGATCGGCGCAGCTACGGCGTCACCAACGACCTGGCCGCCACAACAGGGTCTATCAGCGATGCTCTAAAGAACGTCCCTTCCGTCGAGGTGGACGTACAAGGCAATGTCTCCCTGCGCGGCGATACAAACGTGACCATCCTGGTCGACGGCAAGCCATCGGCCCTGTTCCGCGGACAGAGCGCCGCCCAGGCGTTGCAATCTCTTCCCGCGGATTCGGTCGAGCGGGTGGAGGTGATCACCAATCCTTCGGCAGAGTTCTCACCCGAAGGCTCGGCCGGGATCCTCAACCTCGTCATGAAGAAGACCCGAAGGGCGGGCCAGTCGGGCAGCATTCGCTACAACACCGGAACCGCTGGTCGCCGCAACGGCGGCGTCAGCGGCGCCTACAATTCAAATCGATTGACGATCTCGGGCGACGCAGGCTTCCGTCACGAACCCCAGCATTCTGTGAATACCGACCAGCGCGAATTCTTCGACGCCTCAGGCGCTCGGCTCAAGACGACCCATCAGATCAGCGACAACCGCGGCCGCGTCGATCAATGGAACGCACGTACAGGCTTCGATTTCGACGCAACCGCCAAAGACAGGTTTTCTGCGGAGGCTCACGCCAACCAGTCTGACCTCGATTTACACAATCGGCTGAACCTGCGTGGTTTCGATACCTCAGGGGCTCAGAGCGAAATCTTCGACCAGGCGGGGCACTACAAACAAGTGCGTGACAATCGCGGCGGCCGGATGAGCTGGCGGCGTACGAACGCTTTCGAGGACGATGTCTCGGTGAGCGCCAGCCATGAGACGACCTACGAGCGGAACGAGAACGTCTTTGCAGGCACAATCAGCCTGCCGGTCTCGTCGAACAATTTTCAAGACATCCGCAGCCACAATTCACTCACGCTCACAGACCTGCGAGCCGACCTTCGCCGGCCCATGCCGGGTGAGGCGCGCCTCAAGGCCGGCTACGATCTGCGGATCGACGACAACGCCTATGACAACGTTGCCCTGCGCGGCGTTAGCGCGGCGAGCACACCGCCGGATCCGACCCAGACGAACCTCTTTCTCTACAGGCAAACGATCAACGCGGCCTATCTCACCTATGAGCAGCCCATAGGTGAGTTCACTCTCTTGGGCGGTCTTCGGATCGAAGATGTTCAACTTGATCTCAACCAGGTGACAAGCCGGATCCTTAGCGACCGCAACCGCTTCAACGCCTATCCGACGCTACACCTGGCCTATCGCCTCAGTGATGATCAGCAGCTAACGTTGAACTATAGTCGGCGTATCTCGCGTCCGAGCCCGTCTGATCTGAATCCGTTTCGGGTTGAACAGGACGCCTTCAATTTCCGAGCCGGCAATCCCAACCTGAAGCCGGAACAAACCGACAGCATCGAGGCCGGCTATCAGTACCGAGCTGGCGGAACCTTGTACGTGGCGACAGCCTACTATCGCCAATCGAGCCACGACGTGACCGACGTGGTCACCGACCTGGGCAATGGCGTACTGCTGGATACGAAGGAAAACCTGAACTCAAGCAAGCATGCTGGCATCGAGTTGGTGGCCAATGGCCATCTCACCAAGACGATTAGCTACAACGCCTCGACCAATATCTTTTTTGCCGAGATCGACTCCAACATCGGATCCCTACCGGGTGTCATTGGCCTGGCCGGGTCACGCTCGGCCATCGAAGGCGGCGGCCGTTTCAGTCTCAACTGGCAGGCGACGCCGATTGATTCTTTCCAGGCCAGCAGCCAGATGAACGCCCGGCGGATGACGCCGCAGGGCTATGTTGAGCCGAGCTTCCTGTCGTTCTTAGGGTACCGGCACAAGTTCACCGACAAGCTATCCGGAGTCCTCACGGTTCAGGATGTCTTCGACAGCTTCCGTTCGCATTCGGTGATCGACACGCCGCAACTGCATGACGTCACGATCGGCGCCGGTCGCATACGCGCGGCCTACGTCGGACTTTCCTGGAGCTTCGGCGCGCTGCCTAAACGTCAGCCCGCTCAGCCCCCTGAGGGGGCTGAGCCTGAGGCCACCCACGGCGGCTGAGACTGGCTAGGCTGCCTGGGCGACGGGACCTCGCTGGGGCGGGCGGAAGAAGGCGGCGAGCAGCAGGACGGCGATCAGCGCCATGCCGGTCGGCACCAGGAATAGGCTGCGATAGTCAACCTTGCCGGCGGTGTCCGTCCACTTTGCGATAAGGGTCGGGAAGAGGAAACTCGCGCCGACGTTGCCAATGCCCAGGATCAGCAGGTTGAACAGCCCCTGGGCACTGGAGCGCACATCCTTCGGAAAGGCGGCATCGACGAAAATATAGACTGTGGCGAAGAAGAACGCGTAGCAAACGCCGTGTAAAAGCTGCACAGCCACGATCACCGGCACGCTATCGGCGAAGAAGGCGAAGACCGAGAAGCGTGCCGCATGGCCAAGGATGCCCACGATCATGGTGGTCTTCCAGCCGAGCCGGGCCAGTACGGTCCCTAAGACAAGCATGGTCACGATCTCGGCCAGTTGGCCCAGGCTGAGCACGATCATCGACAGGTTGCCCGCGATCCCCACACGGTTGGTCAGGAAATTGTCGGCCATCACGAAATAGCCGTTGTGGATCACGCTATCGATAAAGGTGACCAAGAACAGAACACCCACGAACGGCACGCCCAGCAGTTTGATCGCCTCTCGCCACGCGAGCGGGTCGGCGGTCTGGGCGTCGCGCTTCGGCGGCGTATGCGGCAGGGTCAAGCTGTAGGCGGCCAGCGCCAACGAAACGATCGCAGCGACCAGGAAGATCCAGCGCACCTGCGATGCGTCAGCCTTGGCGCCCAGCAGGAAAACGAACGGCCAGCTCACGAGCACCCAGCCGATCGTGCCGCCCATGCGGACGGCTCCGAAGTCCTTGGCTGGATCCTTCAGGTTGGCGAAGGCGATCGAATTGGAGACCGACAGCGTCGGTACATAGAGCAGGCTGAAGACCAGATAAGCCGCGAAGAACGGCCAGAAACTGGTCAGGAAAGCGCAGGCCGCCAGCGCCAGACCACTCAACGCATGGCTGCCGGCCATGAAGCGCTCGGCGGCGAAGTTGCGATCGGCGAACTGGTTGGAAAAAAAGATCCCGGCGACGGATGCAATGCCCCACGCGCTGCCGACCAGAGACTGTTGCCAGGGCGCAAACCCCAGCATGCCCATGTAGGGAAACAGCTTCGGCGCCCAGGCTCCCCAGACCGCCAGCTGAAGCACCATCATCAGAAAAAGTCGCACGCGAACCGTCATTTTCGCCTCCCCAGCGCGAGTCTCTACTGCCCCGCTTGGCCTACCGATTACACACTTGCGACGGTGAGCGCACCTATGACGATTCGATCGGCAATCGGCTCGCCTTCGGCACGGTTTGACCTGTCCCGCTGGCTGCGCCAAGTTCGCGCGAAGTCAGTGGTTCGTGGGAGATGAAAAGATGGCGCAGACAACCGAGGCGCCGCCGCCTTTGCGTATCGGCTTCATCGGTTCTGGCTTCATCGCCAAATTCCACGCCAAGAGCTTTCAAAGCGTCCGCCACGCCCAGATCACCGGCGTCTTCAGCCCGACCCCGGGCCACCGCGAGGCTTTGGTAAAAGAGATCAACGCTGCCGAACTGGGCCCCTGCCGCGCGCACCCTGATTTGGAGAGCCTACTCAGCGCGCCGGATGTCGACGCGATCTGGCTGCTTGCGCCCAACGACCGCCGACTGGAAGCCATGCGGGCGATCCATGCCGCGGTGAAGTCCGGCCGTTCTAGGGTCCGCGCCATCGCCTGCGAAAAGCCATTGGGCCGGACTTTGGCGGAGGCTCGCGAGGTGTTGGCTCTGGCTGAGGACGCAGGCCTCACCCACGGCTACCTAGAGAACCAAGTCTTCGCCTCCGCCGTCGAGCGTGGCAAGGAGATCATCTGGCGCCGCGCTGTGCCCGCCTCTGGTCGCCCTTATCTCGCTCGCGCCGCCGAGGAGCATTCCGGTCCGCATGAGCCCTGGTTCTGGCAAGGCGCGCGTCAGGGCGGCGGGGTGATGAGCGATATGATGTGCCACTCCGTCGAAGTGGGACGCTTTCTACTCACCAAGCCTGACGCGCCGCGCAGCAGCCTGACGGTTAAGGCTGTGCAGGGGTCTGTCGGCTATCTGAAGTGGACCCAGGACAAGTACGCCAAGGCGCTGGCCAAGGATTTTCACGGGGTCGATATGAAGGCCCACCCGGTGGAGGACTTCGCCCGGGCCACGATCACGCTGGAGGATGAGGCCGGTCAGGAGCTGATCGTCGAGGCTTCGACGTCCTGGTCGTATGTGGGACCTGGCCTTCGCATCGACTTGGCCCTTTTGGGACCGGAATATGCGATGGAATTCTCCTCTCTTAATCCCAGTCTGAAGGTCTTCCTGTCCCGCGCCATAACGGGCGGGCAAGGCGAGGACTTGGTCGAAAAGCAGAACGCCGAACAGGGCCAGATGCCCATCGTCGAGGACGAGGCTGGGACCTATGGCTACATTGGCGAAAACCGGCACATGGTCGACTGTTTCCGCCATGGCCGCACGCCGATTGAGACCTTCGAGGATGGAGTCGAAGTCACCAAGATGGTGATGGCGCTCTATAAATCGGCAGAGACCGGACGAGTCGTCTGCATGCCGGACGAGACTTTGGAAACCTACGTGCCGCTGCCCGCGCGCACTGGAGCCTGACACATGGCGACCGAAAACTATGATGCGATCATTGTCGGCTCCGGGGCTGGCGGGGGTATGAGCGCCTACCACCTGACGAAGTCGGGAATGAAGGTGCTGATGCTTGAGGCGGGGCGCAACTACGATCCGCGCGTTGAGAGCCCGATGTTCAACACAAACGCCGAGGCGCCCCTGCGCGGCGTCGGCACGCCAGACAAGCCCTTCGGCTTCTACGATGCGACCGTAGACGGCGGCTGGGAGGTGCCCAACGAACCCTTCACGGTGGCGGAGGGTTCGGAGCCCTTCAAGTGGTGGCGGCCCCGGATGCTGGGCGGGCGCACCAACCACTGGGGTCGCATCGCGCTCCGCTTTGGACCCCTCGACTTCAAGCCGAAGAGCCGCGATGGCCTGGGCTTCGACTGGCCGATCACCTACGATGACGTAGCCCCCTGGTACGACAAGACCGAAAAGCTGATCGGGGTGTCTGGCGCTGCGCCAGCCAGGGGCCTGCTGAATACGCCGGATTCACCGCCTGGCTGCCTGATGGAATCGGCTCCGCCACGCGCGTTCGAGATCTTCTACGAACGCGCCTTTAAGGCCATGAACATCCCCGTCATCCCAATGCACGGCGCGGTGGTCACCGGCCAAATGGAGGGTCGCAACACCTGCCTCTTTGCGACGCCATGCGGCCGCGGCTGCGCGATCGGAGCCAATTTCCAGTCGACGACGGTGCTGCTGCCGCCGGCCATGGCGACCGGCAACCTGACCATCACCACCAATGCGCTCGTCTATCAGGTCGACCTGGACAAGGCCGGTAAGGCTAAGGGCGTCAGCTACGTCAACCGCAAGACCGGCGAGCACCATTCTGTGACCGCAAAGTCTGTGATCCTGGCGGCGGGATCTGGCGAGACGGCGCGCATCCTCCTGAACTCCAAGAGCTCGCTGTTCCCCAACGGCATGTGCAACACTCACGGTATGGTCGGCCGCTACCTGATGGACAGCGTCGGCACCGGAGTGACGGGCCAGTTCCCAGCGCTGGAAGGCTTGCCGGCGACCAATGACGACGGCCAGGGCACGCAGCACACCTACATTCCCTGGTGGGGATACGAGCAGCAGAAGGCGCTGGGCTTCGCCCGTGGCTACCACATTGAAATTGGCGGCGGCCGGCGCATGCCATCGATGGGCATGGCAGGGCTACTGGGGGGTGATCAGAGCCTCGTCGGCGATGCGCTACGCGAGAAGCTGCGCAACCGCTTCGGCTCGACCATCGGCTTCGATGGCCGCGGCGAGATGATCCCCAACGACGACTGCTATTGCGAAATCGACCCTGTCGCCAAGGACAAATGGGGTATCCCCGTGCTGCGCTTCCACTGGAAATGGGGCGAGCACGAGACCAACCAGGCGGCGCATGCGGTGAAGACCTTCCTGGAGGTCATCGACCGGCTGGGCGGAAAACCCGAAGGCCACGTCGAGACCGACGGCAAGAAGGCCATCTCCAAAGGCGGTGAAATGATCCACGAGATCGGCACCGCGCGGATGGGCCACAATGACAGCGATTCAGTGGTCAATCAGTATGGCCAGAGCTGGGCCGTCCCGAACCTCTTCATCATGGACGGGGCCACTATGGTCTCCAGTCCCGACAAGAACCCGACGTTGTCGATCCTGGCGCTCGCCTGGCGCTCGGCGGACAATATGGCGACCATCGCCAAACAGGGGGCCCTATGAGCGACGCACCCGAACCCTATGTCTCAAAGATCGACCGGCGCACGGCGCTCGCTTGGATCGGTGTGGTTGGCGCAGCGGCCGGGGTCGGTACTGGCGTCGTGGTCTATGGCCCGATCACCGGCGGCGAGCGGATTACCCGCGGTTATGGCACCGATCCCAAGCTGACCAAGCCGGAAAAGGCACCTTGGTCGCGGATCATGATCCCCGAACAGCTGCAGACCGCAGCGATCCTTGCTGACTACGTCTTGCCGGCTAACGCGACCGCGCCCTCGGCCAGTTCGCTGGGTATTCCGGACTTCATCGACGAGTGGGTGAGCGCGCCCTACCCGGACCAGCTCAAGGACCGGCCCGTGATCATGAACGGTTTGAACGGCATGGCGCCGAAGCTGCTCAAAGCGTCAGCCGCCGAGCGCGCGGCAGCGCTTGCGGCGCTGGCCGCTTCGAGTGATCGCACCACCAAGAAGTTCTGGAAGAAGTTCAGGGGCCTGACGATCGGCGCCTATTACACAACCGAGGCCGGCTTTAAGGACATCGGTTACATCGGCAATGTTGCGAGAACATCAGACCCGGGCCCGTCCGCCGAAGTAAAGGCCGCGCTTGAGGCGCAATTCAAGAAACTTGGTCTTTAAGGATGGCGATCATGAAGTCCCTCGTACTTGGCTTCTGCCTCGCTGTTCTCGCAACCGGGGCCTTCGCTCAGGGCGTCGCGGACAATACACTTACGCCAGCGGAGACGGCTGGCGGCTGGAAACTTTTGTTCGACGGCAAAACCACAGACGGCTGGCGGGGCTTCAAGACGCCCGCGCCGGATGCCGGCTGGACGGTCATCGATGGCGCGCTCAGCCCCGATCCCAAGACCTCCAAGGATCTCGTCACCAAGGGTGACTACGAGAATTTCGAGCTGACCTTTGACTGGAAGATCAGCCCAAAGGGAAACTCCGGCGTGATCTATCACGTGATCGCGGTGGGCGAGGAGACCTACGAGAGTGGCCCTGAGTATCAGGTGCTCGACAACGCCCACGGGGAGCAGCCCCTTGAACAGGCGGCTTCGCTTTACGCCCTCTACCCGCCCTCGATGGATATGACCAAGCCGCAGGGGCAGTTCAATCACGGCCGCATCGTCGTCGACCACGGCAAGGTGCAGCATTGGCTCAACGGGAAGAAGGTTGTCGAATACGACATGAACTCCGCCGACTTCAAAGCTCGCGTCGCGGCTTCGAAGTTTAAGCGCTGGCCCCAGTTCGCCACGGGTAAGTCGGGCGCGATCGCACTCCAGTGCCACCACGATGGCGTCGCGTTCAAGAACATCAAGATCAAGCTGCTGAAGTAACATTGCCGACGCAATGGCGGCTTTCCCTGTGGGCGCACCGCTTAGTGCGCTAGCTTGCTGGCCGTGAATCGCCCTTTTCTGAGACGCCGTCGCCTGTGACCGCCACGACCCACCCAAAACCTGCGGCTGTCAAGCCGAGCGGTCTAATCCGCTCGTCGCTGGTGTTCTCTGGCTTCACGCTGATCAGCCGCCTATTTGGTTTCGCGCGCGATCTGGCGATAAGCTACTACATGGGGGCGAGCGCCACCTATGCTGCAGACGCCTTCAACACGGCCTCTGCCTTCCCGAACCTCTTCCGGCGGATCTTCGCAGAAGGTGCCTTTGCCGCGGCCTTTGTACCGGCCTATTCGCGGTCACTTGAGGCCGACGGCGAGGCGGTGGCTGACGAGCTCGCAGCCGATGCAATGGCTGTTCTGGCTGCCGCGACGCTGGCCATCACAGTGGTCGCCGAATTGGCCATGCCCTGGCTGATGTACGTCATTCGGCCCGGCTTTGCCGCAACGCCTGAGAAGTACAAGCTTGCGGTGCTGCTGACCCAGATCACCATGCCCTACCTGCCTTGCATGGCGATCTATGCGCACCTTTCCGGCGTCCTTAACGCCCGCAATCGGTTCATCTTGTCGGGCGCTGCGCCGATCCTGCTAAACCTTTGGACCCTAGCTGCTGTGCTGCCGACGCGCGACCCGGCGCAGGCCGCGACCTGGGCGTCAATCGGTGTTGCGATCGCGGGTGTAAGCCAGGCTGCGCTGTTGTGGTGGGGCGTACGCAAGTCTGGTGCCGATGTGACCGTGCGCTGGCCAAGGATGACACCTCAGATCAAGGCGCTGATCGCACTGGCTATACCCGGCGCGATCGGCGCCAGCGCCACCCAGATCAACGTCTTTGTCTCCGGCGTCCTGGTCAGCCACGTCAACGGCGCCGCGTCCTGGATCGCCTATTGCGACCGCCTCTACCAGTTGCCTCAGGGCCTGGTTGGCGTGGCGATCGGGGTGGCTTTGCTGCCCGCGCTATCGCGGGCGATCCAGGCTGGAAACACAGCCCAAGCCCGCAAGACCATGGATGATGCCATCGTCTTTTCCATGGCGCTTAGCCTGCCTGCCGCCACGGGTCTGGTCTCGATCCCGTTCTTCATCATCGATGGGCTCTACACACGTGGCGAATTCACACTGCTCGACGCCCACGCCACGGCCTCAGCCCTGATGCAGTACGGATGGGGAGTCCCGGCTTTTGTCTTAGCGCAGCTCTTCAGTCGCGCTTTCTTTGCGCGCCAGGACACGACGACGCCGATGCGGTTCGCCCTTGTCTCGGTTGTCGTGAATGTCGTGCTGGGCATCTCGCTGTTCCACATTTTCGGTGTTCCTGGGATTGCGGCGGCCACGGCGGTGGCCTGGTGGCTTAATGTGGTGATGATGGGCGTGACGCTCGCGCGTCGAGACCACTACAGACCCAGCCCCAAGGCCGTCTCCCGGCTGATCCGTATCTGCCTTGCCAATGTGGCCCTGGCTGGGATTCTAGCCGCGGCCTCGCATCAACGCACTCAGATCCAAGCCCTGTTTGCGCATGTCCATCTTGGTCACGCTGTTGGTGCCAAGGAACTTGCGATTTCGCTGACGGTCACGCTCGCCGCAGCGATCTATCCTTTGCTTTTGTTCGGGTCCGGGGGTCTGACGATCGCTGAGACGCGGGGCGCATTGCGCCGCCGAAGGCGCGGCCCGCCGGAAGGTCCGGCGGACTTGCTCTAGACCCGGCAACCGCATAAATCGCCCCCATGGCTTCAGGCGTAATCTCTTGGCGATGGCGTTGACCCGCTGAACGATCTGTCAACTCGGGCCTTGCGCTCCCACGTCCTCTAGCCTCAGAAGCCCTTCATGACCGACCAAGCTCCGGCTCCTTTCACGGGTAAATCGCGCGTGCTCTCCGGCGTGCAGCCGTCCGGCGACTTGCACCTCGGCAATTACCTGGGCGCCCTGGTGAAATTCGCGCGCCTGCAGAACGAGATGGAGACCTTCATCTTCGTCGCTGACTTGCATGCCATTACGGCGTGGCAGGATCCGGCCAAGTTGAAAAATCAGGTCCGTGAGATCGCGGCAGCCTATTTGGCCACCGGCCTTGACCCAAGGGTTGCCACCATCTTCGCTCAGTCTGCCGTTCCGGCTCATGCCGAACTTGCATGGGTGTTCAACTGTGTGGCGCGTCTTGGATGGCTCGACCGAATGACACAGTTCAAGGACAAGGCTGGCAAGCACAAGGAGCGCGAGAGCGTCGGACTCTATACCTACCCCGTGCTCCAGGCGGCAGACATTTTGATCTACAAGGCTACCCACGTGCCTGTCGGCGAAGATCAGCGGCAACACCTTGAACTGACCCGCGACATCGCCGCGAAGTTCAACCACGACTTCGACACACCCGGCTTCTTTCCTCTGCCGGAAGCTTTGACCCAGGGGCCGGGCGCGCGGATCATGTCTTTGCGCGACGGATCTGTGAAAATGTCCAAGTCCGACCCATCGGACAATTCGCGGATAAACCTCACCGACGACGCCGACACGATGAGCCAGAAGATCCGAAAGGCGCGCACCGACGCTGAGGTCTTGCCGGAAAAGCTGGAAGACCTGGCGGGCCGGCCCGAGGCGCAGAACCTGATTGGGATCTATGCGGCGCTGGCGGGCCGCCAGGCGCAGGACGTTCTCACCGAGTTCGCCGGCCACGGCTTCGGAGTCTTTAAGCCAAAGCTCGCGGACCTGGTTGTATCGGTGATGGGGCCTATCGGAGGGGACATGCGCCGCATGCTGGCCGATCCCGCCGAAATCGATCGCATACTGTCTGCCGGCGCCGAGCGCGCGCGAGAAGTCGCTGCGCCCAACCTCGCCGAGGTCAAGCGCATTGTGGGCTACTGGGCGAGCTGAGCTTGCGCTCGGCTAGAAGGCGCCGCACCGTCCGCTGATGAGCCAACGCAAGTTCCTGGTCGTTGCTGACGACACGCCGGAGTTTCAGGCGGCGTTGAAGTTCGCCTGTCGTCGGGCGCGTTCGACGGGCGGACACGTGGCCCTGCTGCGGGTGATCGAACCGGAATACTTCGAGCACTGGTCGGGCGTTCGTGAAGAGATTGAGCGCCAGGCGCGGGAGGAGGCCGAGGCGATTCTCCAGACGTGCGCCGAGTTGGTGCAGGCCGAAACGGGCCTTCCGCCGGAGTTCATCATCAAACACGCCGATAGCGTCCGGCTGGCGCTTCGAGATGTGATTGGATCTGACCCTGACATCAAGATCCTGGTCTTGGCCGCCGCAGTTGGCGGACGCGGTCCCGGCCCGCTCGTGGCCTCTTTGGCCAAGGAGGGCGTGCGCTGGGGCGAGCGCAAGGTGCCCGTGACCTTAGTTCCTGGCGATCTGACCGACGCTGAGATCGCAGATCTGGCCTGAGCTTGCACTCTGCGGTTCTACGCGCCACATCTGCCCCATGTTCATCCAAACTGAAAACACGCCGAACCCCGAGGTCCTGAAGTTCCTTCCAGGCCGAGACGTCATGGTCGAAGGAACGCGTGACTTCCGCGACGCGGACGCAGCCAAGGCCTCGCCGCTCGCTGTCGAGCTTTTCACAATCGAAGGCGTAAGCCGCGTGTTCTTCGGCTCGGACTTCTTGACGGTTGGCAAGGCCGAGACCCACGATTGGAGTCACCTAAAGGCGCCGATCCTGGCGGCCATCATGGATCATTTCACCTCGGGTCAGCCCCTTTTCGCCGGGGCGGACGAGTCCGCTGGCGGCCATGACGAGGCCGTCTACGAGGGCGAAACCGCCCAGATCGTTGCGGAGATCAAGGACCTCCTGGACACGCGGATCCGACCGGCGGTGGCTCAGGATGGCGGCGATATCCTGTTCTCACGCTTCGATGAGGCCACGGGCGTCGTCTATTTGAACATGCGCGGCGCCTGTTCAGGCTGCCCGTCGTCCTCGGCGACGCTGAAGGCCGGTGTCGAAAACATGCTCAAGCATTACGTTCCGGAAGTGACCGCGGTCGAACAAACCCTTTGAAACAGCCGCTCATCCCGGCGAAAGCCGGTGTGCGATGATCGTACTAGGCCTCGATACCTGTCTTTCCAGCTGCTCGGTCGCCATCCTGGATGGCGACCACGTGGTTGCGAGCGCGCGCGAGGTGATGGCTCGCGGACATCAGGAGCGCCTTGCGCCTATGGCTCGCGATGTGATCGCTGAAGCGGGCTTTGGGTTCGACCGACTGGACCTCATCGCCGTCACGGTTGGCCCGGGTTCGTTCACCGGATTGCGCGTCGGGATCGCTTTCGCCAAAGGTCTGGCGCTCGCGCTGGACGTGCCCGCTATAGGTATCGGGACCCTCGAAGCGCTCGCAGCTGAGGCGCACGGTCTGGTATTTCCAGCCATCGATGCGCGTCGTGGCCAGCTGTACCTGCAGGCCTTTGAGGATGGCCGCGCGCTGATGGCGCCAGATACCCTGACGGCTGGAGAGGCCGCCGCGCGCCTGGTGGAGCTGTCCCAGGGGCGGCCCTTCACCCTTGTCGGATCAGGCGCGCCGCTGTTGGCGGACCTGGCTCCTGGCGCTCAAATCAACCTGGCTGAGGGTGCGGACGCCAGGCATGTCGCCAGATTGGCTGCAGACCGAAAGTCTGGTCCGCTCAGGCCGCTCTATCTTCGCGCGCCCGACGCCAAGTTGCCGGCATGAAGATTATTCGTGCATCGGCGGGCGAGTGTCAGGCCATGGCCGCAGCCCACCAGAACGCCTTTGGCGACAAGTCCTGGCGCGAGGATGAGTTCGAAGACCTGCTAGACGGGGCGGGCATTTATGGCTTCCTAGCCGAGGATGGCGATCCTTTGGGTGTTATCCTTTGTCGCATCGCCGCTGGCGAAGTGGAGGTGCTGACGGTTGGGGTCATACCGGCGGCGCGGCGGCGCGGGGTGGCGCTTGCCTTGATGCTTGCGGCGATGGATGTCGCCCGTGGGCTTGGGACCGCTGAGGCTTTCCTGGAGGTCGCCATAGACAACCAAGGTGCCCTCACACTTTATGACCGGCTGGGCTTCCGACAGGCGGGTCTTCGAAAATCCTACTATGATCGGGGTGCGGCTGGCTGTGTGGATGCTCTGGTGATGCGCCTCGACCTTAACGCCGTCGCCGCTTAGACCTATTCTCAACTGGGAAACGGGAGCCGAGAGCCGTCTTGTCCGATCGCATCGAAAAGCTTTGCGTCGAGAAGGGCATGCGCATGACAGAGCAGCGCCGAGTGATCGCCCGTGTGCTTTCCGAGGCTCATGACCATCCAGACGTCGAGGAGCTTCACCGCCGGGCCCACCAGGTCGATCCGCATATCTCGATCGCCACGGTTTATCGTACGGTGCGCCTCTTCGATGAGGCCGGGATCATTACGCGCCACGATTTTCGCGATGGCCGCTCACGCTATGAAGAGCATCTCGATCAGCACCATGACCACCTCATCGATATGAAGACTGGCAAAGTCGTCGAGTTCGTGGACGCCGAAATTGAGGCCCTTCAAGAAGCGATTGCCCGAAAGCTCGGCTACAAGCTCGTGGATCACCGTCTTGAGCTCTACGGAATGCCGATCGAGGAGAAATAGCGGCGCTCACCGCTGCTCGCCGCCACTGGGGGTCTAATGCCAAAGCTTCAGTCGGCCGGCTCCGGTGTGCTGCCCTGCGTGCGCATGGTCACCCAGCTCGAGGAGCTGGAAGCCCTTCGGGTTGAATGGGATGGGCTTGTCCAGACATCGCCACAGGCCGGGGTTGCCCAGACCTATCTTTACGCCCAGACCGCTTGGGAAAGCCGCCGACCCGACGCCCAGAGCCTTCTCGTCATTGTCGCCGAAGTGGCAGGGCAGATGGTCGCCGTCTGGCCGCTTTATGTGGCCAAACCCGGCAAGCTGCGGATTGTCCGCTTGCTGGGATGAGGCGGTCGCGAAGAATATCAGGAACCGCTGATCGCGCCGGGGTGTCCACATCAAGACGCTGTGGTCGCAGAATTCTACAGGCTGGCCACGGCCGCGGGAGACCTTCTCGAAGCTTACAATCTGTCTTTGACAACACCGCTGCTTCTAGCCCTCAAGGCCGATAGACGCCCAAAGCACCAGGGGCGCATGGGCTCACCCCTTATTGAACTTTCGAAATACCCATCGTGGGACGCCTGGTTCGCGACCAAAACACGAACCTTTCGGCACAGCCTGCGAAGCGCCCGTCGCCGCCTCGCCCTGGGCGGCACGCCGAGGTTTCGCGAGGTCTCCGCTGCGGAGGCTCCGAAATTCATCGATTGGCTGTTTGCGACAAAACAAGCCTGGCTGGAGCGTAAGGGCCAGACTGGACATTGGATTTGGGACCCATTCGTCTGCGACTTCTACAAGCTGGCGCTTGGGAAACCGGGCTCGGGCGTCCTCGGGTTTTCGCGCGACGTTGACGGGCGGCCGATCGCAGGGGCCATCAGCCTCGTCTGCGCCTCAAGGATGGAATTCTATATCGTCACGTATGATCCGACGTTTGCCGCCGTATCGCCCGGCAACCTGCTGATCGAGGATCTTGTGAGGTGGTGTATGCCGCGCAAACTCGACTTCGATTTCCGACTGACGGGCGCGCCTTACAAGGACCGCTGGATCGATCAGGTCGAGCCTTACGTCTACTATGACGTCGCCTGCACGTGGCGGGGCGTCACCACGGTGATGGGTCGACAGGCCGTCTATTCGTGGCAAGCGTTGAAGGGCGGCGCAAAGCAGCGGTTGCTGCAAGTCTTGCGAAGAATGCGGAGGAGATAGCGCGCTGAATTGGCCTAGAGCCTGCGGATCGCGAGACGCTGAAACTTGCGCCGCCCTCGCCTCAACCCCATAACCCCAGCCATGTCTGATCCTGCGCCCGCAAAGCGCCTCTTCATAAAGACCTACGGCTGTCAGATGAACGTCTATGACAGCGAGCGGATGGCCGATGTGCTGTCGCCGCTGGGCTATGCGATCACGGATACGCCCGAGGGCGCAGACCTTGTGGTTCTGAACACCTGCCATATTCGCGAGAAGGCCACGGAGAAGGTCTATTCCGAGCTCGGCAAGCTCAAGGAAATGCGCGATGAACGGTTAGCTGACGGCGGGTCTCGCATGACCATTGCGGTCGCCGGCTGCGTCGCCCAGGCTGAAGGCGAGGAGATCATGCGCCGACAGCCTGCGGTCGACCTTGTCGTCGGCCCGCAAGCCTATCACCAGCTACCGGAGCTGATTGCGCGCACGCACCGAGCTCGTGGCGAGCGGCTTTCCGCAGATTTCGCACCGGAGGAAAAGTTCGACGCGCTGGCGCCGGCCGGCCGGCGCGCGACCGGGGTCACCGCCTTCCTCACGGTCCAGGAGGGCTGCGACAAGTTCTGCACCTTCTGCGTGGTTCCCTATACACGCGGCGGGGAATGGTCGCGCAGTCCTGAGACCATCGAGGCCGAGGCCCGCGAATTGGCCGCTCAAGGCGTACGCGAGGTCACCCTGCTCGGCCAGAACGTCAATGCCTATGCCGGCGAGGGCGGCTTGGCCGCGCTTGTCCGCCGGCTGGCTAGGATCCCGGGACTGGATCGCATCCGCTATACCACCAGCCATCCTTGCGACATGGACGACAGCTTGATTGCGGCTCACGCTGAGGTCGAGGCGCTTATGCCCTATCTGCATTTGCCCGTGCAGTCGGGTAGCGACCGGATTCTCAAAGCCATGAACCGATCGCACACCGCCCAGAGCTATATTCGGTTGATCGAGAAGATCCGAACGGCGCGACCCGACATCGCCCTCTCCGGCGATTTCATCGTGGGCTTCCCTGGCGAACGCGACAGCGATTTCGAAGCCACGCTGAGTTTAGTGCGTGAGGTCGGCTATGCTGCAGCCTTTTCATTCAAGTACTCACGCCGCCCGGGCACGCCGGCTTCGGCTATGCCGGGCCAAGTGGATGAAGCGGTCAAGACGGAGCGGCTGGCGCGGCTGAATGGCGTGTTGGACGAACAGGCCCGCAGCTTCAACACCTCTCAGATCGGCCGGGTCCTGCCGGTGCTGTTCGAGCGGCCCGGCCGCAACCCTGGCCAGCTTATCGGCCGCAGTCCCTATCTGCAGGCGGTCCATGCCACTGCGCCGGATCATTTGATCGGTCAGATCGTTTCCTTGCGGATTGAGTCCGCCGCCCGAATGAGCTTGGCTGGCGAGCTCATTTCCGAGGACCTGGTGTCAGCTTGAGCCGCGCGCCTGAATTCATCACCCTTTCGGACACTGCGGCGCGCGCGGTCGCCGGGGCGAATTCTCGCCACGCCGCACTTATCGAGGACGCCTTCGACGTCCTCTTGGAAACGCCTGGCGGTGGGGTCTCGCTGAGGGGCGACTCAAAGGCTCGCGCCCAGGCGAAAAAAGCGGTCCAAGCGATAGCGGAGCGTGCCGATCAAGGTCTTGAAATCGGTGAGGCTGACGTTCGCGTTGCAATCGGCAACGCCAGGACCGGCGCCGCTGGTCCTGGCGCTTTGCCGGTTGGCCGCCGCGGCCAAGTCGCTCCGAAGACAGCCACCCAAGCCGACTATCTACAAGCGCTATCCAATTGTGAGTTGGTTTTCGGCCTGGGCCCCGCTGGTACCGGCAAGACGTTTCTGGCTGTCGCCCATGGCGCGGGCCTTCTGTTACGTGGCGAAGTTGAGCGGTTGATCGTTTCGCGGCCGGCGGTCGAAGCCGGTGAGCGGCTGGGCTTTCTGCCGGGCGACCTGACTGAAAAGGTCGATCCCTACATGGCACCCGTCTGGGAGGCGTTGACCGACATCTTGGGCGCTGAGCAGCTTCGTCGTCGCCGCGAGAAAGGCGAGATTGAGGTCGCGCCGATCGCTTTCCTGCGTGGCCGGACCTTATCCCACGCCTTCGTCATCGTCGACGAGGCGCAAAACGCCACGCGCTTACAGATGAAAATGGTGCTGACCCGGCTGGGCGAGGGCGCGCGAATGGTGGTCACCGGCGATCCGACTCAGATTGATTTGGTCAATCTTAGGGATACGGGCCTTTCACATGCAGTCAGTCTTCTGGAAGGCGTCAAGGGTATCGGGGTCACCCGTTTCAGCGCCGCCGATGTCGTGCGCCACCCACTGGTCGAGCGCATTGTCCGCGCCTACGACGCCGACGCGGCGAACGCGGTGCGCTCCAATTGACGGACGTCGAAGTCGAGGACCCATCCTGGTTGGCCGCTTTGGCGGACGCTGAGGCGCTCGTGCTGGCCGCCGCCGATGCAACGTTGGCCTGCGAGGGGGCGGTCGGTGAGGGCGTGACCTTGCTGCTTACCGACGACGCGACGATCGGCGATCTAAACCGGCGATTCCGCGATCAAGATAAACCAACCAACGTGCTCTCCTTCCCGGCGCCAACGAATCCGGAACGCTTCTTGGGCGATATCGCGCTGGCCTACGGCGTCTGTGCGCAGGAAGCCTTGGAACAGGGCAAACCGCTGGCGCATCACTTGCAGCATCTGGTGGCGCATGGCGTCCTGCACCTACTAGGATATGACCACGTAAGCGATGCGCAGGCCGAAGAGATGGAAGGCCTTGAGCGCGTCGTGCTGGCAGGGTTGGGAATTCCTGATCCCTACCTCGCGGGTGAAGGAGACCATGACCGACCCCGACCCATCGGCTGAGCCGCTGCCTCCAGAGGCGGCGACAAATCAGAATCGGGGCGTGCTGTCCCTGTTCGACCGTTTCCGTACCCGCCGGCCTGCCAAGTCTGCCGATGTCTCTCCTGAACCGCCGACCGCAGCGACTGGAGAGCTGGTAAGTCAGGCTCGCGCTTTTCAGGACCTGCGCGTGGATGATGTCATGCAGCCGCGCGCCGACATTGTGGGCATCGACCGCAGTTGCTCCTTCGCCGAACTCACGGCTCGCTTTGTTGAAGCTGAGCACAGCCGCATGCCGGTCTATCGCGAGACGCTCGACGACCCAGTAGGCGTCGTCCACGTCAAGGATGTCTTCAAGCTGTTGGCGCGCAAGACCCGCAACCCGAAGCCGACGGATCAGGTTCTATCTGGCCGCCACAACCTGGTGCGCCAGGTGCTTTATGTGCCTGCCTCCATGCGCGCCTCGGAGCTACTGGGCCAGATGCGGTCGCAACAGACCCACATGGCCTTGGTCATCGACGAATTCGGCGGCACTGACGGTCTCGTCACTCTGGAAGACCTATTAGAGACGCTCGTGGGAGAGATTTCCGACGAGCACGATAACGCAGCCGAGGATGGGGGCGCGCCTGTCGTTCAGGACGGGGAGGACTGGGTCGTCGATGGCCGTACCCTGCTTAAAGACCTCGAGGCGGCCATTGGTCCAGACGTCGACCTTGCGCCTCCCGATCTCGACGAAGAGATCGACACGGTCGCTGGACTGGTCAACGCGCTGGCTGGCCGCGTGCCACATCGACGCGAAGTGATCGATCACCCGGGTGGCTTTTCGCTTGAAGTGATCGCCGCCGATCCGCGTCGGGTGAAGCGCCTGCGCGTCCGCAGGACTGCGGTCTTGCCCAGCCCGACGCCGTTCTGAGCGGCGCATGGGCTGGACGCGCGGATGGAACGCACGAGGGTTGGCGCTGGCCGCCGGTGCGATGGCGGGCTTGGCGCACCCGCCGTTTGGAATCCTGCCTGGATTGCTGGGTTATGCGCTGCTTCTCGCCTTGATCGATGCGCCGTCCCCGCATCCCCTGCGCTCGGCTCTGTTGCGAGGCTGGCTGGCTGGTGTTGGCTATTTCGCGGTCGGCATGTGGTGGATCACCGAGCCCTTCATGGTCGACGCCAAGGAGCAGGGTTGGATGGCACCCTTTGCCCTGGTGCTGATGGCCGGCGGGCTGGCGTTGTTCTGGGGTGCTGCAGCGCTCCTCCATCGCGCCCTAAAGGCCCGTGGCGCAGCCAGCGTGCTCGTGTTCGCCGGCTGTCTTGCCGGCTTTGAGTGGCTGCGAGGTCATGTGTTCACCGGCCTTCCCTGGGATCTGCCGGGTGAGACCTGGCGGGCGGGATCTTGGCCCTCGCAGGCTGCCGCTTTGGTCGGTGCCTACGGTCTGACCTGGATCACCGTTGCGATCGCGGCCTCGCCATCCATCCTGGTTCAGGCTGACGCAACCTGGCGGGCGAAGATCGTCGCGCTATCAAGCGCGGCCGTGGCCCTCGCAGGTTTATATGGCTACGGACTGGCGCGTTTGGATGCGGTCGTAAAGCCGCAACCGGGGGCGCCGATAATCCGAATTGTTCAGGCCAACATCGACCAGAAGGAAAAGTGGCGGCCTGAAAACTTGTCTCTGATCTTGGATACCTACACCAATCTCAGCCGGCGCAAGGCGGCCGTCCAGCCGTCCATCGTCATCTGGCCGGAAGGCGCGCTGCCCGCGGTGATTGACGAGATGATTGCGCCAGGTTCACCCTATGCGTCTCGGTTGCGAGACGCCGTGGCACCTGGTCAGACGCTGCTGATGGGCGCCAACCGCGCCGAAACCGGCCCAACCGGGACTCGCTACTTCAACAGCCTGGTTGCGTTTCATCGCGAAGCCGGCGCTCTCAGGGTCACCGGGGTCTACGACAAACACCACCTCGTGCCGTTCGGCGAGTACATGCCGGCAGCGGACTTCGCGACCAAGATCGGCTTTCGCAGTCTGGTGCACATGCCCGATGACTTCACTGCGGGCCCACCGGCCCAGCCCATTGCGCCGTGGGGCGTGCCGGCCGTGCAGGTCCTGATCTGCTATGAAGCCTTGTTTCCCGGCGTCACGCGGCTAGGGGGCGCGCGTGCGGGCCTTCGTCCGGCCTGGATTCTCAACATCTCCAACGACGCCTGGTTCGGGGCCGGATCTGGGCCCCTTCAGCACCTCAATATCGCCAGCTATCGGGCTATCGAGGAGGGTCTGCCCATTATCCGCGCCACACCTACCGGCGTCTCGGCAGTTATCGACGCCTATGGGAGGATATCGTCCGGCGCGAAATTGAATCCGGGAGACTTGGGCGTAATTGACGCATCCCTGCCACCGGCACTTGAAAGAACATCGTTTTCTAGGTTGGGTGATCTTTTGTTTGGGATCATGCTTCTGTTATCTGGAACGACGGCCCTGGCGGATCGTTACCGTCGGTCGTAACGCTCTGGCGACGCTGAGTTTTTGACAGAGTCTGGCGTGGCAGATCTGACGACGGTGCAATGGGAATTCCATGGACAAGATCCAAGAGTCCGAGAACGGCCCCAACCCAATCGACCGTCATGTCGGTCTTCGGATCCGAATGCGCCGTAAGGAGCTTGGGATCAGCCAGGAGCGCCTGGCAGAGTCTATTGGCCTGACCTTCCAGCAGGTTCAGAAATACGAGCGCGCGGCCAACAGAGTGAGCGCCTCGAAGCTTTGGGAAATGTCGCGGGCGCTGTCGACGACCATCGGTTATTTCTACGAAGGTATAGGTGAGGCGACTGAGCGGCGAGGTTCCAACACCTCTCGCCAGTCGATGCAGGACTTCCTGCTGACGCCCGAGGGCATGGAACTCGCCACCATCTTTCCGAAGATCGCAAAAGGGCGCCTCCGACGCCGTGTCCTCGATCTTGTCCGCGCTATGGCCGGTGAACCCGACGAATCCTAGTGGATTGAAATCGACGGTTGGTCCCCGCCCTCAGCCGTGTAACGCGCCGATCAGCGCCAGCACGCATCGGGCAAGCTCGAGCCACGCCAAGGCCTCGGCAATTCCGCCAGGGACTTTGATGGCTCGATAAATCCACGAGCGCCCTGTGCGCTTAACCTAAGTCCAAGATTCCAGGGATAGGTTGGTGATTGCGACGCCGCAGCATTAACCAAGCCGGCCAAACACGCGCTTGGCGAGACATAAAGATATCTTTATAGGATTTCCGAACAGTCAGTTGGCCGCTTGGTTTGGGCGGCCTCGTTTCTCCGGAGCTAGCGACTTGAGCCGTTCCAACTATATCTTCACCTCCGAAAGCGTTTCCGAAGGACATCCGGACAAGGTTGCCGACCGGATCTCCGATACGGTCGTGGACGCCTTCCTGAGCGCAGAGCCGCAGGCCCGCGTGGCCTGCGAAACCCTGGTCACCACGAACCGCATCGTCCTGGCTGGCGAAGTCCGCGCCGGGCGTCCAGGCGCCTCCAAGGCTGAGAACAAACAGCTGACCAAGGAAATCGTCCACGGCCTTGAGCACAAGGTCCGTCAGGCGATCAAGGACATTGGCTACGAGCAGAAGGGCTTTCACTGGGCCAAGGCCAAGTTCGCCTGCCACCTGCATCCGCAATCGGCCCACATCGCTCAGGGCGTCGACGCCAACGAGAAAAAAGACGAGGGCGCGGGCGACCAAGGCATCATGTTCGGCTATGCCTGTGACGAGACCCCGCAGCTGATGCCGGCGACGTTGCAATACAGCCACGACATCCTGCGTCGGTTGGCTGAGGTCCGCCATTCAGGCGAGTGCTCTGTGCTCGAGCCTGACGCCAAAAGCCAGGTCACGCTGCGCTATGAAGACGGCAAGCCCGTCGAGGTCCTGCAGATCGTTGTTTCGACCCAGCACAAGAAGCGTATCGGCCTGCACATGGCTACGCCAAAGCGCATCGAACAGGTCATCCGACCTTATGTCGAGGCCGTCTTCCCCGCAGGCTTGATCACCAAGAAGACCAAATGGCACGTCAACCCGACCGGTCGTTTCGAAATCGGCGGCCCTGACGGCGATGCAGGCCTCACCGGCCGCAAGATCATCGTCGATACCTACGGCGGCGCCGCACCACACGGAGGTGGCGCCTTCTCCGGCAAGGATCCGACCAAGGTGGACCGCTCAGCAGCCTACGCCTGCCGTTACCTCGCCAAGAACGTCGTGGCCGCCGGTCTGGCTCGCAAGTGTACCATTCAGATCAGCTACGCGATTGGCGTGGCCCAGCCGCTCAGCTTCTACGTTGACCTGCACAACACCGGCGTGATCGATCCGGCCAAGCTCGAACTCGCCTTGCCGGAAATGATTGGTGGCGCGACGCCGCGCGCGATCCGCGAGCACTTGGGCCTAAACAAGCCGATCTATGCCCGCACCGCAGCCTATGGTCACTTTGGCCGCCAGCCCGACAATGAAGGCGGCTTCTCCTGGGAACGACCCGATCTGGTGGATGATTTGCGCAAGCTCGCCTAGTCGCAATCCCGATCGACTGAGTTAGAAGCGGCGGATGTCCGACCACCACCCCCCGCTGCGTTCATACGGCCGCCTGAAGACCCGCACCATCAAGCCGCGACAAGCGGCGCTGATGGAAACCCTGCTGCCAAATTTGCGGCCGCCTGCTGAGGCGTTCGATCCGGGTGCCTTGATGCCCGGCGCGCTGCAGGTCTGGCTGGAAATTGGCTTCGGTGGTGGAGAGCATATGGCGGCCCAAGCGGGCCTCCACCGCGAGACCCTAATCATCGGTGCCGAGCCATTCCAAAACGGCGTCGCTAGCGCGCTGCGCCACATCAACGAGGCCGAACTCCGAAACGTCCGCGTCCTCGATGGGGACGCCCGTGAGCTGATGGCAAACCTTCCCGACGCCAGCCTAGACCGAATTTTCGTCTTGTTCCCCGATCCGTGGCCCAAGGCGCGGCACAACAAGCGTCGAATCGTGCAAACCGAGACCGTCGCCGAGTTCGCGCGTCTGTTGAAAAAGGACGGCACCCTGCGTTTCGCCAGTGACTGGGCGGACTACATAGATTGGACCTTGGAGCGGTTCGCCGCCAACCCCGCCTTCCGCTGGACCGCGTCCCGGGCGGACGACTGGCGTACGCCGCCAGCCGACCACATTACGACCCGATACGAAGAAAAACGCCTTGGAAATTGCGCCCCGGTGTTCCTCGATTTCGATCGGGTCTAGAGGCTGTCCTGGTAGCGCTGGATGGCGAGACGGATCAGGTCGGCGGTTTGTTCTGGGTCGGCCCAGCCCTTGATCATCACCGACTTGCCCTTTTCCAGATCCTTATAGTGCTGGAAGAAGTGGGCGATCTGTTCGGTCAAGATTCCCGGCAGAGAGCGCCAGCTGTCGACGCCGGTATAGAACGGATGAAGTGCATCTACCGGCACAGCCAGAACTTTTTCGTCTCCGCCGGCCTCGTCGCTCATCATTAGGGTGCCGATCGGTCGCGCGCGGATGATCGCGCCAGGCACAACCGGGGTCTGACCCACCACCATGATATCCATAGGATCTCCGTCGTCGGCGAGGGTGTGGGGGATAAAGCCGTAGTTACCCGGATAGAACATCGCGGTGTGCAGGAAGCGGTCGACAAACAGCGCACCCGATTCCTTATCGATTTCGTATTTCACAGGCTCCCCGCCTTGCGGGATCTCGATGATGGCATTGACGTCATAGGGCGGGTTTACGCCGACAGGGATCTTGGAGAGGTCCATCGAGAGGGCCCTTTCAAATACACAAGGAGGGAGGTGGCGCGCTCTGTGGACCAACTCTGTAAAAGGGGAAAGACCTTCCTCCCGAATCCCGCTGCGTCCCAAGCATTTCGGGCCAGCATCAATCCCTCCGTAAGGCCCACGCGCAACAGACGGATGATCGGCTTTCTGCAGTATGACTCAACAGGGCTGACAAACCCGTCGGCAACGACTATAAACCCCTTAACATCGTCCGTTTGCGCTGTATGGCGCCTACGAGCGGCGGGCTCCGGCCCGGCCGCTTTTTTCTTTGCCGGAGCCAGGCCTAAGCCCATGCGTGGGAAGACCGCCGAAGACTTGAACCTGCTGGAGCTGCTCGACCCTGTGGCCGAGGCGGTGGGCTATGGCATTGTCCGTATCCGCCTGATGGGCGGGGAGCACGCGCGTCGGCTGCAGATCATGGCAGAGCGACCAAGTGACGGCGACATGAACGTCGAGGACTGCGCGCGGCTGTCGCGAGCTATCTCTGAAATTATGGACGCTGCTGACCCGATTGCGGGTGAGTATACACTTGAGGTCTCCTCCCCAGGTGTCGATCGGCCGCTGACCCGGCTGGAGGACTTTGAGACCTATGAAGGATATCTGGCCCGGATCGAACTCGACCGTCTGGCCGAGGGCCGTAAACGCTTCAAGGGCGTGCTGGCCGGCATAGACGATGGCCAGGTCGCCTTCGATATCGAGGGCGAGGACGAAACCGCGCTGATCCCATTCGCATGGATCGCCGAGGCCAAGCTTGTCCTGACCGACCAACTGATGAAGCGGGGCGCAGATGTTCGCGCTGCGCGCCTGCAATCTGAATCCCAACAACAGACTTCCGAGTAAGAGGGAACATCCCATGAGCCTCACCGGCATTTCCGCCAACCGGCTTGAGCTGCTGCAGATCGCTGAAGCGGTCGCGCGCGAAAAATCGATCGACCGTGAGATCGTCATCGAGGCGATCGAAGAGGCGATCCAGAAGGGCGCGCGTGCCCGCTACGGCGCCGAACACGACATTCGGGTCAAGATCGACCAGAAGACCGGCGAGGTCGCCATCAAGCGCGTGATCACGGTGGTGGCCGATGACGCCAACTACGGCACCGTCTTGGGCGAAGACGGCGAAGAAGTGCCGGCAGACGAGCCGGTGGGTATCCAGCGTCTGTCTGATGCCAAGCGAACCGACAAGGACGCTGTGGTCGGCAAGACCTACGAAGAGACCCTGCCGCCCTTCGAATTCGGAAGAGTGCAGACCCAGATGGCCCGCCAAGTGGTGACCGGTAAGGTCCGCGAAGCTGAGCGCGAGCGTCAATACGAAGAATACAAGGATCGCGTCGGCGAGATCGTCAACGGCACGGTCAAGCGCGTTGAATACGGCAACATCGTTGTCGATCTGGGACGCGGCGAAGGCATCGCTCGCCGCGATCAGTCGATCCCGCGAGAGAATTTCAACATCGGTGATCGGATTCGCTGCTACATCTATGACGTCCGTCGCGAGACAAAGGGCCCACAGATCCTGTTGTCCCGCGCGCACGGCGGCTTCATGGCCAAGCTGTTCGCCCAGGAAGTACCGGAGGTCTACGACGGGGTCATCGAGATCCGCGCCGTCGCCCGCGACCCGGGGAGCCGCGCCAAGATGGCGGTGGTTTCCAATGACAGCTCCATCGACCCAGTCGGCGCCTGCGTCGGTATGCGCGGCTCGCGGGTTCAGGCCGTGGTCGCGGAACTTCAGGGTGAGAAGATCGATATTATCCAGTGGAGTCCCGACGAAGCGACGTTCATCGTCAATGCGCTCGCACCCGCCGAAGTCTCCAAGGTCGTCATGGACGAGGAGGATGAGCGCGTCGAAGTGGTGGTGCCAGACGAGCAGCTGTCGCTGGCCATCGGCCGTCGCGGCCAGAACGTTCGCCTCGCCTCGCAGTTGACGGGCTGGCAAATCGACATCATGACCGAGAGCCAGGAGAGCGAGCGCCGTCAGCGCGAGTTCGCCGAGCGCACCGCCCTCTTCCAGGAAGCCCTGGATGTAGACGAAGTCATCGCCCAACTGCTGGTCACTGAAGGTTTCGCGACGGTCGAAGATGTCGCTTATGTCGATGTCTCGGAAATCGCCTCCATCGAGGGCTTCGACGAGGACACAGGTGCCGAGATTCAGGCGCGAGCCACCGACTTTCTGGATAAGATTGCCGCAGAATTCGACGTTAAGCGCGTCGAATTGGGCGTCGAGGATGGCCTCTTAGAAATCGAAGGCGTCACTCTGCCGATCGCGGTTGCGCTGGGCCAGGGCGGTGTGAAGACAGTAGAGGACCTGGCGGACTTGGTTCCAGACGACCTGCGCGGCTGGTTCGAGACCAAGGACGGTCAACGCGTTCGCGAAACCGGCATGCTGGAGGCCTTCAATCTCGAGCCCGCCGACGCTGAGGCTCTGATCATGCGCGCCCGCGTTGTGATGGGCTGGGTCGAGGCGCCGCCGGAGCCGCAGATCGAAGAAGAGCCCCTCGAAGAAACCGAAGCTTACGCCGAGGCTGAAATCGCGAGCGAAGACTAGGACGCTTGATCGCCGCTCGCGTCAGCGGAACCCGGAAAACGTAACTGCGGAACTCGGAAAGGGCATGGAATGAAAGGTCGGCCGACACTATCGTTCGATCAGGCGCATTCTGTGCCTGTCCGATTGATCCGTGGCTTTCTTCTCTTCGCCTGCGGCGGATTGAGGTCGTGACCCTTGGGCAGCGAAATCGAGGTCAAACCCCTTACGCTTGCTGAGGCCAACCGAGAACGGCGAGACATCGTTACGGGCGAGGTCATGGACGAAGCGCGTTTGATCCGGTTTGTGGCCGGACCCGAAGGCGTCGTCGTTCCTGACCTGGCGCGCAAGCTGCCTGGCCGGGGCCTTTGGGTCGCTGCTGACCGCGTATCGGTCCAAACGGCGGCTAAGAAGGGCCTCTTTGCGCGTGCCGCCAAGGCCAAGATCGTCGCACAACCGGATCTCGCCATCCTGGTGGAGGGCCTCTTGAAGCGGCGGCTTTTGTCGGGGCTGGGACTTGCAAGAAGAGCCGGGGACCTTACTTCAGGCTTCGAGAAAGTTTCAGCCGCGATTACCAGCGGTAAGGCGGCTTGGCTGATCGAAGCCTCCGATGGCGCCGCAGACGGGCGCCGTAAGCTGTCAGGAAAAGCCCGAAAGCAAACTCCGCCAACGCCGATTTTTGGCGTTTTTGATGCGGAGGAATTGGGTTTGGCCTTAGGTGCGGAGAATGTGATACACACCGCCTTCCTTGCGGGGCGAGCCGCCGATCGTTGGGCGCAAGACGCTCATCGGCTGTCGGGCTTTTGCCCGCTCCTTCCTGAGAGTTGGCGCGAGGAGCCTTAGAGGCGAACGGGACTTCAAAGTCCCGCCGCCTCTGAATTGATATCTGTCCTTTGGCCGGACCGCCGGCTGACGAGTAAAGCGAGCGCATGAGCGACGAGAACAACAACGGCCGTAACGCCCCGCCGCCAGGCGGGCGTCAGCCCCTGACCCTGAAGCCCCGCGGGGCCGGATCGGTCAGCGCCGGCACTGTGAAGCAGAGCTTCAGCCACGGCCGTTCTAAGACGGTGGTCGTCGAAACCAAGCGTGCGCGCACCCATCTCCCGGGTGGCGGCAACATGGCTGCGCCGTCTTCCGCCGAGAAACGCCTGTTTGAGCCGCGTCCAGCTCCGGCCCCGGTGCCGGCGCGCCCTGCGGGTGCTCCGATCGACGGTCTCTCAGCCGAGGAGCGCGCCGCACGCCAGCGAGCGATTGAACTCGCCCAGGAGCGTCAGGCCTCTGAGCGCACTGCGGCCGAGGCCCGGGCCCGCGCCGCAGTTGCCGCCGCAGCACCGGCCCCCACGCCCGTCCCTGCACCGCAGGCGCCTGTCGCAGAAGTGCCCGCCCCGGTATTGGCGCCTGTCGTCGAAGCTGTCGCCGCTGCGCCTGCAACCGTTACTCCGGCTCCAGCGGCGGCTCCGGCTCCTGTTTCGGCGCCCGCTCCCGCTGCGACGGCTCCCGTGGCCCCTGCTCCCGTGGCGGCGCGTCCCCCTGCGCCAACCGGCGCGAACCAGACGCGCACCTATCAGCCGTCTGCGGATCGCCGCGACGACCGAGCGAGCACGACCACCTACCGTCCAGCGCCGCCGTCCGCCCGATTCGAAGGCGCGAGTTTCAACCAGCGTGCGCCGCGTCCTGACGACGACCGTCGTCCGGTGCGTGACGATCGCGGTCCGCCTCGGACTCAGGACCGCGATGACCGCGGTCCGCGTCCCAGCGGCGACACCGTGCGCTATTCGGCGATCGCACCGCGTCCTGCGGGTCCGCGTCCTGGCGGTCCCGGGGCACGTGGTCCTGGCGGTCCACGGATCGGTCCGGCGACGCCACCTGCAACGCCTGAGATCCAGCGCGCGACCCGCCAGGCTCCGCGGCCCGGGGGCGCAGCCCTTGATCGACGTCCCGATGACGATGACGGCGGACGCAAAGGCGTCCCCGGCTCCAAGGCGATCAGCCGCGCTAAAGGTGCGCCGCAGCGCCGTGAAGGCCGGCTGACCATCCAGGCTGTGGCCGGTGATGATGAGGGCGCCGTTGATCGGATGCGTTCTCTCGCCTCGGTCCGCCGGGCTCGCGAGCGTGAGCGCGAAAAGCGTAAGGGCGGCAGCCAGGAGCAGGCTCGGGCGGCGCGCGAAGTGGTCATTCCCGACGTCATCACAGTGGCGGAACTTGCCAACCGGATGGCGATCCGTGGGGTCGAAATCATCAAGTTCTTGATGCGTCAGGGCGTGATGTTGAAGATCAACGACGTGATCGATAACGACACCGCAGAGCTGGTGGCCACCGAGTTTGGGCACACCGTGCGTCGTGTGTCTGAGGCTGACGTCGAAGAAGGCTTCATCGGCGCGGAGGACGTGGACGACAATCAAGTCACCCGTCCGCCGGTCGTGACCATCATGGGCCACGTCGACCACGGTAAAACCTCACTGCTCGACGCCCTTCGCGCCACGGACGTGGTGTCGGGTGAACACGGCGGGATCACTCAGCATATCGGTGCCTATCAGGTGCATCTGGAAGACGACCAGCGGGTCACATTCCTCGATACGCCTGGCCACGCAGCCTTCTCCGCCATGCGGATGCGCGGCGCGACGGTTACCGATGTCGTGGTGCTGGTTGTGGCGGCCGATGATGGCGTGATGCCTCAGACGATCGAAGCCATCAATCACGCCAAGTCGGCCGGTGCTCCCATCATTGTGGCCATCAACAAGATGGACAAGCCCGGCGCTGATCCGACCCGGGTGATCAATGAACTTCTGCAGCATGAAATCGTCGTTGAAAATCTAGGCGGCGATACCCAGGTCATCGAAGTCTCGGCAAAAGAAAAGACGGGCCTCGACAATCTGCTCGAAGCCATTCTGCTGCAGGCCGACGTGCTCGAGCTGAAGGCCAACCCCGACCGTATCGCCGATGGCGTGGTGATCGAGGCCAAGCTGGACCGAGGGCGCGGTGCGGTCTCAACGGTGCTGGTCAAGCGCGGAACGCTTCGCCGTGGCGACATCGTCGTCGCCGGAGACCATTGGGGTAAGGTGCGCGCACTCCTCAACGAGCGTGAGGAACAAGTCAGCGAAGCCGGTCCGTCCGTGCCCGTCGAAATCCTCGGCCTCGACGGTACGCCCGCCCCCGGAGATCCCTTCGCCGTGGTCGAGAACGAAGCGCGCGCTCGCGAGCTAACCGCCTATCGTGTCCGCGTGAAACGCGAAAAGGCTGGCGCGCCCGCGCAGGGCAATTCGCTGGCTGAAATGATGTCGAAGATCACCGACAAAAAGGCCTCCGAACTGCCGCTGGTCATCAAGGCCGACGTGCAGGGCTCAATCGAAGCCATCGTTGGTTCGCTCGACAAGATCGGCACCGAGGAGGTCCGCGCGCGGATTATTCTGTCGGGCGCCGGCGCCATCAGCGAAAGCGACGTCATGTTGGCCAAGGGTGCCAATGCCGCGATAATCGGTTTCAACGTACGCGCCTCAAAACAGGCGCGCGACTTGGCTGAACGCGAAGGCGTGGAGATTCGCTACTACGCGATCATCTACGACCTTCTGGACGATATCAAAGGCGTGCTCTCGGGCATGCTCGCGCCGATCCAGCGGGAAACCTTCCTCGGCAACGCCGAGGTTCTCCAGGCCTTCGACATCTCAAAGATTGGCCGCGTCGCCGGTTGCCGGGTCACCGAAGGCGTGGTCCGGAAAGGCGCACGAGTCCGTATTATCCGCGCCGACATTGTGGTCCTCGAACTCGGCACCCTGCAGACGCTCAAGCGTTTCAAGGATGAGGTCAACGAGGTCCAGTCGGGCGTCGAATGCGGTATGGCCTTCGCGGGCTTCCAGGACATCAAAGCTGGGGACACCATCGAGTGCTTCAGCCTCGAAGAGGTCCGCCGTACGCTGTAGAGCGACCCACAAAGATGAATGTCATAGCCCCGGAGTGAACCTCCGGGGCTTTTCTTATCCGTCACAGAAATCGACGCCTGCCCATCGATCGCGCCAGCTTGGTCACTGCAAACAGGGTCCGCTCAAGGCGAAGGGGAGGGGCCGCTATGACGGCCACCATCACGGGCATTGCGGCGGGCCGCAATCTCATCGCAGCGACCCCTGTCGGCGGCGATTTTCAACTCTTAGATGTGATGCTGATCGAGACCGGCAAAGCCCGGTGCGTACCCTCACCATTTCTCGCGTCCGGTGCCCTGTCACAGGTCCTGTCAGGCGTGAGGCAGGCCAATCCGTGCATCGGGGGGAATTCTGCGGCCCGATATTCACAATCGATCTACCCATCGCGCGTTGCGCCCGCCCACTTGTCTTGCGGAGTTCGCGGTGAGGACCGTGATGTCGGCGTGGTTTTGCGCTATCAGAGTTTCGACCCGGGAGCCGCCGATGCGCCGTTTTGCTCTTACGCTCATTGCGACGCTGTCGCTTGGTGCCTGCGCAACTGCCCAGAGGCTGGGGGCAGCCAGTGACGTCCATGCCTTGCTTGTCTCGATCCGCGACAACGACACCGTGGCCTTCGACGCCCATGTCGACCACGACGCACTGAAGCAAGAACTGCAAGCGCGGTTTAACGACCAGATCGCCAACAATAAGAAGGCCAAGGACCTGCTCGCCCTGCTTGTTCCCTCGGTCATCGACATCGCCGACCAAGCGCTGGTGCGGCCCAAGACCTTCCGAATGGTCGCTGAGCAGTACGGCTATAAATCCGATACCCAGATCCCAAGCGCGGCCGCTATCTCGCAGGCGCTGAAGACGCTGCCGGACGGTCGTGTCTGCGCCACTAAGAAAAAAGATGGCCCCTGCCTGCTTGTGTTCACAAAAGAGCAGGGCGTGTGGAAGCTGACCAGCTTCGAGGGCGAATCTTCGATGCTGCGTCTCAAGCTCTAATTCGCCTAAAGTCGCGGTCGACTAAGCAGAGGTGACAATGGCCTACGACGCGGCGCTGGCGGATTATCAGAAATTCGACTTCACGGATGGGCCCTATACGCGACCGGTCTATCGCAGAGGCTCAGGGCCGGCGGTGATCATCATCCATGAAATACCCGGGCTGCATCCGCTCGTCGTGCGGTTCGCCGACCATGTGGCCGCTGCCGGTATGACGGTCTTTTGTCCGAGCTTGTTCGGTACGCCGGGCAAGCCGGTGACGAAGGGCTACGCGGTCGCCAGCATGTTCGACGCGATCTGCATCCGGCGGGAGTTTCACGTCTGGTCGAGCGACAAATCCAGTCCAATCGTCGAATGGCTGCGGGCGCTCGCCCGAAAGGCTCACGCCGAGTGTGGTGGCAAGGGGGTCGGGGCTGTTGGTATGTGTTTTACCGGTGGCTTCGCGCTCGCGATGATGACGGAGCCTTCCGTTGTGGCCCCGGTGCTTTCGCAACCCTCGATGCCCGCCGCCTCGGGATCGAAGAGGCGAGCCGCTGGAATCGACGTTTCGCCAGCGGAGATCGCCTGCGCCAAATATCGGTTTGAGACAGAAGATTTGTCGATGATTGGCCTGCGCTACAAGAGCGACCGCTTGGTGCCTGACGCCCGGTTCGAAAACCTGAAGCGGGAATTCGGCGACCGCTTCGAAGCCATCGAGCTCAACGACGAGGACGCCGCGCCGGCAGCAATCCCACCGCACTCGGTGCTGACATTGCATCTGAAGCCTGATGGTGCCTCCAAAGCCGCGGAGGATCGCGTCATTCAGTTCTTCAAGGATCGAACGGGGGCCTAGAGCGCCAAGATCAGAACCGGCGCTGCTGCGCCAGCCGCAAGGATCAGCCAGACCAACGTCTTGCGACGGTTGTAGGCCAACGCCATCCACAGGCCAATGAGGGTGGTGAAGGCGACGCCCAAGGAGATGGCCGTGAAAAACCATTTTAGCAGGGTGGTTGAGCGTTGCTCCGCGGGGGGGGGCAGGCTTGGCCTCGAAGGGTTGCGCCTTGTCGTGATTGGCGGCTTGTTCCGGCTTTTTAGGACGCGGTGGTTTAAGGGCGAACACATCGTCCTTGTGCACCCGGGCGAGCTTCTGGATCAGCACCGGCGTCGTCTTCTGGTCAGGGATTCGGAAAGTCTGCAACGCGCCGGTCACGGCAAAGAAGATGAGGCTCGGGGCCACGAACACGCTGACATAGACGTGCAGCTGGCGGACAAACGCGAGCCGCAGTGCCGGTTTTCCCCGCGCCGTTTTGGGTTTCGCCAACAAAAGTCTCCGGGTGCGGCACGAGAATAATTCTCAACGGCGCCTACCGAGTTCCTGGCCAGGAGGCAAGGCTGCGGTGAAGCTTTCGTTCGAGACGTCAGACGAATGGGCGATCAGAGCCGCTTTTTAGAGGTGCAGGCCACCGGGCTCTGTCTCGCGCTGGACTCCTCGCCCGTGCACGAATAGAAGCCGCCGCTTCCCCTGCGTCGGTTGCGTCCGATCCGCGCCCCAGGCTTGAGCGAGCACAGTCCATGGTACGCCCCATAACCTCCGCCCGACCGGCTCCGCGCGGTCCGTCCCAGCGCCAGCTGCGCGCCGGCGAATTGATGCGCCACGCCCTGGTCGACATTCTGCGCGCCCAAGAAATTACCGATCCAGATATCTTCGGGGTTTCGATCACGCTGACTGAAGTGCGCATGAGCCCGGATCTGCGCCACGCCACGGTCTTTGTCGAACCCCTCGGCGGCGGCGAACAGGCCAAGGTCGTCGTCAAGGCGCTCAACAAGCACCATAAGTTCCTACGCGGTCGACTGGGTCACGCCATCGACATGAAATTCACGCCAGAACTCAAATTCCTGCACGACGATACCTTCGATGAGGCAGCACGCATCAGCGCTATCTTTGCCGACCCCAAGGTGGCCCAAGATCTCAAGCCGGGTGAACCCTCCGACAGCTGGAAGGATCAGGACTGATGGCGCGACGCCGCAAGGGCGACGCGGTCTCTGGCTGGATCTGCCTCGACAAACCCTATGACCTGACTTCGACCCACGCTGTGTCCCGCGTGCGTCGGTGCTTTAATGCCCAGAAGGCGGGTCACGCCGGGACGCTCGACCCGCTGGCGACCGGCATCCTGCCGATCGCGCTGGGAGAGGCCACCAAGACTGTCCCGTTTCTGGTTGACGCCGACAAGGCCTATCGCTTCACGATCGCCTGGGGTCGGACCACAGCGACCTATGATCGCGAGGGCGAGGTTATCGCACAGTCCGATGTACGGCCGAGCGTTGCGCAGGTGGAGGCGGTGCTGCCCCGCTTTGTGGGTGAGATCAGTCAGATCCCGCCAGCCTATTCCGCCATCAAGGTCGATGGTGAGCGCTCCTACGATCTGGCCCGCGCCGGCCAGGCGGTAGAACTCGCGGCGCGCATGGTGACCATCCATTGCGCCCGTGTCACCGAGGCGACGGACGCTGATCACGTGACGTTGGAAATCGAGTGCGGCAAGGGCACTTACGTACGTGCGATCTGTCGGGACTTGGCCGAACTTCTGGGGGCCTGCGGCCACGTCAGCGAACTGCGCAGGACCCGCGTAGGCGGCTTCACTGAGCAATCTGCAGTGACGCTGGAATTCCTTGAAGATTTAGGGCATAAGGCCCGCCAGTCGGAAGCACTCCTTCCGGTCGAGACCGCCCTGGACGACATCCCGGAGCTGGCCGTGACCGCTGAAGACGCTTTCAGACTAAAGCAGGGACGGTCGATCGTTCTCGTTCCCCGACAGGTGGAAGCGGTAAAAGCCAGGCTCAAACCCGGCTCTCGCACCGTTTCAGCTATGACGGGCGGGGTCGTCGTCGCGCTCTGCGAGATGCGCGCAGGTCGGCTCGAGCCTTCGCGGGTCTTTCATCTGGAAAAGAGCGGAGACTAACCCGATGTCGATTACGGCCGAACGCAAGGCAGAAGTGATCAAGTCCCATGCCCGTGGTGAAGCGGATACGGGCAGCGCTGAAGTTCAGGTGGCGATCATGTCCGAACGGATTGCGAACCTCACCGAGCACTTCAAGACCCACAAGAAGGATAACCACTCGCGTCGCGGGCTGCTCAAGCTCGTCTCCGCGCGCCGGTCGCTCCTCGATCACCTGAAGACGTCCGATGCGGACCGCTATCAGAAGCTGATCGAAACCCTCGGTCTGCGCCGCTAGTCCTGGCGCGCCCCGGCGAAAGCCGGGGCCATAGCCAAGATAGGTTCAGACTGAAAACCCGCATGAACCCCGGCTTTTTCCGGGGCGGCGGCGGGAGATGAAATCGCTGCTCCTCCGTAACAGGCCGGGGGATACCAATGCGGCATTGGCGACCTCTCGTGCAGTTCGAGATCGCCGCACACGCCGAGGGCTCCAACGAAGTCCTCATCGCCTGCTCATTTGGAGAGGATTTCGGAAGCCCGATCCCTGTCCGCCCCCGCCGGGAATACGCCCGCCGGGATAGAAAGAAGCAAAATGTTCGACATCAAACGCAAGACAATCGAGTGGGGCGGCAAGACGCTCACGCTCGAAACCGGCCGCATGGCCCGTCAAGCTGACGGCGCAGTGCTGGCCACCTACGGCGAGACCATGGTGCTTGCCACCGCTGTCTTCGCAAAGAGCGCCAAGCCCGGTCAGGACTTCTTCCCACTCACCGTGAATTATCAAGAGAAGTTCTACGCTGCGGGTAAGATCCCGGGCTCCTTCCCTCGCCGCGAAGCGGCCCCGAGCCAAAAGGAAACCCTTACCAGCCGTCTGATCGACCGTCCGATCCGCCCTCTGTTCGTCAAGGGCTTCAAGAACGAAGTGCAGGTTGTCTGCACCGTGCTTGCTCATGACCTGGAAAACGATCCGGACATCGTCGCGCTGGTGGCCGCCTCGGCGGCTCTGGTTATCTCCGGGGCCCCTTTCATGGGCCCGATCGGCGGCGCACGGGTCGGCTACGTCAACGGTGAGTACGTCCTCAACCCGACGCTGGATGAGATGAAGGACAGCCGGATGGACCTGGTCGTCGCTGGCACCGACGACGCGGTCATGATGGTCGAGTCTGAGATTCAGGAAATGACCGAGGACGAAGTGCTGAAGGGCGTCATGTTCGCCCACGCCGGCATGCAACCTGTCATTCAAGCGATCATCGAGCTGGCCGAGCACTCCGCCAAGGAGCCCTTCGATTTCCAGCCAGAAGATACCGATGCGCTAAAGGCAGAGATGAAGAAGTTGATCGGCAAGGATCTTGCCGCCGCCTTCAAGATCCCAGCCAAGCTGGAACGCCAGGACGCCGTCGCTGCGGCGAAGAGCAAGGCCGCCGCCAAATTCGGCAAGTCCGACGCTAAGCCCGACGGTATCGGGCCAGATAAGCTGGGCGCGGTGTTCAAAGAACTTGAAGCTGACGTCGTGCGTCGCAACATCCTCGACACCGGCATCCGCATCGACGGCCGCAAGGTTGATCAGGTTCGCCAGATCGTTTCGGAAGTGGGTGTTCTGTCCCGGGCTCACGGCTCGGCGCTCTTCACCCGCGGCGAGACCCAGGCGCTGGTCGTGGCCACGCTCGGAACCGGCGATGATGAACAGCTCATCGATGCCCTCGAGGGCAAGTACTATGAGAAGTTCATGCTGCACTATAATTTTCCGCCCTTCTCGGTCGGCGAAACGGGCCGCATGGGCGCGCCAGGCCGTCGTGAAGTTGGCCATGGCAAGCTGGCTTGGCGAGCGATCCGCCCAATGCTGCCGAGCCAGGAAGACTTCCCCTACACAATCCGTCTGGTCTCGGAGATTTTCGAGTCTAACGGCTCTTCGTCGATGGCCTCGGTCTGCGGTTCTTCGCTGGCTCTGATGGATGCTGGCGTGCCCCTAAAGAAGCCGGTTTCCGGCATCGCTATGGGCCTTATCCTTGAAAGTGACGGCTTCGCCGTTCTGTCCGACATCTTGGGTGACGAAGATCACCTCGGCGACATGGACTTCAAGGTCGCCGGCACCGCCGACGGTATCACTTCGCTGCAGATGGACATCAAGATCGCCGGCATCACCGAAGCGATCATGAAGCAAGCGCTCGCCCAGGCTAAGGGCGGCCGCGAGCACATCCTTGGCGAAATGAACAAGGCTATGGAAGCTCCCCGCCATGAACTCGGCGAGTACGCTCCGAAGATCGAGACCATCAAGATTCCGGTGGACAAGATCCGCGAAGTGATCGGTTCGGGCGGCAAGGTGATCCGCGAAATCACTGCGGAAACCGGCGCCAAGATCGACATCGGCGAAGACGGCACGATCAAGATCGCGGCCGCCGAGCAGTCGAAGATTGATGCGGCCAAAGACTGGATCAAGTCGATCGCTTCGGAACCTGAAGTGGGCCAAATCTACACCGGCAAGGTCGTCAAGGTCGTCGACTTCGGTGCCTTTGTGAACTTCTTCGGGGCCAAGGATGGCCTGGTGCACGTCAGCCAGATCGCCAATGAGCGCGTGAACAAGGTTTCCGACGTTCTGACCGAAGGCCAATCGGTGAAAGTGAAGCTCCTGGGCTTCGACGATCGCGGCAAGACCCGGCTTTCGATGAAGATCGTGGATCAAGAAACCGGCGAGGACCTGTCGTCTAAGCAAGACCAGCCGGAAGCCGCTGACGCCTAAGCGTTACGGTTTCAGCTGGATCGATCAGGGCGGCTGCAGTCATGCAGCCGCCCTTTTCGCATGGGTCGAGCGTCGACCGCTTCACGCCGGCGGTGGGGTGCGCAGTGAGCGTTGGCCAGGCTATGAGCCATTGCTGGACCACCAGGGTCCGCATCGACCAGATCATTGGCGTCCATGGTTCGGTTCGGATCGAGGTCTTCTAACCGTGACGCAGAATTGGGACGTTAAGTCTTGCAAGCAACGTCTGAAGGCGCTGCAGCGACACCCGCCATGCGATGAGTATCACCTGAACGAGTTGGGCTGGCGGTTTTCGGGGACCACAGTCTCTCCCGCCGGGGAGGCGGGCGCCTAACGCGCCTTGCGGGCGGCGTAACGCGCGTCGCGCTTCGACTGGGCTTCGGCCTTGGTAAGTTGTTTGCGCTCCTTGCGAGCCCCGCGCTTTTCGGCGAGCAAGGCTTCCTCGCTCGCCGCGACCGCTGCGGCGGCCGCGGCGATCTTGTCCGAAGCGGCTGTGCGGGCGGCATCTTTCTCCTGGGCGCGTTCCTTGCGAACCGCCTTCAGCTCAGTCTCACGACGTTCCGCGCGGCTCGCCGATGGTGGTGCCGTTACCGTGGGTTTGGGCTTCAGCTTCGCCAGCAGAGCAGCCTTAGACTCCGCCGCCGCCGACAGCCGCTCAGTTAGGCCTGAGCCTTTCAGATCTCTCATAAATGGCTTTCAGGGGGGGCGGCCGCGGCTGTGCAGCATCCCCACCTTAAAGCAAAGCGCCGCAAAAGGCCCGAAAACCCTTTCGCTTAGCCTCGGAGCTTGCGCAGCAGCACATCTACGTCACGAGCGATCACCGGATCCTCAGCCTTCAGAGCCTCAATTCGGCGAACCGCGTGAAGGACTGTGGTGTGGTCGCGACCGCCGAACCGCCTGCCAATGTCAGGTAGCGATCGAGTCGTAATCTGTTTGGCTAGCCACATAGCGACTTGCCGGGGCCTTGCCACGGCCCGCGCGCGGCGTTCGGAAATCAGGTCGGCTTGGGTCAGGCTATAGTGCTCAGCGACCGCCTTCTGGATCTGGTCCACCGTCACCTTGCGCTCCGTGCACGAAAGGTGCGGGCGAAGGATCGTCTGCGCCTCGTCCAGCGTCAGTCGAGCCACATCTGCGCCAACTCGCGCCACCAGGGTATTCAGCGCGCCCTCCAACTCGCGAACGCTGTCGGTGAAGCGATCAGCGAGGAACTGCATGACCTCAGGCTTGGCGGACGGAAAGAAATGACCCTGATGGGCCAGCGTCTGAAGCTTGCGATCCAGGATGCCCAGACGAAGCTGCCGATCCGCCGGTTCGATACCGCAGACGAGGCCCGCTTGGAGATGAGAACGCAGACGCGGCTCCATCTCCGAGATTTCGGTGGGCGATCGGTCAGACGTCATGACAACTCGGCGACCGTCTTCGACCAGGGCAAGCAAGGTGTGGAACAGCTCTTCCTGGGTCGTTGGCTTGCCTGCGACGAAGTGTACGTCGTCGATCAGCAGCAGGTCGGCATTGCGCAATTCATCCTTGAAGGCTGCCGTCTGCTTATCCTGCAACGCCTTGACGAACGTCGAGGTGAACTTCTCTGCGGTTAGATAGACGACCCGCTTGGTGGGCTCATGGCGCATGGCCTCCCAAGCCAGAGCGTTCAGAAGGTGCGTCTTTCCGAAGCCATACGGACCATGGAAAACGACGGGATTGAAGTGGCCGTCGGACCAGGCCGCCACGCGCCTTGCTACGGCGAAGGCGAACTCGTTGGAGGGGCCTGGAACGAAGGTTTCGAACGAGAACCGATCCTGCAGGCCTAGCAAGCGTCCCTGGCGCGCGGCGGCGGGCGCGGGCTCAGCCTCGATCTCGATTACATCTAGAATTTCGAGCGTGGGAGCAGCTGTTACGCCGCTTGGTGCGACGGCCGCTTCGCTTCCAGAGTCGAACTCCAGGCGCGATTTAAGATCGAGCCGTCTACCCAGAGGGTCGTTCTGGGCCCAAAGCTCGCCTATGCGACGCCACGCATGGCGAGCGATCCAGTCACGCGCCACACCGGTAGCAGCGACCAGGCACACCTCATCACCGGTTTCGCGCAACGCCGCCTGGCCCAGCCATGAGCCGAACGTCGCCTCGCCAAGTTCGCGTCGCAAGGCGATACACGTCTTCGACCAAACAGCTTTGGCCGGCGCGCTCGTCATAGCTTCCGCAACCCCCCCACGCATCATTCTCATCCACCCCATCATGCCGACGGCGCGATCGCGCCCCACGCACAGACCGCACCAATTTCCAATCAAACACAGGTTCTCATCCGGCGAACACTTGCGCTTCGCCGCCGCCCCCGTTTCTCGCCGGGATCAAATTTAAGACGCCTGTAAGAAGGCCGACACTAATGGGGGGCCGGGGCCGGTCAACGGTGATTCTTAGACGCTCAAGACGATATTTTCGTTGACTCGTGCATACCCCTTTTGGGGCCTAGGAAAACGAAGTTCAGCGTTCCGTGCGCGGATCAGATTTTTCGCATTGTTCGCACCCAAAGGTGGATCGCGCGCATAAAAAACGGCGCTCCGAAGAACGCCGTCTGACAATTCAATTCCTATGGAACCAGCGGGGTATAGCCGCCGCCAGCGACGATCAGGCCGCCGACATCTTTCGCAGTTGCGCCGCCAGGCGCGAGACCTTGCGCGAGCCGGTATTCTTATGGACCACACCCTTGGTGACGGCGCGCATCAGCTCGGACTGGGCCTTCACAAAGGCATCCTTGGCCGCCGCGGCGTCGCCCGAGGTCAGGGCTTCGTCGAACTTGCGCAAGAACGTCCGAACGCGCGAGCGGCGGGCGGTGTTGACTTCCGTGCGGCGCGCGATCTTGCGGACCGCTTTCTTGGAGCCGGGCGTATTGGCCATTGCGTTAAGAGCTCTTCAAACGGACACACCCGGCAGGCCAGGCGTTCAAAATTGGAGGCGGGGATATACGGGAGGGAAGCGAGCGGGTCAATGGAGGCCTCGGCCTAAATTCTGTGCTTATTTCGCTGTGAACTTCGCAGGCCGCTTTTCGATGAAGGCCGCCATGCCTTCTTTCTGGTCGTCGAAGGCGAATAGGGAGTGAAAAAGCCGCCGTTCCGTCTTAACGCCCTGGCTGAGCGGCGTCTCGTAGGCCGCGTTCACCAGCTCCTTGGCGATCATCACGGAATTGGGCGAAAGCGCCGCAATCTTCTGGGCTGCTTCCATGGCCGTCGAAATGAGGTCTGCCAGGGGCACGACGCGGCTCACCAATCCGCATTGGTTCGCTTCCTCGGCATTCATCATTCGCGCGGTCAGGACCATATCCATGGCTTTGGACTTACCAACAAACCGCGTCAGCCGCTGGGTGCCACCGGCGCCTGGAATAACCCCTAGGTTAATCTCGGGCTGGCCAAACCGGGCATTTTCGGCAGCGATAATAAAGTCGCACATCATGGCCAGCTCGCAGCCACCGCCCAGGGCATAACCTGCCACGGCGGCGATCACGGGCTTGCGGCAACGGGTCACCCGCTCCCAATTTCGCGTGATGAAGTCTTCGGTGAAGGCCTCGGCGTAACTCTTCGACGCCATCTCCTTGATATCCGCCCCGGCGGCGAACGCGCGCTCAGAGCCGGTTATCACGATGCAGCGGACGTTCGCGTCTGCCTCGGTCTCATCGAGAACGGCGGTCAGCTCGTCCATGAGCTGGCCGTTCAGCGCGTTCAGCGCCTCGGGCCGATTGAGCCGGATGAGGGTCACGGCGTCGTGTCGTTCGACGATCAGGGTCTGGTGGCTCATCGATCGGGCTCCTTGGCAGCTACAGTCGCCGCCTTAAGGCCCCGTGACCGAATAGCCAAGGGCGCGCAGACGCGCGGGCACCCCTTCGGGTCCAATAAGATGGCCGATGCCCACCACCACGACCGTTCGACCGTGGCCCTTAAGTCGAGAGTCCAAGATCTCAGTCCAGCGCGCATTGCGATCGCTTACCAGTCGACGGAAGAGGGCCGGCGATGACTTGCGGATCGGGTCAATGGCCTCGTGTTGAAGCGTCGCGATATCGGCGTCGACCCACGCCTTTACCAGCACCTGGAACTCGTCCGGGTTCTCGTCCATTTCGTGCATCGTCTCACGCAGGGAGGCGATCTGCTCCTCCAAGGTCCCGCCCGACAGCAGGGCGAGCTGCTCGGCTGGTGTCTCGAAGGCTTTGCGCCTGGCCTTGGGCGAGACCATGGCGGCGATGGTTTTCTCCACGCCTGTGCTCACGTCTGCCCCGTTGCGCCTGTAGGTCCCGCCAGAGAGCGCGATCTCCGCCAACCACGGCTGCAGTCGGTCGAGAAGGGCCGTGGAGACACCGTAAGTGGCCGCCACGCGGGTCATCAGGTCCGCGTCGGCCGGATTTAACAGTTTGAAGAGCGAGCTCTCGGGTGGCAGCACGCCAATCTGAGTGGCCAGGGCCGCCGCGTCTGCGTCGCTCTGAGGATCCACGGGCAGCTCGAACCAAATGTCGTCTGCAGCCTTCAGCGCCCGGTCCAGAACCGGTGGCACCCAATTCATGTTTGGAGGCAGCACGTGCACTGAGCCGAACAGCACGATTTCAGAGTCTTTGTCCTTCACCACCCAGACCGGCGGCTCCGCAGCCGCAGAGCCTGCGAATGCGACGGCGGCGAGCGCGCCAAGAAGGGTTTTCCACAACCCTCTCATCTCTGGCAGACAGGGCAGTAAAAGGTCGAGCGCCCAGCCTGCATCTTTCGGGCGATGACGCCGATGCAAAGATCGTTGAGACACGGTTCGCCCTCTCGGCCATAGACCCGGAATCGATGCTGGAAATAGCCCAGCGCTCCATCGGCCTGCGCATAGTCGCGCAAAGTCGATCCACCCGCCGCAATGGCTTCGGTCAGCACCTTCCTGATCTCGTCGACCAGCTTTTCAAGTCGCGGCTTCGAAACGCCACCCGCCGCCCTGAAGGGCGATATCTTCGTCCGGTTTAAGGCCTCGCAGACATAGATGTTGCCTAACCCTGCTACGATCCGCTGGTCGAGAAGCAGGGTCTTCGGCCCCTGTTTGCGGTCCCTAAACGCAGATTTCAGACGGTCTGCGTCGAAATCGTCGGACAACGGTTCAGGACCAAGCTCGGCGAACCAAGGATGCAGGTGGATCGTGGCGGAATTGACGAGCGCCATATAGCCGAAGCGCCGAGGGTCATAGTAGGTGACCCGCGCACCGACCTCGGTCTCAAAGACGATATGGGCGTGCTTGGGATCGGGTTCGCGCGCATAGAGGAATTGACCGGGCCGTTCGGTGCCTTCAGGTCGAGCGATCTCGAAGCGACCGCTCATACCTAAGTGCATGACCAGCGTGTCTTCGCGGTCGAGGCTCGCCATCAGGTATTTGGCGCGACGTGCGAGCCTCGTGATGGTGGCACCCGTTAAAACCTGCACGAAGTTCTCTGGCAGCGGAAAGCGCAAGTCGGGACGCCGCGCTTCAACCCGGGTCAGGCGGTGGCCCTCCAGCACCGGGGCCAGGCCGCCGCGCACCGTTTCGACCTCGGGAAGTTCGGGCATGGCCCATCCTCTTGAGCAAGGACAGGGCTTGGCACGAGCAACGCCTCGCGCCAAGGGCCTTGGAGCCCCGCATCGGGGGCGCTAAGAGGCAAGCCATGATCGGACCTGCCGCCACATTTGGTTTCCGCGACGTGGACGCAAGTGAGAAGCCTGGCTTGGTGCGGGGTGTCTTCGATCGTGTCGCTCGCCGCTACGATCTGATGAACGACCTGATGAGTGGCGGCGTACACCGCCTCTGGAAGGACGCTGCGGCGTCTCGGCTGAACCCGCAACCCGGAGAGACCATCGTCGACTGCGCCGGAGGCACGGGCGATATGGCGCGGCGCTTTGCAAAAATGGCCCGGCGCGTGCAGCTTCGCCGCGGTGGCGACGACGCCAAGATTGTTGTTATCGATTACAATGCTGAGATGATCGCGGCAGGACGCGAGAAGGGCTCCGAACCGGAAATTTCCTGGGCTGTGGGCGATGCCCAGCGGCTACCGCTGCCGGACGCCAGCGCCGAGGCCTATGTCATTTCCTTCGGTATTCGCAACGTCACTGACATCCCAGCGGCGTTGCGCGAAGCGCGCCGCGTTCTGAAACCTGGCGGCCGGTTCCTCTGCTTGGAATTCTCCCGTCCGATCACTGAGCCCCTGCAAAAAGCTTATGATGCCTATTCTTTCAAAGTGATCCCTGAGATCGGTGCACGGGTCGGAGGCGATCGCGAGGCCTATCAGTATTTGGTGGAGAGCATCCGTCGGTTCCCGGATCAGCGGACGTTCGCCGCCATGATCGGCGAGGCCGGATTTGGGCGCGTCGGCTACACCAATTTCACCAGTGGCGTCGCCGCGTTGCATACCGGCTGGGCGCTCTAGGCGAATGGGTGGGATCGGCGCGTTTGGCCGTATGACGGCTGCAGTCTGGGCGCTGGTCCGCAACGACGCGCTGCTGCCGCGCGAGCTCGATGGGCTCTATCCGTCGTCAGTCGCAGGGCTCGCCAAGCTCTTGCGGATTTTTGCAGGGGCCGGCGCGCGGCACGGACGGCCCGGCGAGCGGCTGGCGCGGTCGCTGGAAGGCATGGGGCCGGTGGCGATCAAGCTGGGCCAAATCTTGTCCACGCGCGGTGATTTCTTCGGCCGTGAGTTTGCGGAAGATTTAGGGCGTTTGAGGGATCAGCTGTCACCCTTCCCAACGGCCGTCGCTCGCGTTGAGCTTGAGCGAACCCTGGGGCGCAGTATCGAAAGCCTCTACGCCGAATTCGGTGACCCTATAGCTGCCGCCTCGCTGGCTCAGGCGCATGAAGCCAAGCTGCTGGACGGCCGCAAGGTGGCTGTGAAGGTGCTTCGGCCAGGCATCGAGCGGCGCGTGGCCGACGATGCGGAAAGCCTGATGCTCGCCGCCCGTCTGATTGACCGCTGGATCGCGCCGGCCCGCCGCCTGGAGCCCAAGGCGTTCGCAGCGACGGTCGTCCGGGCGACAATGCTGGAACTTGACCTGCGGCTGGAGGCTGCTGGCGCCGACGAGTTGCGGGAGGTCATGGCCTTGGATGGCTATATGGTCGCCCCAGGGATCGTCTGGGATGGCGTCGGCAAGCGGGCGCTGACCATGGAATGGGCCCGTGGCTGGCCGCTTTCCGACCCCAAGGCCCTGACCCAGCCCGGGCTCAACCGCCAGGCTTCGGCAGACAATTTGATCCGCGCCTTCCTGTCCCAGGCCCTTGATCACGGGGTCTTTCATGCTGACCTGCATGAGGGAAACCTGTTCTTGGCCGCCCCGTCACAGCTCACGGCCATCGATTTTGGGATCATCGGTCGGATCGGCCCTGCCGAGCGCCGCTATTTGGCAGAAATTCTCTGGGGCTTTCTAAACAAGGACTACGAAGGCGTCGCTCGCACCCACTTCAACGCGGGGTACGTACCCGCGCACCACAGCGTAGCGGCCTTTGCGCAAGCCCTTAGAGCCGTTGGCGAACCGGTTTTTGGCCGCCCCGCTAGCGAGGTGCCAATGAGCCGCGTCCTCATGCAGCTCTTCGAGATCACAGCACTCTACGACATGCATCTACGGCCCGAATTGATTTTGCTACAGAAGACCATGACGATGGTGGAGGGGGTCGCGCGCCGCATCCAGCCCGATCACGACATCTGGACTGCAGCCGACCCTGTTGTGCGTCGTTGGATGGCCCGGGAGCTTTCGCCAGCCGCACGCGTCAAGCGCTTTGCCGATGAGACGGCGACGGCGCTTCGCAACCTTACCCGACTCATCGAGACTGCGCCTGTGGCGGAGACGCGCGACGTCAAAGCCATAAAAGGTGAAGGCTCAGCGCTTATCGGGTTCGCGTTGGGCGCCGTTGTCGCCGGCGCGGCGTTTTTGCTAGCGAGGTATCTGGGCTGACCTATCATTGCGTCTTCGATTTGTGTCCTGGCCATCCGAGCGGCCTGGATCAGCGGCTCGACGCCGTCTTCCTTGGCGTGCTCCAGCTTGCCGGCCCGGAAAGCGGTGGATTTGCTGCGACCGTTCGGGTTGCAGGCTGCAATTTGCTGGAATTGTCGTAAGCGCTCATCTGGCATAAGTCTGAGATGCGTCGACGAGGGGCCGAAAGCCTTGGACCAAAAGCGAATTCTACTGATCGTCGGCGGCGGCATCGCAGCCTACAAAACGTTGGAACTGACGCGCCTGCTGCGTAAGGCGGGGGTTGCGGTGCGACCGATCCTGACCCGTGCGGGTGCCGAGTTTGTCACGGCGTTGACGCTGTCGGCCCTCGCCGAGGACAAAGTCTATTCAGAGCTCTTTTCCCTGACCGATCAGGCCGAGATGGGCCACATCGAGCTTTCGCGTTCTGCCGACCTTGTGGTCGTTGCGCCGGCCACGGCGGACCTGATGGCCAAGGCTGCCAACGGCTTGGCGGGTGACCTTGCCTCGACGACCTTGCTGGCCACGGACAAACCCGTACTGATGGCCCCGGCGATGAACGTGCGAATGTGGCTCCATCCCGCCACGCAGAGGAACCTGAGGACCCTGCAGGCCGATGGGGTCAGCTTCGTCGGCCCCGACGACGGGCCGATGGCTTGCGGCGAGCAGGGTCCGGGGCGCATGGCCGAACCGGCGGCGATCTTTGAGGCTATCATGGCTTCTCTGGAAAGCGGCGGCGCGCGGCCCCTGGAAGGCAAGCGCGCCATCGTCACTGCGGGTCCCACGCTCGAGGCTATCGACCCCGTGCGCATGCTGACGAACCGCTCGTCCGGCAAGCAGGGCTATGCGATCGCCGGTGCGTTGGCCGCTCTCGGCGCGAAGGTGACATTGGTGAGTGGACCAACCGCACTGCCAGCCCCCTTTGGCGTAACCCGTGTGGACGTCGAAAGCGCCGGCCAGATGCTGGCGGCCTGCGAAGCTGCGCTTCCGGCCGATATCGCTGTCTGCGTCGCCGCTGTCGCCGACTGGCGTCCGGCAGAGATCGGAGACAAGAAGATCAAGAAGGGATCCGGAGCGCCACCGGCCATCGTCTTGGTCGAAAATCCCGATATCCTTGCCGTTCTGTCGAAGGATCGTCGTCGTCCAGGTCTGGTTATCGGGTTCGCAGCGGAGACCAACGACCTGGAGGACAACGCCCAGGCCAAGCTCGCCAGGAAGGGGTGCGACTGGATCGTCGCCAACGACGTCAGCGTGGCGGGGACCATGGGCGGCGACGACAATAAGGTGGTCCTCGTCACCCCGCGCGGAATCGAGCGATGGGAGCGGATGGCCAAGGGCGAGGTGGCCCAAAAACTGGCCGCGCGCATCGCGAAGGAATTCCCGTGAACCCAACCGTGCCGATTGTCCGCCTGCCGCATGCCAAGGGCCTGCCGCTCCCCGCCTATGAGACCGCCCAGGCGGCGGGGATGGATCTGCGGGCCGCCGTTCCAGACGACGAGCCGCTGACGCTTCGACCCGGTTCGCGCCTTCCCGTGCCGACAGGTCTGTCCTTTGCCCTGCCGCAAGGATTTGAGGGCCAGGTGCGGCCGCGCTCGGGCTTGGCGTTCAAGCATGGGGTGACCTGCCTCAATACTCCAGGCACCATCGATGCTGACTATCGAGGCGAGGTGAAGGTGATCCTCGTCAACCACGGCGAAGAGGACTTCGTGATCCGTCGCGGCGAACGGATCGCCCAGCTGGTGATCGCCCCAGTGGTCCAGGCCGCCTGGGCTGAGGTCGAAAACCTTGATGAAACCGCCCGCGGCGTCGGCGGCTTCGGGTCTACCGGGCGCTGAACATGAGCGAGAAGCCCGCCAAGAAGCGCCTGCCTTTGCGGTGGCTGTCGCTGGCGGAGTTGGTGGGGATCATCGCCGTCGCTATCGCAGCGCTGGGGTATTGGGACGCTCATCGCGAACGCGCCATGACTGAGCGGGAACGGGCCGCAGAGGCGCAGGAAAAGAAGGCGGAAGCCAGGGCTGGGGCGCTCAAACTCAGCTTCTTGATGACCGGTAGCCCTGAGGGCTCAGGAGATCGCCTAAGGCTCTCCAGCGTTTATCCGAAACAGGTCATCCAGACCCAGTCCATCAGCTTTCCCAGCGAAATCCGTAGCGACGCGGTTCAGACAACGGGCAACCCGCGGCTCGAAGCCGGCTGGATCGAAGGCGGCGTCAACAAGGCTGAGCATGCACGCGGCGGAAAACGGCACCCGGACCGCCTTCCAGTGGCGATCGTCACGGTGTTCATCGAGGACGGTCAAACCAAGACCGATCGAGCGCTCTATATTCTGGGTTTCAACACCCATCCGCGCGTGTTGCGATCTGACAGAATTGAGCTCGAGGGTCTTTCACTGATCCGCCGCGGTGTGGGGGAGAATGTTCAAGCCGCTGTGGACGCCGTCTGGGCCAATCAGAACCCACCGCCTGCTAAACCTTGAGCGGCCTTAACCTTGCCGCGGCCAACTTCGATCTTCGGCCTCTGACCCGGGACGACCGCGACGATCTACTTGCCCATCTCTCGGGCGCCCGGACGGTCGAGCATATGGACATCTAGCCCCTCGTTGACCTCGACGGTGCCGATGCGATCGTTGTCTGGGCAATGGGGCTAGCGAGGTCGGGTGATGGCGTCAGGTGGGCGATACGCGATCGCGATGGAATTTTTGTTGGCGCCGCTGGCTTTAACTCAGTGGTGCGCGAACGTGGATCGCGGGACGAAGTGGCCTTCGATGTGGCCTGGGGCTATCGCCGGCAAGGCATCATGGATGAGGTGTTGCCCGCCGTCGCCAAATACGGGTTCGATGTCTTGGACCCGCATCGCATCGAGGCCATGGTCACGCCAGGCGATCGGGCGTCAATCGCGTTGCTGGAGCGGCATGGCTTCGTGCAAGAGGCGGTGCTGCGCGACGACGCCTTCTGGAAAGGCCGCGACTGGGATCAATGCCTTTTTGCGAGGTTGGCGGTCAGCTGATCCGTGGCGTCGCGCTTGAGGAGGTCGTCCATATCTAATCCTGGGCGGCAAATCCCAGGACGTCGCGCATGGTGTAATGCCCTGGCGGGCGGCCCGCGACCCAGCGCGCCGCAACGATAGCGCCTTGGGCGAATAAACCCCGGTCTTGCGCGGAGTGCGAGAGGGTCAAGCTTTCATTCTCGGCGATGAATGACACGCTGTGATCGCCCACGATCCCACCGCCGCGCATGACGGAGAAACCAATCTCGCCTGACGGGCGCGCACCCGTGATGCCGTCGCGGCCCCGCTTAGCGACATCCGATAGGGTGACGCCTCGCCCCCGGGCCGCGGCTTCGCCTAACATCAGTGCCGCGCCAGAGGGCGCATCGACCTTACGGCGGTGGTGGGCTTCGAAGACCTCGATATCAAAGGTCTCGGGCCCGAGTTGACGCGCGGCCTGCTCTACAAAACCCAGCAGCATGTTCAAACCCAGTGAGAAGTTACCAGCGCGCACGATGGGGACCTTCTCTGCGGCCTTTACGATCGCTGCGACCTGGGCCTCATCGAAGCCCGTCGCGCCGACCAGTAAGATCGGGCCGCCCCGAGTTGCGCAGGTGTTCGCCAAGTCGACCGAGGCGGCAGCCGTCGTGAAGTCGATGACGACGTCGGCAAGTGCGAGCGCGGTGTCCTGGTCAGTGAGGCCCTCGCCGATCAGGTCAGGACGATCAAAGCGCGCCACGAGCATCATTCCCGCATCGGCCTCGACCGCCGCGGCCATAGCTTGTCCCATCCGGCCTAGGGCGCCGGCGACGGCGATCTTTATTGGAGCGACCGTGTTTTGGGCGTCGTGCTGAGTATTGGGCAGCGGCATCACTCCGGCGGTCGGCCAAGGGGAGTTGTTACTCTCCCAAGCCCGCAGGCCGGGTCAAGCCGGGTTAGACGGCAACGGTCTCCTGCTGGCGATCCCAGGGCGTGTTCTGGGCGCTGAAATGGACGCTCATCTGTTTTTCAACGCAAGCAGGCGCGCGCCTGCCATATCGTCTGCAGCCTCTGATGGTGGGCTGAGGACTTCGACATGGCCATTCGCGACAGGGTTCGATTCAAGGCCGTTCCCTCTCTTCTACGTCGGTGCGCCCAACCTCGGTCTTCACGGCGTCCCGGGCCGTATTCCAAAGCGAATCTAGCCAGGCTCGGGCGCGCTCCAGCCCCCTGAGGTCAATCTGATAGACGCGGTGTGCGCCGTCGGGCCGATCGGTCACCAATCCAGCCGCCTTCAGCACCTTCAGATGCTGCGAAACCGCCGGGCGGCTAACCGGCAGTCCTTGGGCGATAACGCCCACCGCAAGTGGTCCGTCCGCGAGGCGCTCGAACACCGCACGCCGCGTGGGGTCAGAAAGAGCGGCGAAGACCGAATCGTCAGTCATCACTTACCGTAAGTATTGGCTTACAAATCTGTCAAATGATCTCTGAGCCGACCAAGGTGTCGAGCAAGGTTGTTTCGACTGCCAGTGCTCTGTAGGCTCATAATCTAACCGCAACCGATGCCTTAAGGACCCGCCGCCGCTATGAGCGACGCCGAGAAACGCACCTTTACTGACGAAGAAGCCCTCAATTTTCACCGGTATCCAACGCCGGGGAAGATCGCGATCGCGGCGACAAAGCCGATGGCGACGCAGCGGGACCTCAGTCTTGCCTATTCGCCCGGTGTCGCCGTGCCCGTCCTGGCGATCGCCGAAAACCCTGACGCGGCCTACGAGTATACGTCCAAAGGCAACCTCGTCGCCGTGATTTCCAATGGCACCGCGATCCTTGGTCTCGGCAATCTCGGTGCACTGGCGTCCAAGCCGGTCATGGAAGGCAAGGGCGTGCTCTTCAAGCGCTTTGCCGACGTTGATGCGATTGACATCGAAGTCTCGGCCACGGATCCAGACGAGATCATCACGGTCGTCAAGAACATCGGCGTGACGTTCGGTGGTATCAATCTTGAGGACATAAAAAGCCCGGAATGCTTCCGGATCGAGACCGAGCTTCAGGAGCTGCTCGATATCCCGGTTTTCCACGACGACCAGCACGGCACGGCGATCATCTGCGCCGCCGGGCTGATCAACGCTTGCCACATCACGGGTCGAGATATTGCGAATGTAAAGGTGGTGCTGAACGGCCCGGGCGCTGCGGGTATCGCCACGCTCGAGTTGATCAAGGCCATGGGCGTGCGGCCCGACAATGTCATCGCGGTCGATCGAAAGGGCGTGCTCTGGCGCGGCCGGACCCAAGACATGAACCAGTGGAAGTCAGCGCATGCCGTCGACACGCCCCACCGGACGCTGGCCGAAGCGCTGAAGGGCGCTGACGTGTTCGTGGGTCTGTCGGTCAAAGGTGCGCTGACGCCTGAGCTGGTGGACACCATGGCCGACCAGCCGATTATCTTTGCGATGGCCAATCCCGATCCGGAGATCACGCCGGAGGAGGTTCTGTCCGTCCGTCCTGACGCCATCGTCGCCACCGGTCGGTCCGACTATCCGAACCAAGTCAACAATGTGCTGGGCTTCCCCTACATCTTCCGAGGTGCCCTCGACGTTCGCGCTCGTCGGGTGAACATGGAAATGAAGATCGCCTGCGCCAATGCCTTGGCCATGCTGGCGCGGGAGGACGTCCCTGATGAAGTCGCCGCGGCCTATCACGGCTTGCAGCTGAAATTCGGTCCCCAATACATCATCCCGACGCCCTTCGATCCGCGCCTGCTCGCCTACATCCCGCCGTTCGTGGCTCAGTCGGCGATGGACACCGGCGTCGCGCGCAGGCCGATCGAGGACATGGATGCCTACCGTGCGTCGTTGGCTCAAAGGCTCGATCCAACGGCCGCCTTCTTGCAAAAGCTGCAAGGCGCAGTGCTGTCAGCGCCGAAGAAACGGATTATTTTCACCGAGGGCGAGGAACCCAGCGTTATACGCGCCGCCTATGCCTTCCAGGCCGCAGGCCTTGGCAAGGCCATCCTGATCGGGCGCGAGGAGCTGGTGCAGGAGAACATGATCGCCGTTGGCCTCGACCCGGCCGAGGCGAATCTGCAGATTCTCAATGCGCGGCTGTCTGATCGAAATACGATCTACGTGGATTATCTCTACGAGCGACTTCAGCGGATCGGCTATCTGCGCCGCGACGTGCAGCGTTTGATCAACCAGGATCGAAACGCCTTCGGCGCTTCGATGGTCGCTCTGGGCGACGCCGACGGCATGGTCACCGGCGTGACGAGAGCCTTCGACCAGGTGTTGGAAGAGGTGCTGCAGGTCGTCGATCCTGCGCCTGGCGGCCGGATCATCGGCATGAGCGTGGTCTTAGCCAAGGGGCGCACGCTTTTCATCGCTGACACCTCGATCACGGAGATGCCCGAGGCCGAGGACCTGGTGGAGATCGCACGCGAGGCCGCCCGCGCCGTGCGAATTCTGGGTTACGAACCCCGCGTGGCCTTCATGAGCTACTCGACCTTTGGTAATCCCATGGGGCTGCGCTCTGAAAAGGTGCGCGAAGCGGTCTCCCTCCTCGATGAGATCGACGGGGTCGACTTCGAATATGAAGGCGAGATGCCGCCAGAACTGGCCCTGGAACCAGAAGCGCGCGGCAACTACCCGTTCATGCGCCTCACGGGGCCCGCCAATGTCCTGATTATGCCAGCCGTGCACTCCGCGGCGATCTCCACCCAGCTGATCCAGTCATTGGGCGGCGCCACCGTGATCGGCCCGATTTTACTTGGCCTAGACCGCGCCGTGCAGATCTGCCCACTCTCGGCCTCAGTCTCGAAGATCCTGCAGATGGCCACCGTCTGCGCCTATGAGCGCCAGCTGACGGAGCCCGAGAGCTAACAACCCAAATGCGAGTCTGCGGCAAGGCTTGGCTAAGACGTTGGTTTGTAGATCCAGACTGCTGTTAACCTGGCTTTCGGGATGACCCTGAAGTTTGCTATGGGGCGCGCCCCGTCTAGGAGCGCGTCTCGTGACCTCCGTCCGCAGTCTCGGCATCGATTTCGGCACGACAAATACCGTCGTGGCGCTCGCCGACGCGGACGGGCCTGCGCAGTTGGTCAAATTCCCTGCGCCGCAAGGCGAGGTTTTCGCCGTTCGCAGCTGCCTGTCCTTCCACGCCGGCGATAAGCCAACGGAACGGCACATAGCTGCCGGCCCTTGGGCCATCGAGGCCTATGTGGAAGACCCTACCGAAACGCGCTTTATCCAGTCCTTCAAAACGTTCGCAGCGTCGGAAAGCTTTAGTGAGACGACGATCTTGAACCGACGCTATCGGTTCGAGGACCTGCTTTCGACTTTCCTACTGAAATTGCGCCTCTACGCCGACGCTGCAATGGCGGAGCTGCCAACACGTGTGATCGTTGGCCGACCCGTCACGTTCGCTGGTGGGGCGCCAAGCGACGCCTTAGCGTTGTCACGCTACGAGGTCGCCTTCCAGCGGATGGGCTTTTCCGAAATCCTTTATGCCTACGAACCCGTCGGCGCGGCCTTCTTCTTCGCTCGCGAATTGGATCATGACGCCACAGTTTTGGTCGGCGACTTCGGCGGCGGCACCTCGGACTTCTCGATCATTCGTTTCGAGCGCCATGCCGGCGAGATTCGCGCCATATCATTGGGCCGCTCGGGCGTCGGTGTAGCCGGCGACGCATTCGACTACCGCATCATCGACAATCTGGTCTCGCCAGCCTTGGGAAAGGGGTCGAGCTACACGAGCTTTGGAAAGACCCTGCCAATCCCCAACCGGTACTATTCGGCCTTCGCCCGCTGGGACCAGCTTGCCCTTATGCGCGCCAGTCGCGACATGCGAGAGATCCGAGCCCTGGTTCGTGAAGCCGTCGAGCCAGAGAAGATCGAGCGGCTGGTGGAAACTCTCGATGAAAATTATGGCTACCAGCTCTATCGGTCGGTCTCGCGGTTGAAGGAGGCGCTGTCGGCGGATGACGCGGCGGAGTTTCGCTTCGACGCCGGATCGATCTCGTTGCAAGGCGGCGTAAGGCGCGGGACCTTTGAGGCCTGGATCGCCCCGGAGCTCAGGCTGATCGAGACGGCGGTGGACCAAGCTTTGGCCAACGCCAACCTTACCCCTGACGGTGTTGACCGCATCTTCCTGACCGGCGGCTCATCGTTGGTGCCGGCCGTGCGCGCCCTATTCCACCACCGCTTCGAGTCTTCTAAAATCGCCACCGGAGCTGAATTGGAGTCCATCGCCTCCGGGCTGGCGCTGATGGGCCGCGAGCGCGATCTTTCCCGCTGGACGACCCGCAGCGGCACCCCGCCTTGACCGCCTTCATCGCCCTCCTGCGCGCCATCAACGTCGGGGGTACGGGCAAACTTCAGATGCGCGAGTTGAAGGCGATGTGCGAGGCTGCCGGGCATGGCCGGGCCCAGACCTACATAGCCAGCGGCAAATGTGGTGTTTCAGAGCGCCTGGTCTGAGGCGGCCGTGAAGGCTGATCTGGAAGCGCGGCTTGCCGATTATGCCGGCACGCCGGTGGGGGTGGTTGTTCGCACATCAAAGGAAATGGCAGCGGTACGCGATGCAAATCCCTTCCCCGATGCGCCCCTAAACCAGACGGTTGTGATCTACCGTGATGGGGCGCCGCCTGCCGACACACTCGACAAAGCCGTGGGACGCCAAAACAAACAGATGCGGCCCGGGTTGCGGGAAATCTACGTCGTCTATGACAACGGCATGGGAACCTCTAAGCTCCGCATTCCCGCGGCCAAGGCTGGTACAGCGCGCAATCTCAACACTGTCGCCAAGCTCGCCGCCGTGGTCGAAACGCTTTAGGTCGCCATGCCTGCGATGTTGGGACCGAAGATCATTTCCTGAGCGTCGGCGAGTCCAGATCGAGCTGGTCGACCGCGATGACCTCGAGGTCAGGCCGTTTGGCCTTCAGCGCCGCAGCGAAGGTTTTGGCGTCGCCCGCGACGATGACGCTAGCCTGGGTCGGATCCATAATGCGCCTGGAAAAGGCCTGCACCTGAGCTGGGCTGACGGCTTCGACACGTGCTGTGTAGCGGGTGATTTCATCCAGCGGCACCTCATAGATGGCCAGGTTGCCTAGGATGCCGGCCAAGCCGTTCGTCGTCTCCAGGCGTCTGCCATAGCTGCCCACGAGGTTGGATTTGCGTGCGGTCAGCTCATCGGCGCTGGCGGGGGACGCGCCCATCGACGTCATCTGCTCGCCGATCAGGTCCAAAACTTGTTGCGCGGTTTCATTCTTGGTCTGGGCAGCGGCGCGGAAGGAGCCGGTGGAGCGGTTGGCGCTGAGGTTTGATGAGGCACCGTAGGAGAGACCGCGTTTGACCCGGATCTCGAGGTTTAGCCGGGAGGAATAGCCGCCACCCAAGAGCGAATTGGCGACAATGCCGGGATAGTAGTCTGGATCATTTCGGGCGATCCCAACCTTGGCGAGATTCACGGCGGCCTGACCGGTCCCTGGCAGATCGATGACCACTGCTCTCGGCTTGCCCTGAGGGGTGATCAACGGGATCTCGGGCAGCGGCGTCGCGGGCTTGGACCAGCCGCCGAACGCCGTTTTCGCCAAGGCGAAGCCCTGCTCGGCGGTGATGTCGCCGGTCAGCACCAGGATGGCGTTGTCGGGTCGGAACCAGGCTTTGTGCATGACGGCCAGGTCGTCAGGTTTGAGGCGCGCGATCGAAGCTGGCGTACCGCTTGCGACGTGACCGAAGCGGGTGCCGGCGAAGACGATTGGAGCGGCCGCATAGGCCGAAACCTGGCCCGGTTCCTGATAGCCGACACGCAAGCTATCCAGACTTTGGGCCCGCTGACGCTCCAGCTCATCGGCGGCGAAGGCCGGGTTGCGGACCACGTCGGCCATAATCGCCGCCGCGGCGTCGAGCTTGTCGGGCATGACGTTCAGCGTGACGGATGCCGACTCCAGGCCCGCGCCGGATTCCAGCACGGCGCCGAGCGCCTCGATCTGGCGGGCGATGTCGCGGGCCGAGCGCGTCTTGGTCCCCTGCGTGAGCATGTCGGCCGTCATGCTGGCGGCGCCTGACAACCCCTTTGGATCTGCCCAACCGCCGGTCTTGATCGTTAAACTGGCGGTGACCAACGGCAGGCTGGAAGAGTGCGCAACGATGACACGCAGACCGTTGGCCAATGTCTGCTCTGAGGGCTTCGGCAGAACGGGGGCAACCGGCGAGCCCACCTGGGGCAGGACCTGGCGCTGGCCCTCGGGAGACAGGACGAAGACTGGGCCGGTATAGGTCGTAACGAGCTTCTGTGGAGCGGCCGGCGGGGGCGCAGCCTCGCCTTTTGGCCGAGCGCTTTCGGGCCGGTAACGGACCGTCATCCGACGTTGCGGATCTAGGTATTTCTTCGCCACCCGCTGCACATCGCCGGCAGTAACCGCCTGCAGGTCGGCGAGTTCGCTGTTCGCTTTGGCCGCGTTTCCGTCGATCCGCAGCGCGTAACCCAAGGCAAACCCGCGACCGTCGATGGTCTCGCGCTCCCGCAACTTGCCGGCGACCAGCTGGTTTTTGGCGGTTTCCAGTTCTGCCTGCGTCGGGGGTGCGTCGCGCAGGCGCTGGACTTGGGCCAGCAAGGCCGCCTCGCCTTCGGCGATGGTGTGGCCAGAGGCAAGGATGGCTCCAACCGCGAAATTGCCCGGCTGTGCCGGTAGATCGGCATTGGAGTAGATCTCGGCGGCGATCTGCTTGTCGTAGACCAAGCTGTCATAGAGCCTCGAAGACTTCCCGCCCGACAAGATCGAATCGAGCATCTTCAGCGCAGGCGCGTCTGGATCTGAGGCCTTTACGCCGAGCCAGGTGATCACCACGGCTGGCAGTGGCACATTGGGCCCATAGCCCTCATAGACGCCAGACTTGGTGCGCGCAGGCTCCACCGCAGTCACCCGCTTGATCGGCTGAATCGGGTTCTTCAACGGGGCCATGTACTTGTCTATCCAGGCGTTCAGCTGCGCCTCATCGAAATTGCCAACCACGATCAGGGCGGCGTTGTCTGGCCGGTAGTAGGCCTCATGGAACGCGCGCACGTCGTCGATGGTGGCCGCATCTAACTCCTCGATCGAGCCGATGCCGGGCCGGTGATAGGGGTGGGTTTGGTAGGTCGCCTGAGGCAAATACAGTGAAAACAGCCGGCCGTAGGGCGAGGCCAACACCCTCTGGCGCAGCTCCTCCTTGACGACGTCTCGCTCGGATTTGAAGTTCGCCTCATCGATGACCAGCGACCCCATTCGCTCGCCTTCAGCCCAGATCAACCGCTCCAGATGGCTGGCCGGAACGACCTCGTAGTAGTTGGTGTAGTCGTCAGCGGTGGAGGCGTTGTTCACCCCGCCGACATCCTCTGTGAGGCGGTCGAAGCTCTCGGCTGGCAGGTCCTTTGTGGCCTTGAACATCATATGTTCGAAGAGGTGAGCAAAGCCCGAGCGTCCGACGGGATCATCCTTCGAACCAACGCCGTACCAGATCTGTACTGTGACATTGGGGGTCGAGCGATCAGGTGAGGCGTAGACCTGTAGCCCATTGGCTAAGGTACGTTGCTTGTAGATGATCGGCGGCACTTTGCCGGGCGCGATCGGCGCTGCTGCGACCGGCGCGGCAAGAGCCAGAAAGCAAGTGACTGTCAGAATACGAAAGGATTGGCAGATCATGGCGTTTCCAAGGATCGCTGGAGGCGTGAGTTCCGTAACGCCGCCGGAGGCGGCCAGGATGCTTGCGGCTTCGTCCTGCCGACTATTCGGATAGCTTCACCAGCATCTTGCCGCTGTTTTGGCCCGCCATCAGGCCGATCAGGGCCTGGGGCGCTGCTGCGATGCCGTTGATGATGGTCTCTTGGTACTTGACCCTTCCATCCTTTAACCAGCCGGCCATATCGCGTTGGAAGTCCTCGTAGAGGTGCATGAAATCCGGCGCTACGAAGCCGCGCAGCATGACCCGCGAATAGATGATGTTCGACAGGTTTGAGACAGATGAGTGGCCTGAATTGTATCCTGAAATGAAGCCGCAGACCGGGATGCGTCCGAGCGTGTTCATCCGGCGCAGCGCAGCCTCTAGATGGTCACCGCCGACATTATCGAAATAGACGTCGAGGCCCTTGGGTGTGGCCTCTTCCAAGGCGTCGCGGATGGACTGGGTTTTGTAATTGATGACTGCGTCCAGCCCGACCTCATCGCGCAACCAGGCGGCCTTGTCGTCTGCGCCCGTGGAGCCAACCACATAGCAGCCCTTCAACTTTGCGATCTGCGCCGCAACCGAGCCCACCGCGCCGCCTGCCGTTGAGACAAAGACCTGTTCGCCATCCTTGAGTTGGCCAATGTGCAAGAGGCCGCCATAAGCCGTGAATCCGGTTCCGCCGAGGGCGTGCATATGAACCGTCAACGGCAGGTCCGGGTCTGGCGAGAGCTTGCTTAGACCCTTGCCGTCCGACGTGAAAAACTCGCGGAAGCCCAGCCGATTATTGACCAAGTCGCCGACCGCGAAGCCGTCGTGCTTCGACTGCAAGATTCGACCCAGTGCGCCGCCCAGCATGGCCTCGCCCAACGATTGGCCGGCCGTAAGCCTCGGCCGCATGGCCGGGTCTACGGACATGTAGAGGTTCTGCACCAGCACCTCGCCGTCGGCGGCATCAACGACGTCGCGCTCAATCAGAGCAAAGTCCTCAGGCTTAGGTGCGCCGCTCGGGCGCTGGATCAGATGAATCTCACGGCTCTTGGGCATCTTCGGCTCCTGGACGTTAGGTTAGAGGGTGTCGCCCCAGGCTAATCGGCGCGCAAGGGCATATGCGGGCTTGTCCCGTTTGGGAACGGTGCGCTGTTCGACTTGTCCGTTGAGGCCGCAGAGTTTGAGGGAGATTCCAGGCTTTGCCGTGCGCGGCGGCGCGATCACTCGCGGTTGGTGCGGAGTGGCGACAATACCGGGTCTGGCGGCGAGCAGATAGACGAACCGCTCGTCTTCGAAGGGGGCGTCTGCGCCTTTTGCCATTCGATGGTCGCGGCTGCGTGGCAGGCGGACCGAAAAATGACACCAGTCGTCACCGATCAGCGGGCAGGCTGCGGCATGTGGGCAAGGCCCCAGCAAGGCCGCACCGGCCTCTAACAACAGGCGACGGGCGTTTAGAATTCGCGCGTAGCCAGCAGGTGTCCCGGGCTCAACCAGCGCCAGAACGCCATCGCAAGATTTCCAGAGTTCGTTGATTGTCGAATTTTGTCCGTCGAGCGAGATTTCCGCCATAGCGTAGCTGACGATGATGAGGTCAGCTGTCGGCCAGGAGCCGGCGCCGGTCAGGTCGGCTCGGATCACATCGGCGTCCTGCAGCGCGGGTGGCCCGCCCACAGCGAGTTTAGCGGCAAGCTCTAGGAATGGCGGGCTTGAGTCCAACCAGGTGACGGTTGAAAGGTCCGGCCAGACCTGTGTGGCGGCCCAACTGGCCGCCCCGGTGCCAGCGCCCGCATCCAAGAGAGTCTTTGGGAAAAAGTCAGGCGCCGCGCGTGCGGCTTCGGCCAGGACTTCAGAGCATGCAGCGTAGGTGGCTGGCAGCCGGGTCAGCGCATAGGCTAACGCATCGTCAGCCACGCGGATAACCCCGGAGGACGGCCTTCCCGCCCGATAGGCCTGCGATGTGCGAGCCGCGCGTTCAGCCAGGTTCTTACGCGGTACGCCCTCCAGGGCCCGATCCAAGGCCAAGCGCAGCGGGCTCGGAAGCTCAGGACTCATGGGGCGGACTGGCCGGCTCGGGCCATCGCTTCTCGACGCAAAGCCAGCAGGGCCATGGGCACGTCATGACGCAGCGCCAAACGCGCCACCCAGCCTGGAACCGAATAAGGGGCTGCGACGCGGGCTTCATAGATAACGCGGACCTTGTCGCCACGTGGCTCCAGCCGCCATTCCCCCTCAAATACCTTCAGATCGCCGCCGGTGCTGTGAAACGCCATGCGCTGAAAGGGTTCGAAGTCTTCGCGATAGACTGTGCGAACCGACGGGGTGAATGTCGTTTTGCTGATCTCTTCGCGGACATCCCAGCGGCCACTCGCGTCGCGCTGGAGAACCCGGCAGGTCTTCAGATTGGCGACCATCTTCGGAGCGAGCTCGCAATCCGTCATGACGGCCCACACCACGGCCTGCGGCGCAGCGACGTCGATGGCGGCGCGGATCACGCCTGAGATGCCGTCCGCGTCGGGTGTCACATCGACAAATGGCCGACCCTTGTCCAGCACGGTCTGTGCGCCTTGGGGCAGACCGACAGCGCCGGCCGATGAGGCCACAAGTGTCACGGCCAACAGCATGGCGGTCGGACGCGGTGTGCTCATTTTCCCGCCTGTCGCGGCCGGCGCGTCAAGCGCTTGCCGAGGTCTCGGCGCGGTTGCGCACCAGGTCGTCCACCACGGAAGGGTCGGCGAGCGTCGAGGTGTCGCCGAGATTGGCGATGTCACCTTCAGCCACCTTGCGCAGAATGCGCCGCATGATTTTTCCTGAACGGGTCTTGGGCAGGCCCGGTGCGAACTGGATAACGTCTGGCGATGCGAAGGGGCCAATCTCACGTCGGACCCAATTGCGCAGCTCAGGTTCCAGCGTCGCCGACGGTTGCACGTCAGCCTTCAGGGTCACGAAGCAGTAGATGCCCTGGCCCTTAATCGCATGTGGATAGCCGACGACGGCCGCCTCGGCGACCGCGGGGTTGGCGACCAGCGCGCTCTCGATCTCCGCCGTCCCCAGTCGGTGGCCAGAGACGTTGATCACGTCATCCACGCGCCCGGTAATCCAGTAATAACCGTCTTCGTCACGCCTCGCGCCGTCGCCCGTGAAGTACTTGCCCGGATAGGTGGTAAAATAGGTCGTGATGAACCGTTCGTGGTCCCCATAAACCGTCCGCATCATGCCCGGCCAGGAGTCGGTCAGGCAGAGGTTTCCGCTGACCGCACCGTCCAGCACTTTGCCGTCAGCGTCGACGAGTTGCGCCTTCACACCAGGCAGGGGCCTTGCGCAAGACCCTGGTTTCAGAGCCGTCGCGCCCGGCAAAGGGCTCATCAAACAGGCACCTGTTTCGGTTTGCCACCAAGTGTCGACGATCGGACAGCGGCCTTCACCGACAACGCGGTGGTACCAGAGCCAAGCTTCCGGGTTGATCGGCTCACCCACCGTACCCAGGAGGCGAATAGAACTGCGAGAGGTGGCTTTCACGAAGCTGTCGCCCTCGCGCATCAAGGCGCGGATGGCGGTCGGAGCCGTGTAGAAAATCTCAACCTTATGCTTGTCGCAGACCTCCCAGAACCGAGACGCGGTCGGATAGTTGGGCACGCCTTCGAACATCACGCTGGTCGCCGCGTTGGCCAGGGGCCCGTAGACCACGTAACTGTGACCGGTGACCCAACCCACGTCGGCCGTGCACCAGAAGACTTCGCCTGGGCGATAATCGAAAACCAGCTCGTGAGTGTGAGAGGCCCAGGTCAGGTAGCCGCCGGTGGTGTGAAGCACGCCTTTCGGCTTACCCGTGGAGCCGGAGGTGTAGAGGATGAAAAGCGGATCTTCCGCATTCATCGGCTCCGGGTCGCACTGGTCGGCGATGGTCGCCTTGGCGTCCGGATAGAAGACGTCGCGGCCCTTGGTCATCGGTACGTCGGCCTGAGTGCGACGGACCACGATGACGTCGGTTACGCCTGGGCAGGCGGCCAAGGCCTCGTCAACATTGCGCTTCAGCGGAACGGGTTTGCCGCCCCTCAGGCCTTCGTCGGAGGTAATGACGATCCGGGAGTCGCAGTCTTGGATGCGTCCAGCGATGCTGTCTGGCGAAAAGCCGCCGAAAATCACGGAATGAACCGCACCGATCCGGGCGCAAGCCAACATCGCGTATGCCGCCTGCGGGATCATCGGTAGGTAGATGGTGACCCGATCGCCCTTTTTGACGCCCTTGGCCTTGAGCATATTGGCCATACGGCAAACTTCAGAATGCAGTTGACCATAGGATATTCTGTCGCTGACCAGACCGTCGTCGCTTTCCCAGATCAGCGCTGTCTGGTCGGCGCGTTCGGGTAGGTGGCGGTCGATGCAATTGACGGACACATTCAAAACGCCGTCGGCGAACCATCGCACCCGAAAATCGTCGGCGTCGAAAGAGACGTCCTTCACCTCGGTGAACGGCGTCATCCAGTCCAGCCGACTGGCGACGTCGCGCCAGTAGCCTTCCGGATCGGTCTCAATACGATCCAAGGCTGCGCCATATCCAGCGGCGTCCATGTGGGACTTCCTGGCCCACGCTTCGGGAACCGGAAAAATTTCGCTGTCAGACACTGAGCGCACTCCCGAAATAAACCCTCCCCAGTGAGTAAGCGGAGTGGCTGCCTTGGCGCAACAACCAGGGCAGCGATGCTTGCTCGAATTCGCAGGCGCGGCCATGGTAACCGCATGTTTCGCAAAGGTCCGGTGATCGCGTTCGGCGCGTTGGCGCTCGTATTAAGCGCCTGTGGTGGTGTGCGTGCCAGGGGGTCCGAAGCTATCGCCAACGTCTTTTCCGCCGTGCAACGCCAAGATCACAAAGCTTTCGAGGCCGCCCTTGACCGCTCGAAGCTTCGCTCTGATCTGGGGGACCAACTCACCGAAGTGGGAAGGAGTCGCGCCGTGGACGTTGGCGCGGCCTCGGAGTTTGCGCTTGACCGGATGATTACGCCGCAAGCGATCCGCCTCACCGCGGCCCGGATCGCGCCAGGTTGGCCGCAGGCTCCGACCGCCGCACAGATCGTCGCGCACATGAAGGTCCAAGATCGGCGACACGTCTGCCTGGAGGAAGCCGTGACCCGCAGGTGTTTGCTGTCCTTTGCTCAGGAGGACGGCGTGTGGCGGCTGGTCGGTATGCGGATGGCACCGCCATCGAGCCCGTGATCGGCGCGCCCTAGCCTCTTTGCGCACGACGGCCTATGCCGAAGCAAGACCCTGAAGAGGCTTGGCCCCATGCTGCTCCACCTTTCCACCTGGCAAGAGATCGAGGATTATCTCAAGCGCTCAAAGACGGTGGTGATCCCCATCGGCTCAAATGAGCAGCATGGTCCGACAGGCCTTCTGGGCACAGATTGGCTTTGCCCCGAGATCATTGCCCACGAAGCGCAAAAAACAGCCGATATCCTGGTCGCACCGACCTTCAATATCGGCATGGCGCAACATCATCTGGGCTTTCCAGGGACCATCGCACTGCGTCCCTCAACCTTCATGGCAGCCATTGGCGACTGGTGCCGGAGCCTAGGACTGGCAGGCTTCCAGAAACTTTATTTCCTCAATGGCCATGGGGGCAATGTCGCCACGATCGATGCGGCTTTCTCAGAGCTCTATGCGGAAGCGACCTACAGTCAGCGCAACCGTGGCTTCGCTTGCAAGCAGAAGAACTGGTGGGAACTGAAGGGTGTATTGGCGCTGGCGAACCGTCAATTTCCGACGGGCCATGGAAGCCACGCGACGCCATCAGAGATCGCCGTCACGCAGTGGGGCTATCCGGATGCGATCAAGTCCGCAAACTACGCGCCCCAAATCGCGCCGACCGGCCCGATCCGCGAGGCGCTCGATTTCCGAGCCCGTTACCCGGACGGCAGGATGGGCTCCGACCCAGGTCAAGCCACACCCGAAAAGGGCGCTGAGCTGGTGGCCGCCGCCGTCGTCGGTCTGATTGAGGATGTTGCGACGTTCAGCGCCGAGGTTTCACCGAACTAGGCCGTGAATACGTCCCCGGCGCGGACTGTCACCGGCCACGAGATCAAACGATCCCCGACGCAGGGTGTGGAAACGCCAAGCCCATCAAGGGTAAAAAGGCCGCCATGACCTGCGCAAAGGATGTGGTCTCCGCCGCGCGTCAGGTAGCGGTCGTCCAAGGCTCCGAGTGGCCATCCGGCGTGTGGACATTGGTCGATGTAGCCCATGACCTCGTCACCCCTGCGGACCACGAACCCCGCAAACAGACGCGTGTCGGCGCGAAATCGGAACCCCTTTGAACCTGGGTCTTCCAGGTCGGACATGGCGCATAATTTCACGCCCGCTGCCGGCCGGGCCGGGTTCATTTCGCTAGATTGAACCAATGGAGGCTCGGAACCCGCGGGCCTCGATGCGCCCGAAGACACCTGCCATTTGATAGGGGTCAGCCGCGTTGAAGGCCTCGGCTGCAGCAAGGTCGGCGACGTCCAGGATGAACAGCGAACCTGCCATGGCGTCTGTCTCGTCGAGCATCGGGCCTGCCAACTTCACGACCGCCACGTTCTCACGCACATAGGCCAAGTGCGCTTCGCGGGTCGCCATGCGCAGATCCAACGAATTGGGCTTGTCGAAACAGGCCAGCATGAAAAGCGCCATTTTTTATTCCTCGCGAAGGGGTCGGGAGAGAAGGCCGCGGATGGCGTCGTCGACGCCTATCTCTCCGGCCAGAATTGCGGCACTGGCCTCGCAGATCGGCGCATCGACGCCAAGCCTTCGTGCGAGATCGCGAACAGCGGGTGCAGACGCCACGCCCTCAGCAACCGAGAGCTTGTCGGCCAGGGCCTCGCCGAGTGTCTGGCCTAGACCCAGCGCCAGGCCGACGCTCATGTTCCGCGACTGGGGGCTGGAGCAGGTAAGCACCAGGTCACCCAGGCCGCATAGCCCAGCCACCGTCTCCGCCTCGCCACCCAAGGCTACGGCCAGGCGGGTTAGTTCCGAGAACCCGCGGGTGATTAGCGCGGCCTGGGCGCTACGCCCCAAACCCCGGCCTTCGACAATGCCGCAAGCGATGGCCAGCACATTCTTCACCGCCCCGCCGGCCTCTGCGCCGATCATGTCGGTGGCGAAGTAGGGTCTAAAGCTCGGCGTGGCGATCAGCTCAGCGAGATCGCGGGCGCGGTGTTCGTCGGGGCAGGCGAGTGTAACGGCTGTCGGCAATCCACGCGCCACGTCGCTGGCGAAACTTGGGCCGGAAAGCACAGCTGGAAAGGCTCCAGGCGCAGTCTCGGCCAAAACCTCGGTCATCAACTTCAGCGAGCCCTGCTCAATCCCCTTGGCGCAGAGCAGGATCGGCAGTCCCGCCCGGCAATGCGGCGCAAAGGCGGTGAGGGTGGCACGCAGGTGCTGTGCCGGTGTCACGGCCAGGATCAGATCGACCCCCGCCAGATCGGCCAAGTCTGCGGTCGCGCGGATTGTCGGGTCGAGGCCGATTTCCGGCAGAAAGCGGGTATTCTCATGAAAGCGGTTGATCGTGGTGACGACCTCAGCTTCACGCGCCCACAACGTCGTCTCAAGGCCGGCCCGCGCGCAGACTTGGGCCAAGGCGCTACCCCACGCGCCTCCCCCTATAACTCCGGCTTTCGTCATGCTTTGGCCCCCTTGCGGCCAGGAACATGGGTCGGATTGGTGGCCGCCGCGATATGGTCCAACGGCCACCGAGGCCGGGCGGGCGCATCAAGTGGGTCGGACATTCCAAGCGCCAGCCGCTCGGCTCCAGCCAGCGCGATCATGGCAGCGTTGTCGGTGCAGTAGACAAGCGGCGGAGCCGTGAAGGCGAAGCCGCGCGCCTCGGCCGTCGCTCTCAGCTTGTCCCGCACGGTTTGATTGGCCGCAACGCCGCCGGCGACGACGAAGCGCAGGCCATCATGCGCTTTGGAGAGGGCGAAAGCAGCCATGGCCCGGTCGCTTCGCTCAGCGAGTTGCGCGGCAATGGCCTTCTGGACGGCGGCGGCGAGGTCGGCGCGCATGGCCTCGGTTGTCAGGCCCTCGGCGATCCGAGCCGCAGCCGTCTTTAGTCCAGAGAAGGAAAAGTCGCAGTCCTTGCGGCCCAGCAGCATTCGTGGGAGCACGAATCGATCGGGATCGCCCGTTTGCGCAAGCGCTTCCAGTGCCGGTCCGCCCGGATAAGGCAGGCCGAGCACCTTAGCAATTTTGTCGAAGGCCTCGCCGGCCGCGTCATCGATGGTCGAGCCCAAACGTTTGCAGGCGCCGACGTCTTCGACGGCCAAGAGCTGACAATGACCGCCGGAGACCAGCAGCAGAAGAAATGGATAGCCGACGTCCGCCGCCAGTCGCGCCGAAACGGCATGACCCTCCAGGTGGTTCACGGCCACCAGCGGCAGGCCGCGGGCGAGCGCGATCGCCTTGCCGAAGGACAGGCCGACCATCACGCCGCCGACCAGGCCTGGCCCAGCGGTCGCCGCGATGCCGGTCAGGCCGTCAAATCCCAATCCGGCTTCGCCGAGCGCCTGAGCTGTGATGCCGTCGATGCTTTCCACATGCGCGCGCGCTGCGATCTCCGGCACAACGCCGCCGAAGGGCGCATGAGCAGCGATCTGGCTGGCGATGACCGACGACAGCACTTCGACCGCACCGTTCGGCTCGCGGCGCACCACGGCCGCTGCGGTCTCGTCGCAGCTGGTCTCAAGGCCGAGGACAATTTGTGTCTCTTGGGTCATCCGGTTGCCGGGGGGCGCCTGCTCCTGTAGCAGGCGCACTCAGTTCTGTTTTGAGGTAACCTTCCACCCGTGCCCACGCAACAGCTCGCCCCAAATGCGCAGGTCCGGATCGGCGCCCGTGGCTCAAAACTGTCGCTCGCCCAGGCCGGATATATGCAGCGCCGCATCGCTGCAGCCCTCGGGGCCGACCCGGCCAAGCCCGAAGAGGTTGAACGCGTCGCGCCGCTGATCGTCATCACCACCACCGGCGATCGTGTCCAGGATCGCAGGCTTCTGGAGATCGGCGGCAAGGGCATGTTCACCAAGGAGATCGAAGAGGCCCTGCTGGAGGGGCGCATCGATTGCGCGATTCACTCGCTCAAAGATATGCCGGCTTTGCTTCCCGAGGGCCTCTGCATAGCCGCCATCCCAGAGCGCGAAGATCCGCGCGACGCGTTCCTGAGCCTGAAGGCGGAATGCCTGGAAGATCTCGCTCAGGGCGCTGTTCTTGGCACAGCCAGTTTACGTCGTCAGGCTCAGATGTTGCATCGCCGTCCGGATCTCGACGTCCAGATGCTCCGAGGCAATGTCGACACGCGCATCGCCAAGCTTCAGGCCGGCGAGGCTGACGCGATTTTGCTAGCGTTTGCAGGGCTTAGGCGACTGGGTCTGGGACATTTGCCCAAAAGCCTGATCGATCCAATCGAATGTCCGCCAGCGCCGGGCCAAGGGGCGCTGGCCATCGAAAGCCGCATCAGCGACTGCGACGCCGCTTGGGTGCAGGCGATCAAACATGCGCCGACGACCATCGCTGTCGCCGCCGAACGCGGGGCGCTGGCTGCGCTTGAAGGGTCCTGCAAAACCGCCATCGGGGCCCACGCATGGTTTGAGGGCGCACATCTGAAGCTGATCGTCGAGGCGCTTTCGACGGACGGCCAGATGCAGTTTCGGCATGCCGGTGAGGCCGACCTCACAGAACTTTCAGACCCGGAGCGTTCGGCCAGAGACTTGGGTTTGTCGCTGGGCCTCGCCGTCAAGGCCGATGCGGGTGACGCACTCGCGATCTAACGCGACATCCAGGGCTTCGACTTCGACGATGCACGTGCAGCGGCCGCTTGTTCGCGCTGGAATTTTCCCCCTCGGGGCGGTTTCGGACGGGCGGCGATCTTTTCATTCTTGAGGCGCAGCGCCCGCTGGATTGGCGTTTCGTCGTCTGGCTTCGGTTCGTCGGCCATGGTCGTCTCCGTCAATGACGCTTGCGTTGGCTCTGTGTCAGGTAGGCGACTAAGCTCGGCGTGTCCCTGGTGTGGATATCACCGGTGCGCCAGTGCCTGTCCACGGCGATCAAGTATAGCCTTAGGCATCGGAACCCGCCAGGAAACCGTAGGCGAACTGTCGCGTTGGCCAGGCCCTGGGTGCCCCCAGAGATCTTCAGATCCGTCAATGCGACGGCGCCAGCGTCTTGGCGGTCACATATTGGGTCCCCATCGAGAGCGCCAACGTCGTCGGCGGGTGTCACGGCTGTGGCCCGCCGGATCTGTCGAAGCAGTTGTTGCGAGAACGCCAAATTGGCATCGCGCCACAAATCGTCGGGGCCCTTCCGACGATCAGCCCCACGGAGTTCCGCGACGAACTCACGAGCCGCGCCAAGCTCTTGGACTAGAGCATGCGGTGCAAACCCAAAAATCAGCGCCGCAAGGCTGGATTTTGCCAGGCGCATCGAGCTCACTGCGGCTAGAGGTGTCGACAGATATTACGGTTTGCAGAAGGTTAAGGCTCTTTGAGGTAATGGGTGGCATGGCCCATCGTCGCCTAAAGATATGGATTACGCGCGCCCAGCCTGGAGCGGACGCCACAGCCGAGCGCGTTCGCGCCCTGGGCCACGAGGCGCTGATCGCTCCGCTGTTAGCGGTGCATGCCATACCAGATGCCCAGGTCAATCTCTCCGGCGTCGCTGCATTGGCCTTTACCAGCGCCAATGGCGTGCGCGCCTTTGCTGATATTTCCGCCGAGCGGGCGATCCGGGTGTTCGCGGTCGGGGCGGCTACCGCCCAGGCGGCGCGTGCGGCGGGTTTTCGGTTGGTGCTGTCGGCAGATGGGGATGTCCAAGCCCTAGCCGAAGGCATTTGTCAGCGGCGCGGGGAGCTACGCGGCGTCGTGCTGCACCCAGGTGCGGCCGAGCTGGCTGGCGACCTAACCGGCGCGCTCGAGAAACAGGGTGTTTTGGCGCGCGCGCTCACCCTCTACGAGACCGCCCCTGTGGAGCTGGATCCCGCCGCCGCCAGCCGACTGGTACAAGCCAACGCGGTACTCTTACATTCGCCGCGCGCAGCCCAGGCTTTGGCGGCGGTCCTCAAAATTCACCCCGCACCCCAGCTTCGCGCGCTCGGTCTATCCAAGGCGGTGGTCAAGCCGCTGGCTCGTGCCAAAGTGGGGCCGCGAGCCTTCCCCTCTATGCCTCTCGAAGCGGCGTTGTTGAATCTGATAGATCGAAATTCATGAGCCTTCCGCCCGACACCTCAGGTATGAGCGCACCGAAAGATCCGGCCGACTACCGGCCACGTCCTCTATTGGGCATAACGTTCTGGGCGATGTTGGCGCTGATGTTGCTCTGCGTCCTGGCCGGACTGGCTGTCGCCAACTATGGCCCCAGGCTTTTCAGCCCTAAGCCAGGGGTAAAGGCTGCGGCGCAGGACGTCTCGATAGCTGAAGCTTCAGCCGCTTCATCACCTGTCTCGATTGCGCTCACCGCTCCCGTTGTGTCGGCCTCGCAGGGCGCACCGTCACTGGAGCTTTCACGGCTGAGCGCCCGAGTGGCGACATTGGAAGCTCAGCAGACCCACGCCTCGCAGGCCGCCGCCGCTGCGCTAGCCGCCTCCGCCGTCGTAGAAGTCACGCAGGGCACGGGCCCTTTCGCCGATGAACTTTCAAGCTTGCTCGCCATTTCCCCACCCTCGCCTGAGCTCCAGGCCCTAGCTCGGCTTGCGCCAACGGGCGCGCCAAGCCGTACGGCGCTGGCGCAGAGTTTCCCAGACTACGCGGCCCATGCCGCCAGCGCCGCGCGAGCGCCAGGCGACAAGGCCGGGCTTGGCGATCGCATCGTCTACGAACTCTCCCGCGTAGTTTCTTGGCGCCGCATAGGAGACGTTTCTGGCGACAGCGTTGAAGCCCTGATCTCCCGCGCAGAGCGGCAGGTCGATGACGGCGACCTCGACAAAGCCCTACACACCCTCGATCGACTGCCATCCAGCGCGCGCGACGCAATGGCGTCCTGGCGGTCCCGCGCTGAGCGTCGAGCTGAGATCGACCGAAACGCCTCGGCGTTACGCGTCCGCGCCCTGGAGGCGTTGGCCAATGAAGCGCGGGGCGGTAGATGATACGCGCGAGCCTCGTCATTCTTATCGTCGCGATCGCGGCGGTTTCAGCCTTGGCCATGGCTGGGGACGCCGGCCACGCGAGCATGACCTGGCTCGGATGGCGAGCCGACATGACCGCCTCGACCGCCGTGCTGGTGGTTCTCTTCGGGGCTTTGCTGGTGACGCTCTTCTGGCGGATCCTCTTGTGGATCGTGGCCTCCCCGCAACGCGCTGCGCGTGCGCGCTCGGAAAATCGCCGCAGACAGGCAAATGAGGCGCTCACGCGCGGATTTCTCGCTGCAGCAGCTGGCGACGGCTCTGAGGCCCGTCGCCTCGCTCAGAAGGCTGCGGATCTGGCCGAAGATACGCCCGGCCTCGTCCGCGTGTTGGCGGCTCAGGCCGCCGAGGCGGCCGGCGACGTGGTCGGGGCCCAGGCCGCCTATACGGTCATGCTGGGTTTTCCGGATATGCGGCTTGCGGGTCACAGGGGGCTGATGCAGCTCGCCCTCGCGCAAGGGGAGCGTGAGACGGCGTTACGACACGCTCAGGAGGCTTTCAGCGAAACACGCAGCGCCCGCTGGGCCTGGCGCGTCCTATTGGAAGCCCGCCTTGAGGCCGCCGAGTGGAGCGCAGGGCTGGAGCTGGTAAAGAACGCGCAAGATCGCAAAATCGTCCCACCGGTTACGGCCGAGCGCGCGCGGGCCGCTTTGCTGACGGCGCTGGCTGTCCAGCTCGAGACCTCAAGCGATAGCAATGTGCGGGGCCAGGCCCTTGATAGCGCCTCTGAGGCGGCCAAGCTGCAGCCAGGGTTCACGCCAGGCGTGGTGATCGCCGCTCGGCTGCTGGCCGCCGACGGCAAGATGGGCCGAGCCACGGCGGTCCTGGAAACCGCCTGGAGAAGCGCGCCACATCCGGCTCTATGGCTGGCCTTCCGCGATCTCAAGACCAACGAGACCCCGCGTGAACGAGGCCAAAGGTTGATGGAGCTCGCCGCTCAGAACGCGCCTCACCGCGAAAGCCGCCTGCTCAATGTTGAGAGCGCCTTGATCGCCAGCGACACGACGGCAGCGCGCAGCGCCATGGCCGCTCTGGACTCCGAACCGCTGACGGCTCGCATTGCTGGCCTGCGCGCGAGGGTCGCCTTTGCGTCCGGCGAGCCTGACGAGGCGCGTCTATGGCTGGTTCAGGGATTGAATGCGCTGCAGGAGCCCAACTGGTCTGATCTCGATCCGGAGGGCCATGCTTTTGCCTATTCGGCGTTGGACTGGGCCCGGCTGGTGATGAGCTATGCCGAGAGCGGCGAACTGATCCATCCTCGCTATGAGCGCCGCGAACGGACACTGAGCGCGCTGCCCGAACTACCGATCGCCTATGCCGATAACGCCGCATTCATCATCGAAGGTGGGCTTGATCCTGTGCTATATCCTGTCGACGACGACACTTATGGACTGGACGAAGACCTCGACGAAACAGCCCAATCTGCGGCCCCTCGCCGCCGGTCTAGTCGTGGCCGCTTGGCGAGCGCGCCGAGAGCCGCTAAATAGGCGCTCCTTCGCGGTCGGGCCCTCCCGTTCCGCTGCCGGATTTGGCCCATGGGCCGCCTTAGCTCAGCTGGTAGAGCGGCGCATTCGTAATGCGTAGGTCGGAGGTTCGAGTCCTCTAGGCGGCACCATCCTCTTTCCCATTCTGAGGTGACAATATGCGAGCCTTCACCACTTCGCTCCTCATGGCGTCAATATTGGTCGCCAGAACGTCGCCGGCCCTCTCTGCACCGACGCAGAAGGCGGGCGCTGCTGGAGCGGCGAGCGATACGGTCACCTCCGACGTCCGCTGCCTCCTGACGATGGCCGCACTTGGCCAGGACAAGACACGCCAGCAGGCCTCTATTATCGGCGTCTATTTTTTCTCCGGACGCCTCAGCCTGCGGGCGCCGGGGCTTGATTTGCCGGCGGCCATAAAGGCGCAGGAAATTAAGATGACACCACAGGAATTGCCCGTTGAGGCTCGGCGCTGCGGACCTATGGTGCAATCTGCAATGCAGTCGCTGCAGCGCGCCTTTGCGCCGCCTCCAGGCGCTCAGGCGGCTTCGCCTCCTGTTGCGACGCCCGCGCCTGTGCCGGCCTCGCCGCCCGCTCCCAAATAGCCCTTCAAGACAGCGCTGACCTTAGTTGGCAGGCGCTGCTGCGGTCATAGCTAAGCCGATTTCGTCGTTCAGGACCAAGTCGGCGAAGGTGTCGAGGTCGGTAGGCTCGCGGTTGACGATCGCGAGTCTCGCGCCATTTTGCTTGGCCAACAAGGGGAACCCCGCGGCTGGATGGACAACCAGCGACGAGCCCAAGACCAGGAAAGAATCGCATTCCAGCGCCGCCGCCTGGGCCCGCGCCATCGGCTCGATCGGCATGGCTTGACCGAAGGAAATGGTCGCGGTCTTTACCAGGCCGCCGCAGCTTCGGCAGTGGGGGATCTCGCCAGCTTTCAGAAAACCTTCCTTCAGCTCGGCCAGTTCATGCCGATCGCCGCATTCTAGACAGGTGGCGTAGCTGGCGTTGCCATGCAGCTCGATGATTTTTTCGGCCGGGATGCCGGAATCTTGATGCAGGTTATCGACATTTTGGGTGATGACCGCAGTGATCTTGCCCTGGCTGACCAGCCGAGCCACCGCCTCGTGGCCAGTGTTAGGCGTGCGTCCCACCCACCCGGCGCGACCGGAGAAGGCCCGCTCCCAGGCCTCATGCCGCTTGGCACCATCCGATACGAACTCCTGGAAATAGATTGGCTTCATTTTGCTCCACACTCCGCCTGGGCTGCGGAAGTCGGGAATGCCGGACTCCGTCGAAATCCCAGCACCGGTAAAGACGACCAAACGGCGTGCGTCGGCGATGAAGCGAGCGAGATCGGCGCGAGAAGAACTGGAGGCCATGATCCATCTTGGCTCAGGCGGGCCACGCGATGCTAGGCGATTTGAAGGGAGAGAAGGAAGGGCCGATCCGGCGTGGGTCGGGGGGAGCCAGAATCGCGGGGTCGGCCCTTGCGATCTTCAACGGGGGGAGCTGAAGATCATCAGCGTAACCCACCCAAGAAAACTAGGTTCCAGAGAATCTATAAAAACTAGGGCGGCGGCGTCCCAAAGGCGGCGGTGAGATCAGCGTCGCTCAAATTCTGGAGGGCGACCCGCTTGAGGCGAGCTGTCTGGCCGCTGACAATCGTGAGTTGGGATTTCGGCCGCGGAAGAGCCTTGCTAAGGAGGGCGATCACTGCGGCGTTGCCCTGACCGTCTGCAGCGGTCGCGGCGACGCGAACCTTCAGCACCTACCGACCGGCCTCGTCGCGCATCCAACCCTCGACCACGTCACGTCCGCAACGCGGGGTCACGCGAACAGCGAAAACATCAGCCAAGTAAGAGAATTTGGGGCAGCAGGTATGACCTGAAGGCCTGAATCACCAGAAGGACGATGATCGGGCTGATATCGACCCCACCGATTGCTGGGATGACCTTTTGGACGGGCCCCAAGATTGGCCGGGTCACCGCATCGAGAAAACTGGCGATGCTGTAGACCATGCGGTTTCGCAGGTTGATCACGTCGAACGCCACCAGCCACGACAAGATCGCGCTGACGATGATTGCAAGCACGAGCAGGCCCAGCAGGCCGTCGAGAATGGAATAAATGAAATGAATGAGCGGGCCCATGTGGCTGGTTCTAGCGCGCTTTGCCAGGGAGGCAAGGCATGAGGAGGCTTAGGTTCTCAGCAGCGGCTTGACAGAGGCAGGCTCAAAAGGGTTATTCCGCGCCTTCCTGGGTTTTCCTGGGGGCCGTAGCTCAGATGGTAGAGCGCCTCGTTCGCAATGAGGAGGTCAGGGGTTCGATTCCCCTCGGCTCCACCAACTTCTTCTAAGAGGTTGGTTCGTCTCAGGAAATCCGCACTTCGTGAACCAGAAGCAGCCGATTGCTGCACCAACGTGGTTCACAATCGCCTCGCTGACGATGGGTCAACACGTTGTGACGAAA
>CAIOSI010000039.1 GCA_903860975.1 uncultured Alphaproteobacteria bacterium
CCCTGCGCCGTCAGGACATCAACCTGCCGCAGCTTGGCGACGATCTCTTCGGGCTTGTGGTGCTTCCTTGCCATCGTTCCATCCATCCAAATGGTCCTCGGACCAACATAAGGGATGGATCACTTCAAGGGGGTCAGGCCAAAACCCCCGTTACCGAGTGTGCCGATCCAGAGCCGGGTCGCAATTCAGCACCGAATTTCAGGCGTTCGCGCCGTCTTTGGGGAATCGTCAAGGTGCCAAACGCCCAATCCCAAATCGAAAGGCAGCTGCCAAAGTTTTGGTTGAAATGGACGGGGTCGGCCGAGTGATGAATTTGATGGTGGGCAGGGCTCAGCAAGATCTTCCCCAGCGGGCCGGTGAAGCTGATCCAGATGTGCGAATGCTGCAGATGGACCGTCAGGAAAATGAACGCCACCAAGATCACGTTGCTGCCGGAAAGCGTGAAGGGCGAAACAGATGCGCCAAACCCATAGTCCAAGATCCCTCCGGTCAGGCCCAAAATGACGGATGAAATGTTGGCAAAGACCAAGGTGTCGACAGGATGGACCCGAAATGCGGTCAGCGGTGAAAGGACTTCGGCTGTGTGGTGCACCTTATGGAATTCCCACAGGAATGGGACTTTGTGGGACAGATAATGGTCCAGCCAGTAGCCGAACTCGTAGGCTAGGAAGAGCATAAACGTCGCAAATGTTCGGGCATGCGCTGGGTTTGCGATGACCTTGGAGCGCTCGCCGAAGACTGTGGTGAGGGCATGATCAGACAGTCCGCCGATCTGGGTCGCAGAGACAATGATCCATCCAAAGACGATCATCGGCGGAAAGACGTTGAATAGAAAAAGGCCGATGTCGGCGCGGGTGGAGGGGCTTTGCAGAATCCGGCGGGGAAAAAGGGCGCGCGTGAGTAATTTTATGCGTGGAGCGCGGCCTCGCCGAATGCGAGCGAAGGCCAGGCTCGCCGTCGCGATCGCCAGAGCGCTTGCCAGCGATACCGCCGAGAAGACCGACCCCCAACCGAGCAAGAGGTCGGCCAGATGGCCAATAAAGAATTGCCCCGCTCTATCCAAGATCGTCGGCAAGGGGCGCCCGCCTCAGTGTCAGTCGACATTCAAGGCTCAAATGTACCTTTTCGGGGTAACGTCGCCGTTAACGGACAGCCATGAGCGCCGGTCAGGCTGAGGTCGCATCATCGCCTGCCACGTCCAGGAGACATGCCAGGTGGACAGGTTCGCCATCGAAGGACGCGAAGAAGCGGGCGAAGACCGGGGACGCTTCGCCGCGAAAAAACGCGCGAATGCCAAGCTGCCGACCTCTCCAATGGGTGATTTGGGGGTAACGAACCTAAAGGACTAAGCCGAACCTGAAGCTTCTGACGCGACAACGCCGCCGATCGGCAGACCGGCGGTGCATCTCAATTACCGATAACGCCCCGTTCAAAAATCTATCCGCTTACATGGTCAGTCGGGCCCGCCGACGCAAAAGGTCTCGAATGGTCAGCATCAGGTCCGGTGCCAGGACGCCGGCCACGTCCCCGGACCAGAGCGCGTCGGCTAACTGCTGGTCGTTCAACTTGTAGCCGAACACGTCGGGGAGCCGGGCCCAGACAAAGATCAACAAAACCCCGTAGGCGCGCATCATCCAGACTTTATGTGCCTGGACGTTCTTGCTGAGTATGCAGGCCAATGCCATGGCGAAGGACAAGACGATCAAGCCGCCGTGGAAATATTCCTCCACCAGGATGGTGCGCGGTTCGAAATTAAGGCTGATGAAGGAACCCATCACGCCTGTGATTGAGCCCGCGACGATGAACGTCCAACCCACGGCGCGATGGAGCGCCGGCCGCTCGACCCGAAGCTTGTCTGAAAACTGAAAGGGCCCGCAGAGCAGAGCCACGACGCCTGCGATCGCGTGCGGTAACAGCAACCATTGGAACGCCTTGATGTGGGTCCATTCGGGGTCGCTGTGGGCCAATAGAAAACGCTCGTCCACGGCCATGACCGAGACCGTGCAAAGCGCCAAGAACGCGAAGAAGGCGCCCTTCGCAAAGTCCTGCCTTGATTGGATGCCGACTGCCGTCATTTCTCGCCCCCAAAGGTTACAACCTGGCAATTTGATATCATCGTTAGTCGAACGATGATTTGTCAAGAATGCGTGGACGAAATCAAGGTCGCGTGTGGGGCGTGCCCCTTCATCAGCGGGGCCTTCCTGCCCGAAACCCGATATCCTCAGATCGTATTTCATTTCTGGAAACGGACCCGGCGCGCAGAACAGGACGGGCGTTTAGAGGTTTTAAAACGTCGCCGATTTTGGGAGCAGGGGCGCGTCCTCTTCAGGGGCTGCACCGGCCAGGCTGAAGCCGCAGAAGCTCGACATTGCCCTTGCCGCCGGAGCGGCGTCCGCGCGCCGCGGAAGCGGTTTTAGAGCTTTCGGCACCCTGCGCATGGCTCTGCTTTAGAGCCTTTGTCGGCCGTATCTCGAATAACACTGTTCGTCGATGGCGTTACGCCATAAACGAATAAGTCTGGCCAGCATGCGTGACACTCACGCTTAGGCCGAACAGGGGAGGACCAACCATGCGAAATATCATCGTGGGCGCAGCAGCCTTGCTGCTTTCTGGAGCGGCTGGAGCCGCTGCGGCGGCCGAGGACGTGACCAAAGCCCTGACGGAAATTGAGGCGAAGTGGTCGGCCGCGTCCATCACCCAGGACGTCAAGGCCGTGGACGCGATCCTGGCTCCGGACTGGGTGGGTCGCGGCTGGAGCGGAAGGCAGCACAACAAGGTCGAGGCCTTGGCCGATATGAAGGACCCAAATAGCAAGACCGCCGCTGTCAAAAACCACGATGTGGTCGTCCGGGCGTACGGCAATATTGCTGTGGTCCAGGGCTATGACGACGAGACCAGCACCGACAAGGGCAAGGACTCCAGCGGGACCTACAACTGGACGGACGTGTTCCAGAAACGAAATGGTCATTGGGTCGCGGTCGCCTCCCAAACCACCAAGGTCACCGCAAAATAGGCGCTTCAGCTTGGAAAGGGCGGTCGGGCTCTCAGTCCACCGCCCACAGCCCGGCGCGGTGTGGGGCCGAGCCTGGGGCGACCTTGATCGCTTGCTTCATGCACGACGCCAGCCGTACCCACAGCTTGGAGCCCAGGACGTAGGTCTTGGCTCGATAGCGGAGCGACTTGGACTTCGTTTCGAAGGGAGGGCTTTGGGGCCTAGAACCGCGAACGCAGCGTGACCCCGAAGGTCCTGGGATCGCTCGGGGTTCCCACCACCAGACCCGAGTTGCCAGCCTGAACCGTGGCGTTCTGAAGGTAGTTGGCATTAAGCAGGTTCCGTACCCACAACGAGGCCTCCCATCCTTTTATGGCTCGCAAGCCCAGGCTGGCGTTTGCCAGGCTATAACCCTTGAGTGTGGCGTAGGTGGAGTCTGAGGCGTCGCCGAACATCTTGGTCCTCACCGTCAGTTCGGCATGTAGATAGGCCTCGCCTTCGAGAGCCCCAAATGTGGCCCTTTGCTTGAATTCACCGCCCCCCGAGAAAGCCCACTTCGGCAGGCCGCTCAAGGGTTTGCCGCTTAGGTCACACACCGATGTGGAGGTGGTGACCTGTTCCACCGGACAGGGGGCGGCCGTGTAGGCGGCGTAACGACCATCGGCGTATGTCGCTGATAGATGCCCAGACAGGTGCGCGTCGACCACCGCCGTGGCGTCTAGCTCAAAACCCCTGTCGGTCACCCGGTCGATGTTGGCCAAATAGCCGCGAAGCGCGCCTGGGCCAGTGTCGACGACATTGGCCTGGAAGTCACCGATGACGGTGTCGAAGATGTCGGCGTTGAGGACCAGATGGTTGTCGAACAGCCGCGACTTCACGCCCGCTTCAAAGGTGGTGTTTTTTTCAGGCCGGATGGCCGCGGTGTTCAGCGCCGGTTGGTTGGCGGCGTTCAGCGGCAGGCCTGACATGTTGATGCCGCCCGACTTGCCGGTCCGCGCGAAGCTTGCATAGACCATCATCTTGCCGGTCACGTCATAGGCCGCGACCAGTCGGCCAGAAAGATTGCCTTCGTTGGTCTTGGCGCTATAGGCCTGCGGCCGCAGAATCGACAGCTTGGCGTTCGACTGGGCCGTGGTCAGAGGCCTCGCGCCCCCGATGACAACCGAAGAATAGGTCCCGGTCTTCTCCTCAGCCGTGTAGCGCAGACCGCCGGTTACGTTGAACCTGTCAGTGGCCCGCCAGGTCACTTCGCCGAAGGCGGCATAGCTGTTGCTAGCAAAACGGGTGTGGGCGTCACTGGTGTAGCCGTCCAGCAGTTGGGAAGGAAACGCGGGCCCCAGCAGCCAATAAGTCGCTAGCGGGCCGTAGGCGGTGATCGGTTCGCCGGTGATCACCTGGCGCAATCCGTAGAGGCCGGCCACATACTCAAAGCTCTGGTGCCCGTTGGAGGCGACGCGCAGCTCCTGGCTGTACTGATCCTGGCGCGATGGGATGTGTTGCAGGGTCTGGATCGACAGGCTCGTGTAGTCTCGGTCGTTGGCCGCGTCCCAGTTCCACCATCGCCATGCGCTGACCCAGGTCACCGTCGCCTGGCCAAGCGTCCATTCGCCGATGCCGGAGAGCCCGCCATCGTCGGTATTGACCCTGAGCTGCGCGTCGATGTCGGTAAGCCGGTTATAGGGGTTCAGGCTTGGTGGGGTATAGCCGGCACCGGCTGCTAAGGCCGGATACTGCGTCGCAGCGGCCTTGAGGCTGGTCCCGACGCGCACGAACACCTGAGTGCAGCAACGCTCGTCGATCTTATTGTCGTCGGCTGACAGGCGCAGGCTAAGGTCGGGGGTGAACTGGAACAGCAGCTGGCCGTGGATCGAGCGATCATTGACGGTGTTGTCCCGCTTTCCGTTGGTGACGTTCCGCAGCACCCCGTCGCGCTGCGTCGTTATGACCGACAGCCGCCCAGCCACCAGATCGCCATAGATCGGCCCAGAGACCGAGGCTTTGCCCTGAACGTCGTTGAAATTGCCGTAGGAGGCCTCGACCTGTGCTTCCGCGGTGAAGCTCGGCGCCTTGGTCGTGATGCTGATGGCACCGGCGGTGGTGTTCTTGCCGAACACCGTGCCTTGCGGTCCTCGCAGCACTTCAATCTGCGCCACGTCTAGGAAGTCGAACGCTGCCGCTGCGGCGCGCGCGTGATAAACCTGATCGACGTAGAAGCCGACGCCTGGCTCCAGCCCGTCATTGGCTTGGGCGATGGCCACGACGCTTGAGCCCAGACCTCGGATGGTCAGAGCCGTATTGCGCGGATTGGGGGAGCTGTAGTTAACGCTTGGGATCAGTTGGGCGAACTGCGCGACATTGTAGGTCTGGGTGGTGGCTAGCGTTTCTTCCCCGGTTACCGACAGAGAGACCGGCGTTGATTGGGAATCTTCCGGCCGCAACCGCGCGGTGACGATCACTGCCCCCACCGTGTCGCCCCCCGAGGCGTTGGCATCTGCGTCGGCCCAAGCCGCTCCGGCGACCGACATGGCGGCGACCCCAGTCAGCATTGCGGATCGTAAACATCGCGGCCTTGCTGGTCTTCCGTCATCTGAGTGAGCCATGCGCATGCCTGGGCGTCATTTCGGAAAGCGTTATGCAGCTCAACTACCGAACGAAACCAGATCTTGCAAGCTGGCGACTGTTTGGTGGGCGCACGTTGATAGGGCGGCGCACCCCAATGGGTTGGAATCTCAACCGGCGAACAGCTTCAGCCGCCAGCCGGTGGTTTAAGTGTGTGGACGATGAAATGTCCGCGGATAGCTCTCAGGACGCGCCTGACAGCGGACTCTCGAAATTTCAGCTCGCGCTCGACCGCGAACCTCAGGACATGGGTTTGGCTTATCCGGGTCTTTTGTGTGGTGACAGCCACAGTCGCGTCCAACCGGTGGGAACGGACGAGAAACAGGTGCGATCTGCGGGCCATCTTGTCATTGGCCAGCCCCGGCAGGGTCCGGTAGGCCGCCGACCAATCCACGAGCCTCTCCGCCCCCATGAACTTGCCGATGTCCGAGGAGGCGAGGGCTTTCCACGCCTCACCGTCCCAACTCCTGAATGGCGGCACGTAAGATACGGCCCACTTGCGCAGTTGGTCGGCCGGCGCGCCAAAGGCTCCGTCATGAGACACTCGCGTGTGCCAGGGTTCATCGCGGGCCTAGTTCAGCCGCCAGATCTCGAAGTTCAGCAGAGATGCGAAGGTCACCCAGGTCGCGTAGGGAACCATCATCAGACCAGCCGGGCGGTCTATGCGCCAGAAGAGCACCGCTGTGGCGACGACTGAGGCCAGGAGCAGGACGACTTCGCCGAGCGCCAGGCCAGGCTGGCGGAGACCGAAAAAGATCAGCGACCAGGCTAGGTTCAGGGCCAGCTGCACAACGTAAAAGGTGAGTGCCATACGACGGGCGCCGCCGAGCGTGGCGGGGCGCCAAACCCGCCACGCCGCGATGGCCATCAGGACAAATAGCGTCGTCCAGACGGGACCAAACACCGCGTTCGGCGGATTGAAAACGGGCTTGTTCAGGCCAGCGTACCAAGTGGAAACGCTGGAGGCTGTGGCCAGGCCGCCGAGGCCTGCGACCGCCAATGCAATTGCGATCGATCTGATCGCCGCAATCAAGCCCTTCGGCCTGCGCGGCGTCATGGACTGGCTCGTCATCTTCAGGTCTCTCCGCGCGGCATAAGGCGCGCTCTGACGAAAAGGCGTCAACAGCAGATTGGATGCGAGCTTTGGCGCGATTGCTTCGCCTGTGTCGCTTCGATGGTCGCAGAGGTGTTCGCCTTGAAGGCAGGCAACCGTTTCTCCAGCTCGCTCACAGACTGCTGAGCCGTCGCCTTGATCCAATGAGGATGGGAAACTGGTGCTTCTGGCGAAAAACTTATCAAGGCGAGATTTGTCGGTCAGCTAAAACCGTTTTCGTTTCAGCGACCTGAAATAGACGATGGCTCCCGGAGCAGGACTCGAACCTGCGACAAGTCGGTTAACAGCCGACTGCTCTACCAACTGAGCTATCCGGGATCAGTCCATCGAGGGCCGGGGGTATACGTTGGCTTCAATGGCCTTGCAAGTCGGGTGGCCAAGCTTCGAAAAAAGAGCCCGGCGCAAACGCCGGGCTTGTAAAGTCTGTGATGGTGGGTGCCCTCAAAGAAGACGATTTCAGCTTGGACTGACATGGTTAAGTCGAAGTTAATGGCTCGAGGGCCCGCGCAGTGGCGGGCAAAAGCTGTCATAGTGAGGCTGCGATTGGAGCGGCCAGCGCAATCGGCTAGTGCTTGCGGTGCGGGGGCTCACGAGTCGAAAGGAAGCGCCGTCCATGCGCATCCACTTCACAGGTCTCGCCGGTGCCGGAATGAGTGCGGCTGCCCTGATGATGCGAGATGCCGGCCATTTGGTTTCCGGCTCCGACCAGGACGTCTTTCCCCCCATGTCGACCTATGTGGAAGGCCTGGACTTTCCATTCCACCGCCGTTTCGACGCGGCGAACCTGCCGGACGACCTTGACGTTTTAGTCGTGGGTGCCAGCGCCAAACTCGGCGGAGAGGACAATCCCGAGGTGGCTGAAGCACGCCGTCGTGGCGTCCAAATCACCAGCTTCCCAGAACTGGTCGGCAACGCCACGGAAAGCCGGGTCAACACCGTGGTCGCGGGTTCTTTCGGCAAGTCGACCTGCACGGCTTTGATGGCCCACATTCTTGTCGAAGCCCAGCATGACGCGGGATGGATGGTCGGCGCGATTTCGGCCTCGTTGCCCGAAACTGGACACTGGGGAACTGCGTCGGACGTCGTGTTGGAGGGCGATGAGTATATTGTGGGGCCGGCTGATTGGCGCTCGAAGTTCCTGCTCTATCATCCACGCCACGTGCTGCTGACGTCCCTGGTCCATGACCACATCAACGTCTTTCCGACCTTCACAGATTATGAAGCGCCGTTCGCTGAGCTGCTCAAGTTGCTGCCGGCCGAAGGTCTGCTGGTCGCCCGCAAGAGCCCGGCCATTCGTAAGATCGCCGATGCAGCGGCATGCCGTGTCGTCTGGTACGACACGGCGCGCTGTGACGGGTGGTGGGCCGACGATGTGATTTATGGCGATGTCACACGCTTTGCTCTGGTGAGCCCAGAGGGGCGGCGTATCGCCCTGTCCACGAGCTTACTCGGCGCACACAACATCGAGAATATCGTGGGGGTCGGGGCTTATCTGCTTGAGCGCGGTCTGGTCAGCGAACACGTCTTATCATCAGCGGTCGCGAGCTTTGCGGGCATCCGCCGCCGCCTCGACAGGCTGACGAGGCGTTCAATTGTGCCCGTGATCGAGGGATTTGGCTCGTCCTATGAGAAAGCCAGGTCGGCGATCGAGGCGCTGCTGTTGCACTATCCTCAGCGTCCGCTGACGGTGGTGTTCGAACCCCACACCTTCTCCTGGCGCAGCCGCGAGGCGCTTGGGTGGTACGACACGGTGTTTGAAGGTGCCGCGCGAGTCCTGATTGTTCCTCCACCGACCCACGGGGCGCAGACGCACGACCAGTCGAGCTTCGAGGAAATCCTTGTCTGTGCATCGGCTACGAGCGTGCCCGTCGAGGCTGTGACATCGGCCGAAGAGGCGGTCCGCCTGCTGAGCAGCCTCAGAGGCGATGAGGTGATACTCTTGCTCTCGTCGGGCCCGTTGTTGGGCTTGCCTGACAGTCTGCCGCCAATCTTCGATGATCTCTACGCCGCAGCTGCCGCGGTCTAGTCTGCCGCTATCGCGTTGATTTAGGCCTCTAGGCGGTCGTCCGAGGCGGGTGCCGTCAAAGCCGTACGCGGGGTCTGGGCGCAATCGAAGCGATCGAGGCGGCATGTGAGGTCGCGCCAGATTGCGCCCTAACTTTTAGGGAACAGCATTCCACGCGCGACCTCGGCGGTCCGAGCGCCAATGCACCCGCCGAGTTGATCAGGGTTCGACCTGCAGGGCGCTAAGGTCGCGCAGACCGCAGGTCAGCAATTGGCACCTATGATCAAGCCTTGATCCCGAGAGCCTCAAACTCTCGGCGCTTTGGCCCGGCGTAGCCGAACAGATAAGCCGCCACCTTGCGGATCTGGATCTCCTCTGAACCCTCGGTGATCCGATAGCGACGGTGGTGGCGGTAGATGTGCTCAAAGGGCTTGTGGCGAGAATAGCCGATGCCACCGTGCACTTGCATGGCCCTGTCGGCAGCCTCACAGACCAGGCGATTGGCCCAGTAGTTACACATCGAGACCTTGTCTGAGATCTGCCGCTCGATTTCCTTGTGATCCATCCGATCCATCTGCCATGCGGTCTTACGGATCAACAGCCGCAGCATCTCGGCCTGGGTCGATAGCTCCACGAGCGGCCACTGGATCGCCTGGTTCTCGGAGAGCGCCTTGCCGAAGGGCTTGCGTTCGCGTGCGTACTTTACGCTCTCCTCGATGCAATAGACCGCCGCACCAAGGGATGAGGCCGCCTGGCGAATGCGGTTCTGGTGGACGAAGCTTTGACCCAGTCTCAGGCCTTGGTCGATTTGACCCCAGTAGCTGTCTTCGGGAATCCAGACGTCCGTGAAGCTCACGCGTGGGTGATCGGTGGGCATGTTGAAGGTCCACAGGTACTCCTCGATCTTCACGCCAGGCGTGCTGGCCGGGACGATGAAGCAGGTGATGCCGGTGGCGTCGCCGTCCTTTCCGCTCGTTCGGGCGAAGACCATCACGTGGGTCGCGACATGCATCCCTGTGGTCCACATCTTCTCGCCGCGGATCAGCCAGCCGGGTTTGCCGTCCTTGTCCTGCCGCACGGCGGTCGTGTCCATGAAGGTGGCATCCGAGCCGTGCTCGGGCTCGGTCAGGCCAAAGCCGGTGCGCAGTTGGCCTGCGAGCAGCTTGTCGGCGTCGCGTTCGTATTGAGCGTTGGTGGCGAACTCCTTGAACATCAGAATGAAAGGGTTGTTGCCGACGATGGAATGCTCGTTCTGAAGGTCGTTGTGCAGCCCAAGCCCCTTGGCGGCCAGGTGTTCGCGGATGACCGCCAGCTCAAGCTGGGTTCCACCCTTGCCGCCCAGCTCTTTTGGCCAACCGAAGCGAAGATGACCGGCGGCGTCGGCGCGTCGACGGGCCTCGCCTAACAGGGCCTCCCATTCCTTCTTCGGGAGGCCTCCGGCCTCCCAGTCGGTGCGTTCATATTCGCGCCGGTGATCGAAGTAACGGACGTTGTCGTCCTGCTGCTCCAAGGGTTTGATCTCTGCCTCAATGAAGGCGTCGAGCTCGGCCAGATAGGCCACAAGTTCTGGGGCAAGATCGAAATCCATCGCAGCGTTCCCTGATCGTTTTGTTGAGCAAGCCGTTCAGCCAGGCCATTTACAAGCCGCCGGAACACCCGCCTGATCCAAGATTAGACCAACTGAGGAATTCCCCTAGGTCATGACTGTCGATGTACTCTCAGCGCTGCCGCGGTTGGCCCAACGCCTGGGCGGCGCTGAGGCGTCTTTGGCCAGCGCCGAACGGCTATCCGGCGGTGCAAGTATGGAAACCTGGGCCTTCGGTGTTGAGGTCTTAGGTGTTGTTCGCGATTATATTCTGCGTCGTCGGTCCGCGCCCTTCGATCCGGAAAACTCGAGGTCAACCAGCCTAGCTGCTGAGGCCGCGTTGATTCGCGCCGTTCGAGCTCAAGGTGCGCCAGCTCCGCCGCTTGCGCACCTTTGCGATGCGCATGATGGGTTAGGTGAGGCCCATGTCACCGAACGGATCGCCGGGGAGACATTGGGGCGCAGGATCGTTACCGATCCCCGGTTCGAGGCTGTTCGTCCAAGGCTCGCGCGCCAGTGTGGAGAGATCCTAGCGGTGATCCACGCCACGCCGCCGCCATCCGAGGCGCAACTGAAGACGGCCGACTTCCGGGTTGAACTCGGCCGTTATGAGGATGCTTATCGGTCGCTGGGTGCTGAGCGACCTGTGTTGGAGCTCGCCTTTCGATATTTGAAGACGGCTGCGCCCGAACCGGTCGACCCGGTGCTGCTGCACGGTGATTTCCGCAACGGGAACTTGATGATCGCCCCCTCAACAGGCGTTGCGGCGGTTCTCGATTGGGAGCTGTCCCATATCGGCGATCCCGCAGAAGACCTTTCGTGGATCTGCGTCAATTCCTGGCGGTTCGGGCGACCGGACATGCCGGTGGGTGGGTTCGGCGCCTACGCAGACCTGCTGGCCGGCTACGAGGCGGCGGGTGGACGGCCGGTCACCCTGAAAAGACTTCGCACCTGGCAGGCGCTAGGGTCGCTTAAGTGGGGCGTCATGTGTTTGATGATGTACCAAAGTTGGGTCGGTGGGACTGACGCTTCCGTAGAGCGGCCAATGATCGGCCGCCGGGTCTCGGAGACAGAGATCGACCTTATCAACTTAATGGAGGCGGGCCTTTGATCACCCACCCCAAGGCGGAGGAGTTGGCGCAAGCCGTCGCCCGCTGGATCGACCAGATCCGCCCCGATCTTGACCCGCGTAACGCCTTTCTGGCTCGTGTGGCGTCCAATGCGCTTGCGACCATCGGGCGCGAACTGGCGTCCGGCCAAGCTGGCGAACGCTTAGCGACGGAGCGACTTTCTGGGGTCCTTGGGCGGGATGGCGCCCATGCTGAATTGAACGCTGAGCTTTGCGCGCGATTGAGGGCAGGTGAGTTCAACGTCGATACGCCCGGCCTGCTGGCAGCGCTCAAGGCCAACGTGCTTGACCAACTTTCGATCGATCAGCCGAATTACCGCCACGAAGGCTAAGTCGAGGACTTGAGTTGCGCGAGGCTCAAGCCGCCTCCAGCACCCGAATGATTTCGCTTTCGCCCTCGTCCCAAAGGACGGCGACGCCCGCGGCCCGCCCGCAGAGTTTGCCGAGGGCTTTTTTCACCTCCGGAGCGCGTAGGCGCTTTTCGCTAAGCCGTAGCAGAGTGTAGCCCGCGCCTTGGTCCTGGGCGTCGTCGTGAAAGCGCAGAACCGCGTCGACGACCGAGCCTGGCAATGCGGGGCGTTCGAAGGCGGATGTATCGATCGGGCGAGCGGGGCGGCGAGGGCGGAAGGCGCGATATGCCATGGTCTGAACTCCATTGCGGGTTTCAACGCGTTCAGCTCTGATGGGTTGCCACGACAGAATCGGACGTAGCTTCAATGCGGCACGAAAAGGCTAGTCGGCTTTTGGAGCTAGCGCGGATCTTGGCCAGTACGGCTGAAGGTCTGACCCTCGACGAGATCGCCTCGCGGCTGGGCGTTGGGCGGCGGACCGCCGAGCGGATGCGCGACGCCGTTCGCGACGTCTTCCCGCAGTTAGAGGAGGTGGAAGATCCACCAACCCGCCGGTTTCGTATTCCGGCCGGTCTCGACGGTCTGTTCCAGGCCCCAAAGGCCGAAGAGCTGGCCGCTCTTGCGGCCGCCGCCGAGCTTTTTGCCCAGCAGGGTGCGGCCACGAGAGCCTCGGCGCTGAAGTCTCTGGAGCAGAAGGTATTGTCGGCCACTCGTGCGGCGGCCCGCAGAAAGCTCGCACCTGACCTGGAAGCCTTGCTGCAGGCAGAGACGATCGCCGTCCAGGCGGGGCCGCGACCATTTGAGGATGAGGCGGTTCTGGCGGCCGTCCGCGAGGCCCTGCTGTCCTTGCGGGTCTTGCGCTTTCGCTATGAGGGTGGGGCCACGCCAGGTCGCATGCGCGAGGTGACACCCTTCGGAGTGCTGTTCGGTCGGTCGAACTACCTGGTGGCCGACGAGGGCGCTGGCCCCCGTAATTGGAGGCTCGACCGTATCGCAGATATCACGGTGGCCGAGCGTCATGCCGTGCGACCAGACGGCTTTTCGCTGCAGAACTATGCCGATCAGAGTTTTGGCATTTTCCACGACGACACCGAAGATGTCGTATTGAGGGTGACTCCGGCTGGCGCACGCGACGCTCTTCGGTGGCGCTTCCACGCCAACCAGGTGATCGAGGCCCAGCCCGATGGCTCGGTGATCGTCCGCTTCCGAGCAAGTGGCATGTTGGAGCTCGCGTGGCACCTCTTCACATGGGGCAGCAATGTCGAGATCGTCGCGCCGCGCGTCTTGAGGTCTTTGCTGATTGAGCAGATCGAAATCGCCTATCGCGCTCATACGTCCGGATCTGTCGCAGCAGGTTCTTAGGGTCGCCTCATTGGAATGAGGAGACCGCTATGAGCGCCATCGCAGATTACGCCAACCTCTACGAAACCCAGTTCCGCACGCGCTCGCGACGCATGTGGCGTCTACGTTACCTGGGGGTTCTTACGGTTTGGGGGGTGCTGTTTCTTTTGCGGCCAGAACTCGCGCTGGCGATCTGGCGCGAAAGGACCTGATTTCTTCACGCTCATCGCCGCCCAGCCCAACTTCAGCGGCACGCCATAAATCTCAGCTTCTAACCAAATGACCGATCGCCTTGATTTGAATCAGTGTGCGACCCCGTGCGGTGCGTTGAATTCAGGCCTGCGGTCAAAGAAGGAGCTGACGCAATGCCGATGAATACGATCTACGTCTTGATCACTGTTTTTTTCATGTTCGGGAGCTTCGTGCTTGTCCTGGGCGCGGTCTCGATTTGGCTGCAGCTTCGCGATTGGCGTGAGCAACGGACTCCAACTCGAGCCGCGGCGTTTTCGCCTAGCAGGCTGTTGAAGAAGTCTCGCGGCGGGCGATGAAGTTGGCTTCGTCGCCGCCGTGGAAGCAGATTTGGCCCGTGAGGGAGCCGTCGCTCTGGATTTCGGCCCAACCGTCGCCCTGGGCCTCGTCCATCTCGTTGTTGCCGGACCAAGAAAACTCGACCGCGTCGGTGTCGCCGCCGGCGAAGATCTGGCCGGTGACACAGCCGAAGGCGAACGCGCCGGAGCCGTGGTCCTCGAAGAGGATGTAGGCGGGCTCCATCATGTCGGGGAAGTCATCGTCATAGTCAGGCATCTCGACGATCCGCCATCTGCCCAGGACGCTCATGCCGGCGCCGCCAGGAGTTTGCGCAGGCGGATCAGGTTGTAGGCCGCGAGCGCCAGAGTGAAGACCGTCTCGACCCTGGCGCGGCCTCGGAGCTTCACCTTAGCCAGGCCGGCGGCGCTCTTGGCCCAGCCGAAGATCTCCTCGATCCGCTTGCGGCAGCGCTGGCTGACGGCGTAGCCGGGATGGCGGGTGGCGCGGCTGTCGACGGCGCTGGAGCGGGGCACACCTTTCCGGCTCAGGTGGCCGTCGATGGCGATGTGCGGCGTAACCTTGCGTCGGCGCAGGTCCTCGATGAAGCCCCGCACATCGTAGGCCTTGTCGGCGCCCAGGGTGATCCGCCGCCGCGTGGGCCTGCGGTCCAGCATGGCCAGCGTCGCTTCCCGCTCGGCCGTTCCGGTGGCTTGCGTCACGAGGCCGTCCACCGCCAGGCCGTGGCGGTTCTCCATCAGCGCGTGGCCCAGGTAGCAGAGCTTCGCCGGCTGGCCGTCGCCCTTCTTGTAGAGCCGGGCCTCGGGATCGGTGGTGCTCTGGTGGGTCTCGTTGGAGCGCTTCTCCTTGTGGAAGCCGCGCTCGGCGTTGCGGCCGGGCCCCTCCGGATCGTTGTCGGAGCCGTCCTTCCGGCGGAAGCTCTTCACCGAGGCCCAGGCTTCGATCAGCGTACCGTCCACCGAGAAATGGTCCGACGACATCAGCCGCTTGACCCGGGGCTGAGCCAGCACCGCACGCAGGAACTTACCCGCGATCTCGCCTTCCAACAGCCGGTCGCGGTTCTTGCTGAAGCTGGAATGGTCCCAGGCCGCATCGTCCACGCCAAGGCCCACGAACCAGCGGAACAACAGATCGAACTCCATGCGCTCCATCAGCTGCCGCTCCGAGCGGATGCCGTAGAACGCCTGCAACAGCATCGCCCGCAACAGCCGTTCCGGCGGGATCGACGGCCGTCCCAACCGCGGCGGATAGAGCGCCGCGAAGTCCTCGCTCAAGTCCGCCAGGGCCGCGTTTGCGATCTCCCGGATCGGCCGCAACGGATGATCCCGTCGAACCCGCGCCTCCAGGTCCACATACGAAAACAACGACCCCGTCTGCTCGTCCGACCCACGCATCCCACACCTCAAGCTTGCGCCTGAGAAAGTGAATCATGCCGAGTCCCGCGCCGCTACAGACTTCTTCAACAGCCTGCTAGGCCCGTCGAATTGAGGAAAGCCGCCTGAAGAGCTTTCTCAGCCCAACGACAGAGGTCGAAACCGACCCACCGCATTCGGCCCAGCCGTGAGATGGCTGAGCCTGACTGCGGCGATGATTGGAATCGACCTCGACGTCGAAAATATAGCCGCCGAAATCTTCGTCAGATCGAATAGGCCCGTTCGCCGTGGTGAGAGACGTCGAGGCCGTCGTCGATCTCCAAGGCGCTTGCGCGCAGGCCGACCAGCCGCCTCACGGCCCATAGGATCACGATACTCGCCAGCGCCGACCAGGCGATTACGGCTGCGGTCGCCATCAGCTGGGTAACGAACTGGTCGCCCACGTTCATCCCCTTCGCATAGCCGACCCCACCGATCAGCGGACTGGCCAGCACCGCCACCAGCAAGCTGCCCAGGATACCGCCCACACCATGGACTGCGAACACATCCAGGGAATCGTCGATTTTCAGCCGGTTCTTAACCAAGCCGACCGCTGTGAAGCACACGACGCTTCCCGCCGCGCCCAGGATCAATCCGCCCAGTGGGCCCACATAGCCGGAGGCCGGGGTGATCGTCGCCAGACCCGCGACCACGCCAGTTACGATGCCGACCATACTCGCCCGGCCGAACCTGAGCCGCTCCAGCAGGGCCCATACCAGTCCTGCCGTGGCGGCAGAAACGTGGGTGACAAGCAGCGCCATCGCCGCATCTGCGTTCGCCGCAAGGGCGCTCCCGCCATTGAAACCGTACCAACCAACCCAAAGCATGCCGGCGCCGATCATGGTCATACCTGGATTGTGTGGCGGGTGGAGTTCGCGTGGGAAGCCGTCGCGAGGGCCGGTCATCACGGCCGCAACCACAGCCGATATACCTGCGGTCGCGTGCACGACCAGGCCGCCGGCGAAGTCCATCACGTGCCGCTGGGCCAGCCAGCCGCCGCCCCAGACCCAGTGCGCCACCGGCGCATAGACCAACAGTAGCCAAGCACCGCTGAACGCCAGGACCGCAGCAAACTTGATCCGCTCGACGTAGGCACCCACGATGAGCGCCGGCGTGATCACAGCAAAGGCCCCTTGGAACATGAAATAGGCCGCCTCTGGTATCGTCCCCAACCGGGCGTTGCGTCCAACTGACAGCAGAAAGATTTTGCCGAGTCCGCCGATCACCGCGCCAGTCCCGTCGAAGGCAAGGCTGTAGCCGATGGCCAGCCAAAGGACGGACATCAGGCAGGCAATGGCGACGCAATGCATCATGACCGAAAGCGTGTTCTTCACGCGCACAAGTCCGGCGTAGAATAGCGCAAGACCCGGCAGGGTCATGAACAGGACCAGGGCTGTGGCCGTCAAAATCCAGGCGGTATCGCCGCTATCGGCAGGCGTCACGCCCATCAGTCTTCCTCGCACTCATAGAACCGTTCGCCGAGCTCGGCGATCGCCTGCCTAACCGTTAGGCTCCGGTTGTTCAAGATTTGGGCGAAAGACGGGGCTTTCGGGCTTCGATCCTTGCCGTGACCTATCGACGGCGTCGGATTGCATGGGCTTGGGGCAACGGCAAAGGACGTGCGTTATTCGAGAGATGGCGAACTGTCGCTTCGCCAGCCCGTCACAGGACCTGCGATCCTTCAGACGTACGTTGGCCTGACGAGCCGAAAGCCCAGCAGTGGCCACAAGAGATCGGCGATGGTCCTTCTCTGTCCGCGGGTTTGTTGGGCGCAAGTCGAGACGGCTATGGCGGCGTTGAACAAAACTTTTCCTGAACTGACACCCGAGAAACGCGCGCTCCGCGTGGAATAGGGTGAGGCCAGCCTTACCCCGGAAACGGCTCAGCGGAGGAACCTTGGGGCGAAAAGCCCAGCTAAAAATTTTGGAGGCCTGACCCGGAATCGAACCGGGGTGCACGGATTTGCAGTCCGCTGCGTAACCACTCCGCCATCAGGCCGCCTCGAGCCCTGTTGGGCTCGATCACTTTTAGACCAATCAACGACGGCTGACTGTGATCGTCATTCGCCGGAAGGCCGGGATGGCTATCAGAAGGTACGGACGGGAGCAACGGGTGCGATTGCGTTGAGGTGCGGCGCAGACCTATAAGCCGAGACAGATTTCCCGCCCGTGCAAGGACTCTTGAATGGCCGACTTCGCCGCCGCCCGGCTGAATATGGTGGAAAGCCAGGTGCGTCCCGCCGACGTGACCGACGTGCGTTTGCACGACGCCATGCGCGTCCTTCCCCGCGAAAGCTTCCTGCCGTCCAGCAAGGCTTATTTGGCCTACGCCGACATTGAGGCGGAATACGCACCAGGGCGCAGCCTTTTGAAGCCACGCGACATCGCCAAGATGTTGCAAGCGGTGCGCCCGATGCCTGGCGAACGCGCGCTGGCGATTGCCGCGCCCTATGCAGCCGCGGTGCTCGAGCGCCTTGGACTTGCAGTGACGCGATTGGAAGAGGGCGATCTTTCGCAGCTCCCCGTCGGTGAATTCGACGTCATCGTCTGCGAGGGCGCGGTCGGACGTGCGCCGTCGAGCTGGTCGGCAGCGCTTGCCGTGCGCGGCCGTCTGGGCGTGGTCGAGCGTGATGGCCCGGTGGGAAAGGCTTGCATCTATCTTCGCGCCGAAGATGGCGTGGGCCGCAGGGAAGCGTTTGACGCAACGCCACCGATTATGGCGGGCTTCGCGACAGAGCAGGGATTCGCCTTCGAATAGTCGTCGATCCTCTCGACAGCGCGTTTGGATGCACCGTCGGGCATGAAAAAAAAACTTAAGGTGACGCGGGCCCAGTGTCGGCTACAAAAGTCCGCATAACGAGAACAGTTCTCTGTCGCCTTTATCGGGGTTTAGGAATGTCGAAGAGCCTTCGCGGACGATTATTGACCGCGATTTGCTGCGTTGGCGTGGCCGGAGCTTTTGCAGCGCCTGCTGTTGCAGAGACCCTCGCAGAGGCCATCGCGCTCGCCTATGACACCAATCCCAATTTACAGGCGCAGCGCTCGACGCAACGTGTGCTTGACGAGACCTACGTGCAGGCTCGCTCAGGGTTTCGACCACAACTGAGTTTCAGTAGTGACGAGAGCTTCCTGGAGACACGGACGCCGCGTGGCGCGGCTGGATTTATCGACACGACAGGCAGCGGAATTCCCAATGCGTTGGGCAGTGGAATTCTTCGGACCAACTCTGCCTTCGCCGGCTTCAGTCTTTCGCAGCCGATCTGGACCGGTGGGCGCGCAGTCGCCGCGGTCTCCGCTGCAGAGGCTGATATTCTGTCTGGGCGCGAAAACCTGCGTCGTGTCGAATCGCAGGTCTTGCTGAGTGTCATCCAAGCTTACCTCGACGTTCGCCGAGATCAGGAAGGCGTACGGATCCGGGAGCAAAACCTCAGGGTGCTGCAGGAGCAGCTTAAGGAAACCAAGGCTCGATTTGACGTGGGTGAGCTCACCCGGACTGACGTGGCGCAGTCGGAATCTCGTGGTGCTGCCGCGCGCGCCCTGCTGTCCAGCGCCGTGGCTCAACTTGCAATCAGTCGCGCCAGTTATACCGCCGTTGTGGGCCGCAACCCTGGTGAACTGCAGCCGGCCCCGTCATTGGCCTATCTATTGCCAGCCAACGCTGATGACGCCTTCGGTGTCGCAGAAACGTTCAGTCCAGTCTTGCGCGGTCAAATGTACGCTGAAGAGGCGAGCCGCGCGCGCGTGTCGGCTGCGCGAGCGGAGCGAATGCCCAGCCTTTCATTGCGCGCTCAATATGGCCTGACCGGACTGGCGAACCCTTTCGATAGTAGTCACTTCACCCGTGAACTCACCGGGGAGGCGGTCGTGACGGTGCCGCTCTTTACCGGCGGTCTAACGACGTCGCGCATTCGCCAACAAGTTGAACGCAACAATACGGACCGCATCAATATCGAGACCCAGCGACGGGCCGTCCTGCAGACGCTAACCCAAGCCTGGAACCAGCTGGTCGCTGCCCGCTCCAATATCGCTTCAACGGAAGAAGCTGTTCGCGCCGCTGAAATCGCTGCTGAGGGCACGCGGCAAGAACAACGTGTGGGTCTTCGGACCACAATCGACACGTTGAATGCAGAACAGGAGCTGAGCAACAATCAGCTGAGCGCGACGGGCGCCCGACACGATGAATATCTGGCCGCAGCCACCGTACTTTCGGCGATGGGGCGGCTGGAAGGCAAGAACCTGATCCCCACTATCAGTCCGTATGATCCGACGCGGAATTTCAGGAAGCTGCGATTTGCGTTGGGCTATGTGCCTTGGGAAGAACCAATCGCGGCGATCGATCGGGTCTTGTCTGTGCCACCGATTGGTTCAACGACGCAGAGCCCGTCAGAGGCTAAAATCGCACCCCGCTTGCAACCGCCGTCTATGGCGCGTGTTGACGCGCCCAAGACGTAGCCGCGCGAAGCGGCTCCCCTTATTCTAAAAATGGTCTAGGCTAGCGCCGACGGACTCAAATTTCCCTTGGCGGCAAGGCCCATATGTCTGAACAGACTTCCCAAGAACCGACGATGGAGGAAATTCTCGCCTCCATCCGCCGAATCATTTCCGAGGACGAAACCCCAGCCGCGGCGGAGGCAGAAGCTGCCCCGGCGCAAGAGCCCGCGCCGGTCGCCGCTGCGCCGGAACCTGAACCTGAGCCGGTTGTCGCCCCACAACCCTCCGTGGCCGCAGCCCCGGAACCGGAGCCCGTGATCGAGGAAGAGGCCTTGGAGTTGACCGAGAAGGTGGAGACACACGGCGACCTCGAGGTGATTCCTACGCCTCGACCGGAACCCGTCCTGGCTCCGGCTCCGGCGCCGATTGAGGGCCTGGTCAGTGAACACGTCGCCACGGCCGCAGCCTCAGCCTTTGGGCAACTCTCGGCGTCGATCGCGATGCCCCACGGCGAGCGGACGCTTGAAGATGTCGTGCGCGAGCTCCTGCGCCCGCTGCTTCAGCATTGGCTAGACGAAAATCTGCCGGCTATCGTGCGGCAGGCCGTCGAAACCGAAGTTGATCGCATCGCCCGCAGCCGAGTACGCTAGCCCTTCGATTTCCGCTCATTCGCCCAAGGCGCGTGAACCCATCTGGCGTTCGCGGACGGTACGGCCGGTCTAGGCTTTCCTTGAGCTCAGTTCGGGTCCCCGCTTTCGTGGGGATGAGCGGTTGTATATGCACCCTTGAAACCAGATCGCCCGCGAATGCTTGAAAAGACCTTCGATCCGAAATCTGTTGAGCCGCGCCTCTACGCCGCTTGGGAGGCGTCGGGCGGATTTGCGCCAACTGACGACCCGGCGGCTGAACCGTTTTCGATCGTTATTCCGCCACCAAACGTCACCGGCTCACTGCACATAGGTCATGCACTGAACAACACGCTGCAGGACGTGTTGATCCGCTTCGAACGGATGCGGGGTAAGGCTGCGCTTTGGTTGCCGGGAACCGATCACGCCGGCATCGCAACTCAAATGGTCGTTGAGCGCCAGCTGGCCGAAGCCGGTAACCAGAGCCGCCGCGACCTTGGCCGCGACGCCTTCGTCGAGAAGGTCTGGGAGTGGAAGGCTAAGTCTGGCGGAACGATCGTCAATCAGCTGAAGCGGTTGGGCGCGAGCTGCGACTGGAGCCGCGAGCGGTTCACTCTGGATGAAGGACTGTCCTCCGCCGTTCGCAAAGTCTTTGTCACCCTCTACAACGAAAAGCTCATTTATCGCGATAAGCGGTTAGTGAACTGGGACCCGCATTTCCAGACCGCGATCTCCGACCTTGAGGTTGAACAGCGAGAGGTCGATGGCCATTTCTGGCACTTCGCCTATCCGCTGGAAGACGGCTCCGGCGAAATCATTGTGGCCACGACACGTCCGGAGACCATGCTTGGCGACACGGCCGTCGCCGTGCATCCCAAAGACGAGCGTTATAAGGAGCTGGTCGGCCGCGCCGTTCGCCTGCCGATCGTCAACCGACCCGTGCCGATCATCGCTGACGATTACGCCGACCCGGAAAAAGGATCGGGGGCCGTGAAAATCACCCCGGCCCACGACTTCAACGATTTCATGGTCGGCAAGCGCAACAATCTGCCGATGATCAACCTCTTCGACGACTTTGCACGCATCAACGAAAACGCCCCACCCGAGTACCTGGGCCTTGATCGGTTTGCCGCGCGCAAGAAAGTGGTCGAAGAATTCGAGCGCCTCGGCCTGCTACGCGGCGTCGAAAAGACCCGCCATATGGTGCCGCACGGCGACCGTTCCGGCGTTGTGGTGGAGCCTTATCTGACGGATCAGTGGTACGTAAACGCCGAGGTTCTTGCTCAGCCCGCCATCAAAGCGATTGAAAGCGGCGAGACGGTCTTTGTGCCCAAGGCCTGGGAGAAGACCTATTTCGAATGGATGCGAAACATCCAGCCCTGGTGCATTTCGCGCCAGCTCTGGTGGGGTCACCGAATTCCGGCTTGGTTCGGACCGGGTGGAAAAATCTTCGTTGCAGAGACTGAGGCTGAGGCCAAGGCGCAGGCGCTGGCTCACTATGGCCGCGAAGAGACGTTGCGTCAGGACGAGGACGTTCTGGACACTTGGTTCTCCTCGGCGCTCTGGCCATTCTCGACCCTGGGCTGGCCAGACAAGACCAACGACCTCGCACGCTTCTATCCGACCCACACCTTGATTACAGGCTTCGACATCATCTTCTTCTGGGTCGCCCGGATGATGATGCAGGGGCTGCATTTTATGGATGAGGTCCCCTTCAAGCGCATTTTCATCAATGCCCTGGTGCGCGACGCTGAAGGCAAGAAGATGTCAAAGTCCAAGGGCAATGTCATGGACCCCCTGGACTTGGTCGATGACTACGGAGCTGATGCGCTGCGCTTTACGCTGACCGCAATGTCGGGGCAGGCAAGAGACATCAAACTCTCCCGCGAGCGCATCGAAGGTTATCGCAACTTCGGCACCAAGCTGTGGAACGCCACCCGCTTCACGCAGATGAACGGCGCGGCACGAGCCGAAGGCTTCGATCCGGCCAAGGTCAAGCTACCGATAAACCGCTGGATCGTGGGAGAGACCACGCGAACCGCCAAGGCGGTCACGGCGGCCCTCGATTCCTGCGGCTTCGACGCGGCTGCTGATGGGCTTTACCGCTTCGTATGGCGTCAATATTGCGACTGGTATGTGGAACTGTCCAAGCCGGTGCTTGGCAAACCCGACGAGCCTTGCGCCGACGAGGCCGCCCGCGACGAGACCCGCGCCACCGCCGCTTGGGTGCTGGATGTCATCCTCAAGATGCTGCATCCGGTCATGCCGTTCCTCACCGAGGAACTCTGGGGACAGACCCAGGCGTTGGGTGCTCGGCGTGATCACCAGGGCTTCTTGATGACGGCACCCTGGCCGAAGCTGCCGGACAGCCTCATCGACCCTGCCGCAGACGCTACGATCAGTTTGATCGTCGAGACCATCGCAGAGGGCCGTTCAGTCCGGGCGGAGCTGAATGTTCCGAATTCCGCTCGCCCGGCCTTGTTGGTCGTTGAGGCAAGTGAGGCCCAGCGTGCCGTGCTAAGGGACGCCGCGCCTTTGATCATGCAGATGTTGCGCGTCGCCGAAGTTAAGATCGTTGAGGTTCCGCCGCCGGGTGCGATCCCTTATGTCGTCGAGGGTGCGACGCTCGCCTTACCGGTCGCCGACTTCATCGACGTCGCGGCCGAACGCGCGCGGCTGGGCAAGGAGGTGGGCTCGCTCGCCTCCGATATCGACCGCACAGCCAAAAAACTCGCCAACGCCGACTTCGTCGCGCGTGCGCCGGAGGAGGTTGTTGAGGAGAACCGCGAACGGTTGGCGGACGCGCAAGCGGCCAAAGCCAAGCTGGAGGCCGCTTTGGCGCGCCTGGGTGCGGTGGTCTAACCTTTTTCCGCGCCGCGGAGATGGGAGCGCAGGCCAGGTCACGGCTGGAAGGCGCCTGAGAGGGGATTTGCCTTGCCTGGCAGAGGCGCCCGCCCAGGCCTAGCCAGGGCTGCGGGGAATTGGCGAAAGAGTCACGGCCTGAGGGCAGGATTTTCCCCGGCCCCGACCTGAGCCCGCGGACCCTGCGCCAGTTTCATTTGAAACCTGCGCGATCGTGGCCATTGTGGCCGGATCGGTGGGAGATTCTGTGCATGTCTAAGATATTTGCGGCGGCCACGGCCGCTGTGGCTTTGTTTTTTGGCCTGGCGGCTGAGGCTCCCGTGGCTTGGGCCGATGATGCGCCTGCAAAGGCTGGCGCAAACGGCTCAGAAGACAAGGACAAGATCGATCTGCCGCCGTTTCCTGAGGCTGCCAGCGTCAAACAGGTGACGCATGTCGCAGGCAAGACTTTGAATTACACGGCGACGGTTGGCGCCCTGCCTGTGCGCGACGAGAAGGGCAAGAAGATCGCCGAGGTGGTCGTCACCTCCTATGTCCTGGACGGGCCGCGTGACTCAAACCGGCCTGTGACTTTCGCTTTCAATGGCGGGCCAGGTGCTGCATCCGTCTACTTGAACCTTGGTGCGATCGGACCAAAGCGTGTTCAATTCGGTGCCCAGGGTGATGGCCCGTCAGATCCCGCAGTATTGGTCGACAACCCTGGAACCTGGATGGATTTCACCGACATGGTGTTCATCGACCCGGTAGGTACAGGGTTTTCCCGGTCCCTGGTCGACAAGGATGAGACCAAGAAGCGGTTCTATTCGATCAAGCCGGACATCGAATACCTATCGCGCATCGTCTACGACTGGTTGCTCAAGAACGGACGCATGGCGTCACCGAAATACGTCACAGGCGAAAGCTACGGTGGTTTTCGGGCGCCGAAGATTACCTATTTTCTGCAGACCCAGTTGGGCGTGGGCGTAAATGGCATTGTGATGGTGTCGCCTTATCTTGAGCCGATCATGGACCAGGCGCCTGACTTCTCGCCGATGAACTGGGTCACCACACTGCCGTCGATGGCCGCGGCGAACTACGAACGCCAAGGCAAGACGCTTTCCCCAGCCCTGATGAAGGATGTTGAAGACTATACCCGAGGCGAATTCACGACAGACCTATTGAAGGGACGCCGCGACGCCTCAGCTGTCGGCCGTCTGGTGGAAAAAGTGACCGCCTATACCGGCCTCAACCATGAATTCGTGGCCCGCTCCGGTGGTCGCATCGAAATCGGAGCTTTTCTGCGCGAACTCTATCGAGACACGGGCAGAATCGCGAGCGTCTACGACTCCAATGTGACGCAGGAAGACCCTTTCCCCTGGTCCCCTCACGACCGACGAAACGACCCGATCCTGGACGCGATCATTGCCCCGACCACCAGTGCCATGGTCGACTTCGACACTCGCGTCGTGGGCTGGAAGGTCGATGGCCGGTTCAACGCGTTGAGCTATGACGTGGGAGGCAACTGGGAGAGGGGAGTCGAACTTACCGACGCCAGTTCCGATCTGCGCCAGGCCATCGCTGCCGACCCAAAGATGAAGGTGTTGATCGCCCACGGCTATGACGACCTGTCCTGTCCGTACTTCGTTTCGCGGCTGGTGATCGACCAGATCCCGATCTTAGGCGATCCGGGACGGGTGAAGCTTTCGATCTATCCTGGGGGCCACATGTTCTACAGTCGTTCCGCTAGCGAGGCCGCGTTCCGAAACGACGTAATGCAGGTCTTCGGGGCGCACTGATCTAGCGCCCGAGGCTGGGTTATGCTTGTTCACCTACAATCTTGCAGGCGAAAGAACCCTGCCGGAACTTAGGAGGAACGACGATGTCACAGGCTCTGCTGCCGCCAGGATGGCCAGCGATGTCCATCCAGCAGGCTCACGCGATCCTGTCGGGACCCGGCCTGCCGACCGAAGTCGCCGAGGTCGAGATCCGGGGCATCAAGACCAAGGTCTGGAAGAACCTGCCACCCTCATTGCGCTCCGTCGTCGAGGCCTCCCGCGCACATAATGAGCGGATCTTCCTTGTATACGAGGACGAGCGTGTAAGCTTCGAGGCCTTCCACCGTGCAGTCGCAGCGCTGGCTGCTGAGCTGGCTGCCCAAGGCGTCGTCAAAGGTGATCGCGTTGCGGTGATCATGCGCAATATTCCGGAGTGGGTCGTCGCGTTCTACGCGGCAGCCGTCCTGGGCGCCGTGGTGACCCCGCTGAACGCCTGGTGGACCGGACCTGAGCTCGAGTACGGCCTAACCGATTCCGGGACCAAGGTCGTGATCATGGATCGCGAGCGCTTCGAGCGCATGACCGAGCACCTACCCAACTGTCCAGACCTGGTGCGGGTCTATGTGACCCGTGAGCAAGACGAAATTGCGCACCCTCTTGTCACCAAACTGGAAGAGGTCATCGGCGCGCCAGACAGCTGGAAGGACCTGCCGGACCTGCCGCTCCCCACCGTCGAGATCGACACCGACGACGACGCGACGATTTTCTATACATCGGGCACCACGGGTAAGCCCAAGGGTGCGCTTGGCACCCAGCGTGGTGTCAATTCCAACATCATGGCCGCGGTCTGCGGTGGGGCGCGCGCGTTCCTGCGACGAGGCGAGGCACCGCCCCAGCCAGATCCGAACGGTCCGCAGCGTAGCTCACTGATCTCGGTGCCGTTCTTCCACGTAACCGGCTGTTTCGCGGTGCTGAACCCGAGCCTCTTCAGCGGGGCCAAGCTGGTGATGATGCGCAAGTGGGACGCGATCCGCGCCTTCGAGCTGATCGAGCGCGAGAAGATCATGGCCGCCGGCGGCGTGCCGACCATCGCCTGGCAGCTCATCGAGCATCCGGCTCGGGCCAACTACGACCTGTCGTCGCTGGAGTCCGTCTCCTACGGAGGCGCGCCCTCGGCGAAGGAGCTGGTCGAGGCGCTTCGCAGCGCCTTCCCGAATTCCGTGCCGGGCCAGGGCTGGGGGATGACCGAGACCTGCGCCACGGTCACCGGCAACGGTGCCGAGGACTACTGGAATCGGCCGGAGAGCTGCGGGGTCGCGGTGCCGGTCTCCGAGCTGCAGATCCGAGATCCCATGGACGGCAAGACGGTCCTGGCGGCGAACATCGTGGGGGAGCTTTGGTCCAACGGACCACAGGTTGTGAAGGGCTACTGGAACAAGCCCGAGGCCACGGCCCAGACCTTCGTCGATGGCTGGGTGCGCACAGGCGACCTGGCCAAGATCGACGACGAGGGGTTTTGCTACATAATCGACCGCGCCAAGGACATGCTGATCCGGGGCGGCGAGAACATCTACTGCATCGAGGTCGAGAACGCGCTTTACGACCACCCAGCCGTGATGGACGCTGCTGTCGTTGGCATCGCGCATCGCACACTCGGCGAAGAACCTGGCGCCGTCGTGACACTGAAACCTGGGGCTCATGCTACCGAAGATGACCTTCGCGCCCATGTGGCTGAGCGCCTGGCAGCCTTCAAGGTGCCTGTCGCGGTGAAGTTCTGGCACGAGGTCCTGCCGCGCAATGCCAACGGAAAGATCATGAAGAACGAGCTCAAGAAGCTGTTCGAGGCGGAGACGGCCTGATCAGTCCTCGCCGTTCCTGGCTGGTCCAGCCTGCGCCGCTTCCTTCTCCTGGCGGCGCGCGCCGGCAAGGATAGCGGGCAGGGCATAGTTGCCCTCATGGCAGGCGTATTCGTAGACCACGCCCTTTAGGGGAAAGAATTCGTACTCCCCGCCCCAGGGCATTTGCCAGGTGTCGGAATCCTCGATCTGGAAGCGGTATTTCACTCTCGTCGCCGACACGCGGGTGAACCATTCGGTGACCTTAAGGTTTTTCCAGGAGCCGTAGAAGTTCTCGGCCTGCGGCAGGTTCGTGGTCTCGACCACCAGGGTGTTGCCGTCGTAGTGGCCGATGGAGTCGCCCAGACGCGGCCGCACGCCGTCGGTGCGGTGCGTTCCGTTCAGCCGTACGATACGGGCGTCGTGGATGTGCTCGGCCTCGATGACCACGGAATCGCGCGTCTGCAGGATCTGGTAGTTGTTGTTGTAATAGCCGTTGGGCAGCATCGGCGGCGGAGCGTTGCGGGCGAAGCTGATGCAGCGCTCGCTTTCCGGCCGCGTTTCATAGCTTTCGAACGACCCCAGATAACCGCCGCCGCCCTCGTCAGCCGAGTAGTTGAAACCGCCGGAGGAACGGCCGTCGCGCCGGTGCGGGATCTGGCCGTTCGCAGTGGTCACGATCGAGGTGCGGAACTCGCCGTTAACCTCGAGGATGTGGTTGCCCGGATCCAGCCAGAAGATGTTGTAGCCGCCGACGTCGCCGCCCGCAAACTCGAAGTCTGGACGCACGGCGAACAGCTTGGCGTCCTTGGCCTTGTCCTCAACGCTGCCGGGCAGGTGGTTCGGGTCCTTGGTCTCGTCGCGCTGCGCCAGGGCCGCGGCGAAGGCCTTCTCCATCATCTGGACCTGCGACGCCGGGAGGGTGGGCTGAGGGGTGAGGCCCAGGTTTCGCGTGAGCGGCGTCATTGTCGCGCTGCTCCAGAAGCCGGAGAGATCAGGCTGGCCCATGGCGTTGCGCTGGGCTTTCCAGCCGGCCGTCTCCAGGGTCGGATCTGCAGGCGCTGCTTGCCGCGTCGCCGCCACGGCTGTGGCGGAAAACAGCGCCGCTCCAAGCGCCAACATCATTGCCCCGCGCATATCGTAAGCCTCCCGTTCGCGGCTTCGCTATACGATGTGCCCAAGCGATGGGCATCGTCGTGGCCGCGTTAAACCAATTCCATCACAGTCAGCCCGCGGGCTCAACACTTCAGGCCAGACAAGGCAGGTTGACCGCGCAGAGCCCTTGCCGCCATCTTCAAGGATGAAGACGCGCGCTGACCTGTTGTTGGTCGCCCGAGGGCTCTGCGAGAGCCGGGCCAAGGCGCGCGCAGCAATCGAGGCGGGCGGGGTCAAGGCCGGTGGGCGAGCGGTCGTCAGGCCCTCCGATCTCCTCGCTAACGACATCGCGCTGGTGGTGGCTCACGCTCATCCCTGGGTCGGTCGCGGCGCCCTGAAACTTGAACATGCGCTCGCCAAATGGCCGATCGCGGTCGAAGGGCGCGCCGTGCTTGATCTGGGTGCCTCGACAGGTGGTTTCACCGAAGTCTGCCTTGGGGCAGGCGCACGAAGGGTCTATGCGGTCGATGTCGGTCGTTGCCAGCTCCACGCCAGACTGGTCGGTGATCGGCGTGTGACGTCCCTGGAAGGGACCGATGCGCGCCATCTGACGCGCGCCGAGATCCCTGAATCTCCGCAAATCGTCGTCTGTGACCTGAGTTTCATCGGTCTCGCCAAAGCCCTGCCGGCGGGCCTGGCGTTGGCCGCAGACGGCGCCGATCTCGTCGCACTGGTTAAGCCGCAGTTCGAAGTGGGTCCAGAACGTGTCGGCAAGGGTGGTCTGGTCAAGGACGAGACGGCGCGCCTGGAGGCCCTTGCGGCCGTGACGCGTTTTCTGGAAGGTGCCGGTTGGAAGGTCGAGGCGACGATGGACAGTCCCATCGAAGGCGGGGACGGCAATCGGGAATATCTGATTTGGGCGAAGAAGACAGGCCGTCCGCGGTAAGGCGGACGGCCCAGGAGAGTTCGCGGCAGGAAATGCGAACGAAAGGCTGATCAGTCGACAATACGATATCGGCCACGATAGTCGGGGCAGACCCGGACAAAGCGGGGCTCGACGCGTCCGTCCGGCATGTAGACCGGGCTCTCGGCCAGCGTGCAGCCATTCGGCTCGGTGCGATTCTCCATCACTCTGAAGCGAACCCCGTGGCGCCCATAGACCCAGACCGCCTCACGCTGCACATAGGCAGGCTGCACAGGCGGGCCATATTCGGCGGCGTCATAGGGCTGCGGCTGCGACGGATCGTAAGCCGAGGGGCCTGGCGGCGGCGGCTGCGTATAGACCGGCGGGGGCGGCGGCGGGCCATTGTTACAGGCGGCCGTCGAATGGCCGATGGACGCTCCGGCGATCGCACCGATGATGCCACCCAGCAGCGAGCCGTCGCGGCGATGTCCGTTGGCCGAAAACTGTGAGCCCACCACCGCACCGCCAGCCGCGCCGAGTAGCCCACCGGTGACCCCTCGATTGTTTGCGTCGCGTTGGCAGGGGTCGTAGTTGGAGGTCTGAGCGTAGGCAGATGCCGCTGCGCCAAGCGCCAATAGGCCGGCTGTCGCGGCCACGGCGCCCTTGGCGAACGTGTAAGACTTGGTCATGGGTATCCCTCGCTCGAAGTTTTGAGCCGCCTACCGGCAGTTTCAGGTTTCGTTATGGCCTGACCTAGCTGAACGGTTTTTGAGCGATCCGTTCATATTCGTTCATTTTTACTTACCGTTTCCGCACGAGGACGATGTTCCACCGATGAAACCCCCCGTGCGTCGCCATCGCCCGCAGACCCGATCCACGCGGCCAGTTGGTCCTGCGATCGAACTCACAATCGAACAGGTTGGCGGGGAGGGCGACGGTTTGGCGCACGGACCTGTCTTCGTGCCGTTCTGCCTGCCGGGTGAGCGGGTTTTGGCAATCGGGGGGGGCGAACGGCGCGAGCTGGTCGAGGTGCTGGAGGCCAGCGCCGATCGGATCCTTCCCATCTGCCCGCATTTTGGCACCTGCGGCAGTTGCGCAATGCAGCATTGGGCGCCTGAGCCATATTTGGCCTGGAAAATCGAACGGTTGCGCCTAACCTTGGCGCGCCAGCAGATTGAAACCGAAATCCTTGCGCCGTTCGCCGCGGCGGCCGGAACACGCCGACGGGTTGCGCTGCATGCTCGGCGTGGCAGCCGGGCGATGGCGCGGTTGGGCTACAAGGCGCGCAAGTCCTGGGATCTCGTAGATATCTCCGTCTGCCCGATTTCGGATCCAGCTATTCAGGTCGCGATCCCGGCGTTGAAGCGGCTCGCGGCACCCTTGTTCGAACACCCAAAGTCCGCCCCGACGCTGCACGTGACCCTGACGCTCAGCGGCCTGGATGTGGATATCTCAGGCGTGGAGCGAAAGTCCGGCGGTCTATCTGCTGACGCCCGCGTGCAGCTGGCGCAATGCTCGGCGCAAGCCGACTTTGCCCGGGTGACGATCGACGGTGAGGTCGCTTATCAGGCGAGGCTTCCCCAGGTGCGGTTGGGACAGGCGGTGGTCAATCTGCCGCCAGCGGCCTTTCTGCAGGCAACGCCGCAAACTGAGGCCGCACTTTCGGCTTTTGTCTCGGAGCATGCGGCTGGCGCGACACGGGTCGCAGACCTCTTTTGTGGTGTCGGGACCTTTACCTTCCGTCTTGCGCAGATCGCCCAGGTTCACGCCGCCGATTTTGCGCCTGAAGCCATCCGGGCGCTCAACGGCGCGCTGGCCTCAACGCCCGGTTTGCACGGCGTGACCGCCGAAGCCCGCGACTTGGTTCGTCGACCCGTTTTGGCCGAGGAGCTGAAGAAGACCGACGTCGCTGTCTTCGATCCGCCTCGCGCGGGCGCCGTTGAACAGACCGCCGAACTTGCCCGCTCCTCGGTCGGCCGCGTTATCGGTGTCTCCTGCAACCCGGCCACCTTCGCAAGAGACGCCCGCACATTGATCGAGGCGGGATTTACCTTGGATCGCGTGCAACCCGTCGATCAGTTCCTCTGGTCACCGCATATGGAGCTGGTCGGGGTGTTCAGCCGGTGAGGCACAACACGCCCTGAAATCCGGGTTGTGCGGTGGTCAATCTTTGTTTTTTTATCCAAACAAATCGATCTGATCACCGGCCTTGGCCGGCACCTTGAATAGGGTGAGATCTAGGGGCGGCAGTTTTGCGCTGAGGCCATAGCGCGACTTGGCGACAGAGAAGCGGCGCGAGGTGATAGCCGCGATGGGGCCCTCGCCCTTCATGCGTTTGCCCCACTGGCTGTCGTAGGTCTTGCCGCCGCGCATCTGGCGAACAAGGGACATAACGCGGCTGGCTCGATCGGGATGGTCTGAGGCGAGCCATGCCTGAAAGATATCGGCGATCTCCATCGGCAGGCGCAGCGACACATAGCCCGCCCCCCGGGCGCCAGCCGCCGCTGCGCGTTCCAAAACAGCCTCCATCTCGTGGTCGTTGAGGCCCGGGATGCAGGGTGCGAACATGACCACCGTCGGCACGCCAGCCTCGTTCAGACGTTTGACCGCCTCGATACGCTTTTCTGGCGTGGCGGCGCGGGGCTCCATGGAACGAGCGAGCTTGCGGTCCAAGGTCGTGATGGAAATAGCGACGCGGACCAAATTGCGTTGCGCCATGGGCGCGATGAGGTCGAGATCGCGCAGGATCAGGCCTGATTTCGAAATCACGGAGAAGGGGTGGTTGAACCGTGACAGCACCTCGATCACCTGGCGGGTAATCTGGAGACGACGTTCCTGCGGCTGGTAGGGATCTGTGTTTCCTCCGATGTGGATGACCTCGGGGACATAGCCTGGCCTGGACAGCTCGCGTTCCAGCAGATGCGCCGCCTGTGGTTTGAAGAATAACTTGGATTCGAAGTCGAGACCGGGTGAGAGGCCCATGTAGGCGTGCGCTGGCCGGGCGTAGCAGTAGATGCAGCCATGCTCGCAGCCGCGGTAAGGGTTGATCGATGCCGAAAAGCCGACATCAGGGCTGTCGTTGCGGGTGATGATCACCTTGGCATTTTCAGCCGTAACAGTTGTCGCCAGCTGAGTTGGTTCGACGTCTTGCGACGTCCACCCGTCGTCGAAGGCCTCGCGCGTATCGGTTTCGTAGCGACCGGCGATGTTGGTCAAAGCGCCGCGGCCTCGAAAGGCGGTAATCTGCTTAGGGACTGGGCTCACCAACAAAGGCTAATGAAGGGATTGGAACAAAACAAGAACTTATTGACCTTAAGCGCGACGCGTCGCCTTGTGGCGTTCATGCTGAGCGTGATCGTGGAAACCGCCGAGGCCGGTGATCGGCTGCCGGCTCTGCTGGCGGCGCTGACGTCCTTGGCGGTCGAAGGGCTTGTACGTGAGGTGCTAATCGCTGGCGGCGGCCCGCCTGAGTTGTTGGCCGTCCTGCGCGAAGAAACCGGGGCTGAACTGTCCGCCAAACTCGCCGACGCGATTGCCGTTTCGCGCTCGGAGCGGCTGTTGGTTTTGCCGGCTAAGATCCGCCTGCGATCCGGCTGGCTGGAGATGCTCGCAGGTCACCTACGCGGTGGCGGCGGTGACGCCGTAATCGTAGGTGAGGGTGGCTTTTTCGGCAAAAAGCCGTTCGGCGTACTCATGGCTCGGGCGGCGGCGGTAGACCTAACGCATCCCGACCTGAAGCGGCTGCGCGCCCAGTTGGGACGGGACGCGGTCCGGCTGGACTAGGTCCAGGCGCTCGTCGATGACGCGCTGACCTGCGGCCAGAGCATCAAGGCTAGGCGAGGCCTGGCCCCACATCGTGCGATAGGTCCAATAGCTGGCGAGCACCCGCTGGACGTAGGTACGTGTCTGTTGAGCCGGCAGGCTTTCCATAAGGAGAAGACTGTCGGCGCTGTCTCCGAGTTTTTGGTCGGTTTTGGCGACAGTGGATGGGCCGCCGTTATAGGCAGCGATAGCGCGGAATAGGTCGTGACCGACCCCCTTCTCCAGGAGCCAGGTAAAATAGTCCTGGCCAACGCGAAGGTTGAAGGCGGGGTCAAACAGCGGACTCATGTCGCGCTTAAGTTTGTCGTCACCGGCCGCTGCGGCGGCTGCGGTGGGCATGATTTGCATCAGACCAACGGCGCCCACTGACGAAACAGCCTGAGGATTAAAGCGGCTTTCTGCACGGACCATGGCGTAGACCAGGGCCTTGTCGAGCGTGAAACCGTTGCGGGGCAAAAGCTCCGGCGTCGGAAAATCAAGGTCTGAACTGCGTGGCAGCGTCGCCCGGTCAGCTAGAGACGTACCCATGGCGAGCGTCAGAGCCTTCCACCGTTGCTGCTCGGCCGGCGTTCGAGCCAGCATCAGTCCCGCGCGCAACTCCTGGATCGCCTCGGCACCACGGCCAATCTGAGCCAAAGCCACAGCGCGATGGGCCCGTGCGTCGCTGGCTATGAAACGATTTGTGTCGATGGAGAGCGATTCTGGTGGGGCTGCATAACTGGCGAGGAGAAAGCGGGCGACGAACTCGTCGCCTATCGAAGCGACCGCCTGATCGGTGAGCTTCAGCTGCCGCCCCGCCAATATTCCGTAGAAAGTTTCAGAGTTCCGGGCCGCGACGCGCAGGTATTTCGCCCTCGCCGGCGCATCGCCTTGCGCCTCGGCGGTGCGAGCGGCCCAATAGGCGGACGCAGACTGCAGCCAGGCATCAGATTCGCCGTCGCGAGCCAGGTCGGCGAAGTTCTGACGGGCTTTGTCGTAAATCTTCAGACGGTAGGCGGCGAGGCCCGCAATCCAACGATCGCCAGCCGCCGATGCCAGCGCCAGCGCCCGACGGCTGTCGCCTGAATAATAGGCTTCACGGCCCCTTCGGGCCTTTTGGGAGACCGCCGGATTGGCCAGCGTCGGGCCGTCTGTCAGCGTGACGAGTGGGCGAGCTGCGGCCTCGGCCGTGGAGTCCGTCCTGCGCTTGGCTGCGAGCGCGAAAATCCGGCTGGCCACAGGCAGGTCGCTGAACTTAGCCAGCCAGCTCGAGAGTTCGTCGAAGGCCGCCACATGGGCGGTTGGGTGCATAAGTTGGCGGAAACTCAAGTACCCCAGAAGCGAGCTATCCTTGAGCGCGACAGCCTGCATCTGGGCGTCGATGAAATCACCACGGTCGGTGGCTTCGAAAGCGGCGGCATAGGCGTGCGCGTCGTCGCTTGACAGCGCCTGGAGCCCCTCAGCGCGCACAGAGCCGGCCGCTGAAGCGGCGATGGCGGCGGAGCAGGCGAGCACGGCGGCTTGGCCTACGAGGCGCTTTATCAGCGTCATCCCGTCGTCTATCCGCACGATCCCGTTCGAATTGGGCTGGCGCGGTGCTTTTCTCGAAATCCCCACCCGGACGGGTTAGGCGGAGGAGCCGAACCAATCAACCCCCAACGGAAACTTCTCGGGGATGGGGAGTTGCGTCGCGCTCAAACGAGCATCAATCCACCATCGACAATCAAAACTTGGCCCGTCGTGTAGCCGCCTTTCATCAGGTAGATGTAGGCTTGAGCCACGTCGGCAGGATCTCCGGCCTGGGGCAGCGGTAGGCCCGCGGTCATTTTTGTCAGACGCTCTTCGGACACGTTGTTCCACACCTCGGTGAGGACAATGCCCGGACAGACCGAATTGACTCTGACCGGCGCCAGATCGACAGCGAGCCCCTTGGCCAAGTGCTCGATAGCTCCCCCAAAGGCAGACGACAGTGGCATGCCCTTACCGGGCTTATGGGTCCTGACGCCGTCTGTGAGTGTGATCGAGCCCTTGTGCGACAGATGCGGTAGAGCGTGTTTGATCGCCCTCAGCGCACCCCAAAACCGCACCTCCATCCCCAAGGCCGCCGCGGCAAGGTCCAGCTCGGCGATAGGGCCTGCGCGGGCCCGATCCCAATCGCCGGCGGTGTAGGCCAGATGGTCGAAGGGGCCGACATGGTCGAAGAAGGCTTGGACTGCGGCCTCATCGCGCATGTTTGTCACCGCCCCAGACGCGCCGGGACCCAGCTTGGCCAAGGCGGCCTCAACATTGGTGGACTTGCTGGATCCGATAATGACCTGCGCTCCGTCAGCGAGTGCGGCTTCCGCGACGGCGTAGCCGATGCCGGAGCTACCGCCGAGCACGACCACCCGCTGGCCACGAAGTGAGGGGACTGGCATGAGCGCTCTTAGGGCTTGTCGGTTGCAGCGGTGGTCACGATCTTGCCGTTGGCTTCGCGGCTGTAGCGTTTGAACCAGCTCATCATGTAAAGTTGCGTGCGGACCCAGTTCGAAGGCCTAGACCCTGTGCCGTGGAATTCGCCTTCGAACTGCAAGAGCGTCGTCGGTACGCCGCGTTCTTTGAGCGCGGAGAAATACTCTTCAGTCTGGGGCATCGGCGTGCGGCGGTCGAGAACACCGGTCATCAGCAAGGTGGGCGTGGTCACCTTGCCGACCTGCATCAGGGACGAATGCGACAGCCAATCTGTTGGGTCTTCCCAAAAGGGCTTTCGGAAGAAGCTGTAGGTAAACAGCGGCAAGTCGGTGTGTCCCGTCATGCTCAGCCAGTCGATCACCGGGCAGCGGACGGCGGCGGCGGCGAAACGGTTGTTATGGCCGATGACCCAGCTCGAAAGCACCCCGCCGCCACTGCATCCCGACACATACATGTGTGTCGTGTCGACGAAGCCCCGCGCCAGAACCGCGTCCACACCGGACATCAAGTCGTCGTAGTCCGGGCCCGGGTAGTTGTGGTCGATTCCGTCGGAAAAGGCATGGCCATAGCCGGTGCTCCCGCGCGGATTCAGGTAGAGCACGACAAACCCGTTGGCCGCGAAATTCTGCCACATGTAGTTGAAGCCGACATTGTAGTTGCCGTACGGCCCGCCGTGGATTTCCAGGATCAGCGGGTAGGTCTTGGTCGGGTCGAAATCGGGCGGAGTTATGTACCAGCCCTGCACCTTGACGCCGCCCGAGGAGGTCCAACTGATCTCCTGCGTCTTGCCAAGCTGCTTCCCCGCCAGGAAGGCGGAATTGATGGTCGTAAGCTGCGCAGGCTCGCCAGACTTGCGAAGATCGTAGCGCATCACTTCGGCGGGATGGTCGGGATCACTCAGGGTTCCCGCAGCCATCATGTCGTTGGATACGGAGTCCATCGTCAAGATGTGTATGCCGGTTGTCACCGGGCGAACCCCGCCCTTCAGTGCTGCGAATTCAATATTGTGCGAGCCATGGTCGTCGGCATCGAAATAGACGCCTGATCCGTCGCCGGCCCATTTCAGATTTACCGGATCGCGGTCGAAGTCACCGCTGATTCTTCGCATCTCCCCGCCGGCAAGCGCGACGACGTAGAGATCGGCGACGGAGTGGGTCTTGTCCGAGGTCGGATAACCGGTGAAGGCCACGATTTTGCCGTCCGGCGAGACGGTAGGGCTGCTCCATTCACCAGGCTTGCCGACAAGCTCGCGAACCGCACCGGTCGCGACGTCCACGACCAAAAGCTGTGAGCGTTGGTAGGTTAGATCGGCGTTGAAATCGCGGCTCGCCTGAATGACAACCGACTTGCTGTCAGGCGTCCAGTCGAAGGGTACAGGCCCTGCGAGTTCACCCGCTCCGATGCTCCATTTTCCGCTGGTGAGCTGACGCATGGCCCCGCCATCGGAGGCGACGACAAACAGATGCTTATGGCCGTCGTCGAGGTACCCCACCTGATCTTGCCTATAGTGCAGGGACTGAACGATGCGCGGCGGGGCCGTCCACTTGGCTCCCTTCGGTTCCGCCGGCATGCCGATCGTCCACTTGGGCTTTTCCGCCACAAACATGGAAAAGGCGATGGACTTGCCGTCGGGCGACCATCGTGCGTCGGCGAGGTTTTCCGTGGCGCGAGTGACTTGCGTGGCTGGGCCTTCGATATTGATCCAGCGAATAAAGATTTGAGTGTGGCCCGGCTCGGCCTCGGCGAAATATAGCAAGCGCTTGCTGTCTGGCGCCCACCGCGCGCTGCTGCCTTTCGCCAAGAAGCGGTTCTGAGAACCGTCGGCGTTCATGATCCAGATCGAAGACTCCCACTTATCGTCGAGCCGATTGATTTGCTGCCGAGCGTAGACAATCCGCGCGCCGTCTGGCGAAATCTGCGCGTTGCTGATCCGCTCAAGGTCGAAGTAGTGGTCAGTCGTCAGGCGAGTGGGCGAGAAGGTCTCCTGCGCACGGGCCGAACTGCCGATAGCAATCATAGCTATCAACATGAAATATTTTAGCTTTGTCATATTATGCTCAGCCCTGTTTAGGCGGTACCTAATCAGACAATCGTTCGATCGAACAGGTCATTTGGAAGGCGGCCCTTGGCGTCGGCAACTAAGGCCGTTCGGGTCGATCTAGCCGTTCAGTCAGCGTCAGAAGGTCCGCCCAGACCCGTTTTTTTGCTGCAGGTTGGCGCAGCAGGAAAGCGGGATGAAGGGTTGGCATAGCAGGCAATTCAATCGTGCCGTCTGCTGAGCGCCAGGCATGCCAGCGACCGCGAAGGGAAAGGATTCCGTCTTCCGTCTTCAGCAGCGCCTGCGCGGGCGCGCCTCCCACCAGAAGCAGCATTTTCGGCTTCACAAGGGCGATAGCTCGCTCAAGGAAAGGTGCGCAGACCGCCTGTTGCTGTGGCGTCGGCGGCCGGTCGCCGGGCGCAGACCAGAAGACCGTGTTGGTCATAAGAACGCGTTCGGCAAGGCCTGAGGCCGCCAGCATCTTGTCGAGCAGTTGTCCGGCGCGGCCTGCGAACGGTTGGCCTTGGCGGTCTTCATCTTGGCCCGGACCATCTCCAATCACCATCAGCACCGCATCTGGAACGCCGCGATAGACAACGGCCTGTGTCGCGGCGCCCGCAAACTTGAGCGGGCAGCCATCGAAGCTCGCGATGGCGGCGGCCAGCGCCTCCAGGTTGACGGCGCCGGCCGCTAAGACCCGAGCCTGGGCCAGGGCTTGCGAAATATCGGGCAGGGCCGCCTGGGAAGACCTCACAACAGAAGCGGCCGCGACTTTTTTTTCAACCGGCCGGGGAGGGATAATCCGGCCGGCCGCGATCCGGTCAATGGGCGCGTCAAGCAGCATCGAATCGACGCCGCCGTCTGCCCAAAAGGCGAGAAGGGATTCTGCGGTCGCGGCGGCGGAAGGAGGGATCGTCACAGCCCGCAGTCTTGGCCGCCCTAGCATCCGTTGTCAGCAAGCAAACTTGCGCTGCATGCAAAGCCGGGTCTGAATAGCCCTCAAATTATCGGGAGAACGCCATGCACGACGGCTCAGTGGATCTCAAGGCCGAGGCACGAGCGCAGATCTATGCGCAGCCGATCGAGGCGGTTGATCCCGCCCAGCCGGATCTTTTCGCCCAGGATGCCTTCTGGCCGATTTTCGAGCGGCTTCGAAGCGAAGATCCGGTTCACCTCACCCAATCGCCCACGTTTGGATCGTTCTGGTCGATCACGCGCTGGGATGACATTATGGCGGTGGACTCCAACCATCAGGTGTTTTCCTCGGCTGACGGCATCACCCTGCAGAGCCTCGAATCGAAGGCCGAAACCGCCAAGCGCGGTGTCAGGCCAAGCTTCATCTCCATGGATCCACCGCGCCACGATGAGCAGCGCAAGACGGTAAGCCCGGTGGTGGCGCCGTCGAACCTTCAAGCCATGGCGCCTGTGATCCGTGAGCGGGCCGGCCAGATTCTCGACCGTCTGCCGATCGGCGAGGAATTCGATTGGGTTGAGAACGTCTCGAAGGAGCTGACGGCCATGACCTTGGCCACACTCTTCGACTTCCCGCAGGAAGACCGCCAGCTGCTGCCCTACTGGTCAGACATGATGACCAACGCGCCGGGCCATGGTCCGGTGAAGAGCTGGGAGCACAAGCGCGAAGTTATCGACCAGATGGTCGAACGCTTCATTGGCATGTGGAACGAGCGGGTGAACGCCCCGCCGGCGGGGGATCTGATCTCCATGTTGGCGCACGGCACCTCGACCCGAGACATGGATCGAGCGGAGTACGCTGGAAACCTGGCCCTGCTCATCATCGGCGGCAATGACACGACCCGAAACACCATCTCAGGCTCGGTCTATGCACTGAACAAAAACCCGAACGAATATGCCAAACTGAGTGCAGATCCCTCGTTGATCCCTTCGATGGTGTCGGAAACCATCCGCTGGCAGACGCCGCTTGCGCACATGGCCCGGACAGCCACCACCGACTTCAAACTGGGCGAAAAAACCATCAAGGCCGGCGATCGGGTGGTCATGTGGTACGTCTCAGGCAATCGCGACGCAGGGGCGGTGTCTGAGCCGGACCGCTATGCAATCGACCGAGAGCGGCCGCGCCATCACATGTCCTTCGGCTTTGGCATCCACCGCTGCGTCGGCAACCGGCTAGCTGAGTTGCAGCTGACGATCATTTGGGAGGAGATCATGAAACGCTTCCCGTCGATCGAGCTGGTCGCTGAACCTGCGCGTACCCACTCGATCTTCGTGAAGGGCTACGAGACCCTGCCGGTCATCATTCCGCGCCGCCTCTAGGCAAGGCCCTTGTTCGGATTGATCAAGTATTTTTCGCCTGTCGCACGTCGATTATAAGCGGCGGCCAAAGTGGGATCGAGCACCTCGGCCAGACTGATCTCGGCGGTGTAATGGCTTGCAAACGTGGTCTTAAGTTCTGCCGCGACCCGTTCACGCAGCTTTTGAGCCTCCGCGGTGCCGATCTTCACAAGGAAGGGCGTCAGAAGCCAGCCGCCGAGGCCCCAGGCCATGCCGTAGCTTCGAGCCAGCTGGGTCGGCGAGGTGTCGAGGCCGCCGTAGATGTAGACCTGCTTATGGACGCTTGAACCATAGCGGCTGTAGACCGTGGCGCGCTGATTGATGGCGACCTCCATGCATCCCAGGATCTGGCCGGCCAACTTGCCGCCACCGATGGCGTCGAAGGCCAAGGTTGCGCCGGTGTCGGCGAGGGCGTGGGTGAGGTCGTCGAGGAAGCTCTCAGACGTTGAGTCCACGACATGGGTCGCGCCGATGTCGGTGAGGAGGTGCGTTTGCTCGCGGCTGCGCACGATGTTGACCAGCGGGACGCCGTCCATGAGGCAGATTTTGTTCAGCATCTGGCCCAGATTTGAAGCGGCGGCCGTGTGAACGAGGCCCGTATGCCCTTCGCGACGCATTGTCTCGACCATGCCGAGCGCGGTTAACGGATTGACGAAGCAGGAGGCGCCATCCGCGGCCGTCGCCTCAGCTGGCAACACCAGGACGTCTGCGGCTTTCAGCGTGCGGTACTGAGCGTACATGGCCCCGCCGATGCCGGCGACGAGCTTGCCAAGAAGGGCCTGAGCCGCTGGATCGGAGCCAGCGGCGATCACCAGACCAGCGCCTTCGTTCCCGACCGGCATCGACTGGTCCAGGCGCCCTGCCATGGCGCGCATAAATTGTGAGGGTACGGTTGCCGTAAGGATCGGGCCTGCCGAGGCTTTGGCGGTGGAGATGTCTGCTGCCCCCAGCAGGAGGCCAAGGTCGGACGGATTGATCGGTGAGCCTTCAACTCTGACAAGGATCTCGTCTGGCGCAGGATCTGGAATATCGACGGTGACCAAGGAGAGCTCCAATTCACCGCTGCTCTTGATCAGTGAGCGCAGTTGAAGGCTGGAGCCTGGATTACCGTTGGCCATGATGGTCTCCCTTATGTTGTGGTTTGAAGCGGCCGCACAGAACCTCGTCTGGCGCGTCGGGGCAAGACACAAGCCTTCGCGGCGCGATGCCTAGCCCTTAGGGTCGGTCCATGACGGACACCCCACCCGACGGCGCGCGCAGCTCGCCGTCCACCGCACGCAATCGCCAACCGATTCTCCAGGAACTCGGGCCCAGGCTGCCGGACGGGGCAAGGGTGCTGGAGGTGGCGAGCGGGGCAGGAGAGCATGCGCTCTTCCTTGCGGCTGGCCTACCGTCCGTAAAATGGCAGCCTACGGACTGCGACCCAGAAACGCTGGAGAGCATAGAAGCTTGGCGTGCTTCGGCGGGGCTGTCGAACTTGGCTGCCGCGATCCGGCTCGACGCCGCCGATCCAAACTCTTGGCCAGACGGACCATTTGAGGCAGTGGTCTGCATAAATATGATTCACATCGCGCCCTGGGTGGCGACGCAGGGCCTGATGGCTGGAGCGGCGCGTGTTCTGACCCATGGCGGTCAGCTTTTTCTCTACGGGCCTTATCTGGAAGCCGGCATCGCGACCGCGCCCAGCAATCTTGCGTTTGATCAAAGCCTGAAGAGCCGCAATCCGGCCTGGGGACTGCGCGATCTGGATCGCGTCAAAGCGTTGGCGTCGGCGCATGACTTGGCGTTCGCCGAGCGGATATCTATGCCCGCCAACAACGTGATCGTGGTCTTCGAGAAGCCGGGTTAGGATTTCAGGTCTGGCCGCGACGCAAGGAATGCGGCCCGCTCGGCGGCGGTTAACACCTTGCCCTTTTTCTGGCGCGAGACCTTGGGTGTCGGTGGCTGATAGACACCGGGCGGAGAAGGCGCGGGTTTGAGGTCGGCGAAACGCTTGGGCGGGGGCTTCCCTGAAGAGCTCATCGTGATGTCCTAGCGTTTGCGGAAGCGGCTTGCCTGAGCCGCCAGGGAGGCGCCCCAAGGGTCGGGGCGATCGTCTTCGGGCTGGAAGGGCAAAGCGCCGGCCACCCCGCGAATAGCAAGCCAGAGCTGCTGGTTGAAATGACCAAGGACGCGCAGAGGTCGTCGCTTGTCATCGGTGACGTCCCAGCCTTCGGCCTCAAAGGCCGCAACTTGAGCCGCAATCGCCAGGCGCTCGGGGTTTTCCCAGCCGCTCGGCCGGGCATGGTTTTCGGCCTGTTCTGCGGTAAGGCCAAGGTTCGCCAGCGAACATTCATCGATCTCGGGATGCTCTGCGCGAGCCTCCGGTTCGGCGAACTCGCGCTTCAGCAGCGCGCGGTACTCAAGATCCGCCACTCCAGGCAGGTCGATCAGTCGTCGAAGCACGGGCGGTCTATCCATCGGTCTGGCCTACCGCGGTTTGGGCGCGTCTGGGTGGAAAAAGGTAAGCAGGACTTTCGAAACCGCGCAGCCAGATGGTGCCTTTGATCAAAGAACCCTTCGGCAAACCACAGATCCCGCGGGTTCAACGGCTTTGCTGATTTTACACCTCGGCCGATGCGCAGAGTAGGCGCGGCGGGTTCAAGGACCTCTGCGGCTGTTGCCGACAGATCGTATCCAAGCCGTTGTTTGAAGCGATCGGCCACTTGATCCGCAGGGACATACACGTGCGGCGCCCACACTGATGCAGATGCGTCAACGTGATGTCGCCGCGCTTCAAGCGGCCGCGCCCGGATGGCGGATCTTGGTCTACCTGCGGGCATAGCGAGGCGCTAGCGGAACAACGCCAGGTCGATGGCCTGACCCATAACACGGTAGCCCGCGTCGTTCGGGTGAAGCCAATCGCCAGACTGCAGGTCGGCGCGCATCCGCTCAGGCTTCGCTGGATCGCGGACCGCGGCATCCAAGTCGATAACACCGTCAAACTCGTGGTTCGTGCGGATCCAAGTATTGATCACCTGCCGAACAGCCTCGCCTGGCTCGGCGTAATAGGCAGCACCCCCATAGGGAAGAACCGTCGCGCCGATGATTTTGAGGCCGCGGGCGTGGGCTCGGACGATGAGCTGGCGGTAGCCGCTGATGAGGGACTGGGCGCTGGGTGGCGCTGTCTTGCTGGCCCCCAGATCGTTGACGCCTTCCAGGACGACCACGTGAGTGACGCCAGGAACCGACAGGACGTCGCGGTCGAATCGGCTAAGCGCGCTCTGACCAAAGCTGACGATGGCACCGTCGCTGAGCACGCGATTGCCGCCGATACCAGCGTTGACGACGCCGTAGGGGGTTGCGGGGGTCTTTTCGACGAGACGCTCTGACAGGCGGTCCGGCCAGCGGTGGTTCGCACCCGTCGTCGATTTGAAGCCGTCGGTGATCGAATCCCCGAACGCCACGATGACTCTGGCGTTTGAGGCGGTTGTTTCAACATCAACCTCAGAGAGGAAAGCCCGATAACTGGCTGAGCCCTGAACGGGTGAGGTGTCGCTCGTCGTGTCGCCCAATGATACCTGAACGGCTTCCGAGCCGCTCATGTGGCAGGTGCAGCCGTTGGTGTCGCTCGGCAGATAGACGCTGACACGCAGACGGGCGAGCGATTTGGTCGGCAAACGGATAGGGTCACTGAGCAAAGGCGCTCCAGGCGGCGCAGTTGCGCTCAGCGCGTCGGAAAAATGGACCGTCCGAAGGCTGCCGTCCACCACCGTTCCGTGCTCATCGACCAGCGCGACACGTGCTGTGCCGATCGACAACGGCTTGGTGCCATATTCATTGGAGAATCGCAGGCGCAGCGCCTGGCCGCCGGCGCTCAGACGCACAATCTGCGTGACGGTCTGGTTGTTGAAGGTCGGCGTGCCTCGGGCCGGGTTGTCGGCTGGCGCGGCCATGGGTGGAGCGGGCGATGCGCCCCAGCTGCCAACCCAGTGGGCGGATGCCCCGTGAGCCTGCGAGGCGGTTAGCGCAAGCGCGCAGATTAGGGCTGTCAGGCGCATCTCGGTTTCCCCCGGTTAGCGGTTCATACTTGACCGCCGCCCTGTGACATTCCGATAAGTCGCCTCAGGGATCAACGGAGCGCTGAGCATGAGCGAGCAAGTCGAACGCGAGGCGATGGAATATGACGTCGTGATCGTGGGGGCGGGGCCGTCGGGCTTGTCGGCCGCGATCCGACTGAAGCAGTTGGCTGCGGCCGCTGGAAACGAGATCAGTGTCGCGATCCTTGAAAAGGGGTCGGAGGTTGGCGCGCACATCCTTTCGGGCGCCGTGATCGATCCTAGCGGCATCGAGCAACTCCTGCCCAATTGGCAGGAGCTGGGGATTCCGCTGGAAACCAAGGTCACCCGCGACAAGTTCGTCATGTTGGGTCCCCAGGGCGAGCTCGATATCTCATGGCTGCCGTTTCCGAAGTGGATGTTGAACCACGGGAACTACATTGCTTCGCTCGCCAACGTTTGCCGATCGCTGGCGCAGCACGCTGAGGCTCTGGGCGTAGAGATCTACCCCGGCATGGCCGCCTCGGAGGTGGTGTACAATGAAGCCGGCGGCGTAAAGGGCGTCGTGGCTGGCGTATTCGGGATAGGCAAGGACGGTCAGCCCACTGCTGACTACCAGCCTGGTATCGAATTGCACGCAAAGTACACAATGATCGGCGAGGGCGTGCGCGGCTCTCTGGCGAAGCAGCTGCAGGCGAAATTCAGCCTGGCTGAGGGCCGTGAGCCGCAAAAATTCGGCATCGGCATCAAGGAGTTGTGGCAGATCCCGGATGCGGCCTTCGAGTCCGGCCTGACTCAGCACACCTTCGGATGGCCGCTGGATAATGCCACCGGCGGTGGTTCGTTCATGTATCATTTCGGGGACAACTACGTGGCCATCGGCTTCGTGCTGCACCTGAACTACAAGAACCCTTGGCTCTCGCCGTTCGATGAATTCCAACGCTTCAAGACGCACCCTTCGATCAAGCGCTATCTCGAAGGCGGCAAGCGCATCGCTTACGGCGCGCGGGCCATTACCGAGGGCGGGGCGCAGTCCCTGCCGCGGCTATACTTCCCCGGCGGTGTTTTGCTGGGCTGCTCGGCGGGCATGGTCAACGTGCCACGAATCAAGGGTAGCCATAACGCAGTGAAGAGCGGAATCTTAGCGGCAGAGGCGGCTTATTCGGCGATCCAGGACGGCCGCTCCGGTGACGACCTTATCGCTTACGAAGAGACCTACCAGAAATCGTCAATCGCCAAGGAGTTGTGGAACGTCCGCAACTTCAAGCCGCTATGGTCGAAGTTTGGCACCATTCCGGGCCTGGTTCTGGGCGGCATGGATGCGATGATCGCGACGATTTTTGGCGGATGGTCGCCGTTCGGCACGCTGAAGCACGGCAAGAGCGACGCGGACTCGACGGGTCTGGCCAAAGACTACACGCCCATCTCCTATCCCAAGCCGGATGGGGTTTTCAGCTTCGACAAACTTTCGAGCGTCTTCCTGTCGAGCACGAACCACGATGAGAACCAGCCTGCCCACCTGAAACTCAGCGACCCGGCGGTGCCGATCTCAATTAACCTGCCAAAATTTGGGGAGCCGGCGAGGCTTTATTGCCCAGCGGGGGTCTACGAGGTGCTTTACGACGATAAGGGTGAGAACCCGAAGTTCCAGATCAACTTCCAAAACTGTGTCCACTGTAAAACCTGTGACATCAAGGATCCGTCGCAGAACATCAATTGGACGACGCCTCAGGGCGGGGACGGTCCAAACTATCCAAATATGTAACGGTCTTCTGCTGTCGGGACCGCATGCCGCCTTGCCGCGGCCATTCTTAGGTCCGAAGGTCTGCTGATGCGATTGTCTCTGCTGCTTACCGCTGCACCGCTTGTTTTCCTCGCCGCATGCGCGGGTGCGCCCGGCTCATCGAGCCTGGGTGAAACCGGCGCCCTCGCGGCAAAAATCTCGCCCTACGGCATGTTCTTGGCCGGCGAGTCGGCGCTGAACAACGGCAAGAACAGTGACGCGGCCCGCTTCTTTGACCAGGCGCGGAGCCAGACCGGCGATGCGATGATCGGCGAAAAGGCCTTCACAGCCGCACTCCAGTCTGGAGACGTGCAAAAGGCCGCCCTGCTGGCGCCAAGTGGTGATGAGGCGAGTGAAGCCGACAAACGATTGGGTAAGTTGGTGGTCGCAGTGGAAGCCTTGACTGAGGGGCGGGGCAAGGACGCGCAAGCCCTGATGGCCAAGGACGCGATAGCGTTTCCGCACAACCTGGCGACGGCCTTGTTATCGCCTTGGGCCGCGGCGCAGGCCGGCGATTTGGAAGGCTCCCTTGTCCGGCCTCAGGTGCGCGGTGACCGCTTGGTGGATTATTTTGGACAGCTCGGCCAGGCGGCCCTCTTCGAGCGCGCCAAAAAATTTGACGAAGCTGAGACGGATTTCAAAGCCCTGGTATCGTCTGGCGCGCCAACGGAAATGGCTGTCCTGGGCTACGGTGGGTTCCTGGAACGGCGCGGTCGCAAGGTTGATGCTTTGGCGCTCTACGCAGAGCAACTGGCTCGAGAGCCTGAGAGCGTTGCCATAAAGTCCGCCCAGGCCCGTGCTTCATCGGGTAAGGCCCCCCCGCCGATGCCGACGATCCGCCAGGGCGCTGCCCAGGCTATGCTTGCGCCGACGGCCACGATGGTCGGCGCGAAACAGACCCTGCTGGCGCTGGACTATCTCAGATTAATCATCCGCCTCGACCCCCAGAGGGACGATGCCTGGGTCATGGTTGGCGATCTCATGCAGGGCTCCGGCGATTTGGAAGGCGCGCGCGCCGCCTTCAGCCATCCCAAGGCCTCATCGCTGGAATATGCGACGGCCCAGGCAAAGCTGGCGTGGACCTACCAGAACGCCGACGACAAGCTGACTGCGCTCAAGCTCGCCCGAGCCGCCGCCGCCGCAGGCGGCACAGAGGCTAGGGTGACGCTGGCCGATCTGTTGCGGTCTGACGAGCAATACCCCGAGGCCGTGCAGGTGCTGAACGGCATAATCGCTGGGGCCAAAACCCCGGACTGGCGACTGCTCTATTCTCGGGGCGTCGCCTACGAACGCATGAACCGTTGGCCCGAAGCCCAGGCCGATCTGCAGGCGGCGCTTAAAATCCGTCCAGAGGATCCAGAACTTTTGAACTACTTGGGTTACTCCTGGATCGACCGCGGCCAGCACCTCGACGAGGCGCGCGCCATGATCGAAAAAGCTGTCGCCGCCGACCCGCGCTCTGGCGCAATGATCGATTCCCTAGGCTGGGCCTTCTACCGGCTGGGCGATTACAAAATGGCCGTTGAGAAGCTCGAGGAGGCTGTCGAACTGGAGGCTGGCGATCCAGAGATCAACAACCACCTCGGTGACGCCTACTGGAAAGTCGGACGCAAGGACGAAGCGCAGTTTCAGTGGCGCCGCGTGCTGACATTGAAGCCTGACGATAAGATCAAAGCCAATGCTGAAGCCAAGCTTTTATCAGGCGTTGGCCCCGAGGGGCCCGCGCCAAAGCTCGCCGGAAGTTAGCGGTGACGCGCGCGGCCTTCGCGCCCGCCAAGGTGAACCTGTTCTTGCATGTGGGCGCTCCTAAGGATGCCTATCACCCGATCTGCAGCCTGATGGTCTTCGCCGATATCGGCGATCGGGTTTCGACTTTTGACGCAGAAGCCTTGGCAGTGCGGGTGGCCGGGCCCTTTGCACAAGCTCTGAGGACTCAACACGACAATCTCGTCCTTATGGCGGCCAGAGCACTGATCGCAGAGGTGCACCGCCCTGTCGCGCCGATCGGGCTTAGTCTCGAGAAGCGTCTGCCTGTCGCTTCAGGTCTGGGCGGCGGCTCCAGTGACGCGGGTGCGACGCTGCGCTTGTTGCGTGAAATCCTAGATCTTCCGGTCGACAATGATCGCTTGGAGGTCCTGGCGGCCTCGTTGGGGGCCGATGGTGCGGCCTGCCTTTGGGGTGCGCCGGTATTGGCGCAAGGGCGAGGAGAGCTTCTGTCGCCTGCGCCTCGATTGCCGCCGCTCGATGCTGTGCTCGTCAATCCCCGGGTCGCCGTTTCGACGGCAGAGGTCTATCGACGTTTCGATGCGCAAGCCCAGTTTGGCGATATCATTGCGCCTGTTGCGCCGGATGAGTTTGAGGATGCTACCGATCTTGCCGCCTGGCTTTCCGTCCAGCGCAACGATCTTGAGGCACCGGCGATTGCGCTGGCGCCCGCTGTCGGAGCCGTTCTGGAGACCCTAGCCGAGGAGCCGGAAACCCTGCTGGCCCGTGTCTCCGGGTCTGGCGGCACCTGTTTTGCTCTCTGCGCCAGTGACATCGAAGCCGAAAGTCTGGCTGAGCGGCTCTGCGCGATGGCACCCAATTGGTGGGTTCAGCGTTGCCGCCTGGGCGGCCCCTGGCCGGATCCGGAATAGCGCAAACGAAAACGGAGGCCCCGAAGGACCTCCGTTCCGTAGATTGACCCTTCAGCGCGTGCTTAGCCGTGCACGACTTCGCCGTGGAGATTGATGTCGAGACCTTCGACTTCAACCTCTTCGCTGACCCTAAGGCCGATCGTGTATTTGATCACCAGCAGGATCGCGAACGTGACGATGCCACAGTAGAGAAAGGTTGCCCCGACGTCGTAGAACTGCAGAACCATCTGGTGGGGGTTACCCTCCAGCAGGCCGCCCTTCGGCGCAGAAACAGGGTTGATCAGCTTGCTGGCGAAAACGCCGGTCAAGATGGCCCCCAGCGCCCCGCCGACGCCGTGCACGCCCCAGCAATCCAGAGCGTCGTCGTAGCCCAGTAGCTTCTTCACATGAACCGCGGAGGTGTAGCAGACCACGCCAGCGGCGAGGCCTATGATCAACGCACCCATCGGATTGACGAAGCCCGAAGCCGGCGTGATTGCCACCAAGCCCGCCACCGCGCCGGATACCATGCCCAGCACGGACGGCTTCTTGGAGATGATCCACTCCGCAAACATCCAGGCCAGCGCTGCCGCAGCGGTAGCAATTTGGGTTGCGACGGCTGCCATGCCAGCGTTGACGTTGGAGGTTACAGCCGAGCCGGCGTTGAACCCGAACCAGCCCACCCAGAGCAGGGACGCGCCGATGACCGAGTAGGCGAGGTTGTGCGGTGCCATGTTCTCAGTGCCCAGTCCCTTACGCTTGCCCAGCATGAGAGCCGCCACCAAGCCTGCGGTACCGGCATTCAAATGCACGACCGTTCCGCCGGCGTAGTCCAGCGCGCCCATCGAGCCGAGCCAACCGCCACCCCAAACCCAGTGAGCGACCGGGCAGTAGACGAGCAGTAGCCAGGCGGCCATGAAGGCCAGGAAGGCGGAGAACTTCATTCGATCGGCCAAGGCCCCGGCGATCAGGGCGGGGGTAATGATCGCAAAGGTCATCTGGAAGAACATGTAGACTGACTCAGGAATTGTCGGCGCCAGCGTGCTGGTGGCGTTCAACCCCATCGGTCCGAGCAGCAGGTACTTTACGCCACCGATAAGGGCGTTGTTCTTGCCGCCGTCCGTGAAGGAGATGGAATAGCCGATCACCATCCAAAGCACGGTGATTAACGCGGTTGCCGCGAAGCTCTGGGCAAGGGTGGCCAAGATGTTCTTCTTGCGCACCATGCCGGCGTAGAAGAGCGCCAGGCCCGGAATGGTCATCATGAGGACCAGCACAGAGGAGGTCAGCATCCAGGCTGTGTCACCGGAGTCAATTTTCGGCGGTGTTGGCGCCGCTGCCGGAGCTGCCGGTGCAGGCACTGCGGCAGCCGCTGCAGGCGTGGTGGCCGCGGCTGGCGTCGCCGTTTCGACCGAAGCGGCCGCGACGGGTGCCGGCGTCGCCGGCGCAGCTGCGGTCTGTGCGATCGCAGAGCCGGCGAGCGGACCTCCGATCACGGCGGCTGCGAGCAAGAGCCCGGTGAGCCTTTTCAATCCAATGCGTTTCATTTCAAATGTCCCCTTGTTCTTGATCGCTAGAGCGCCGCAGCGCCGGTCTCGCCGGTCCGGATGCGCACGGCGTCTTCGACGTTGAGGACGAAGATTTTTCCGTCGCCAATCTTGCCCGTGGCTGCCGCGGCCTTAACCGCTTCAACCGCCTTGCCGACAGCGGCGTCGTCGACCACCGCCTCCAGCTTTATTTTCGGCAGGAAATTCACCTGGTATTCGGCGCCCCGGTAAATCTCGGTCTGCCCTTTTTGCCGGCCGTAGCCTTTGACTTCTGAAACCGTCAGCCCCTCAACGCCAGCGCCAACGAGCGCTTCGCGCACGTCGTCCAGCTTGAAAGGTTTGACGATCGCCATGATCAGTTTCATCCGCTCGCTCCCGCGCAGTCCTTGAGGCTGGACCGGCCGTCAATGTTGAGTTTCGGCCGCCGCGAAGTGTCCCCATCCCGTCTCGCGTCGGTCTGTCGATGGTACCCACGTGATCGTCGGACGCGTCCGCTTGGGATCGATAAGCGGAGCAAGAAGGCGTCTTGCGCCCGCTTCCTGGGCGAGTCTGGCGGGCCGTGCCTGAAATTTGGGCGATTGAGCCGTCCAGGCGGAATGTTCTAGGGTAGGAACTGCCCATTCACGGATCCGTGACGTGGCGCTCTAGGCTCTGCGAGGCGTAGACACCGCGAACCCTTGCGGCGCCTGTGCATTTCAGAGGGCTATTTGTATTCAACTCGAGGACCTGATGCCGATCCATCGCTTGCTGACCGCTGCCGCGGCCGTTTCCCTGATCGCCGGCGCCGCCATGGCCCAGACCCCGGCTCCAGCCGCCCCAGCTCCGGCGGCTGCGCCCGGCGCTAAGCTGGCTCCGAACGGCGACCTAATCACGACGCTGAAGATGAGCACCCAATTCACGACCTTCGTGAAAGCGCTCGAGGCGACCAACTTGTCGAGCCTGCTCAAGGCGAGCCCGGGCCTGACTGTTTTTGCACCCACCGACGCGGCTTTCCCACAAGCCAAGCTGGATGGCCTGATTGCCGATAAAGCAGGGCTTCAGAAGATGCTGCTGCACTACATCATCAATGCAAAGATCGACTCCACGAAGATCAAAGGCACCCATGGTCCTGTGGCTTCGGGCGCAGGCGACCAGATCGTCCTTGATGGCACAGCAGATGTGTTCAAGGCCGACAACGCAAACATCATTCAGGCTGACGTGGTGACCTCCAACGGCCTCATCCATGTGGTCGACGCCTTGATGATCGCAGGTTCGGTCCCCGCGACCCTGCCACCGCCGCCTCCCGAACCGGAAGCTGCGCCGGCACCAGCGGCCGAGCCTGTCGCCAAGGCACCGGTTAAAAAGAAGAAGAAATGAACCTTCAGCGGTGTTGGGTCTTTAGCTACCGACAAAGGTAACCGGAGACCCACGCCATGAAGATCGCTCAACTGCTCACGGCGCTCGCCGCGACCGCTCTAATTGGCGGCGTGGCGTGCGCGCAGTCGACCACAACCAAGACAAAAGCTGTTCCCGCGCCATCGCCCACAGCTTCTTCGATCGACGCTCCCACGGGGACGGCGGTCGCGACGTCCGTGACAACGACGGAGCCGTCCGGCGCAACGGTTACGAGCACCCTGGTCACCAATGGTCCGGTCCCCGACACGCGGGCGAACCGAGCCAGGTATGGCCAGCCGATGTCCAACGCTGGCAAGCGAACGCCAGCAAAGGGTAATTAACAAAGGCTGCATTGGGCGCTTTGGGCGGGTTGAAGCCAAGGTCGGCGGGCCCTATGGTCCGGCGACTTTTTTTTGCGCCTGCGAACAGCCCCAAATCCTAAAAGCTCCCATGCCCGACAAGCCGCTCTCGTTTCAGGACCTCATCCTGAAGCTGCACGATTATTGGAGCCGTCAAGGCTGCGTTATCCTGCAAGCTTACGATGTTGAAGTCGGCGCGGGCACCCTGAACCCTGCGACCGTCCTGCGCGCGCTTGGCCCTAAGCCCTGGAAGGTGGCCTATGTGCAGCCTTCGCGCCGGCCAGCAGACGGACGTTATGGCGAGAACCCGAACCGGTTGCGCCAGCATCATCAGTATCAGGTGGTCCTGAAGCCCAACCCGCCGAACCTGCAAGAGCTCTATCTTGGTTCCCTGGAGGCGATCGGTATCGATCCGCGCGTCCATGACATCCGTTTCGTCGAGGATGATTGGGAAAATCCGACGGTCGGCGCGTGGGGCCTGGGCTGGGAAGTCTGGTGCGATGGGATGGAAATCACCCAATACACCTACTTCCAGCAAGTGGGTGGGTTGGATGTCTTCCCTGTGGCCGGCGAGCTCACCATCGGCCTCGAGCGCTTGAGCCTTTATCTGCAGAACGTCGATAGCGTCTACGACCTGCGCTACAATGACGAGTTCACCTACGGCGAGGTGTTCTTGGCAAACGAGCAGCAGTTCTCGGCTTTCGAGCTTGAGGTCGCCGACGTCGACGTCTTCAAGCGCCAGTTCGAGGATATGGAGCGTCAGGTTCCGCGAATTCTGGAGGCCCGCGGTCGCAAGGGCGAACAGCTCGTGCTGCCGGCCTACGACCACGTTCTGAAAGCCAGCCACCTGTTCAACATCATGGACGCCCGCGGTGCGATCGCTGTTGCTGAACGTCAGAGCTACATCGGCCGCATCCGCGATCTTTGTAAGCGATGTGCAGAGGTCTATGTGGCCCAGCAGGGCGGGAACGCCTAACCTATGCCGCAGCTTTTGCTCGAACTGTTCTCCGAAGAAATCCCAGCGCGCATGCAGGCCCAGGCCGCGCGCGATCTGGAACGCATGGCGCGCGAGAAGCTGGCGGCTGAGGGGTTGTTGCCGGAGGCCCTAACGGCGTTCGCAGGCCCGCGCCGGCTAACCCTGGTCGCCGAAGGGCTGGCTGCGGCCCAGGCCGAACGGCATGAGGAGCGCAAAGGCCCCCGGATCGGATCGCCCGAACAGGCGATTGACGGTTTTCTGCGTTCGACGGGCCTGTCGAGGGATCAACTCATCGAGCGCGATGGTCTATACTTCGCCCACCTCCACAAGCCAGGTCGTCAGACCGCTGCGATCGTCGCGGAGATGTTCGACGCGATCGTGCGCAGCTTTCCGTGGCCAAAGTCGATGGTCTCGGGGGTCTCGAAGCTCCGCTGGGTTCGACCGTTGCAGCGCATCCTGTGCGTCTTCGACGGTGAGGTTGTGCCCTTCGAGGTTGACGGCCATGTGTCCAGTGACCTGACCGAGGGCCATCGGTTCATGGGGACCGGTCAGGCCTTTCACGTACGCAACTTTGACGACTACGCCGACGGCCTAGCGAAAAACTTCGTCGTGCTCGATCCAGAAGAGCGCAAGGAGCGCATCCGAGACGCGGCTCGCACCCTCTGCTTTGCTCGCAATTTCGAGCTTGTCGAGGACGAGGGGCTGCTCGATGAAGTCGCGGGCCTCACCGAATGGCCGACGCCGGTTATGGGCGATATGGATCCGGCGTTTTTGGAGCTGCCGCCGGAAGTTATCCGTACCTCCATGCGCGTACATCAGCGGTTCTTCGCCGTTCGCGATCCGCTGACCGGCTTTTTGGTCCCGCACTTCATTGCCGTCGCCAATATCGAGGCTGCCGATGGGGGTAAACTGATCGCGACGGGCAATGCCCGGGTGCTGACGGCCCGCCTGGCTGACGCCCGCTTCTTTTGGCAAGAGGACCGCAAGGTTCGGTTGGAAGACCGTCTTCAGAAGCTGAAGGGCGTGACCTTCCATGCCAAGCTCGGCACGATGTACGAGCGGGTTGAGCGGATCACGGCCTTGGCCGGGCAATTGGCCGCCTATACGGGTGCCTCGCCCGAACAGGTCCGCAAGGCGGCGCGCCTGTGTAAGTCCGACCTCGGCACCGGAATGGTCGGTGAGTTCCCTGAACTTCAAGGGATCATGGGCGGCTACTACGCCGACAAGGAAGGTCTCGCACCTGAGATCATCGAGGCGATCCGCTGGCATTACAAGCCCCAGGGGCCAGCCGATGATGTGCCGGTGCAACCGGTGGCCGCAACGCTCGCGCTGGCGGACAAGCTGGACACCTTGGTTCGCTTTTTCGGGATCGATGAGAAGCCGACGGGATCGCGCGATCCCTTCGCCCTTCGCCGTGCGGCTTTAGGCGTTATCCGCATTCTGTTGGCTGGCCGCGTAAGGCTGCCGCTCAAGATTGTGGCCTCCGACGATCTGATCTCATTTTTCGCTGACCGTCTGAAGGTGCTTCTGCGCGAACAGGGGCAGCGCCACGATCTCGTGGATGCGGTCTTCGCCCAAGGCGACGATGATATCGTGCGCATCGTCTCGAAGGTGAACGCCCTTGAAGGCTTCCTGGGCACGGAGGACGGAAAGAATCTGCTCGCCGGATACAAGCGGGCTGTGAACATCCTCAAGGCCGAGGAAAAGAAAGGGGCGCTTGCGACCGGCGAGCTCAACTCTTCCGCGCCAGGCGAGGAGGGGGCTTTGACCAATGCCGTTGGTCACATGGAGGTCGAGGTCGAAAAGGCGCTCGAGAAGGATGACTATGAGGCTGCGATGCAAGCGCTTGCGGCGCTTCGTGAGCCAGTGGATGCCTTCTTTGATAAGGTCTTAGTGAACTCCGATGTACCAACGGAACGCGAGAACCGGCTGCGCCTTCTGATGAAGGTTCGCGACGCCATGGGACGCGTTGCGGATTTCAGCCTAGTGACCGGGTGACCCCGGCTCGCCGGGGTGAGCGAAGGAAAGAAGGATGGCGATGACGTCGGACGCGATGGTCAAGACGCGCTGGGTTTACGCCTTTGGCGGCGGACGTGCGGATGGCGACGCCTCAATGAAGAATTTGCTTGGCGGCAAGGGGGCCAACCTGGCGGAGATGTCGGCGCTGGGCCTTCCGGTGCCGCCAGGCTTTACGATCACCACTGAGGCGTGCGTCCACTACTACGCCAATTCCCAGAGCTATCCAGCGAACCTGAAAGCCCAGGTGGCGGAGGCCTTAAGCATTGTCGAGCAGCAGACGGGCAAGGCGTTCGGCGAGGCGGCCAATCCGTTGCTGGTTTCGGTTCGTTCGGGTGCGCGAGCTTCGATGCCCGGAATGATGGACACGGTCCTAAATCTCGGCCTCAACGACGAGACGGTGGAGGGCCTGGCTAAGCTCGCTGGCGACAGACGTTTCGCATTCGACAGCTACCGCCGTTTTATCCAGATGTATTCGAACGTGGTCCTGAACTTGGATCATCACATATTTGAAGAAATCCTGGATGAACATAAGGATCGTCTCGACGTCTCAATCGATACAGCACTGAGCGCCGACGATTGGGAAGCCGTCGTCAGTGACTACAAGAAAATAGTCGAAACTGAACTCGGCCAACCTTTTCCGCAGGACCCGCAAGCCCAACTTTGGGGGGCGGTCGGGGCGGTCTTCGCCAGCTGGATGAACGATCGGGCGAAGTTCTACCGTCGAATGCACGATATCCCGGAAAGTTGGGGCACGGCCGTCAACATTCAGTCGATGGTGTTCGGCAATATGGGCGAAACCTCAGCGACTGGCGTGGCCTTCACCCGCAATCCGTCCACCGGTGAAAACCGCCTTTATGGCGAGTATCTGATCAACGCTCAGGGCGAGGACGTGGTCGCCGGCATCAGGACCCCTCAGGCTTTGACCAAGGTCGCGCGCGAGGAGATGGGCGAGAAAAATCCTTCCATGGAGGAGGCGCTGCCCGACGTCTTTGTGCAGTTCAAAGCTGTCGTCGAGAAACTCGAGACGCATTACCGCGACATGCAGGACATTGAGTTTACGGTCGAAAAAGGCCGACTCTACATGCTGCAGACCCGAAACGGAAAGCGAACGGCCAAGGCGGCGTTGAAGGTGGCCGTGGACCTTGCGTCAGAGGGGCTGATCACCCGCGAAGAAGCGGTGATGCGTGTCGAGCCTGCCTCACTTGATCAGTTGCTCCACCCGACAATCGACCCCGCGTCGAACCGCGAAGTGATCGCCACGGGCCTTCCAGCCTCGCCGGGCGCAGCGACAGGAAAGATCGTCTTCACCGCTGCCGAAGCCGAGATCCAGGGCGGCTCGGCTGGTGCGGTGATCTTGGTGCGTGAGGAGACTTCGCCGGAGGACATTCGCGGCATGGATGCTGCCCGCGGTATCGTTACCGCGCGAGGCGGCATGACCAGCCACGCTGCCGTCGTGGCGCGCGGCATGGGCCGTCCATGCGTCTCTGGCGCTGGAGAAATCCATATTGATGCCAAGGCCGGCGAGATGCGTACGCGAGGCCGGACATTCCGGGCGGGCGATGTGATCACCATCGACGGTTCGACCGGCGAAGTGTTGTCTGGCGTCGTTAAAATGATTGAACCCGAGCTCTCCGGTGACTTCGCGACGCTGATGGTATGGGCCGACGGCGTGCGACGCTTGAAGGTCCGCGCCAATGCAGAGACCGCCGTTGACGCCAAGACGGCGCGCCAGTTCGGCGCTGAAGGTATTGGTCTTTGCCGGACAGAGCACATGTTCTTCGATCCGGGTCGGATTGCGGCTGTGCGCGAGATGATCCTGGCTGACGACGAGGCTGGCCGCCGTGCGGCTCTAGCCAAGATCTTGCCAATGCAGCGAGCCGATTTTGTCGAGTTGTTTGGGATCATGGAGGGTCTGCCGGTCACCATTCGGCTGCTCGACCCGCCGCTACACGAATTTCTTCCGCATACGGAAGAAGATGTCGCCGCAGTGGCTGCTGCGACCGGCCTGGACGCCGCGAAACTGCTGCGCCGCGCTCAGGAATTGCATGAAGTGAACCCCATGCTTGGCCACCGCGGCTGTCGTCTTGGAGTCAGCTACCCGGAAATTTATGAGATGCAGGTCCGGGCGATTATCGAAGCGGCCTGCGAAGTGGCCGCTGGCGGTCGCCCGGCGCCCATTCCGGAGATCATGCATCCGCTTGTCGCCAAGGGCGAGGAGATGAAGTTCCTCCGTGTACTGACAGATCGCGTCGCCAAGCAGGTGATCGTCGAAAAAGGCCGCGAAATCGAGTATCTGGTCGGTACGATGGTGGAGCTGCCGCGGGCCGCGATCCGTGCCGGAGACCTGGCCGAGAACGCGGAGTTCTTCTCTTTCGGCACCAACGATCTGACCCAGACAACCTTTGGCATCAGCCGCGATGACAGTGGCCGCTTCCTGAATGCATATATCGACAAGGGCATATTCGAGAAGGACCCCTTTGTGTCCCTCGATCAGGAGGGGGTCGGCGACCTAATCCGTATCGCTGCCGAACGAGGTCGCGCGGTTCGGCCAAATGTAAAGCTCGGCATCTGCGGCGAACACGGCGGAGATCCAGCTTCGATCCAGTTCTGCGAAAGTGTCGGTCTCGATTACGTCAGTTGCTCAGCCTATCGCGTGCCGATCGCCCGTCTGGCGGCAGCTCAGGCGGCTATTGGCGAGCGCGAGAAGGACCGGTAGCGGCGCTTTGCCTGATCCAGGCCTCTATCTGTAGCAGGCACCGCACTTGATTATCTGCATTGTTAGGAATGCGGGTGATAGAGACAACGGCAGGTTTGGTCTTGGAAATACGTGTGGCGACAGCCGCCTAAGCGGCTTCTATGCTCTTAAATCCTATGTCGCGTTTGGGACCTCTGCGGGGATAGACCCAAAGATCAAAGGCGACAGGTTCGACGCCTGCTGGCAGGCGGGATGCAATCGCAGGCGCGGCCAAGCCGTGCGCGCCGTGGTGATTGATCTCACCACCTCCAGTCCTTTGCCGAGGTGCGGCAACCGCCGTCCTTCCACCCTGTCCAGCCGCGCCCGCGCACCACCTGACCCGCCGGCGCTCCCGTCGGTTCGCCGGCTTTCAGGACCTGTCGGCCATTGACCAGCACATCGCTGACACCCGTTGCAAACTGCTGAGGTTTTACGAACGTCGCATGGTCCGTGACGGTCTGGGGATCGAACACCACGATGTCGGCGAAGTAGCCCGACTTAAGCAGGCCACGATCGTGGAGGCCGAGGTTGTGCGCCGGGAGGGCTGACAGCCGTCGCACCGCTTCGGGCAGTGTGATGAGCTTGTCGTCGCGTGCGTACTTGCCCAGCACGCGGACAAAGTTGCCATAGGCGCGCGGATGGGTGGATGAGAGCAGGAAGACGCCCTCAGGAGATTGGGCCGAGGCGTCAGATCCGAAGCTGACCCAGGGCAGGGTCATCTGCTTGGCGACGTTTTCCTCGCTCATCGAGGCATATACGACCTGTATGCGCGAACCGTCGGCGATAATCAGGTCGATGATGGTGTCTTCCGGACTCTTGCCGCGCTCGCGGGCGACCTCACCTAAGGTTTTGCCCGTTAGTGGCTTTAACGACGTGGATTTGAAGCCCACAAGCAAGGTGCCATCGGGTCCAGCTTGCCGGTAGGAATTTTCCCAATCCTTCGGATGATCCTGACGCATCTCTGCGATCACCCTGGCCCGCGTGGCGGGGTCCTTCAGACGCCCAATCCAGGCCTCCAGTCCGCCGGCCTGCACCCAGGTCGGCATGGCCGCATCGAAGCCGGTGGAGGAACGGTTGTATGTGTACATATCCGCCGTGATCCGTTGTCCTTTGGCGCGGGCGGTTTCGATGCGGGCGATAAAGGCGTCTTCGCTGGGCCAGTTGTCGCGGCCAGAGGTCTTCATATGGAAGATTTCTGCTGGCGCACCGGAACGGCGCGAAATCTCAATAAGCTCGTCGGTGGCCTCCATCAGCCGGTCGCCCTCCGATCGCATATGGCTGATGTATATACCGCCGCAGCGTCCGGCCTCAGTGGCGAGCGCAGCCAGCTCGTCCGTCTTAGCAAAGGTCGAGGGCGCATAGATCAGTGCTGAACCGACGCCCATGGCGCCGTCGGCCATCGCCTTGTCGACCACCTTGCGCATCTGAGCCAGCTGGACTGGCGTCGGCTGAACGTCGTCCTCGCCGAGAATATTGGTTCGTACGGTGCCGGCTCCCACAAACGAGGCCACGTTCATTGAGATGCCGCGCTTTGCCAGCGACTGCAGACCCTCGTCGAGACTGGTCCAGTCGACAGGATATTTGATGTCGTGCTCTCGCTGCTCTTCCAGCTTCTGCATCTTGGCCGTCAGCGGCCCGATCGAGCTGCCTTCGCCCATCACTTCGAGGGTCACACCCTGGCGAAGTTCCGACTGCCCACGTCCGTCACCAATTAAGCTGTCCTCTGAGTGGGAAAGCATATTGATGAACCCCGGCGCGATGACCTTGCGCTTACCGTCGATTTCCGTTCTTCCGCGGCCTGGCGCGTGGACCCCGACATAGGCGATGCGTTCACCCTTGACGGCTACGTCGCCACGGACCGGCTTGCCGCCGGAACCATCAAGGATTTCACCGCCGCGAATCACGTAGTCGTAGGTCGGTGCCTTCGTCGAGCCGAGGCTCATCACGGCGGCTAAAACCGACAACGACGTGGCGGCGAACAATTTCATCAGACGACTCCTGGCGCTTCTGGCGAGCTTAGCGCGGTTTCGGACCTGACAAGCGGGGCAATCTATGTCCTCCTCGCGCCAGGGAAAAACGGGAGAAGCCGCAATGGCCCAGGGATTCGATCCGGCCGCCGCCACGGCTGCCTACTTGGCGACATTGTCTCCTGAGGCGCATGCCAAGGCTACGGCCTATACGCAAGGCGGCCACTGGGTGCTGCTCTGGGGGACTCTCGTCAGCATCTTGGTCTCCTGGATTGTAATCCAGACCGGTGTGCTTGCGCGCGTTCGCCTTGGCCTCGAGAGGAAGAAGCCTCGGCCCTGGCTCGCGGTGCTCGTCGTGGTGATCGTCGATGCGATCCTCGAAGGCCTGCTCTCTATCCCTTGGGAGGCCTACTCCAATTGGTGGCGGGAGAAGAGCTACGGCCTGACCAGCCGCGCTTTTGGGGGGTGGCTTGGTGAACACTTCGTGCGCATGGCGGTCAGCGTTGCTGCGACGCTGATCATATTTTCGCTGCTCTATGGGCTCATCCGGCGCTTCCCGAAACGGTGGTGGCTCTGGGGCGGGGTCGGCATGGGCTTTGTTTCGCTGGTCTTCTTCATCGCAGGCATTTTTCTTATTGAGCCGCTGTTCAATAACTACAAAGTCGCTCCGCCCGGACCGATGCGCGATGAGGTCGTCGCCATGGCCAAGCAGGTGGGCGTGCCTTCCGACAAGATCCTGATCTACGACGGTTCCAAGCAGTCCAATCGCTACACGGCCAACGCCGGTGGTCTTTTCGGATTCGGCCGGGTCGCCATGAGCGATGTGATGTTCAAGAAGGATGCAGACCTCGCCGAGGTGCGCGGTGTTGTCGGCCACGAAATGGGTCACTATGTGCGCAAGCACATTCTAATCGGCGACCTGGAGGCGGCGCTTATGACGCTTATCGGCCTTTACCTGGTCGATCGGCTCTTTCCGGCCGCCGTGCGGATGCTCGGCGCAAGGGGTGTGACCGGCATTTCCGATCCCGCGGGTTTGCCGGTGCTCTCGATTCTGTTCGCAATCCTGGGTCTGCTGGCGACTCCGATCAGCAATACATTCAGCCGGTGGGTTGAATCCGATGCCGATCACTTCTCTGTCGTCCACTTCAACGAGCCCGATGGGTTGGCCAAGGCGCTTGTAAAAACCATCGAATACCGCGCCGACAGCCCCTCTAAGGTCGAAGAATTCATCTTCTACGACCACCCTTCGGTCGGTGCGCGCGTGCGAGCGATGATGGTTTGGAAGGCGGCGCATCCTAAGGTCGAACCGGCTGCGACAGCGCCGACGGCTCCCGCACCCTAGCGCTTCTTGACGAACACCGTGCCGGCGGAATATCCGGCGCCGAACGAACAGATCAGGCCTGTCTCGCCCTTGGTGAAATCATCATTGGCGCGGTGAAAGGCGATGATCGAGCCGGCAGAAGAGGTGTTGGCGAACTCGTCGAGGATTATGACATTCTCGCCGGGAAGCGGATCACGACCCAGGACCTTGCGGCCGATCATCTCGTTCATGTTGATGTTGGCTTGATGCAACCAAAGTCGCTTTAGGTCTTTCGGCTCGATGCCCAGCGCGTGGGCGTGATCGACGATCATTTCAGATACCATCGGCACGACCTCTCGAAAGACCTTGCGGCCCTCCTGGACGAAGAGTTTGTCGGCAGCCGCGACCCCTTCGGGCGCGGCGCGGTTCAAGAAGCCGAAATTGTTGCGAATGTTGTTGGAGAATTGCGTCTTCAAGCGCGTCCCAAGGATGTCCCAACCGTGTGTGGCTTGATCACCCGACTCGATGATCACTGCGGTTGCCACATCACCGAAGATGAAGTGGCTGTCGCGGTCACGGAAATTCAGGTGCCCCGAGCAGATCTCTGGGTTGACCATGAGCACGGCACGCGCCGAACCAGCTGTCACAAAATCGGCGGCGGTCTTGATACCGAAAGTAGCTGAGGAACAGGCCACATTCATGTCAAAGGCGAAGCCTTCGATACCCAGGGCCTGTTGCACCTCGATCGCCATCGCGGGGTAGGCGCGCTGCATGTTGGATGCAGCACAGATCACTGCACCGATCTCGGAAGCCGGCTTACCCCAACGCTCGATCGCTTCCTTTGCGGCTTCCACCGCCATTTCCGCGAGGACCGAAATCTCCTCGTTGGACCGCTCTGGGATGTTGGGCCGCATCACGTCCGGATCGATAAGTCCGGACTTATCGACGACGTAGCGTGCCTTGATCCCAGACGCCTTCTCGATGAATTCGACGGAGGAAGGTGTCAGCGCGGCGACATCGCCGGCTTCGATGGCTGCGGCGTTGCGCTCATTATGACGCGCGACATAGGCATTGAATGTAGCCACCAGCTCTGCGTTCGAGAGGCTGTTTGGCGGGGTGTAGAGGCCAGTGGCGGCGATCACAGCGGGCATCAAAGGCTCAGGTCTCCAGCGGCGAAGGCGCAGTGATAGCACGAAGGCGGCCTGTCCCGCCTAGTGGCCTCGGAGCCACATACGGTGTTCGCCATAACTTTAAGGCTGAACCGACAATCGCATGCCCCGTTTTAGAGCCATCCCGATGCGGATGGGCTGTTCGCGTAGAGTAAGGTCAAAATCCAAATGAAATCTTTGATGACGGCCACCTGCCTTGCTGCCGTTGCAGCGCTCTTACCGGTCGCCGCTTCGGCCCAGACCAGCCGTCCTGGCACGACGTTCTACGGAACACTCGGTTATGACGACAGCGCCTTCAGTCACATAAACCTCGGATCCATCCAAGGCCGGCTTGGCGCTCGATTTGGTCATTACTTCGGCGTTGAGGGCGAGCTCGCTGCCGGCGTGAAGGACGACAAAATTAGCGTCGCAGGCGTTCAGGCAAAGATCAAACAAGACAGTCAAGAAGCAATCTATGGCGTAGGATTCCTTCCGCTGTCAGAAAATTTCGACCTCTTGGCTCGCCTCGGATACGGCCACACCTCCGGCACCGGCCCGACGCTCGGCCTGGCCTCGGCGGTAGATGGCGAGTCGTGGAACTATGGCGTAGGCGCGCAATATAGCTTCGACGGCAAAAACGGCGTGCGGTTGGACTGCGCGCGTGAGGCTTTCCAGAGGCGTAGCGTGGAGAGCGCCAACGTTTGGTCGCTCGCCTACGTCCGCAGATTCTAACAGCTAGACGCTAGGATGCGTCGGAAAGCCCTCCCGGTTCAGGGAGGGCTTTGTCTTGACCGCGCAGGCCGCTCCGAGCAGCTTGTTGGCGCTGGAGGACGTTCTTGACCACTGCCTATCTCATTCAATTCGCCGTCTCTGCGGTGGCCGTGGCGCTCATCGTAGGGCTCGCGGCATGGGCGACGCACGCCAGGGTCTCGTTGGCGCTGGATGAGTCCACCGCAAGAGCCTTGTTGGCCGAAGAGTTCCCCGGGCTGGACATTGACGCCATTTGGCTTGGCACCGACGGAAAGGGTGCGATCGCGAAATCAGGTGACCGCGCGTTCGTGGTTGGCCGAACGGGCCTTGGCTATGTCGTCAGACAGGTTCCCTGGGTTCGCGCGATGATTGCGGGCGTTAAGGACGGCCGGTTACGAATTTCCTTGTCTGATGTAGCTGCGCCTTCGGCGACCATTGCAATTGCGGTCTGGCCGCCAAGGGAGTTCACCACGTGAAGGCTTTTGACCCGGTCGCACTGGCGACTCCATTTTTCATCCTGACGGTGATCTTGGAAATTGTTCTGGCTCGATTTGGAAAGCTTAAGGCGACTTACGAGACCTCCGATACGGCCGTTTCGCTCGCCATGGGACTGGTTTCGTCGGCGGCGGGGCTTCTGACGGCGGGAGCCAGTTTTGCCGCGGCTATGTGGATCTATCAGCACCGGGCTTTCTCGATCCCGATCACGGCAATATGGGCTTGGGTCGTGGTTTTTCTGCTCGAGGACATGACCTACTACTGGTTCCACCGTCTAAGTCATGAGCGGCGGTTCTGGTGGGCTGCGCACGTCAATCATCACTCCTCGCAGCACTATAATCTCTCCACAGCGCTTCGGCAGACCTGGACCGGCGGGGTCGCAGGAACCTGGGCGCTGTGGTTGCCACTATCATTCCTTGGCTTTCCACCGGCCATGGTCGCGATCCAGAAAGGTGTCAGCCTCGTCTATCAATACTGGATCCATACCGAGGCGATCCGGAGGTTGCCCAAGCCCATCGAGGCGGTCTTCAACACGCCCTCGCATCACAGGGTCCATCACGCCAGAAATCCGCGCTACCTGGACCGGAATTACGCCGGCATTTTGATCATTTGGGATCGCATGTTCGGGACCTTTCAGGCGGAGCTTGACGCCGAGGCCTGTCGCTATGGCCTGGTGCACAATCTTGGCACCTTCAACATCTTACGCGTGGCCTTCCACGAGTGGATTGGCATGGCCCAGGATATTGTTCGTCAGCCACGCTATGTGCTGGGCTGGTTGTTCGGTCCGCCGGGTTGGTCTCCTGATGGCAGCCGCGTCACCAGCGCAAGGCTGAGGGCTGAGTGGTTGGCCCGTCAAACCAAGCCTCAGGAGGCGCTTACTCACGAAGCAGGGGTAGGCTAAGGCCACTCACTGGACGCGCGCCGAGGATTTCCCGGCGGAATCGGTAAAGTTCGGCGGGCCGACCGCCGGTATCGGCATCCATCCGACCTAGTCCCTCAACCAATTCGGCGCGCTCCAGAGCCCGGCGAAAATTTTGCTTGTGTAGCGGTACGCCGGCAATGGCCTCAACCGCGCGCTGCAAGGCTGAGAGTGTGAAGGATTGCGGCATCAATTCGAATACCACCGGGCGGTATTTCAGTTTACCGCGTAGGCGGCTCACTGCTGTGGCGAGGATCCGGCGGTGATCAGAGAGCATTGGCTCGCCGATGGCTGCGGCGAGCTCTTCAGGCAGCGCCGTGGGTGCCTCGCCGCGGTCGCGGGCGGCTTCACGGGCAAGGCCCGCTTCGTAGAGAAGTTCGTAGCGCTCCAGCACCCGTTCCTCATTCCAAGGCGCGCCATCTAAGGCGAAAAGCAGCCGTGCGCGGCCCAAGCGCTGCCCATCGCCTTGGGCCCACTTGCGCAGGGCCTGCTCGATTAATGGTAGAGCGTCAGGCCGGCCCTCGCGCCAGTCTTCATAGGGGAAGAACCGCGTCCAAAGCCGCCACTCCGAGCCTGGCGCATGGGTGTCCACCGCCGCAGCGGCGAGGGCCAGGTAGCCCACGGAGATCACTCTGGCATGTGCTGACGGGCCGCCGCCCATGTCGGCGAGCGGTGCGTCGCGGCCCTTATCGCCGAAGGTGTAGAGTTGTTCGACGTAGCCCAAGGTAAATCGGGTCTGTTCGGTCACGAAGGCCCTCATCGCGAGTTCGAACGTCCGATGACCCTGAGGGTCAAATGGTCCGAAGGGCAGACCCTCGGCGCTGGCGCCTGACGGGCGCACGGTCAGGACGACGGCGTCGTCTTTTTGAATTGCCACCACCACAGCCGATAGGCCGATGACGACGCGCCCTTCGCTTGGCGGTGTGTTGAAGGCCCCGTTCATTCGGTGTCGAGGACTGCAGCGACGGGTGAGAAACCCGCGGCCTCGGAGAGGAGGTGGAAGCGTGCCAGGTATCGGGCCTGGGCAATTGCTGGCGGCTGGGGGTCGATTTTAAGGTTGTAGCCTGGGGGCGGGGCGTCGAAAAAAATCAGAGATTCCGAAGGGTTGAAACCCGCAAGCTGGGTCGCCTCAAAGAAAGCGCAGGCGCGGTCAGCCTGTTTGATCAATTTCTTGATCAAAACAGGAGTCTTGGCGGGCAGTCCAAAGCGGGTGTGAATCGCATTCTCCAGCCGCTCTTCGAAGTCCCTGTAGTTTACGCCTAAGGCTGCCTTGAACGGTGAGATCATGTCGCCGATCACATATTCCGACGCGTCGTGCAGGAGCGCAGCCAGGCGCCAACGTGGCGCCACGTCGGGTTGAATATGGCCAACGATCTCCTCGACGACCACGGAATGCTGGGCGACTGAGAAGGCGTGTTCGCCCAACGTCTGGCCGTTCCACCGGGCGACCCGGGCTAAGCCGTGGGCGATATCTTCGATCTCGATATCCATCGGCGAGGGGGCAAGCAGATCCAGTCGACGGCCCGACAGCATACGTTGCCAGGCCCGAGGTTCTGCCGCCGAACGACGCAGCCCTTTCCTCACTGAAGTATTCCCTCCACAGTCTAGCCGGTCGCATCCAAGGATGTGACCTGACCCATGCCTTGCGAAAGATCAATGCGAGCGTAGGCGTACGGCTGTTGAAGACCACAGTGAGGGAGCTGGACCGATGAGCTGGGCACGTATCATGGCGCCGTTGTCTGGCGGTCAGGCAGATGCGGCTACGATCGCAGCCGCGGTGATGCTGGCTGAACCCTTCGACGCCGAAATGGTGGGTGTCTATACGCCAGCCGACGTGGCCGACGTGATGCCATGGATGGGCGAGGGCTTTCTTGGCGGCGTACAGACAACGGCCTTGGAGTCCTTGAAAGAGGCCGCGCAGGCCGGCGAGACGGCCGCCCGGGCCGCGATGGAGAAATCAAAGTACGCCAAGAGCCGCTTCATTCCGCTTCAGACGCCTGTCTGGGCAGGGCTCTCAGCGGAGAGCCGTCTGTGCGATGTCGTCGTGTTCGGGTCTGATCCGGCGCGAGGACGCGGTCCGCTGGCAGAGGCTTTTCAGCAAATGGTGGCCGATGAGCAGCGGCCGGTGCTTATCGCTCGGCCGGGGTTGAAGGTTGGCGGCTCGGTCGCGGTCGCCTGGGACGGCGGTAAGGAGGCGAGCCGCGCAGCACGCTTGGCCTTGCCTCTGCTGGAGAAGGCCAAGACGGTGGTGATCCTGGCTGCGCCCAAGGCCAGTTCGCGCAGTTTCGACCCGGGACGTCTGAAATCCTACTACGCCGCCCGGGGCGTCAAGGCAGAGGTCGATCTGCTGCCGGACTCCGGCGATGCCGCTCCGCTGCTGCTTTACGCGGCCAAGAAGGCGGGCGCTGATATCCTGGTGGCCGGCGCGTTTGGTCATCCGCGCCTCCAGGAATTCATATTCGGTGGTACGACGCGTACGCTTTTGAACTCAGACGCACCTTCGCTGTTCTTATCTCACTAGCCCTTCTTAGAGGACGTCCAATGACCCTGTCGCGTATCGTCATGCGGCTTGCCCGCAACCCGGGCACGGAGTTCGCCGGTGGCGACGACCATCGCGGCTATGCTTTGACCGCACCGCTCACCGACGATGGTCACCTCGATGCGGCCGCGTACGGAAAGGCGCGCGAGGCCTGCACGGTGCGCCGGTTCGCGCCGGACGAGGATCCGGCGGATGGACGTCTCGCGCGAAAGGGATCGCGCTGGTTCTTTGATTATGAGGAAGACAACGTCGGCGAAGACGAACCGCTTTATCGGCTCGGCGAGCATCGCTTCGCCGTTGGCGAATATGTCACCATCACTGACGAAGATGGCCGGCCGCTGACCTATAAGGTCGTAGAGGTCCAGCCTGCGCCTTAGACCCCGGCGTTACGCCGGACCAGCCGTTTGACGGACTCCCAGACGTCGTGGTGGCGGCCTTCATGGGCTTTGAAGACGGCGACCGTGACAGGGCCGGCTTTGGGGCCTGCGGCCTCGTAGCCAACCGCCTTCCAGCCGTCCTTCAGGTCGCCGCGCGCCAGGATAAAGGTTGACCTGAAGCCGTTGCGTTTCGGTGACAGAGCCTCGCCGCGCAGTCGCGCGTCGCGCGACATCCGTACGGTGGCACCGTTTTCTCCGGCGTTCACATCAATCCCCCCGACGTTGACGTTGGCCTTGTCGTTATCGGCGCTGATGTGGATGCCTGGCAGGTCAATGCGAGCGTGATCGCCATTATGATCTCCGCTTACATCGAACTTGGCGTCGCCGTCAGAGTCCTTGTCGCGCTTTACCGCGTCTGCGTGGGCCTCTTCAGCGGCCTGTTTCGCGGCCTTCGCGGAGTCGGATGTCGCTAAACTGATAGAGGTCGTCGCTGATCCTGGCTTGGCCTCGGCGCTCGCTTTGCCCGTCTGCGGCTGAGTTGTGACTTCGCCTTGCAGTTCCTGCTCGATCGGCTGCAGCACCGTCATGTAGGACCCGGAGACCGGGATCAGCCTCAGCAACACCTGATCGCCGTCACGGCTCGAATAGAGGCACGTCTTCTTGTCCGGAGACACGTTTGAGAGCTTGAGGTCGCCTTGCTTCATCGGGCAGTCCAGCGCCACGCGCGCGGTTGGCGGTGTCACCGGCGCACAGGCAGCCATGCTGGTCACGACTAGTCCGCAGGCCGACAGGAAGAGCAGCGACTTCATCAAAAAGGCTCCAGTCCGTTCGCCTGGAACGTGACCGGAGCCCTTTTAAAAGGCGAGTGAATTCGCTGTAACGCCCGTTCGGGCGCGAGATCAGCGCCGCTATTGACCTGGGCGGGAGCCCGCACCTTCGCGCCGCGCCAGGAAAGCCAGACGTTCGAAGAGGTGCACGTCCTGCTCGTTCTTCAGCAGCGCGCCGTGCAGAGGCGGGATCAGCTTGGTGGGATCTTTTTCCTTCAGCGCATCCGCATCGATGTCCTCGACCATCAGGAGCTTCAGCCAGTCGAGCAGCTCCGATGTTGAAGGTTTTTTCTTCAGGCCCGGCACCTTGCGCATGTCGTAGAAAATGCGAAGCGCCTCGGCCACAAGCTTCTGCTTGATGCCTGGGTAGTGGACTTCGACGATTTCCTGCATCGTCTCGGCTTCTGGAAACCGAATGTAGTGGAAGAAGCAACGGCGCAGGAACGCGTCCGGCAATTCCTTTTCGTTGTTTGAGGTGATCAGCACGATGGGCCGGATGGCCGCCTTGATCGTCTCGTTGGTCTCGTAGACATAGAATTCCATCCGATCGAGCTCCTGCAGGAGGTCGTTGGGGAATTCGATATCGGCCTTATCGATTTCGTCGATCAGCAGGACCGGGCGCACGGGGCTTTCGAACGCCTCCCAGAGTTTGCCTTTTTTGATGTAGTTTTTAACGTCTTTGACGCCAACTTCACCCAGTTGGCTGTCTCGCAGGCGCGTCACGGCGTCGTATTCGTAAAGACCTTGATGAGCCTTAGTGGTCGACTTGATGTGCCAGGTGATCAACGGCGCGCCAAGGGCTGCAGCGATCTCGTAGGCCAGGACGGTCTTACCGGTGCCAGGCTCGCCCTTGATCAAAAGGGGTCGCTCAAGCGCCACGGCCGCATTGACCGCGACCTTCAGATCCTCTGTGGCGATATAGTTGTCAGTGCCTTCGAAACGCTGGCTCATGGGTTCCCCGCGGCGGGCCTCAAGCCCGAGTTCGAACAGTTGTTTACTTCGTGACAGCCTAAAGACGCCTGCGCGGCTTGCAAGCAGCTTTGGTCACAGCAGCCTGCGACCGATGCGCTGCGTTGTGGGTCTGCCAGATTCGGCGCTACTTTTGAGCCTCGAAAGGCCTCTTCATCGTGAACCTCGCCATTCTTCAGGCCCGCATGTCCTCCTCCCGGTTGCCGGATAAAGTCATGGCGCCCGTACTGGGGGTGCCAATGATCGGACGCCAGGTGGAGCGACTGCGACGTGCCAAGCGCATCGATGAGCTTGTGGTCGCCACGAGCTCTGATCCTAGCGATGATCCTTTGGCCGACTACTGCGATCGCCAGGGGCTCGCGGTATTCCGCGGATCCCTGAACGACGTCCTAGGTCGGTTTGCTGGCGCAATGGCCCACCACGTCGAGGCCAAAGTTGTTATTCGGCTGACGGCTGATTGCCCTCTCACAGATGGATCGGTCATCGATGCCGTCGTCGAGCGCCATCTTTCGAGCGGGGCTGACTACACGAGTAACACCGTGGTGCGGACTTACCCGCACGGCTTGGACGTAGAGGTCGCCAGCGCATCAGCCCTTCTTGAGGCCTCTCGAGAGGCGACGGAGGCCTATGATCGCGAGCATGTGATGCCGTTTATCTACCATCGGCCGGAGCGCTTTCATCTTGAGGGTGTCGAGCGTACGCCCTCGCTGTCGCACCTGCGCTGGACAGTGGATGTTCCTGAGGATCTTGAGTTTGTGCGTGACGTCTATGCGCGCCTCTATCCATCCGACCCAACCTTTGACACCGCGGCGATTGCCGCACTTGCGTGGAACAGTTCCAGGGCCACGGCATGATTGTACGAAAAGCTGTGGAAGCGGATGCCCTGGATATTTGGGCCTGGCGCAACGATCCGCACACCCGGGCGATGTCGCGAACACAGGATTTTCTAGAGCAGGAGGCGCATCTGGAGTGGTTCAGCAGAGCCCTGAGGGATGCAAATCTGACCCTGCTGATCGGTGAGGATGGCAACCAGAAAGTGGGTACGGTCCGGTTCGATCATGGGGACGAGACGGAAGTCTCAATCAACATCAATCCCCTGTGTCGCTCACAAGGCCTTGGCTATGCGTTGCTCGAGGAAGCCATGAGGCAGATCGATGGAAACATACGGGCCGAGGTGCGCGAGGATAATTTCGCGAGCCAAAGGTTGTTCGAACGCGCCGGCTTCGAACTCCAAGGGGTAGATGCTGGTTTCCGTCGGTATTGCCGCTACGCAAACCGATCGGCCGCGGCGTCCTGAACTCTCACCCTTCAAGGTAAATCGTCAGTGGTCCTTGGTCCATTCACCAATGGCTTGCGCGACCTGCGCCATCACCGAGTCCCAATCGCCGTATGTTGAGGGCTGGAACACGCGCGTTTTCGGATACCAAGGGTAATGATCTGTCCCTAACCGCGGCCAGGCTCCGGGTGCCGAAATAAGGAAGCTAGGGACCCCGCAAGCCGCGGCGATGTTCGAGGTCGCGTTAGAGAAGCCGACGACCAGATCCAGCGCGCACGAGAGAGCTGCGACGTCGTCTAGGTCCTGTTTCAGGTCGATCCCAGGCGGCGTCCAGATATCCATACCGAGTTCGCGTTTGGCAAACGCGAGCTCTTCGCTGCAATCACCATATTGCAAATTTACCAGACATACGCCGGGCTGCGTCAGGACCGGCCTCCACTGGGCGAACGGTGAGAAAAGTCGGTGTCGTGCGTCTCGGTTCACCAAGCTCTTCCAGAGCAATCCAATCTTTGGGCCTGCAGGCGCGCTTTTGAGCAACTTGCGCCAATGGTCCACGCGCTTGGGGTCTGCGGTCAAGAACTTGGCGCGCTTCGGGAAATCCTCCAGCGAGCGGCGGAATTCGCGCAGCAGCGACGCCATCGGTGTCCAAAGGTCGATCTCCGGGCCGTCATCGATAAAGGGGACGGCGCGATGTATCACGCTGCCAACCTGGAAGGTGGCGTGCGCTTGAACCTTGGCCATCGGGAAGGAGCGCTGGAAAATCGGGACAAGCCGGGATTCAACTGCCAGCCGGAGTTTCCCTTCCGCTCCCAAGCGATCGATCACGTCAGGCAGGGTATTGGCAAACAGAACCTCATCGCCAAGTCCCTGCTCTGCGACCACCAGGAGCGATCGGCCGGCAAGGTTGGCGCCTGGCTCCCATCGAGGGCGATCGATAGCGAATGCTGTGCGGATGCTGAGTTGGGGGTGAAGGCGCGATTCGTATTCATCCCAGCCTTCGCCGATCTGTCCGGCGCACATCAAGGTGGATGCGCGCGCAAGGCGCATCATTTGGTGGTCAGACTCCGATTTGACGTCGGCAAGGGCTTTGTCGATCTCGACAAGCGCCGCATCGTATTGGCCACGCATGAGCATGAGGTTATTGAGGTTATGGCGCGCCATGGGGAAATTCGGTTGGAGCCGAAGTGCCTCTTCGTAGAACAGCTGGGCGTTCGCGACGTCGCCTTGTTCACAAACAATCGTGCCCATGGTGTTCCACAGCATGGACACATCCGGCGTCTTGATGATCGCGGCGCGAAGGGTTTCGATCGCTTCATCGTAGCGACCCTGCTCACGCAGGGCGCAGACGAGATTGTTGGATGCCTCAAGGTCGTCTGGATATTGGGCCAAGAAGCGGCGGAACAATTCCTCGGCCTGGGGCTTCATGCCCAGCCGCAGCGCCAATCGTCCAAGATCGCAAGCGACGTCAGCATGATCTGGCAGCAGTTTCAGCGCCGCTTCATAGGCCCGAAGTGAATTGGCAAGGTCACCGGCCTGCTCAAGGGTAATTCCCAGCAGGTGCCAACCCAGACCACTGCGCTCATCGCGTTCGAGAGCCTTGATCACCCAATCATAGCCGGCCCTAGGATCTCCATCACGGATGGCCTTGATGGCCCGCTGAAGCAGCGGTGCGATCGCCAGGGCCTTGAGTTCAGTCAAGGCCGCATTCAGGTTCGCGAGCGCGGCCGCGGAGCCTGGCTGACCGGCGAGGCCTGCTATCGGCCCGCCCGGTCCGGGCAAACCTGACTGGAGCGCGATGAGTGAGGTGGCCGTTGGCTTGGCTGAAAGCGGCATAGAACCGAAGTCTCCGATAGAACCCCAACTCCTGTGCGAACATGGCTAACAAGGCCTTAACGTACCGGCGTTGTTGTCGAATCTGTCGCGACTTCACCATCCAGCAAGGTGCCGTTAACCAGGCCGGCTTAACTGTGCCCCAAGAATGCCCAACCAGAAGGTGGTAATGGCGCATTGGGATGGCGCGGTTGACGCGTACATGGTGAGATCGGGAGCCGGAACTTGCCGCTGAAATTATCGCTGAAGCCGGGGGAGAAGTTTGTTCTCAACGGCGCGGTGCTGCAGAATGGAGATCGCCGTAGCGTGCTCGTTCTGCAAAACAAGGCGTCTGTTCTTCGAGAGAAGGACATCATGCAGGAGGATGAGGCAAATACGCCGGCGCGGCGCATCTATTTACCGGTCATGATGATGTATCTCGATGAGGCCGGAGTAGAGCACTACTACGATGAATTTGTTCGCCGACTGACCGAATTTATGAATGTGATTAGCAACCCTGTGATCCTCACAGAGTGTGTGGAGATCTCGCGTTGTTGCATGTCGCGCGAATACTATAAGGCGCTGATGCGCTGTCGAAAGCTTGTCGAATACGAAGACGAGAGGTTGGGGAATGACCCTAAAAGCGTACCAAAAGGCGGCGACGTGGGCTGAAAGTCCGCGTCAAATGGAGTACCGTCTGTTTTCGCAGGTTACGCTTGCGTTGATCGAGGCGGCCAAGGCTGATCCAAAAGATCTTTCTGCGCGCGTTGATGCGTTGGACTGGAACCGGCGTGTCTGGAGCGCGCTCAGCAGCGACTGTAGCCAGCCTGGCAATGGTTTGCCCGCTCCGCTGCGCGCTTCAATTATATCCTTGGCTATATGGGTTGGCCGGCAAACCAGCGCCGTGATCCGACGTGAGGACGACATCGAGTCCCTCATCGAAATCAATCGGATTATCATGCAGGGCCTTATCCCGACTTCTGCCGCGGCCAGCGCCGCGGCCTGAAGGCGTTCTCGTCGGGCGTCTCGGATGAGTTCAGAAGTCGCAACATGCAGCCAGGTTTTAGCGGAAACTTCAAATTCGCTTCGCGCTTGCGCGACCGCTATTTGCCGAGCGCGACCGGCAATTTCTGCCGGGCAAGGAGTTCTCTCGGCAAAATCTGCCGCCCAAGATCGTGATTAATTCGTTATTAATATAGTAAAATCAAACGCTTATGGCGAACCCCTGAGGATGGCCTGATGGCCTGATACTTGCTGTGGTGACATACGAGCAAAACGCTCGCGGCTGCCAAAATGACGGCCGAAAATCCTTTAAAAAAGGACCACGGATATGGGCTTCTCTATCAATACGAACGTCGGCGCGATGGTCGCGCTTCAAAATCTTACCGTCACTCAAAACTCCTTGATGCAGACTCAAAACCGCATCAACACCGGTTTGAAGGTCGCTTCAGCTAAAGATAACGCAGCTGTCTATGGCATCGCGCAGAACCAGCGCGCGACCGCCTCGGCGCTAGACTCGACGATTTCGTCGCTGCAACGCGGTCAATCGACCGTTGATGTGGCGCTATCGGCCGGGGCGACCGTGGCGGACCTGCTCAACCAGATGAAGCAGAAGGCCCTCGCGGCGTCGGACACAACGCTTGATGCCACCAGCAGGGCAGCGTTGAGCACCGAGTATGTCTCGTTGCGCAACCAAATAACGACCACAATGTCTAACGCCACCTTCAATGGCGCTAACCTCATAGACGCCTCCACGACACAGGTTCAGGCCCTGGCCAACGATACTGGCACTTCGGTGATCAGTGTCGCCCACCAAAGCCTCGCTTTGGGCGGCGCCAACGTTACCGTCGCAGCCACAGCTTCGATCGGCACGATGACTTTAGCCGCTGCGCAGATCACGGCCCTGAACACTTCGATCGCGAACGTTTCGAGCGCGCTTGGCAAGCTCGGTACGGGTAGCAAGGCGATGGCAAATCAACAGACGTTCATCACCAACCTGCAGAACACGATCAACG
>CAIOSI010000040.1 GCA_903860975.1 uncultured Alphaproteobacteria bacterium
CCCTGCGCCGTCAGGACATCAACCTGCCGCAGCTTGGCGACGATCTCTTCGGGCTTGTGGTGCTTCCTTGCCATCGTTCCATCCATCCAAATGGTCCTCGGACCAACATAAGGGATGGATCACTTCAAGGGGGTCAGGCCATCGGCTCTGGACGGCCTCGACGCCCTCAACTTGCGCCTTAGCGGCGGGGGGGTGCTGTTGCATCTTTCGGACGTGAAGGAACTGGTGATGGATCGCCTGCAGCGCTCATCATTCATCGAAGGTATCAGCGGGCGGGTCTTCCAGAACGCCTACGACGCCTTCCGGGCCCTTGCACCGGCCGCCTGCGACAGTGGCAGCGCCGAAAGCGAAGACAATTTCGCAGGGGCGGGTATCTGAAATTTCCGCCCCTCAGACGCGATCCTCAGACACCAGGTGACGCGGAACCGGTTTCCATCGGGAGTTTGCGATCGCAGCTCCATTCCGACATGGAGCCATCGTAGACCGCCACGGACGGGTGGCCGAGCCGTGTCCGTGCGAGCGCGTCCATCGTCGCGGAAATCCCGCCGCTGCAGTCGCAGATGACCCTCGCCCGCTCGAGCGCTCCAACGCCTACACGTGTTGGTAAATGCGCTGGTATCCGGCGTCCGAAATCACGAATCTCCCTCGAGAGTTCGAGTCTTGGCGGCCCCGCCACGCTGGCACAGCAACTCGTCTCTTCTCCGAAACGACCCCGTCGAAACCCCACAACGCCGGGGCGTTCCGGTGATCCGCCGAGCCCTGGCCGCGGGGATGGTGGCGGAGCCGTGGATTCGATCTCTGCTCGAGCGCAAACCCGCCCGAGCGGTCACCGTCGCCATGGCCAACAAGACGGCGCTCACAGCCTGGGCTGTGCTGACACGCGGTGAAGTCTACCAAGCACCAGCCATGGCCTAATCAAGATCGCCGCGGCCCACGGCCGCAGCTCAGAACTGTAGGGGTACAAAAGGGTTGATGATGACGATCCGAACGCGGCCGCAGGCCAGGACACCCTCAGGTGCTGTCGCAGCTTCGTGCTCGATGGACGCAAAGCGACCTGATCAGCAGGCTCCATCAGGGCCAGCGGCCATCAGTGCCACGCCGACAGGCCGGAAAGATGACCGCACCCCGATAGATCGCAAATTCTTCCCAACCTTACCCTTGCCGCGCAGGTGCCGTGTAAATGAAACCTGCCGCGTTCAATTTGCCAGGATGATCGTCACCAAGCTTCCAGCAGGATGGTCAGAGCGCGCGCTGGCCTCGATTGACGAACAAGTCCAAGACTCCTGGCTTTCCGGAGGGCACTCAGTGTCACTAAAGTTGCAACTCGGAATCGAAATGACCCATCAGGGTCGCGCCCCTACTGAATGTCTCATGCTCATCGAGGCGCGCACGCGCCAACCGATGGGGGTCTGGGCCGTGGTGGGGCTGGCCCAGACGCTGGCGAGAACCGCAACCGTCGCGCGGCTTGCCGGCCTCAATTGAGGCGTTTGGAAGCGCCTTTCGTTGTTCGCCATGAGCCGCTCTGCGCGGCAATAGGAAGATCTCTGCTCACATGTTGGATGTTTGTCAGTGACCGCTACCACCCAGGCTGTGACCGGGCTCAAAACCGGCCCGCGTAATTCGTTTATCGGATCGATCGCTGAGGTTGAGGCCGCGATTTGGCTGATCGCGGCTTTCACGATTTTGCGTCTGGTTTCCATTGGCTTGGTAGGATTGGGGGTGGATGAGACCTATTCCCTGGCCATCGCCCGTCACCTGCATCTGTCCTATTTCGATCATCCGCCGATGCATTTGTGGATTGTCCACGCGTTCAGCCCTGTCCTTGGATATGGCCGCCTTGCGCGGCTTCCGTTCATCTTTCTCTTTGTGGGCTCGTCGTGGCTTCTATTCGATCTGACGCGCCAGCTATTTGGCTCAAGGCCCGCGCTTTGGGCGCTGTTATCATTCAATCTTTGCGGCTTCTTCACAGTTGCAGCCAGCTCCTGGGTCTTGCCTGACGGCCCGTTGATTTTTTTCCTCCTGATGGGCGCAGTCGAGCTCTCGCGGTTGACCTTTCCTCGGAATGGCCAGGCGTCAGGTGTGACGTCGCAGACCTTCACCTGGCTGCGCATCGGTCTTTGGATCGGATTGGCAGGTCTTTCGAAGTACCAAGCGGTGATCTTCGGCCTCGGCGTCGCGTTGTTCCTCGTGAGCACGGTAAGCGGCCGAGCCTGGCTCAAGCAGCCGGGGCCTTACCTGGCATCGGTCCTGGCGGCGGCAGTCATCTCGCCAGTCATATTTTGGAACGCGCAAAACCAGTGGGCTTCGTTCGTCTTCCAAGGTGGCCGCGCGACGTCTTCGCACGGCGCGCGGCCTGGTGCGGTGCTGAGTGCGCTTGCGGGGCAAATGGTCCTGCTCCTGCCTTGGATGTTCGCGCCATTGGCCGTGGCTGCCCATGGCGCGGTGCGAGCCGGCCCAGCCGATCCGCGCCGCTGGCTCTGCGTCACGCTGGGCGTTCCGGGTGTTCTATTGTTCGCCTTGACGCCGATCTGGGGGCAGACGGCGCTTCCCCACTGGTCGATGCCGAGCTGGCTATTCCTGCTGCCTCTGTGTGGTGATTTACTGGCCAGATCTGCGGAGCGTCATCGCTGGCCAAAAACCTTTGCGCTTCTGGTCACACTGCTGCTTTTCGCCCTCTGGGGGCTGCTGATCAGCGATGCTGCGACAGGCTGGTTCGGCGCGGCCTGGCCCAAGACCTTCACCAAAGGCGATCCGACCTTGGAGACTGTGGAATGGGGGCGCCTGCCGCGCTCGCCCGACGTGGCGGCACTGCTTGCGAAGCCTGGAAATTTCATCGTCTCGATGAAATGGAATGAGGCAGGCCGCATTGTTGCAGCCGTGAGTGATCAGTTTCCGGTCGTGGTGCTGTCAAACGATCCGCGGGGCTTTGCAGACAACCTTTCGCTCACGCCGCGCACCGGACATGACGCCCTCATCGTGGTGAAGCGTGAAGACCTGAAGGATGGCCTTGGCCGCGCGAGGAAGTGCTTTGAGAAGGTGGAGCCTCTTCAGGTCATGACTGTTGGTCGTCTGAGGCGATCCGAGATGCAGCTCTATCTTTTTGCCGGCCGCCGCTTCTTGCCCGCGTGTAGCCAGATTGGTGACCGCAGTCCTGAAGCTCGCAGTCAGTCGGCGGCGCTTAAGGCTTCTTAGGCCGCCCTTATCGACGCTGGGCCGGCCGAGGAGATTTCGACACGGGAGATGGGCATTCCTCGCTCAGCCGGTGGGCTGAAGTTGTTCCGACGCCCGACAGCGCCAGCCCCGCGATGCGCGTGCGTAAGTGCGCCGTGAGTTGGAACGCGGTGGGCCCATAGGTCCCCTGGGCGGTGATCTCGGCCACCTGTCCGTGCTTCTCCACACACGTCCCCTCTAATGAAAGGCGACCGTCGTTGGCTTCGCGCACCGGGTAAGTGCAGGCGTAGTGTGCATTGCTCGGACCTTGAAGCACGCCGGAGACGTCGGCAGCTGTGAAGCACTTTCGGTCGACGGATTTGAAAGAGATGACGAAGGTCCAGGTGTTGGATAGCTCCCAATATCCCGGAAGCGGCGGAGCATCGGCTGCATGCACTTGGCGACTGCAGATTAGGGCTGCAAAAGCTTGCGATGCCACGGCAAAAACCCTGGATATTCTCAATCTGTCCTCTCGTGCGCCCAAAGACCCAAAGCCAATCTGGTCACCGCTGCTCAGGGATGGTTTTACAAGATCGACGGCGGCTTTGAATAGCACCACATCGCGGGCACCTTAAGGTGCGGGCAATGGTGTTTTAGGTTGAGATGCAACCTGATCGCCCCGTTCGCGCCGCAGATCGTGGATGTTCAGCGCTTAAGCTAAACCAGGCCGTGAGACACCACCAGGTTCTGCCGGCCCATAATTTTTAGACGTTCGCTGGGCACGACTTAGTGAGGTCGCGCCGTAGCTTTTAGATCGTCGAGATAGTTGGAAAGCTCGCCAACCCATCGGCGCGACATGGCCGCGTCCGATAGGTCCGCCGACTGCTCAAGTCCGGCGCCGATATCGGTAATCATCTGAAAGCCAAAACCGCCGCCTGACCCACGCAGATTGTGTCCAAGGATCGTGACAGCTTCAAAGTCGTCACAGTCGAGCGCCGCCAGCAAGGCGATCACATTCAACCGACAATTTTCCAGATAGGCCGGCGTTCTCTCAATCACCCGGCTGGCGGCCCGAGAGACGCTGAGATTTGGCGCCGTGGCCGGGGCAGACAAGGTCTTGACCCTCGAGTGATCCCTGATCGCCTGCAGTAGCACGTCTTGTTTGATCGGCTTGGTGAGATAGGCGGTGCACCCGGCGGCGAGGCAGCTCTCCCGGTCACCCTTCAACGCCGAGGCCGTCAGCGCGATGATCGGCGTCATTGGGCAATCGTTGGCCTTCTCCCAGGCCCTTATCGTGCGCGTCGCCGTCAGACCGTCCATCGCCGGCATCTGGCGGTCCATGAGCACAAGGTCGTAGCAGCCTGCCTTGAACATCTCGCACGCCAGCACGCCGGTCTCGGCCACATCAACCCGGTAGGGCGTATCCTCGAGGTAGGCGAGCGCGATCGTGCAGTTGTCGGGGGAGTCCTCGGCCATGAGGATGCGCAGGGGATGAAGCGCGGCTTCCGAACCGGCGCCGACGGGGGCCGCGATCGGTCGCTCGCGCTTGACCGAAACCTCGAAGGGCACGGCGAACGCAAAAAGGCTGCCCGCGTCGACCTGGCTCTGCACCCAGATGCGTCCGCCCATGAGCTCGACCAGCCGCCGCGAGATCGTGAGCCCAAGGCCCGAACCGCCGAACCGTCGAGTGGTCGAGGAGTCAGCTTGGGTGAAGCGTTCGAAAACGCGATCCAACTTGTCGTCTGAGATGCCGATTCCGGTGTCGGTAACCGTAAAGCGCAGGGCGGTTGGGACCGTTACGTCTCCGTCGGGGCCCACAGTGAGGCAGACCCGACCTGACTCCGTAAATTTGATGGCGTTACCCAACAGGTTCAGCAGCACTTGGCGTAGCCGCGTGGGGTCGCCCATCAGGTCGTTGCTTACCCCCTGCGCGATCTCGCAGACCAGCGCCAGGGATTTTTCATGCGCCCGGGGCGCGACCATCTCCATCACCTTCTCCAGATGGTCGCTCAGCGAAAAATGAGTCCGCTCGAGATCAAGCTGCGAGGCCTCTACCTTGGAGAGGTCAAGAATGTCGTTAATCAGGTTGAGCAGATTGTCGCCCGAGCGGCGGAAGATTTGAATATATCTGTCCTGCTCCGGCGTCAGTTGAGTTTTCGCCAGTAGATCGGCGATCCCCATGATTGCATTCATTGGCGTGCGGATCTCGTGGCTCATGCTGGCCAGGAAGTCCGACTTGGTGCGACTGGCGCTCTCAGCGGCTGCCTTAGCCAGCTGTAGTTCGACCTGGACGCGCTTGGCCTCGGTAATGTCGCGGGCGGCCGCAAAGACGCCCTTCAGGTTGCGGTGGCGGTCATAGAAGGTGGTGGCATTGTAGGAAACCACGGTCTGTTTGCCGTCTAGGGCACGCGCGGTGAGCTCGTAGTCGGTGATCGACTTCTCGGCGAGCACCCGTTTGATCCCGGCCTCGGCGCGGTTGGGATCGGTGAAGCAGTCCTTGAACGGCGCCCCGATCAGTTCGTCGCGAGTGCAGCCGGTCAGGGCCTCCATTTGCTTATTCACATCGGTGATGATGCCCATGGGATCGGTGGTCATCAGGGCGTCGATGTTCGATTCGATCAGCGAGCGCGTGTAGAATTGTTGATCACGCAGCCGCTGGTCGGAAGCCTTCTGCTCCTCCTCGACCAGCTTTCGCGCGGTGTTGTCAGTGCCGATCAGCAGGTATCCGATGATCGCACCCGACACGTCTCGCAACGCCGTCACAGACACCACCGCTGGAAGCCGGGTCCCGTCTTTGCGGATATAAGTCAGCTCATAGATGTCCTCGATGCCACGAGAGGCCTTGAACACAAGCGCTTCGAAGCCGGGCGTGATCGGTGTGCCCAGCTCAGCGCTAAGCGCCTCTGCCCGGGAAATCAGTTCCTGCGGATCGGAAATGTCGGCCGGAGTGATGGTGTTCATCACCTCGGACGCTGCGTAACCGAGCATCCGCTCGGCGCCGACGTTGAAGATCTGGATCACACCTTTGGCGTCGGTGGCGATCGAGGAGAAGTTCGCGCTATTGAATATTGCGCTCTGCAGCGCGCCAGTCTTCACTATGGGCTCTTCCGACTGACGTGCGCGATCGGCTTCAAAATTCTCGGCCGTCGGGAGCACCTGGTCCGTCTCTGTGTCGGAAATGTCGATCGGATATCCTGACTAGACAAACCCGCTCACGATCAGGCGCGCGCTAATTAACGGAGTGCCTCAGCTGAGAAGTTGTTCCAGGGACGCCCCTAATTGTTCTGTGGAATAAGGCTTTAGGAGGAATTGGCCGCCCGGTACAAATCGATCCGCGATATCTGCCCTAAGTGGCGTGCCGGAGGTGTAGAGCACGCGCAGGTGAGGCTGTAGTGTGATCGCCTGGCTGGCGACAGCGAGGCCGCCAAATGGCAATGCGCTCAGACGCATGTCTACGAAGAGCGCGTCAATCTTCTCTGTCGCCGATATGTGAGCGATGGCTTGGGCAAAATCGCAGGCGATCAAGGTGGTGTGTCCCAGATCTTCCATCGTCCATTCGGCAGCCTGCCGAATGAATATCTCGTCTTCGACGATCAAAACCAAAGCCATAATTATGCATTCTTAATCTTGAGCATATTGGATCGTTTTTTCGAAATATTTAGAAACGTCTTTTGCGCATAAACGAGGTGATGTGCTGCGAATAATTCTAGATCAAAACAGGTTATTACACATGAATTGTTCTCGAAATCTGCATCTAACGTCGACTAGATAACGTGAATAATAATGCGCTCTAAAATCTTGCGTAGCTATGACGATCTGGCGTGGGCTGGAGATCGGCCCCCAAACGCAACGCCCGTTCAATTCCAGGCCAAAGGTCAGACGATGTCGGCATAAGCGCGGGACCGGAAGGCCGACCCCAAAGTCTTGGTTCGGGAATTATCTTAGTGGTATGCGCGTCGCTGGGATTGCCAAGCTCCGCCGGGCGCAAGCTTGAGTTGCGGCGATCGCACGAGCGACGTGCGCGATGTCATAAACGGCTGGAAGACGACGGCTTTGCCGTCCATTTGTGTCCCAACGTGGACAATGTGCGGGATCATTCACCGACAATTGGCGCATGTCAGCCTGGAGCAATGGAACGCTTGCCGTGCACTGCCCCCCCCATGCCAGCGGTTTATTTCGACGACACCAACACATTGCTGAGCGACGTGCCCGACGAGAGCGGCAAAATAAGGATTGTCCGGACGCCCGGGCGCAGGAACTGACTGGCTCGCGTGGCCGCGTCGAATGATGAGGGAAGAACATGCCCGACACCGTGGCTCCGCATCCTGCGGTCGCAAACGATGAACCGCCGGCCGGCCGGCTGCTCAGAACGTGGTGGCGATTAATGGATGTTCGGGTCGGGCTCGTCCCTGCACCGGTGTTTGTCACGGTCATCGCGCTTACGGCCTACTTTGTCAGTCAGGGCAAAGTCCCCTCGGACATTTTGATGAACATCGCCGTTTTGGCCGTCGGCGGCTTTGCCTGCGCTGAGGTCGGCAAGCGCCTGCCGGTGATCCGCAACATCGGGGCCGGAGCGATCTTTGCGACCTTCATTCCGTCCTATCTCGTTTTCGCTCACGCGCTCCCTGCGCCGCTCGTGATCTCGATCACGAGCTTCACCAAGCAGAGCAACTTTCTCTATCTGTTTATCTGCTCGATCGTTGTGGGCTCCATACTGGGTATGGATCGCCGCCTACTCGTGGGCGGTTTCCTGAAGATCTTTGTGCCCTTGGTGCTGGGCTCGTTGATTGCCGGCGCAGTCGGCTGCGCAGTCGGCTCGGCGCTGGGGCTTGGCTTGCACCATACCCTCTTTAACATTGTCATTCCGATCATGGCTGGGGGTGTGGGCGAAGGTGCAATGCCGCTATCCATCGGCTATGGCCTGATCAGCCACCAGCCGCAGGGCGACCTTTTCGCCGAAATTCTACCGTCGGTGATGCTTGGTAGCCTCACGGCGATCATCATTGCGGGCGGCCTAAATTATCTAGGTAAGCTTCGCCCCGATCTTACGGGTGAGGGTCGGCTTCAAATCGGTGAAAACGACGTCGAGCTATCTGGCGACCCGGCGGTGAGGCCTCGCCCGGCCGCCGAGGTTCTTGCCGGTGCAACGATCCTGGCGGTGACCCTCTACCTGCTGGGTACAGTCGCCCAGAAACTCTGGGATTTCCCCGCGCCTGTGGTGATGCTGCTGCTAACCGTAATCCTGAAGCTCGGCAGATTGGTCTCGCCCGACCTCGAACAAGGGGCCTACGGTCTCTACCAATTCTTCCGCACCGCGGTGACCTATCCGCTGCTGTTTGCGATCGGCGTGGCCATGACGCCTTGGGATAAGTTGATCGCCGCGTTCAACGCATCAACTCTGATCACCATCGTCGCCACCGTGTCGACCCTGATCGGGACGGGCTTTCTGCTGGCCCGGTTCCTGAAGATGCATCCGATCGATGTGGCGATCGTCAACGCGTGCCACTCTGGCCAGGGCGGTACGGGCGACGTGGCGATCCTGACCGCCGCCAACCGGCTGCAGTTGATGCCTTTCGCACAGATCGCCACGCGCATCGGCGGCGCGATTACGGTGACGTTGGCGCTGATCGCTTTTAGGGCCTTCGCGGGATGATCGGGCAGATAGACCGATCCCCAATCATCGGGGCCGTTCGGTGGCCCGACCTGTTGAAGAGCTGCGAACGCCCCGGCCAGAACGCGTAGCGCCGCCTGTCGCAAGCGCGATAAGAGGCCTCGAACTGTCGCAGACCTTTTTCCCTGCGCCGCTCCGCGCACTTTAATTTTACTCTGAAGGGTTCGACCACGCAGACTTCACGATGGCAGGGCGCGCACCGGGCGGCGCGCATGCCCCTTCGGTATCGACCCGTCGTGATGGCGGCCAACAAGGCCCGCAGGGCTGATGTCGGCGCGGTTTAACCCGATGCGACACTCCAGAGTTTGAGCCAGCCCTCGAAAATGACGGCCGCTTCCGCCGCCATCAGCTGCGTTCGCCAGCCCAGCAGGGCTGAGCCTCGATGGAGGAGGGTGCGCCTGGCTGGCGACGTCAGGAACCGTAAATGAGGCCGCCGCCACTACGCGGCAGGAACGCCTGAATTTACCAGCGCTTCGGCCACCGCTTTTGCATTTGGCCCGAGCAGTAGATGCACACTGTTTGCCCCCGGTCGCGCGATCCCCCGGACGCCCAGGCCGCCCAGTGAGATTTCATCAATGGCCTCGACGCTGGCCATCTCGATGTAGATCCGGCTTGCGCAAAGGCCGCAGCCTTTCAAATTGTCCCGGCCGCCAAGCGCTTTCAGCCAGGGTAGGGCGTCCAAGTTGGCGACTGCCGGCTCGGCGACTAAGGCTGCGTCATTGTCTGCGGCTGCCTTCTGCAGCGCGCCAACGGCATCGCGGATTTCGCCTGCGACCTGATCGGCAAGCGGCCCCAGCACCACCTGGAGGCTATTGGCGGAGGGGCGTACGAGCCCCTTTGCGCCGAGCGCCTTTAGCCTGGGCTCGTCGATGGCGGCCTGATCTGCAATCACCAGGCGCAGGCGCGTCGTGCAGGCGTCGACACTGACGAGGTTCTGAGCGCCGCCGAGCGCGGCGACAAACGCCTGCGCCCGATCACTCGCGCTCGCCGGCGTGGCGGCCGTCTGGCCCTCAATGTCGCGCCCGGGCGTCTTCAGGTCGAAGCGGACGATCGCCCAACGAAAGACCCCGTAATAAAGCGCGAAATAAGCCAGGCCGACGGGGGCCAGCAGCAGCGGCTTCGTCGCCTTGCTGAAGTTCAAGACGTAGTCGAAGAGGCCTGCAGAGAAGCCAAACCCCAGCTTTACGCCGAGGATGTCCATCACAACAAAAGCCAAACCCGTAAGGCCGGCGTGCAGGGCGAAGAGCAGAGGCGCCAAGAAGATGAAACTGAACTCGATGGGCTCGGTGACGCCGGTCAGAAACGAGGTCAGGGCCATTGACAGCAGCATGCCGCCAACGGCCTTGCGCCGCCCCTGAGGGGCGGCGTGATACATCGCCAGGCAAGCTGCCGGCAGGCCGAACATCATCACCGGGAAGAAGCCAGCCATAAACACGCCGGCGCTTGGATCGCCGGCGAAGAACCGCTTCAAGTCTCCGGTTGCCCCGTGAAAATCGCCGACGATGAACCAGGCGACATTGTTGAGGATATGGTGCAGGCCAGTGACGATCAGGATGCGGTTTGCAAGGCCATAGGCGAAGAGGCCCAGGCGGCCGGATCCGACGATGGCGTGGCTCAATCCATCGAGCCCGCCGCTCAAGGCATCGTACGCGCCGCCGATCAGGCCGGCCATAACCAGGCCGCCTAGGCCCGCCAAAATTGGCACGAACCGGCGTCCGCCGAAGAAGGCGAGATATTCGGGCAGCTTTATATTGGAAAATCGATTGTAGAAGAGTCCGCCGACGAGGCCTGACGCGATGCCGATCGGCACGCCGAGCTTGCCCACGGCCTTGGTTTTGAATGCCGCTTTCGCGAGATCTACAGCGTCACCGGCCAGGCCCTTCAAGGCATCTGCAGGGACGTGCAGCAGGCTCTGAGCGCCTTGTGTCGCGATCAGGAAACACACAACACCGGCGAGGCTGGCAGCGCCGTTGTTGCTTTGGGCTAATCCCACGGCGACGCCTGCAGCGAACAGCAAGCCGAGGTTGGAGAAGATCGCATCGCCCGCGGCGGCAACGAAGGGGATGTTCAGAAGATCAGGCTGACCCAGTCTTAGAAGCAAGCCTGCCACGGGCAGCACCGCGATCGGCAGCATCAGGGCCCGACCCAGCGACTGCAAGGCTTCAAGCGGCGAGCGCATGGTTAGGCCCCTCCGTTGAGGAACGTATAACTGAGCGCGCGAACCTCCTGGGCAGACGTTGCACCCAGCGCCGATTGAGCGAGCTGTTGGCAGGCTTGCGCGGACAAAGTGCGGATCAACGCCTTGGCCTCGGGGATTGTGGCGGATGTCATCGACAGCTGGCTGACGCCCAGGCCAATCAGAATCGGGATCGCGGCAAGGTCACCCGCCAGCCCGCCGCAGACGCTTATCCTGAGCCCTTGGCTCGAGCCGCCGATACAGGTTTGATGGACCAACCGCAGCACAGAGGGATCCAGACCATCGGCTTCGGCCGCCAGCTGCGGATGAGCGCGGTCCATCGCCAGCGCGTACTGAGTGAGGTCGTTGGTGCCGATGGAGAGGAAGTCAGCTTCCTTCGCCAACTTGTCGGCTATCACCGCCGCAGCGGGCGTCTCGATCATAACCCCGAGTTCGAGACGAGCCTGGATGCCTAGGTCGCTTTGCGCCGCGACGAGAGCTGCACGCACAGCGCGCACTTGCGAGGGGTTAGACACCATTGGGATCATGATGCTGCATTTGCCAGGCGGCATGACCCTCAAAATGGCGCGCAGCTGCGTCTGCAGCATCTGTGGGTGACGCAGCAACAGGCGCACGCCTCGCAGGCCGAGGGCAGGATTTTCCTCCATCGCCTGCGGCAGGTAGGCGACGGGCTTGTCGCCGCCAATGTCCAATAATCGGATGACGATCGGCCGGGTGCCCAGAGCATCGGCAATCGCTTGATAGTCTCTGGTTTGCTCGTCCTCGTCGGGTGCCGTCTCGCGGTCCAGGAACAGAAACTCGGTGCGCAACAGGCCCGAGCCTTCAGCGCCACTTGCGACTGCGGCCTGCGCCTCTGAGAGAGAGCCAAGGTTGGCCAATATCGGTATGGCCGTTCCATCTGCCAGCTTTGCGGGATCACCAGCTGCGGCACGTGCAGCTTGTCCCTGCGCTGCGCGAGCCGTCAACTGACCGTGTGCGGCCGCGAGCTCGGCGGCGTTGGGCGAAACCTGCAAGACCCCTGAATCGGCGTCGAGGATCAGGGTTGCGCCATCGGGGATCGCCGCCAGCCTTGCCCCCATCGCGACCAGAGCGGGAAGCCCCATCGCGCTGGCCAATATCGCGACGTGAGAGGTCGGCCCGCCACCGCCGGTACAGATTCCCGCCAGCCGGCCTGGCAGGATATTCATAAGCTGAGAGGGGAACAGCTCATCGGCCAAAAGGATGGCGCCAGCTGGAAGCTCTGCCTCAAGGTCTGTTTCCCCGGCCAGCGCTAACAACACCCGCCGCTCAAGATCGAGAAGGTCATCGATCCGTTCGGCGATCCGCCGGTCGGCCAGGCTCTGCAAGGCCTCGACGAAACCGCCAACGGCGGCCTTCCAAGCAAAGCCGGCGGATTTGCCCTCCTCGATCAGACAATCAGCTTTGCCTTTGAGTATCGGATCATCCAGGAAGGCGGCGTGTGCGCCCAAGATTGCGCGGTGGGTCGTCTCGGGAGCGTGGGCGATGGCCGAGGCGACCTGGGCGGCGACCTCACTTAAGGCGGCTCTGAGGGCAAGCCGCTCATGGTCCACGCCTTGGCCTTCTTCGGGCGTCACAATCTCCAGGCGGGCCAGGCGCGCGGCGACGCCGATGGCGAGGCCTGGCGCGGCCATCAATCCACGCAGAGGACCGCCGTTGGTCACAGGAGACGCCTTTGGCGGTCGCCGTGTGGGGGCCAGAGCCTTCGTCTCATCCATGCCGCTCTCAATCAGCGCGACGATGGCAGACAGCGCGGCCTCAGCGTCGGGGCCCAAGGCGGAGAGCACGGCGGTGTCGCCGTGTTGCAGGCCAAGCGCCATCACCCCAACCGGGCTGCGCGCGCTGGCCGTTCGGCCGGCCCAGGCAAATGTAACCTCGGCGTTGAACGCGGCGGCGCACTGCGCCAGGCGTGCGGCTGGCCGAGCGTGTAAGCCATGAGCCAGGGGGATGATGACGACCCGGGTGGCGCCAGGACTGGCAGATCGCAACGGTGTTGCTGCGGCCTCTTGGCCTGGGCTCAGCCGCATCAGGATATCGCCTGCCGATACCCGTCGATCGGCTTGACTCATCACAATTCTGAAGCCGGCGGCCTGCGTGATGATCATCGTGGAAACGAGACTGACGGCCCGCCGCGCAAGCAGATCCAGGTCGAAGCTAATCAGCCGATCGCCTGCTTTTACCGACTGCCCGTTGGCGACATGCGGTTCGAACCCTGTGCCACCCAGGGCGACGGTCTCAAGGCCGATATGCAGCAAGATCTCGATACCAGCCGTGGTCCGCAAGCTGACGGCATGATGCGCAGCATGCAGGCTCATCACCATCCCGTCGCAAGGCGCTTTGAGCACGCCGCTGGTTGGATCGATGGCGATACCTTCGCCCAGCATGGCTTGAGCGAAGACCGGGTCCGGCACTTCCGCCAGGCTGCAGGACCAGCCGGCCAGTGGTGAAAGCAGGACAAGGTCAGCGGCCAACGGAGGCTCCGGATGCTACGAGGGTCACGCGGCCGAGCGCCCACATCGGGTCCAGGCTCGTTTCAGTGAACATAAAGCAAAGGTCGTGAAGGCCAGCGGCGGTGGCTATTGGGCCTTTCAGGACGGTGGACCCAAGGGACACGCTGGCGGGCGCCAAAGGCAGACGGGCGACAACTGGGCCCGTGCAGCTACCCTGGCGAACTTCCAACTCACCCTTCGCCGTTGTTGGTGGATGCAGCACGATCTTCTGGCGATCGTCGCCGATCTGGAAGTTGAACGGGAGCTGGCCGACCGCGGCTTCGATCGATTTTACGCCCGTCAGGTCAGCGGCTTCGAAGGTCCAGCACGGGTTCATGATGTCGATCAGGTAGCGCGCGCGTGCTCCACGTATCGGGGCCTGCCCCTCGAGATTCAATGCGATCTTGTGGGTGCAAAGCTTGAGTTCCTGGCTCGTCCGCGTCCGCATTGACCGACTGTCGACACGGATTTCGCTGGCGGCCGCCAATTGCTCTCCGTTGCGGAAGGCTGCTGCGTGCACGGTGACCGGTGCCGGGATGTCGATCGGTGTCTCGTAATGTGCCGACGCCACCGTCGGCAGCTTGCCGTCGAGCGTGTAATGGATTTCGCCTAAGCCCTCTGCGCCAGCAAGTGTCAGCCGAGCACCGGCACCCTGAGGGGACGCCAGACCGTAGACGGACATCGGGACGGGATCATAGATTTCTCCAAGGGCGCGCTCCCGGGCGAGCTCGGCGGGAAGTCGGTCCGCGAAGTCGCTCCAGCTTCGGCGGGCGGTCGGTGTCCATGCACTTTCGGCAAGCGCCAGAGCACGTGGGAACATCATCAAGCTCATGCGTTCCTCGGTACGCATGTGCTCGGTCCAGAGGTTGGCCTGAAGGCCCAGGATGTGGGCCCGATCGGCTGCGTTCAGTCCGCCAGGAATTGGATCGAAGTTGTAAACGTCCTTTAGAGAAATCACGGCACCACGACCTGGAGGCTCCTGGGGCGAGGCGCTGGCCCGGTTGTCCAGATAGAACACCGGGGCAGGCGACAGCACGGCATCGTGACCGAACTTGGCGGCGATGAAAGCGCCATCTGCGCCCCGCCATGAGGTGATCGCTGCGCCCTGCGGCGCACCGCCCAGAAGAATCTCATCCCAGCCGATCAATTTGCGTCCATGCGCCGCCAGAAAATGCCCGATGCGTCCGGTGAACCATCCCTGCAGGGCATCCTCATCGCCGATCCATAGCGACTTCATTCGCGCCTGGACGTCGCGATTGGATCGCCATTGGAGCTTTACCACCTCGTCGCCGCCGACGTGGATGAACTTGGACGGGAAGAGGTCCATGACCTCAACGAGCACGTCCTCAAGTATGGTGAAGCTCTTGTCGTCGACGTTGTAGATATTGGGATTGATCCCCCAGTCTGAAGACGGTGCGGCCGGCGGAGGTATCGTCGAGGTCAATACAGGAAGGGCCGCGATGGCGGCCTGCGCGTGACCCGGCATCTCAATCTCCGGGACGATGGTGATGTGGTGCGCGGCGGCGTAGGCCACGATGTGGCGAACCTGGTCCTGGGTGTAGAAACCACCAATGCGCCGAGGCGCTTTGGTCTTCGGATCGATGTCGGCCGCCGCCGCCGCGCCAGCCGGAACGCGCCAGGCCCCAATGTCCGTAAGACGTGGATATTTCTTGATCTCCAGCCGCCAGGCTTGGTCGTCCGTCAAATGCCATTGCAGGACATTCAGTTTGGCACGCGCCATCCGGTCGATCAGCGCCTCGATGAATGCGGGGCTCTGGAAGTGGCGTGCCGAGTCCAACAGCAGACCTCGCCACGCGAATAGCGGATGATCCTCGATCTTCATTGCAGCAAGGGTGATCGGTCCAGGCTGAGCGTTGGGCGTTAGCAACTGCCACAACGTCACTGCGCCATAGAATAGGCCAGCGTCGCTCGTCGCCGCGACCCGTGCCTGACCGCCTTCAATATCGACAGTGTAGGCCTCATCGCTCAAGCCGCTTGCACGCGAAAGAACGATGGACGCAGCGCCGATTGGCGCAACCTCGCTCGCGACGATTTTCAAATGCATCCCGCGCGTCTTGAGCACGAGGTCGCTCAGTTCATTGGCGATATGCAAGGCAGCCTGATCGCCTTGCGGCGCAACGATCGTGTCGCCATCGGAGACGACGACCGGGGTCGAGCCTTGCAAAGAGGTCACCAAAACGGGTGCCGGAATCACCTTGATGGCAAGAGCCGGCTGCGAGGTCTGGGCAGAGGTGGCCCCGGGGCTACCAATCAGCAACGCCAGGCCAAGCAAGATCTCAAGTCCGCGGCTGGCCCTAGCCATGGCTCACCCGGCCCTCGAGGTGTTGGCCGTCGCTCGCTGAAGATGTGTCCTGGCCGCCGATCCAAGTGTCGAGCACTTGGATATCGTCGTCGACCAGCACCAAGTCCGCGCGGTAACCCGGTGCGATCCGCCCCACCTCATCACCCAAACGCAGGAATTCCGCCGGATTGCGGCTCGCCATGCGCGAAGCCTCGGACAGACTGAGGCCAAGCAGCTTCATGGCATTTCGTACGGCGCTGGCCATGTCGAGATCAGAACCTGCCAAGGTCCCGTGTTCGTCGAGGCAGATGCCTTGCTTTACGGTGATCACCTTTCCCTGGAGGACGAAGGTGCCGATGTCAGTGCCCACCGAAGGCATAGCGTCGCTGACCAGGATGAACCGGTCGTGCGGTTTGCAGCGGAGCGCTATGCCGAGCACGACCGGGTCGACGTGGTGGCCGTCGACGATCACGCTGCACCAGCTGGCTTGGTCGTCGAGCGCGGCGCCGACGACGCCGGGCTCACGACTGGTGAGCGGTGACATGGCGTTGAACAGGTGTGTGAAGCCAGACAACCCGTGATCCAGAGCCGATCTTACAGTTGCGTAGGTCGCATTTGAGTGACCGGCGCAAACGATGAGGCCCGCTTTGACCAGCCGACGGATCATGTTCGGATTGGTTATTTCCGGCGCGAGGGTCAGAAGCGTGCGTCCAGTCCCCAGCGAGGTCAGCAGGTCGAACGCGGCCTCGTCGATCCCTCGAAGCTTGGTGAGTTCATGAATTCCCTTCCGCTTTGGGTTGAGGAAGGGCCCCTCAATGTGAACGCCCAGGACGCCAGGCACACCTTCAGCGATCGAATTGCGCGTCGCAGCGATCGCATCGGCGACCGCTAAAAGGTCGTCGCTGATTAGGGTCGGCAGGAAGCCCGTGGTGCCAAATTTGCGGTGAGCTTGGCCAATCGCAGCGATGGTCTTTGCCGTGGGTGCGTCGTTGAACAGAGCGCCGCCGCCGCCATTGACCTGGATATCAATGAATCCCGGAAGCAGGATCGCGCCCTTCAAATCGCGCTGATGTGTTTGCGTACCAAAGCTCGCCACCGGCCCGATTGCCGTAATTCGCGAACCGTTCAGCCGCACGGCGAGCCCGTCTTCGAGCCCGCTTTCGGTCATCACGCGGCCGTTTGCGAGTACGACGTCCATCGGGTGTTTTCGGTCAATTTGGAGGCGCGCGGCGGGCAGTCCAGTCCGGCTTGGCCTCGGCGTCGGCCACGCTTTCTGCGAACGTGTAGAAGAAGCGGTTGAACTTTCCGGCCGCGTCGAAATCCATCGGTTGGGTCAAGTCGTCCTGCGGGCGATGATAGCGGACCTGGTACCATTCGCGATAGCGCTGCTCGGCCTCGGTTCCCGGCACATAGCCGAAGATGAAGCCGGTTGCGGGAATCCCTGCCTGCATGAAGGGCCAGTGGTCGGCGCGCTGCAGAAGGCCGCGCTCTGGCTCTGGATCGGACTGGATCCGGATCGCCATGGAGGCCGCCACTTCGCGCGCCGTGCTCCCCAGCGTCGTGTCGTTCACAGCCAGCTCGGTCATGATGTCCAGAGCGAACAAGGGACGCAGCTGGTCAAGGTTGATGTCGGCGACAATGGAGGCTTTGGGTACGCTCGGGTGATCGACAAACCAGTGCGCGCCCAAAAGACCCTTTTCCTCTCCTGTGAAGGCCGCCAGCAGCACACTGCGGCGGAGCGGATGGCCCTTATGCTTGTCGGCAAAGCGGATCAGCGTTCCCACATAGGCCGCGTCGTCCAAGGTGCCGTTGTAGAGCCCGTCGCCCGCCACCGGCTCGCCATAGCCATAGCCGTCGAGGTGGGCGGAAAGCGCAAGATACTGGTTCTTCAGCGCGGGGTCGCGGCCAGGTAGCAAGGCCAGCACGTTCTCCGCCTTGAAGTCGCGCATGGTCACGCGGAACTGCGCCTGGAGGCGGCCGGGAATTTCGAACGCTGCCAGAGGCTGCTTCGCACCGCCCGTCTTCAGGATTGTTTCGCCATCCTGACCGGACCCCACGAGCATCGCTCGAAAGGCGTCAGCACTCAGCCGCATGACAGGTAAGTTCGACGCTGCCGACGGCGCGGATCCCGCGATAGCGACAGACCGCGCATAGGCGTCTGGCCAACGCGAAGGCTCGATGGTGAAATAGGGATCGTCGACCTGCAGTAAGCCTGCTGCACCAGCCGCAAACGCGGCCTGCACCCGCTGGCCGGCGCTCGGAAGGCCGGTCCGTCGCGTGTTGAAGCAGACGACCACCTTTCCCTTCGCGTCGGCCAGTTCCTTGCTGTCGCAGTAACCGCGGAAGGTCAGCGGAGCGTCGAGCCTCGAGGGCAGGTCGTCCGTGGCGCGGACGGTGATCTGATGGAGGAATTCCAGCTTCAATGGCGCTGCGTCTGCGCGGGTGACCTGGAACGAAGTCCCGGCCTTTTCCACGCGACTTTCGTGCACGGCGAAGGTCTGGATGTAGGTCCCTTTATCACCCGCCGGCTTCAGCCCGGCGGCTTTGAAGCGGGCCGCCACGACCAAGGCAGCGCGATGGTGGCCAGGCGAGCCGATGTCGCGTCCCTCCATCGCGTCCGACGACAGCGTCTCGGCGATTTGCCACCAGGCTTTGGTGTCGGGATCCTTGATTCCAAGCGATCGGAGAGGTGTGGCCTGAGCCCCGCCAGCGATCAGGCCGGCCAGGAGTAGCGTAGTGAGTGCTGTCGCGGTCCTCATTTGTAACGATCGAACCAGGCGAGGATTGCGTTGGCCTTAGCCGCGGCTTGAGAGGGGCGCTCAGCGAGGCCGCCGTGCGAGGCGCCCGGCACCTGAATCATTGCAGACGGCACGTTGAGGATCTGGAGCGCATCGTAGAACTGTTCGGCTTCGGACGGCGGCGTACGGTGGTCCTCAGTGCCGACAATGACCAGCGTCGGCGTCTTCACATTGGCGACCAGCGATAGCGGTGAGCGCTTCCAATAGGAGTCTGGATCCTCCCAGGGCATCTTCCCGAACCAGGAGAGGGCCATGAAGTTGTAGCCATCGGTCGTGAGAACCTCGCTGGTCCAGTTGATTACCGGCTTCTGGGCCGCTGCGGCCCTGAAGCGGCTGGTCTTTCCGACGATCCAGGCGGTGAGCGCACCGCCACCTGAGCCGCCCGTGACATAGAGGTGGCCTGGATCGACCGAGCCCTTGGCGATGACGGCGTCTACGACGCTCATCAGGTCGTCGTAGTCGTGGCTGGGGTAGTTTTTGTCGATCGTGTTGGCGAACTCATCGCCATAGGATGTCGAGCCGCGCGGGTTTGAATAGACGACGATGTAGCCGGCCGACGCATAGAGCTGGTCATCGGTAGAAAATACCGGGCCGTAGGCTGAGAACGGGCCGCCGTGGATCTCCAGGATTAGGGGATAGGTCTTCGACGGATCGAAATTGGGCGGCGTAACAACCCAGGCGTCGATCGATTTCTTGTCAAAGGATGAGGTCACCGACAGGGGCTCAACCTTGCCGAGGGTCTTATCTGAAAAGAGGTCGCCGTTCAGGTTGGTCAGGCGTTTCGTCTTGCCGCCACTGGCAACAGAAATGTCGGACGGCGAGGTCGCATCGCCTGAGGTGAAGGCCACGAGACCGTTTTTGCCGACTGAGAATTCGCCACCGGTGTAGGGCCGGTCCATCTCGGCGCTGCTGGTCAGGCCGGTGGCGACGGTTTCCATCTTTCCGTCCAGGGTGATGCGCGCCACCTTCGTGACGCCGTGATCGGCGTAGTCGACGTAGATACTCTTGCCGTCTGCGGCCCAGGTCGGAGCGCCCACGCTGCGATCGAGGGAGCCGGTGAGGACGTGGCTGTTCTTGCCATCGCGATCCATCACGTAGAGGCGGGTGTTCTCATAGCCGCGATGGCCGTGATCGTCGAAGCCGACATAGGCGATCTTCGTTCCGTCCGGCGAAGGTGTCGGGGCTTGGTCGGGTCCGATGCGGTTGGTCAGCCGGGTGGTCGCCCCGTCTGCGAGGGACAGCTGATAGATGTCGCTTTCCTGAGCCTCGCGCTCCCAATCTGCAGACCGGTTGGTCGAGTACAAAAGGGCTTTGCCGTCCGGGGTGAAAGCGACCTGACCGCCTTCATCGAACTTGCCAAACGTCAGCTGGCGCGGCTGACCGCCGTCCGCCGAGACAATGAACAGGTGGCGGTAGCCAGGCCTCACATAGCCCGCTCCGTCGCGGCGATAAGTGACTCGGTCGATGATCTTGAGCGGTTCGGCCCATTTCGCGCCCGGCGGTGGCGCCATGGGTGCGCCCAGCGCTCGCGTCGGGGCCGGCGTGAGCATGACCATAACGATGGACTTGCCGTCAGGAGACCAGGTGATGGAACTCGGCGCTTGCTCGAGATTGGCGACCTTCGCCGAGCGGCCTGAGGCCATCCAGCGCACGTAGAGCTGCGCGCCGCTTGGGCCTGCGCCGACATAGGCCAGGCGCGTGCCGTCTGGCGACCATCGCGGATGCAGGTTCGCCGCCTCTTCGGTCGCTAGCGGCGTCTGAGCGCCGGTCACCGGATCAGCCAGCCAGATGGAGGGGTGGCCGCTGTCAGTCATGATGTCTTGGGTGGTGCGAACGTAGGCGATGGCTCCGCCGTCGGGCCGCACCTGCGGATCGCTGGCCGCCCGCAGCGAGAAAATGTCGCGACCCTGGAAGCTTCGGCTGGGGCCTTCCGCAACCTGGGCAAGGGATGGCGCAGCGCAAGCCAAGGATAGCGCGGAAACGAGCAAGGCAAGACGCATGGAAGCTCCCCGAAACTGAAGGTGAGTAAAAAGCCCCGCCGCCGGGGTTTGTCCAGCGCGCCGCTGACCGCTACAGGCTCAATTCATGGCCGAAATGTTCAATGATGTCGTTCTTCCGTCGGCCAAGGCCGAGCGTTATGCCGCCTTGGCCCAAGAAATTGCCTCGGTTCTCGAGGGCGAGCCCAACCTCACAGCCCGGATGGCGACGGTGGCTTCGATGATGGCTGCAAGTTTCGATCATTTCTTTTGGACCGGATTTTACGTCGTCGATCCCGACAAACACGAAGAGCTGGTGGTCGGGCCCTATCAAGGCACGCTCGGTTGCCTGCGGATCGCCTTTGGGCAAGGTGTTTGCGGATCTGCAGCCCGTCGTCGCCAGACCCATGTTGTTGATGACGTCAACGCCTTCCCTGGCCACATCAGCTGCGACAGCCGCTCTGCGAGCGAGATCGTCGTCCCCGTCTTCGACGCGAAGGGAAGGCTCATTGCGGTCTTCGACGTGGATTCAGAGGCGCCCGCAGCATTCGATGGCGTCGACGTCGAATGGCTCGAGCAGATTTTGCAAGACAGCTTTGCGGGCTAGTTGCCGTTAACGTCAACCGGACTTGTCTTACCTTGCGGCGCCTTCATAGACTGATTTTGACGCGTCTTTTGAATGGCGCTTGGATCTTCATCAGGGAGCACGGCCATGGCCGAAGCCTATATTGTAGCAGCGACGCGGACCGCTGGCGGGCGCAAGGGTGGACGCCTTCGGGAATGGCACCCAGCCGACCTCGGCGCGGTCGTGCTGAACGAACTCGTTGATCGTACCGGCATCGACCCTTCCGTCATCGAAGACGTGGTCATGGGCTGCGTCATGCAGGTCGGCGAACAGGCCACCAACATCGCACGTGGCGCGGTGCTGGCGTCTAAGCTTCCGGAAAGCGTGCCGGCCACCAGTGTTGACCGGCAATGCGGTTCGTCTCAGCAGGCCCTGCACTTCGCGGCCCAGGCTGTGATGAGCGGGACGATGGACGTCGTGATCGCCTCGGGCGTTGAAAGCATGACACGCGTGCCCATGGGCCTGTCTGTCGCGCTGCCGGCGAAGGAGGGCTTCGGCACACCGATGAGCCCGAAGCAGCAGGCGCGCTATCCGAATATCCAGTTCAGCCAGTTCATGGGCGCCGAGATGATGGCCGCCAAGTATGGCCTGACCAAGGATCAGCTGGACGAGTACGCCTACAACTCTCACCAGCGCGCGATCGCCGCTACTCAGGCCGGCGCATTCAAGAACGAAATCATCGCCATCGACGGCAAGGACGGCAAGGGCGACGAAGGCTCGCTCGTCCGTCACGATAGCGATGAGGGCATCCGCTACGACTCCAGTCTCGATGCGATCAAGGGTGTGAAGTTGTTGCGCGAAGGCGGCGCCATCACGGCGGCGACCTCCAGCCAGATCTGCGACGGAGCCTCCGGTGTGATGGTCGTCTCGGAAAAGGCGCTCAAGGCGTATGGCCTGACGCCCCTGGCTCGCATCCACAACCTGACGCTCATCGGACATGACCCGGTGATCATGCTGGAGGCCCCGCTTCCGGCGACTGAGCGCGCGCTGAAGAAGGCCGGTATGTCGATCGACGACATCGATCTTTTCGAAGTGAACGAGGCCTTCGCCTCGGTACCGGTCGCGTGGCTGCAGGCCACCAAGGCCGACCCGTCCAAGCTCAACGTCAATGGTGGGGCCATCGCGCTGGGCCACCCGCTTGGCGCATCTGGCACCAAGCTGATGACCACGCTGCTGCACGCCCTTACGGCGCGCAACAAGAAGTGGGGTCTGCAAACCATGTGCGAAGGTGGCGGGCTCGCCAACGTGACCATCGTCGAACGCCTCTAGGGATCGAGGTCATGACCGGACGCGTCATCGCCATTACCGGCGCGTCCGGCTTTCTGGGTTCCGCGGTCGCCCAGGCGGCGTGGGACCGCGGCGCGCGCGTGGCTTTGATTGATTATGCCAAGACCCCGCCGGTTGCGCCCACGGGACCCGGCGTGTTCTTTCAGGGCGGCGTTGATCTGACGGATGCCAACGCCGCCCGCTCAGCTATCGATGCAGCAGCAGACCATTTCGGCAGCCTCGACGCCCTTTTCAACATCGCCGGCGGCTTTGCCTGGGAAAAACATGAAGGTGGCGAGGGGAACACCTGGCAACGGCTGTTCCTGATGAACGTCCAGACTGCGTCAAACACCAGTCGTGCAGCGATTCCGCACCTGCGCGCTTCTGCGGCCGGGCGCATCGTCAATGTGGGTGCAAATGCCGCTTTCAAAGCGGGCCCCGGCATGGGCCCATATGCTGCCTCCAAGGCAGGCGTGCACAGTTTGACGCAGGCGCTGGCCGAAGAGCTCAAGTCTGACGCGGTGACCGTCAATGCGGTCCTGCCCTCTATCCTCGACACGCCGATCAACAGAGCCGATATGCCCGAGGCGGACTTCGTGAGCTGGGTGCGCACTGACGAACTCGCAGCCGTCATGCTTTTCCTTGCCAGCCCCGAGGCCAGCGCAGTCACGGGCGCGCTTGTCCCAGTCACGGGCCGCCTCTAAGGCGCAACGCTTCGCGAGCGTCAGCAAAGGTCAGGCACGGGCGTTGCGCTCCAAGCCAGAGCGGTCACCTTTGCGGCTCCAAGCTCATCACCAGCTCCGCATCACGGTCTACCGCTGCGCGGCTGAAATCGAGCGGTACGTAGGCACCCGTCGCCCATAGGGGAAACAGGTCCCGGTAGTGGACGTTGAAAGGGTCGCCCGACTGGCCGGGGGTGTTGATGGCCACCGAATTGTCCCAGGCTCCCACGTCCATCACCAGTCGCACCGATGCGCCGGCGGTTTGCGTATAATCCGAAGGCCGGAACGTGGCCGCCCGCGGGCTCTGGGCTGAGCCAGGGATCTCGAGTGCGCCGGTTCCCATCTGCTGCGCGAGCTGGCGATCGGCAAGCGCGGCGGCGGCGGGTCTGAAGTCGGCGTGATGCAGCCGGCCCCAGGTCCAGTTCGCCATGTTTGGCCCCAGTCCCGTCTTCAGGTCGGCGACAGCGGCGGCGAGGCTGGCGAGCAGCAAGGCATCGCGGTTCGAGGCTTGCGGGGTCTCCAGATAGGTCACGACCGCATCCAATCCCCCGGAGCCCACGAGCGTGCGTGCGGCCTGTGGTGTCACCGATTGCACCACGGTTTGCCCCAGGTGATTGCTGGTCCAGACCTGGTAGATTGCCGCAGCGACGCTATCGGTCGTTTCGTTGTTATCCCAAGTCCTCAGAATCGAAAGGGCCTTGAGCACGTCAGGGTCTGGCGACGAGACATGTGCCAAGAGCGCGATGGTCCGGCGCGATAGAGCGTCGTGGCTGTCGGTCTGGAGCGCCATGGAGTCGGCCAGCGTCGCCTTGGGGAGCTTGGCCAGAACCTCCTCAATGCGGGTTATCCGCGAGCGGTCAGCCCACTCGTAGCTAATCGTCCGATCGACGGGATAGTCGGCCGGCAGGTTCATCTGATTGGCGGTTGCCACGAAGCCCTTGGGGGGATTGTGGAGCGCCGGAAGCTGGCTTTCCGGCATCATGCCGCTCCACTCGTAACGCCCGTCGCCAGGCACCGGAAGCAGGCCGTCCCAGTTGGGCCGCAGCGGCGTCAGGCCTGCAGCGGACCAGCCGATGTCTCCGGTCGTGTCAGCGAAGACCAAATTGAGCGGTGGCGTGCCCCAGGCCTCTTGGCCGCCCTTGAAGTCAGCCCACGATTTGGCGCGCCACATTCGCGATGAGCCGAAATATCCAGATGCGCCAGGCAGGTTCCAGACCGTACGCATTGCGAAGGCGTGTCCCGCGGTCTCGGCCAAGACCGGTCCGTGGCGGGTGAACTTCAGAACAACTTCGCGGGACGGCTCGCCCTTCACATCAATGGCCTCATGGACCACCTTCATCGGCTCATAGCCGGACTTATAACGGTAGGAGTCGGCCTTGGTCTCGTAGACGTAGAGGTCCTCCTGATCGATGTAGAAAATCGTCAGTCCCCAGGCCATCTGGTCGTTATGGCCGAACGAAACGCCGGGCAGGGCTGGCTCGCCGGCTCCAATGATATCCAGGTCCGGCGCGTTCAGGTGGACGATGTAGCGTAAGGAAGGAACACCCACTGGCCGGTGAGGGTCGTTGGCCAGGATCGGCCGACCCGTGGCTGTGCGCGAGGGCGCGATCACCCAATTGTTGGACCCCTCGTTCTGGTAGGCGTCCAGGGCTTGGGCGAGCTTGGTCTGCGGTGTGGTTTCTGTGCGCTTCCCAGCGGCTGTCATAGGCTGGAAGTCCACCGCGCCTGTCCCCAGCAGATAGTCTTTCAGCACGTCGGCAGGGATCACGCACGGGTCAAGTCCTGTGGGCACGACGGTCGTGTGCGGCGGCTCCAACTTTCGGCGCAGCAGGTCGGCGGGAAGCCCCGCCGCGCAGGCGATTTGGGCGCGGGCGACCTCGGAGCTTACGTTTGAGACCAGGGCATGGCTTCGAATGCGCAACACATCTTCCGGGCTCCAGATCTCCGGCTTACTGGCCGAGAGCTTGAACTCCACCGGCAAAGGCCGCTTGTCGGCCTGAACCTGGGCAACATAGGCGTTAATACCGGCTGTGAAGGCCGTGACCGCCTCATGGCTGCCTGCGCCGTAGGCCGCCCACTCCGTCGCCATATCTCCACGGTACAGAAATAGGCGCGCGGCCCGATCTTGGGCGACATAGGCCGGACCGAAGCTGGCGGACAGCCGCCCAAGGCCGCGCTTGCGCCAGAGGTCGATCTGCCAAAGCCGATCGCGCGCGGCGTTATAGCCCTGCAGGAAGAAGGCATCGCGGCTGCTGGCGGCATAGATATGCGCCACGCCCCAGTGATCGACGACAATCTTGGCCGGCGCGTTGAGGCCCTCGATGGACCAAGCCTCCTGCTTTACCGCCGTGGAGGCTGGCGCAACTTGCGCCATAGCGCCGCTCGCCAGCATTGCGGCCAACGTCAAACTCGTCAGGAACCCGGAAACTGCGTGCATATCCACCTCGCTCGCCTTGATTGCGCAGAGTTGACGACAGATCGAAGCTTTCGTCCACGCGGGGTTGCAGACACCCCTACGTCACAGCTTAGACTGTTGGCTTGAACAAAAAGGGGAAAATACCATGATCGGCTATGTGACCATCGGCACGAATGACCTTGAGCGGGCGAAGGTCTTCTACGACGCGGTGCTTGAGCCGCTCGGTGGCAAGCGTACGTTCGCCAACGGCGAGCGGATGCAGTTCTACGCCGCCAGCGACACGCCTGGCATGATCGCCATCAGCAAGCCTTATGATGAGCAGAAGGCCACCGTGGGTAACGGCACCATGTTCGGCCTACCTGCGGCAAGCAAGGAACTTGTCGACGCCGCCTATGCGGCCGCGATCGCCGCGGGCGCGACCAGCGATGGCGAGCCTGGCCAGCGGATGCCAACCTTCTACGGCGCTTACTTCCGCGATCTCGATGGCAACAAGGTCTGCATCTTCAAGCTGGGCTGAGGATAATCGGCTACACGACCATCGGGACCAATAATCTCGAACGCGCCAGGGCCTTTTATGACGCGGCGCTCGCCTCCTTGGGTGGGCGCCGAACCCTGACTTATGAGCGTTCACAGAACTATGGCAGCCCACAACGGGGCCCGATGCGGGGGCTTGCCTTTCGGCGGCGCCGTGGCGACGACAGGCAATGGCGTGATGGTCGCCTTGTCGGCAGACTCATCTGCGGTCGTCGATTAGGTTTATGCCGCCGCACGGGTTGCCGGAGCCACCCATTGAAGGCCCGCCAGGGCAGCGTATGGATAATTTCTGCGGTGCCTGTTTCCGCGATTTGGACGACAGCAGGCTCTGCGTCTTTCGGATGGCAACATAGGCCTGCCTAGGTTGCGGGCCGCGTTCCTGCCAGCGTTGGCGTGACGCGCCAGATGATCCCGCCGACGTCATCAGCGACAAGCAGCGCGCCGGTCTTGTCGACCACCACGCCGACTGGCCGACCCTGGATCTTGTCGTGCTTGTCCAGGAAGCCTGTCAGAAAAGCCTGTGGCGCGTTCTGCGGACGCCCGCCCGCGAAGGGCACGAAGACGACTTGATAGCCGTTCAGTGGCTTGCGGTTCCACGACCCATGCTGGCCGATGAAGGCACCTCCACGATAGGACATTGGAAAGGCCGCGCCTGTGTAGAACGCCAGACCCAAGGAGGCTGTATGGGCGCCCATGCCAAAGTCCGGGGCGATCGCCTTGGCGACCATTTCCGGGTTCGCTGGCTTCACACGTTCATCGACATTGTGGCCCCAATAGCTCCAGGGCCAGCCGTAGAAGGCACCATCCCTTACGCCGGTCAGGAAGTCAGGTGGTAGGTCGTTGCCGATCTCGTCCCGCTCGTTGGAGACCGTCCACATCACCCCGGTCTCCGGCTCGAAATCGATGCCGTTGGGGTTGCGGATGCCCGAGGCGTAGATCCGAGCCTTAGCGGTCGCGATGTCGAATTCCCAGATCGCTGCGCGCCCGACCTCGTTCTCCAGCCCGTTATCACCGATATTCGAGTTGGACCCGACGGTGGCATAGAGCCTCGTCCCGTCGCGGCTGGCGACGACGTTCTTCGTCCAGTGATGGTTGATCGGCGGGCCTGGAAGGTCGAACACCTTCTGGCCGATGCCACTCTCGGAGGTCTGACCCGTGGCGTACGGAAAACTCACCACTCCGTTGTCGTTGGCGACGTAGAGCGTGCTTCCCACCAGGGCCATGCCGAACGGTCGGGTCAGGCCCTGTGCGAACAGCATGCGGCTTTCCGCGACCCCGTTCCCGTCGCTGTCGCGCAGCAGGAAGATTTTGTTGGGACTGGGTTTGGCGGCACCCACCTTCTTCATCACCAGTTTTTGGACGAAGCCCTTGATGCCCTGGTTGGATTTGTCTGCGGCCGAAACTTCTGACGCCGATTCTGCGACCAGGACGTCGTTGTTTGGAAGGACATAGAGCCAGCGCGGATGGTCGAGGCCTTCGGCATAGCGGGTGACGGTGAAGCCGGGGGGCGCCTTGGGCGCGGCGCCATCGGCCCAGCCGACAATCTTCGGGGTGTCGAGCGTCGGGATCAGCACGTGCTGCGGCTTCGGCAGCGGCGGATTGGGGCCATAGCCGGTCCAGGGGCTAGGTGATCCTGCCGGCAGACAGCCCGCGAGCCCCAGCGCGGCGAACGCGGAGGCAGCAAAAATTGGCTTGCGGCTCATCGGTCAGTCTCTCCAACTCGGTTCTATAACCTAGGCTTGGCCTCTATTGTTGCATTCGCCAGTTCTCTGACGCCAGGGCGCTGTTGCGCGAACGCTGGAAAACGGCTCACCTGACGGCTAGGGAGCGATGAAAATGGACCTCAATGAAACGCCCGAGATGACGGCGTTCCGCGGCCAGGTGAGGGATTTCCTCAAGGCCCGCCGAGACGACTACGCAGATGGCGCGGCTCGGGATCCGTTGGCCTGGCAGCTTCTGTTGATCGAGCACGGATACGCAGCGCGGACCATCCCGCGTGAATACGGCGGCTTTGGCGCCGAGCCCGACGTTTTGAAGGGTCGCATCATCGCCGAGGAATTCATCGCCGCCAGCGCGCCACGCGGCCTGACGGGGCAGGGCATTTCGATGTTGGTCCCAACGCTTCTGGAGGTCGGATCAGACGAGCAAAAGAAGCGTTGGATCGGACCGACCCTGCGCGGTGAAATTGTCTGGTGTCAGGGCTATTCCGAGCCGGGTGCAGGGTCCGATCTCGCAAACCTCCAGACCAAGGCCGTCGAGGACGGCGATGACTTTGTCATTTCGGGCTCGAAGATTTGGACGAGCACGGCGCATCTTGCCCAGATGATGTTTTGCTTGGTCAGGACCGAGCCGCAAGCTGCCAAGCACGAGGGCATCTCCTACGTCCTGATCCCGATGGATACGCCCGGGATTGATGTCCGGCCGCTGAAGACCATGACCGGCGGATCTGAGTTCAACGAGATCTTCTTCAGCGACGTCAGGGTGCCGCAAAGCCAGGTCGTTGGGGGGCGCGGGCGCGGCTGGTTCGTGGCCAATACAACGCTCAAACATGAGCGCGGAATGCTCGGTGATCCAAACGCTACAGAAGCGCGGCTCAATGCTTTGATCGAGTTGATGAAATCGGAGTCTGTCGACGGGCAAAGGATCATTGAAAATCCCATCTTCCGCGATCGCCTAATGCAGCTTCAGGGCCGAGTTTTATCCATGAGATGCAACGGGTTAAGACTCCTTACTTCACAAATCACTGGAGAGTCTGCAGGGATTGCTGCGCTCATCGTCAAACTGCAGGGCTGCGAACTCAACCACCAGCTCGCGGCCTTAGCGATCGATGCGCTTGGCGAGCTCGGCATTCTCTACCATGACGGCTCGCATCTTCGCGCGAAAGGCCGATGGCAGTGGAATTATATGTTCGACCTTGGCCTGATCATTGGCGGCGGCACCGCCCAAATCCAGAAAAACATCATCTCCGAACGTGGCCTCGGCATGCCGCGCGAACCCAAGCCTGCGGTGCTTTGAGCCATGGATTTCTCGCTTACCCAAGACCAACGGATGATGCAGGAGAGTTTGGGCCGTACGCTTGCCGAGGCAAGCTCTTTGGGCCGGGTCCGCAAGTTTGCCGGCGACCTCACCGATAGGGGTGACGACATCTGGAAGGCGCTGGCCGATTTCGGTCTGGCAGGGATGGTGATTCCCGAAGCGTTCGGCGGACTAGGCTTGACGCTGCTTGATGCGGCGCTGGCCTCGGAGGCTCTGGGCGCTGCCGTAGCGCCTGCGCCTTTCCTGGGCACGGTGCTCGCAAGCTTGGCGCTGTTGCGTGGGGGCTCGCCTGAGCAACAGGCACAGTGGTTGGCGAAAATGGCGTCTGGCGACGTCGTCGCGGTGGCGGTGATTTCGGAACAGATCGCAGGCGCGCGGGATGACGCGGGCGTCGTCGCCGTTGGTGGCAAGCTCAACGGCAAGGCGCTGTTCGTACCTGGCGGCATGGCGGCCGGTTTGCTGATCGTCGCAGACACGGCCGATCGGCTGCATTTGGTGCAGGGCGAGACTGCGGGTCTGACGCGAACGTTCATGCCAGGTCTCGATGAGACCCGACGCCTCACCGAGTTGACCTTCGTCGATGTCGTCGCAGAGCCGTTGGGAGCTGGACCGCAGCTGCTAACTGCGCTGCGCGACGCCGGATGGATCTTGATCGCCGCTGACAGCCTGGGCGCATCCCAAGCTATGCTCGACAGGGCTGTTGCCTATGCCAAGGAGCGGCGCCAATTCGATCGCGTGATCGGATCTTTTCAGGCCGTTAAGCACATGTGCGCCGAAATGGCCGCAGAGCTTGAGCCCTGCCGATCACTGATCTGGTACGCCGCCTATGCTTTTGACGCCGCACCGGCCGAGGCTTCGCTGATGGCCGCCCACGCCAAGGCGCTCACGTCCGAGGTTGGCCGGTTCATCGCGCGCACCTCGACCGAGGTCCATGGCGGTATGGGCATCACCGACCTTCTGGGACTTCATTTCTGGTTCAAACGCCTCGGCCTCAACCGCCAACTGCTTGGCGGACCCGAGCGCGTGCGCGAGATCGCAGCGAAGCTGCAGGGGTTGGCGGCCTAGGCGTCGAGGCCGGTCTTTTGTGTTCCCCGCGCTTCAGGCGTGAGTTGGTGGGATGCGATGGGCCCAGGGCTGTGCGGCCTCGAGTTCATAGGCCAGTTCGAAAAGCGTGCGCTCGTTGCCAGCGCGGGCTGAGATCATGGTTCCGATCGGCAACCCGGCCTGGCTCCAGCTGAGCGGGATGCTCATCGACGGAGCGCCGGCGATATTGTGGATGGGCGGGTAGCCGACGTATGCCTTCAGCCGCGCGACCAAAGTCTCGAAGGGGACGCCAGGCGCGACCTCGCCCAATAACGGCGGTCCTGACGATACCACCGGTGAGACGACGACGTCGAAACGGTAGGCTGGGAACCAGGTGTCATAGGCTAGCGCATTGGCGTTCAATCGTTGGAGCGCAGCGCCAAGCGCCTCGGGCGACGTCGCGTGGGCCATCTCGACCAGTCCAAGGCTGAACGGTTCAAGCTCACGGTGATCGGGCGCACGAGAAATGGTGCGCCCAATGTTGTCAGCGAAGTCCTTTGCGCCCATCGCCCAAAGCGTCAGGAAATCATCGATGAACTGGGTGCCGTCAAAGGGAAGGTGGGTGTAGTCGATGTGGTGTCCAAGGCCGGCCAGAAGCTTAATGGCGTTATCCGTCGCCGCCATCACATCGGGTTGTGGTCGATGGCCGAGCCCATTTTCCACAAGGACTCCAATACGCAACCGGCGTTTCGAAGGTGAGCTCACCAGACCGACCGGAGGTCGCTGCGCATGGGCACCGGTATCTTCATTGACGGCGAAGAAGGCTGCGCTGTCGCGCACGCTGCGGGTCAGAACGTGCCGCGTACCGATGTCGCTGATCCTGGTTTCGTCCATCGTGCCGAGCATCCGCCCGCGCGAAGGTTTCAGGCCGAAAAGGCCACAGTGGGACGCTGGAATGCGGATCGAGCCACCGCTATCCGTCGCTTCGCTGGCGGCAACGATTCCAGCTGCAACGGCGACGGCTGCCCCGCCGGAGGATCCGCCGCAGGAGCGGTTCAAGTCCCACGGATTGCGAGTGAGGCCCGTGGCCAAAGGCTCGGTCGTGGGAAGGAAGGCCGCCTCCGGCGTCGCCGATTTGCCGATGACGATAACGCCGGCGCGATCGAAGGCGTCGATGAAGGCTGACTGCGTCGTGGCCCGAGGCGCGTTTCGTCCCGCCTGAGACCCGAAGCGGGTCGGCAGACCGACGTAGTCGTCGATATCCTTGATCAGAAACGGCAAGCCCCCGAACGGCCCTGCAGGGGTGCCCGCCCGCGCCCGCGTCAATGCCCGATCGAAGTCGGAATTGACGATGCAGTTGAGGGTTCCCTGCAGGGCTTCTGCCCGGTTAATCGCGGTCTCAACTGCCTCAGCCGCAGTAAGCTCGCCGCGCCGGATACTGGCTGCGAGCGCGGTGGCGTCCGGCCACGGTGAGGTCGCAGCAGGTGTGGGGAGGGACTTTGCGGCTGCCAGCACATGACCGCTCGCCAGTCCTGCCGGCACCGCAGCCAGAGCCCGGCGAGTGATTTGGGTCATGACGCCTCTCTCATTTACCCCCACTTGGCCGGCGTTGGGCTGACTAGGCAATGGGCAAGGCGGCTGCCGTGGTCGCCACGCAAGCTCGAGAGGCCAAGCTCGGGGCCTAGCCAGACAGGCTGCGGCGCCAAAGGTTGTCACCGATGTGTTCGAACCCATTGTCGCTGTAGATGTGACGCACCGGGGTGTTGCGCGATGTTTCGATGATCCGCGCGCGGACTTCGGTGTGGTCTTCGCCCAACGTTTCCAGAATGAATTGGACGAACCGGTGCTCGACACCCAGGCCAAGCACCCGGCAACTGAGCGCCAGACCCGTAATTTCACCGTCTTCGATCACCGCCGCGCCGACCAGTCCGTGGTCTCCGAAGCGGTCGGACACCTGCATGGCGTAGATCATGGCGTCGGGTCGACGCAAAAGTGCATCGAGTTCTGCAGCGGAATACTTCGCGCCCGTGGCGTTGAACTGGGTGGTGCGATTGAAGAGCTCTTCCACGCGACGCAGTGATGCGGCCCCTGCGTCCAAGCGCGCGATGGTCGTCTGGACATTGAGCGAGGCTAGGAATTCGTTCTGATCTGAGGCGTTGGCTTGCGTCTGTTGCCGCTGGAGCTGGGCTTGAGTCATGGCTGTGCGTGAGGCCGACTCCTGCGTCACCCGAGGCGCCTGCAGGCGCGGGTCTGTCAGGAGACGCCGCCGCAGGCTGAATAGCTCCTCGCCCCAGACTTCCACCTCAGGCAACCGCTGCAGGACATTTTCCCGCTCGATGGGATTGTCATCGATGAACAGGAAAGTCTCGAGCGCAAAGCCCAGTTCATTGGCGATGGAACTGATATTCTCGACCTTGTCTCCCCAGTTGACCCGCCAAGTGACGAAGTCGTCGGGGGTGAGCAGACGCTCATGCGGGTAGTGATCTTCGTAGGTCCAGAGTTCGCGGACCGTCGCCTCGTCGTTCTTGCTCACACAGGCCAGCAGGATGCCCCGCTGCTTCAAGGCCAGCAACGCTTCATGCAGACCGAAGAACAGGCCGATGTAGGAAAACGGGCCGCTGATCTCTGGCGTCCAGGCGAACGGAGTTCCGGTCTCGGCCAGTACGCCCGGCCAGAGCACGCCGTCCAGGTCAACAATAACGCACTTTTTGCGGCCAAGACCGCTGACGATCATCAGGGCGTCGACGTGGGCCTTCGCCATAACCGCCTCGCGGCCGTACGGATCTCCTGCGAGCAATTGGGCGAGTGGCGCGGTGTCGGGGAAAATATGGTGCACGGCGGACTTCTCGTCATCCGGACGCTGCAACATCCAGCCTGGAGAGCCGAAATGGGTGAAGCCAACCTGGCCGTCATCCAGCAGGCGTTCCGATCCTGTCGCGGCTAACCCGGCGGCGACGTCGACGACGTGAACGTCTGAATAGTTTTCCGCCAGGTCGGACAAGAGCACATTGGCCAAACGGAAGCGGTTGCGGTGCCCATAGGCGCCACGATCAGCCAGTCCCAGCGGTTGCACGGTGGGCTCTGGAAGGTTGTCGATGAGGATCGGGGCCGCGGTCTGTTCTCGCAGGCCTTCGATCATCTGACGCGCCTGAGCGATGTAGGGGGCACACGGCGGTGCTGTGCTGTCGGGCAGCAGGGGATCGGTTATCGCGTAACGCGCCGAAAGGGCGCCGATAATGATGGCGTCATGTTTGCGCTCGCCGGCCAGGCGCAGGTCATCAGGGAAGGTCGCCGCAATCCGCAGGTCAATCCCGCGGGCGGCGGCCTCCCGACGCATGAAGTCGGCCTCCATTTGGATGTCGCAATCGCCGAACAGGAGAACCTCGAGGCGCGGGCCATCGACGGTGAGATCCTCAGTCCCCAAGGCTGCGCCCGCCGACCAATAGGCCTCCACGCCTTCCTTGGCCTTCCTTCGGAACCGTTCCAAAGCTTCGGCCGGGTCGCGGCCGTAGTAGCTGCCGAGCGCCTGCGTCTGTTCTGCAAGTTCTTCTGCCGGTGTTTTGTTGGTCAGAATTCCGCGCTCGATCAGCGCGGCAAAACCGGCCTCGCCTGGACCATCGGCGGAGAGGTCTCGTGGGGTGCGAAAGAACTCGATCATTTCCGCAAGCTCGGCGTCGGCCACCAAGCGTGTGTGGGTGATCGCATGGATGACCAGCACGCGGCTCTCGCCGACCGGCAGGAGGTGCACGAACTGCGAGAGGCGCAAGGTCATCGACTGCGTTCCATGAGGCCCACCATCAAGGCCCGAGTCCCAGGTTTTACCGAGGCGGCTTTGACAGATTACTTCGGCAGGTGACTGTCATACCAAGCGAGCCAGCGCTCCATGCGGTCCTTCAGAAAGCTAGGCCGCGTAAGGCCGTGAAACTGGCCCGGATAGATAATCAGGCCGGTATCGATGCCCCGGCTGCGCAGCGCCTCATACATCTGCTCGCTGTTCTGCAGCGGGACGTTGAAATCTTTGTCGCCCGCCATGAATAGGGTCGGGGTGGTGATTCGAGCGTTCTGGTAGAACGGGTAACTGAGCTTCATCCAGACGCTGGGGTTCTCCCAGGGCCGACCGAGTTCGGTCTCGTAATCTAAGGCGTATTGGTCGGTGCCGTAGCCGGCTAACAAATTGGAGATTGAGGCTCCGCTGACCGCGGCCTTGAAGCGCTTGTCGCTTGCGATCAGGTAGTTGGTCAGGATGCCGCCATAGCTCCAGCCGCCGACCACGAGCCGGTTCGGGTCTGCGACGCCGCGCGCGACGGCATCGTCCACAGCGCTCAAGGCGTCCTGCACATCGACCGTGCCCCATTTCGCGTAGATCGCGCTGGAGTAGGCCTGGCCACGGCCCGTGCCGCCTCGGAAGTTGGAGGCGGCGACGGCATAGCCGTGACCCGCGTAGATCTGCCAATCCAGAGAGAAGGCGGCGGGCAGTTGCGACTGCGGGCCGCCATGATTGAACAGCATAGTGGGCAGGCGCACGCCGGCCTTCGCGTGGGGCGGTGTGACGAGGAAGCCATGTACCTCTGTACCGTCCTGACTTTTGAAGCTCGTGCGCACGGTGGGCGCGATATCAACCTGTCTCAACCATGTATCGTTTTGGTGGCTGAGTTGTCGCACAGCGCCTGATGCTTCCACGGCGTAGACTTCTGGGGGTGCTGTGGGCGTCGACAGCAACGCGGCGATGGCGGTGCCAACCGCAGGCGAGGGCGCGCTGAAGGTGCGCCAGCCACCGACGAAGGTTTTCACGGGGCCGCCGGCTCCAGGGACCTCGGCGATCACCGCGGCCTCGTCATCTTCCTCGATAAAGCGGATCGTTCGGCCGTCGCTTGACCACCGGGGATGGGACACATTGCGGTCCAGCGTGGCGGTCAGGATCCTTGCCCCGCCCCCTGAGGCAGGAACAACCGCAAGGCTGCGCACGCCATAGCCGATCAACTTTACAGGGCCGCCTTGCAGATAAGCGATCTGGCGACCGTCGGGACTCCAGGCGGGATAACTGCCGGACTGGGCCGAATTGTTCTCACCTTCGAAGGTCGTCAGCGCCACTGGCTCTGACGCGGCGGGCCCGATTTTCACGACATAGAGATTGCTGTTGTAGCTTCGATCGGGATCGGCGGCGTGGTTGGAGACGAAGGCGAGGCTCTCGCCATCTGGCGACCAGGCCGGCAGCGCCTCAACATAGTCGCCGGTCGTCACCCGCGAGGCCGTCTCCTTCGCGACGTTGTAGAGCCACAGGCGCTGCCGCTTGGCGCCGAGGTAGCCTTCGCGATCCTCCTTGAAATGGAAACGGTCGATCACGATTGGCTTGGGCGGCTTGTCCCTGGCGACGGCGAGGGTCGCGGCCGGCGAGGTCGCGCCAGCGCCCGGTTTTGGTGCCGCCGCATCGGGCTTGGTGACGGTGAGCGTTGTGGTTTTGGCGGCGTCGGCCTCGGGATCGGGGTCTTCAAGCACCAAGGCGATCCATTTTGAGTCTGGCGACCAGGCGTAGTCACTGACCGAGCCTTTGATCCCCGACAGCTTGCGGCCCTCGCCGCCGGCACGATCCATGATCCAGAGTTGGGCCTCGCCGCCCTCAGAGCCGCGGCCAGATACAAACGCCAGCCAATGGCCGTCAGGGCTGAAACGCGGTGTGGTTTCGCTCTCGCCATGGCGGTTGGTCAGCTGGATCGCGCGCAACCCGTCCCACGATGTCATCCATATGTGGCTGTAGCCCTTGTCGGCGGCCACATCGGTCCCGGCGACCGTGTAGGCCACCCACTGACCGTCGGGGGCGACTTGCGGATCGCTGACGCGCATCAGGCGCGCGATATCGTCGGGTGTGATGGGCCGGCCGTACGCCGTCGTCCCAAGCGCCGCAAGGGCCAATGCCACCGCGCCGGTCATCCGTCTCGCCATGAAGATTCTCCCCGATCCGCCTTGCCTATCAGGCAATGCGGGGCTGCGGGAATGGCGAAGCTCTGGTTAGGCTGGCCTCGGGGCTTTGGCTTTCACGCGCGGCTGTACCTTCGCCACGGAAAGCAGCGATTCTACGCAGTCTCGGATGGAGTCGTCCAAGGAGCGAAACCTTACGCCCGTCACGGCGCAGATGCGGTCGTTGCGCAGGTCGCTTTGGGCCCAGATGGCGCGGAAATCTGCCTCACGGGCCTGAATTCGCTCAGGGAAGGGGTCAACGACCTGCGGCCTGTCATATCCCAACTCCGGCAGCAGCCTGTCGATGTCGGCGCAAATATCCTCGACGTTCCGCATGTCCGTAGACCATGCGATGTAGCGTTCGCCGTTCTGAACTTCAGTGCTTTCCAAGAGTCGGACGTGACACTCAGCATCGTCACGAACGTCCACGGTCATCCACGGCCGATAGACGTCGTTTTGGCGATAATCACCCAGCAGCATGGTCTCGATATTGTGCTGCCAGGGCCCCATGTCCTTCTGGTGGGCTGACTGAATCGGCCCGACATTATCGCCGGGGCAGCAGGTGATGGCGTCCCATGAAGCGCTTCCAGATCCGCTTTGGATCGCAGCTTCGGCGAAGGCGCGTTCAGCGATCAGCTTGGACATGGAATAGCCCTGACCGCGCTCCGGCGTGCGCTTGGGGTTCATTTCATCGGGATAGCGGTCTTCGTAGAAGACCGGCCGCCGGACGATCTCTTGCAGATCCATCTCGGAGATCACCGCGGCAATGCTGGAGGTCACGACCACGCGATTGACACTGCCCGATCCGTTCACGCTGGCGATGATGTGATCGCAGGTGGAGCGAATATAGTCAGTGTCGGTGTAGCCGCTGACATGGCTGATGTGAGCAACGCCATGGCAGCCTTTGAAGATCTCGTCGAAACAGCCCGGCTGGTCGAGGTCGGCGCTGTGGAGCGTCAGGCGGCCCGAGGCATAGCCTGGCATCGCCTTCAGAAAATCCGTCCGCGCGCCATCGTCGGCGTTGCGCACGCAAGCGCGAACACGGTAGCCCTTGTCCAGCAACAGGCGCACCACCCAGCCGCCGAGAAAACCCGCGGCTCCCGTGACGGCCACCACGCCACGCCTTGGAATTGGGGCCATGATCTGTTCCTCCCGTTGTTTGGTTGCGAAGTTCTAGACGCTGCCAAGCGTTCGCAGGAACGAAATTGTCAGGGACCTGGCCGGGCCCATCCGGTGGCCCCTCAGCTGGGCCGCTGCAGGCGCCTTCAAGGCAATGTCGGAAAGCCCGCTTGGAGGCCAAATTCCAAGGCCTCCTCAGAATTTGCCGCCCGCCGCTGCACGCCCTGGCGAATCGTCTGCGAGCCGGGCACGCCGCTCCAGCACTCTGCGTCGACCTCCTGTCTCGCCAGGACGACGCAGCATCGCTAGGGTTGATCAGCTTAGACGTCGAAAAGGCGCACGGGCATGGGAGAACGATATGAAAATCAAGATGACACGCTGGACCACAGCGCTGGCGCTGGGAACGGCCACGCTGTGCGCCTCGGGCGCGGCCAACGCTAAGGATGTCATGGGGGTGGCCTGCAAAAGCCCGCCGCCGGCGCATTGCTCGGGAGAGGCTTGTTCGCCACTGCTGGGCGATCTTGGCAATGCCACCGATCCAAAGACAGGCCGCAAGTTCTGGCTCGATTATCCTTGCGACCTTAAGCCCGGCGACAAGGTCGTCTTCATTCTGAACATCCACGGCGCGGGCTCAGTCGGTCAGTGGCAGCGACACTATTTTCCGGCCATGGACTACAAGGACAAATACAAATTGGTGGTGGCGACGCCGACGGCGGCGACCTCGCCGGTGCGGACACCGGGCCAATCGGGGGTCCGCGTCTGGGTCCCTGAGGCCGACGATGCACACCTGCAGAGCATTTCGACCGCCGTTTTCGATGCCTTCGGAAAGCAAAACATCAAGTCGTTCTGGCTGGCTGGTCATAGCCAGGGCGGGGCGACCTCGCACAGGATCGTCTGTTCCGAATTCTTCAAGGATAAGGTCGATGGCCTGTTGAGCCTGTCGGGTGGCCGCGTCGGCCGCGCTGAGATCAACCCGCGGTTCGGGCCCCCAAAGGCCGACGGCTCGCCGCCGGATCCGCGTCCGCCAGGCGCTGGTGGTCTATTGGGTGGGGCCAACACACCGACCTGCCAGTTCAGCCATATCTTCGAGACCGGTGAGCACGAGATCGTAAGCCTGCCTTCGACCTCGCCTTTGGCCGATGAATTCGGCTGTGCCGCGCGGGTCGAGGAAAAAGACATCAGCGACGATCAGCCTGGCTACGTCTGGGACTACGCACGTCAAGGCTATCCGGTCTGGGGGATGAAGGCTCGGCCTGGCAAGGCCAAGGCGTGGATTTATCCCAACTGCAAGGCCGGCCGCGTGGTCGCCGACTTTGAGCGCTTGGACAAGGGCCACACCGAGGGTCTCGAGCCACATGTCACGGAGGCGATCTTAAAGCTCATGGTCTCAGCGCCGGGCGGAAAGCTGCAACACGCCAGCTGAGGGTGATGAGGCGACGCCCAATCTCTAGCGGCGTCGCCTGCGTCATGGTCTAGTCGTCTGTCGCTGGGGAGAGCTGCGTGACCGACACCGTCGTGAAGACCCATATTCCAAAGGCCGCAAAGCCGGCTTTCCGCCCGTTCATTCCGGCGAGCGTCATTCTGCCGGAACTGACCATCTTTCATCTGATCATGGGCGCGCTGCTGGGCGTGATCTTTGGCGCCTCGTCGCTTTATCTGGTGCTTAAGGTGGGCCTCACGGTCTCGGCTTCGATCCCTGTGGCGGTGATTTCGATCACGTTTTTCCGTCTCTTGCAGCGGCTTGGGATCGCAAAGGCCTCGATCCTTCAGAACAACATTGTCCAGACCGCCGGCTCCGCAGGCGAATCTATTGCCTTCGGCCTGGGCGTCACCATGCCTGCGATCATGATCCTGGGCTTCGATATGGAAATCGCCCGGGTCATGCTGGTGGCGATCCTGGGTGGCCTGCTGGGCATCCTGATGATGATCCCGTTACGTCGCGCCCTGATTGTTGAGCAACACGGCACCCTCAAATATCCCGAGGGCACGGCGTGCGCTGAGGTGCTGAAAGCCGGCGCCACACGCGAAGAGCATGCCATGGGTCTGGAGGCCAGCCAGGCGCAAACCGAGGCCGAGGTGGCTCGCGGTGCGCGGACCATTGTCACGGGCTTTGGGCTGGGGCTGGTTTACAAGCTTGCCGAGGGTGCCTTCAAACTTTGGAAGGATACGCCCGAGACCGTTTTCGGCGCGCCGCTCGCCAAGGCGTCATTGGCCGCAGAAATCTCGCCAGAGCTCCTGGGCGTCGGCTACATTATCGGCCCGCGGATTGCGGCGACCATGGCTGCGGGCGGGGTGCTCGCCTACATGGTGCTCATCCCGGCGATCCAATTTTTCGGCTCCGTCGCGACCGGGATCATTCCGCCCGGCAAGATCCTTATCAGCGCAATGTCGCCGGGTGATATCCGCAGCGCATACATTCTCTACATCGGCGCCGGCGCCGTCACCGCCGGCGGCCTGATTAGCCTCGCGCGCGCCTTGCCGACCATCTGGCGCGGGTTGCAGGGCGGATTGGCTGACTTCGGACGAAATCGCGACGCCAAGGCCGCATCGGCCGAGGTTCCGCGGACGGACCGTGACCTATCCATGAAGTGGGTCGCGCTGGGCATAGTGGTGCTGATCGGTGGAATCCTCATGGCGCATTCGCTGCGCATGAACATCGCTGGTGCTCTTCTGATCGTGTTGTTTGGCTTCCTGTTTGTAACGGTGTCATCACGACTGACAGGAGAGTTGGGATCATCTTCGAACCCGATCTCGGGCATGACCGTGGCGACCTTGCTGCTGACTTGCTTGATCTTTCTGGCGTTGGGCTGGACAGGCCCCACCTACTACGTGACGGCCCTGTCTCTGGGCGGAATTGTCTGCATCGCGGCCTCAAACGGCGGGACGACATCGCAGGACCTGAAGACGGGCTTCCTGATCGGAGCCACGCCGCGCTCACAGCAGTTAGCGATCATGGTCGGCGCACTCGCCTCAGCGATCGCGCTTGGACCGATCTTGCTGGCGCTGAATCAAGCGGCCACCGTCTACGTACCCCAGGCGGCTGGGCCTGCTGTCCTGCCACCCGCCTCCGTCGCCGCTCTGCCGACTGAAACCTTGAAGGGGTCGCAACATGTTCAGGACGGCGGTGTTTATCATGTCTGGCAAAAGGCTGATCCATCGGGCGGAGCTGCGAGCCGATACCTGATCCGCAATGACGGCACGCTCGCCTATCTCGTCGACCCTGGCATCAATGGCCATGTGAAGGTGCGACCGGACGGCACGACCGTCACCAAGTTCGACGCACCAAAGGCCACCCTGATGAGCTACATCATCAAAGGTATCCTAAATCGGCAGCTGCCCTGGGCTTTGGTTCTGCTGGGCGTGATGATCGCCGTGGTACTGGAAATGTGCGCCATCCCATCGCTTGCCTTTGCGGTCGGAGTCTATCTGCCGATTTCGTCCTCGCTGCCGATCTTTATCGGCGGCGGCGTGCGCTGGCTGGTGGATCGGCGCAGCCGCCGACTGGCGCAGTCCGAAGCTCTGTCCGAAGCTGAGCTCTCAGCGGAGTCCGACCGCAGTCCGGGGGTCTTGATGGCCTCGGGCTACATCGCCGGCGGTGCCATCGCAGGGATCGGCATCGCGTTTTCGGCCGGTGTGCTTGGGAATTTCGATCGCGACATCACCAAGCTGATGGAACAGGTCAATCCGTTCCTGGGGGGACCCTACGCTGATCTGCTCTCGGTACTGCCGTTTTTGGCTCTCATGGCGCTCCTCTACCGGGCAGGCGCGGCAAAGAAAATCTAGGGTATTGGCCTCGTCGGGACGTGGATGACGCTCCAGCGGTCGGCGCGCAGACGTCGCCATCCCGGCCTGTGGTCCATCGCCTGGGCTATTGCCGAACCGGGGACGAGAAGAGTCCAGCCGATGTTGCGTTCGGTGAGCACCTTGGACAAGGCCTCCTCATCGGGCTCCAGCAGACGGCTGTAAGTCTGCAAAAAGGCGTCGCCGTAGAAATCGCCTCGACCGTCGATGTAGGGGGCGATGTGCTGGCCGATGAGGTAGCCGCCAAAGCTGTAGTCATTCAGAACGTGCCTCGAGGCGATCTGGGGCGGTAAGGCTGCAATCGCCGAGACCGGCGCTGTCGGTCCATCGTGCAGGGTTACAGGCCAAGTCAGGCGGATTGCGACCAAGACAATCGCAGCGATGCTGCCTGCAAGGCCGACGAGCAGCCCAGTGGCGGGTTTTCGACCGCAAGCCGGCCAGGGTTTCTGGCCGAAAGCCCCGGCCAGGGGCTGGGCCAGGACTAAGGCGCCTACGACGCCCAGCATCTGGGCGTAACGCGCGTGCTGCAGAGCCAGGTGCAGCAGCAACAGCAGCAAGGCGGCGCGAACGACGGACATTTGCACAGGTCTTGTCAGCGCCACGAACAAGGCCGCCAGCAGTCCAATTTCCAGCGTTCCAATTCTGCCAAAATCCGCCGGCCCCCATTCGCCGATATTGGCCAGGCTGGTCATTTGTATCTCGTAGAACGGGAAGAAAAGGATCTGCACGCCGTGCGGATTGATCAACGACACCAACGTCGCAGCGATGCCAAAGCCTCCCCATCGAAGGCAAACGTTGAGCCGCTCCCCTGGTTTGGCATCCAGGAGCGCTTCAAGCGCGAAGGGACCAATCAAGGCGAGCCCGAAAACGAAGCTTCCATGCAGGTTGGTCCAAAGGACCATCAGCGGCAGCATCAGCCAATGCGGGGCGCGAGCCTGTGAGCGCGCACTGATCAGTTCGGCGGCCCAAACCTCTAGGATCGGCAACACAAGCATGTGTGGTCTGGCAAGCAGGCTTCCACTCCACAGCATGAGGCCAAAGACCAGCAGCTTGACCCATGGTGCGCCGCTCAACCAGCGCCCGAGGTCTCGAGCCAACAACCACGCCGTCAGGCCTGCTGCCATGGCGGTAAGGATCACCACACCGCTCAAGCCGGCAAGGTTGAACGCTGTGCCCAGAACGACTTGTGAAAGCCATTCATAGGTCAGCCAAGGCGCGCCATGGAATGTGTAAGAAAAGGGGTCGGTCCTCAGCAATGCGCGTTGGGCGATCATCATCCGCCCGGCTGCAATCTGCCACCACGTATCCCCGTCGTTCAGGACCTTGGGCGACATAGCGACCATCGCCGTAAGCAGGGCAGCTACGGCTGGAATTAGCCCGCGCAGGGCTGGGGGTGATCTTAAGGCGCTCGAGGTCTCGCTCATGAGGCTTACCCTGCGCGAGGTTGATGAGCTTTAGGTATACGCCGCTGTCGGCCTGGACATTGCTGAAATCTGGCAGATGCTCGCGCCTGAAACCGGGAGCAACCCATGCGGTTCACCAACGCTGGCCTGCTGGCGCTCGTGATTTGCATCACGGGGGCCGGTTTTGTGCACGCCCAAGCGGGGTCTAGGCCCCGGTCAGTGTCCGGCGGGGTGGCGATCGGTATGTCGTTGGGGGACATGCTTGACGCTCAGAGGCGCGCGCGGCTGGAGAGTATCTCTTACATTGAAGTCCGCGACGAGGTGGATGCCGGGCGCCGCCCTGCCTCCGATCTGGAGACCGCCCGCCAGTCCCTGAGAGCCGCCCAGGTCATCGTTTATGACCAGATCGACGCCCTGAGGAAGTCCAACGTCGTAACGATGGAGAAACTTCGCAACAACGCCGATCGGCACGTCAGGGACCTGGAAATCCGGGTCCAGAGCCAGGAGAAGGCGCTTGCGTCGCTAGATTCTGAGGCGCGTTTGGGAGCGGAATACCGGCTGCGCATGACCCGAGAGGTCCTCGAAAGCTACAGGGAGAGTGCGATGCGATCGACCCGTATGCGCGCCCTGCCGCTGCGGCCGGAACTCCCGATCCTTCCGCCCAGCCGCTGAAACGGAACCTGGCCTGTTGTCGGGCCGCCCGGCGGCCGAAGTCGCGATCCTATTGACCCCCGCCTGAATCGCGTAGAGCCTCGTCTTCTACAGCCTGGGAGGAACTATAAAATGTTCAAAGAATTCAAAGATTTCATTGCGCGCGGAAACGTCGTCGATCTGGCCGTCGGCGTCATCGTCGGCGCAGCATTCGGCGCTGTCGTCAAAAGTCTTGTCGAGCAGGTCATCATGCCGCCCATCGGTTTGGCGACGGGGGGGCTCGACTTCTCTCAGCTGAAATACGTCCTGAAGCCTGCAGACTTGGCAGCCAAGACGGCCGAGGTTGCGATCAGCTATGGTGCCTTCGTCAACACGGTGATCAACTTCGTGATCATCGCCTTCGTGATTTTCCTGGTGGTCAAGGCCGTAAACAGCCTCAAGCGCCAGGAAGCTGCTGCGCCGCCTGCGCCGCCGAGCCAGAGCGAAATTCTGCTGACCGAGATCCGTGATCTCTTGAAGAAAGGTTAGGTTGCGCCCTTATTCCGCGCCGGTTCGTTGATCACCGCGTCAGCGAACCGCTCCATCTCCTCGTACTGTGGGCTCATCTGCAGCAGAAGCAGGTCGAGACCTGCGGTCTCGTAGGCTGCGATCCTTTCGCGGATTTGCACGGCTGTGCCGACCAGATTGGGTCGCAGTCCACGGTTGGAGACGGAGTATTCCTGCCGTTTCATATCGCGCTCGAGCTGGGTGCCCGAAAGCCATTGGTCGTAGTTGTCGAACCCGGGGGCTTTGGGGTCGAGCGTCGTGATCCGAGCAACTTCAGCTTGGGCGTCTTCCTCGGTGTCGCGAACGATTGCGTAGGCCGCCATGCCGAAGGTCATCGGCGGCTTGCCGGCCTTTTCGCGCCGAGCTTTCATGTCGATGATTTTCTCGGCGACGACCTGAACGGTGTCGCCATGCATGACATAGGCGTCACACTGATTGGCGATCAGGGTCTTGGCCGCTTCGGACTCGCCGCCGGCATAGACGACGGGCTTGCGCACGGGCTTTGGCTCGCAGATGGCGTCCTTCAGCTGATAGCGCTGACCTTGGTGGGTAAACTTCGGCTCTCGCCAGAGGCCATCGACCACGTCTAACCATTCCGATGTTCGACCATAGCGGTCGTCGTGCTGGTCGAACGGAAGGCCGTAGCTGGTGGCTTCTTCCTGCCACCAGGAAGAGACGACGTTCAGAGCCAGTCGTCCGCCTGAGATGTTGTCGATGTTTGCAGCCTGTTTGGCGAGCAGCGCAGGGTGATGGAAATTCGGTCGCACGGCCACCATGAGCTCAAGCTTTTCGGTGACGGCGGCGAGCGCTGCAGCCGTCGACCAGGCGTCCAGCGCTGGCTGGTCGGTGCCCTTGATGTCGTTGAGGTTGAGTTCAGCGACCAAGGTCAGGTCGTAGCCGATCTGTTCGGCGCGTTGGCAGAGCTTCTTGGTGTAGTCCCACGTGGCCGCCATATGCTCGTCTGGAATGTTACGCAGCCAGCCGCCAAACACCGGTGTCCAGAACCCGTACCTCAAGCGGCTATCTTCTGTTGTGTGGCGATCAATCCAAGAAGGTAGTCGACCAGGTTTTCGTGTGGATCAAAGCCCAGCACCTCCGACGGCTTGGCGACGAAATTCGACATGGCGTTAAGGTCGTAGAACTTTGGCCGGCCGTCCCGGTCGTCAATCATATATTCGATGCCGCCCACGTCGAGACCGCTCATTGACGCCACGCGCTCTACGGCCTTTGCGACCTCGGCCGGCGGGTTGAATTGGCTGACCGTGATCGTGGGCTTGTCCACCATGCAGACGTCGGCCGGGCAAAGGTCGAACGTCGAGCCTGCGCCGTCCAACGCCAGCGCATAGAGCAGCTTGCCGTCCAGAACCTCGCAACGGATCACGCGAGCATCGCGGGCCGGGACGTACTCCTGGATGAGAGCCACACCATCGACTCCGACCGGTGTCAGCTTGTCAGCGACAGCGGCTTCCAGTTCCTGGGCGCTGTCATACCGGATCATGCCCGTGCCGGAGCCGCCCACATTCACCTTCACCATCAAAGGATAGCCGACCTCGGCGGCGAGCCTCGGCACGTCAGCGCGGCGGTGGGCGATGCGTGTCTTGGGAATATCGAGCCCGGCTTTGCGAAAGAGGCTGAGCTGGCGAGCCTTGTTCGTGTCATAGGCGAGCACGCCTGGCCCGTTGATCACGCGTGCGCCAAGGGTCTGCCAGTGATCCAGCGCTGCCATCGAATAAAACAGAGCATGCTCTTCCTGCCGCAGGAATGACGACATCGCGAGCCGGTTCAGAATGACCGGGGCGGGCGTTGTCGTGTCGGCCGGGTCAAAGGTGTGATCTTGAATTTCAATCGGGATCCAGCTGAGGCCGCGCCGGTCGAGCGTGCGGAACAGCGATTCAAACCACTGTGGGTGTTCATAGAACACAGCAAGGTCGGCCAAGGCGCTACTCCGGACGCAAACGGGGCGTGGCTGGCACCACGTCAGCGATCAGATAGATGAACCTTGCGACTTTGACATCCCCAATGGCTCCGGCTGTCGGCCACGAATGAAAGGGATTGCCATTGCGTCAGTGATATAGTTAAGTAAATCACCGTATCGGTGTTTCACCTCGCACGATGCGTCTTTGGGCGTGAAGCATTCTCATGGGGCAGGGCCCCTGGAACAAACGATGGATCATGAGTGGAATGACAATCAGCCGATCTACCGCCAGCTTCGGGACCGGGTCGTCGCGATGATCCTTGATGGCGTGCTGGGTGAGGGCGATCCGTTGCCATCGGTGCGCAACGTTGCCGCAGAAAGCCGGATCAATCCGCTGACGGTCTTAAAGGCCTACGAGCACCTCGTGGACGAGGGCCTGGTCGAAAAGCGGCGAGGGCTGGGATTATTCATCAACAGCGGCGCGCCGGATCAACTGCGGCAGACCGAGCGGCAGCGCTTCCTCAACGAACAGTGGCCCGCGATCTATGCAACCATCCAGCGTCTTGGGCTCACGCCACAGGATCTGGTGATTGCGACTGCCAAATCCGGCGGCGCTTCGAAGTCCGGCAAGGAGGGCTGACCCGATGGCCTGCATCGACGCGCGACGCCTGCGCAAAGTCTACGGATCGACGGTCGCCCTCGACGGCGTGAACCTGAGGGTCGAAGAGGGTCGCATCCTGGGTCTTATCGGGCCGAACGGCGCCGGCAAGAGCACGGCGCTCGGCGCAATCCTTGGGCTCCTGCCCTACGAAGGCGACCTCAAGGTCTTGGGGCGCGATCCCTGGACCGAGCGCGACAAGCTGATGACCGACGTCTGCTTCATTGCCGACGTTGCCGTGCTACCGCGCTGGATGCGAGTCGCTCAGGCGCTTGACTATGTCGGTGGCGTCCATCCGCGGTTCGACCGCGCGAAGGCCGAAGCCTTCTTGGCCAAGACTGACATCAAGCGCAGCAGCCGAGTTCGCGAACTGTCAAAGGGTATGGTGACCCAGTTGCACCTGGCGCTGGTGATGGCGATCGACGCAAAGCTCCTGGTTCTCGACGAGCCGACGCTCGGCCTCGACATCCTCTTTCGCAAGGCCTTCTACGATACCCTGCTGAACGACTACTTCGACAAGAGCCGCACCATTGTAGTGACCACCCACCAGGTCGAAGAGATCCAACACATCCTAACCGACGTGATGTTCATCGATCACGGCAAGATCGTGCTCGAGTCGAGCATGGAGGATTTCGAAAACCGCTACGTCGAGGTGATGGTGAACCCGGAACACTTGGCTGAGGCGCGAACGTTTCAGCCCATCCATGAGCGGCAGGTCTTCGGACGCAGTATCCTGCTCTTTGATGGCGTCGATCGAGGCCGCCTCGCGCCGCTTGGAGAGGTGCGCACGCCCAGCATCGCCGACCTGTTCGTCGCTGTGATCGGCGGCCAGTCTGCCGAAACCCAAGGGGTCGCCGCATGAGCGCTTGGACTGACGTCACGTCAGAAACCCCTAATCAAACCGTCCCTGCGACCCGGACGCGCCCGTTTTTCTGGTCTGTGCGCCGGGAACTTTGGGAAAACCACGCCATCTGGGTCGCGCCTTTGGTTGTTGCGGCAATCGTCATCTTCGGTTTCTCGGTCGGTTTGTTCACGCCTCACAGCCTGACCACCGTCGATCGCACCACGGTGGTCAGTCAATCGAAGACCGTAAATGGCGTGGTGGTCAGCAAAACTGTCAGGCGAGGGGGTGGCGAATTCGTGATTTCCGCGGGGCCAGATGCGGACACCATGACGCAAGCCGACCCTGCTCCGGGAGCGAATGAAGCCGTCGCAAGGGTCGCAAAGCCCGCCGTGATGACCCAGGCGCAACGGCTCCAGATGGCCGTCCTGCCCTATGACTTCGTCGCTTTGGCGATGATCGTGACAATGTTCCTGGTCGCGGTTTTCTATTGCCTGGGCGCGATGCACAATGAACGACGCGATCGCAGCATCCTGTTCTGGAAATCGCTGCCGGTGCCGGACCTGATCACAGTGCTCGCCAAGGCGAGCATCCCGATGGCCGTACTCCCCGCGGTTACCATTGGGGTCACATTGGCGACCCAGCTGGTCATGCTGATGCTCAACGCCGCCGAATGGATGGGCCACGGTCGAGAGCTTACCGCTCTATGGCCACGCATTCCGCTAGGCGAAATGTCTGTGGTGCTGGTCTACGGCATGGTCACGCTGACGCTGTGGTGGGCCCCGGTCTATGCGTGGCTTCTGCTGGTCTCGGTGTGGGCGCGGCGCGCGCCGTTCCTCTGGGCCCTTCTGCCGCCCCTCGGCTTGGCGCTGGCGGAAAAGCTCGCCTTCAATACGACCAATGTCATCAGCGCGCTGTCGTCGCGGATCATGGGCTCCTACGAGGACGCCTTTGTCGTGCCCGCAAAGAGCGCTGTGCGAACGCCCGATACGATCGCGACCATCACGATCTCGCAGATCGATGCCGGCAAGTTCCTCACCACGCCTGGGCTATGGACGGGATTGATTGTCGCTGCTGGGTTGGGGGCCGCAATAATCTGGCTTCGGCGAAACCGCGAGCCGCTCTGAGGCCATAGGGTCGGGTTGGCGCAATCGAGCAGGCTGTTGCCGACAGGCCAGGACGTACGCGCGCCGACTATCGCCGCAGCCGCTGCAGGCCAGGTTTGCCACATGAGCGCGGGGCTCGCCTTGGCGTCCGGCGGTGCGGCCTTGGCTCTATGCAGGGTGCGACGGTGCCGGCTGGTCATCTGATCCTTCCACGGGCACGCGCCGGCAAGCCTGAATGCCGCAAGGCGCCGATATCGCTTGAGGGGCGGCTGAACGCGGAGGATACCGGGTGAGCCTCGCGTGTTTGCTCGAGGCCGTCGGAATGGGGAGCCAAGCCTGGTGTCGACCTTCGATATGGCGACCCTGTTTCTATGCGCGGTGTCGCTTGGAGCCTGGCTGAACGCCCGGACCGCACGTCTGCCGCATGGGGTGGCGATGCTGTTCGTGGGCCTCGCTGGAGCCCTGGTCATTCTGGCGCTGAAAGCGCTTCGACCAGACCTCGCCTCAGGCGTTATCGCCACCATCGGCCGTATCGATTTTGCTCAGACCGTACTGGGCTACATGCTGGCATTTCTGCTGTTTGCGGGCGCCATGCAGGTCGATCTGGCGGAACTTCGCCGCCGTCGCTTTTCGGTCTGGACGCTGGCGACCGTCGGCGTCGTCGCCTCGACCGTCATCGTGGGCGTGGGCCTATGGCTAGCCGCGCGGGGGCTCGGGTTCGACCTGCCGCTTCCCTGGGCGCTGGTTTTTGGCGCACTCGTTAGCCCGACGGATCCGATCGCTGTCATTGCGACGGTCAGACGTGGACACCTATCGAAGCGCCTGCAGGTGATTTTGCAAGGCGAAGCGCTGTTCAATGACGGTGTCGGCATCGTCGTTTTCACAGCGCTTGTGGCCTTCGCCAGTGGTGTCGCGCCCAGTCCATCTGAGGCGTTGTGGCAGGTGTTCGTGCAAGCCGCGGGCGGCCTTGCGCTCGGCACTGCGGGCGGCTTCATCGTGTTGCGCGCCATGCGCGGGGTCGATGAGTTCGTGGCCGAGGTCAGTCTGACCCTGGTGCTCGCCATGGCGGTTTATGCGGGCGCCCAGGCTCTGCATTTGAGCGGACCGATCGCTGCGGTGGGAGCGGGTCTGATGATTGGTGACAGACACACCAAGAGGGTGACGAGCGAAGCGACGGAAGCCTATCTCCGGAGCTTTTGGACCCTGGTCGACGAGATCCTCAACGCCTTGTTGTTCGTGATGCTGGGCTTGCAGCTCGTCGTCGTTCCCGTCGCGATACGCGAAGCCGGGCTTTGCGCCATTGCAGTCCTCCTGGTGTTGGTCGCACGTTTCCTTGTCGTGCTTCCCTGGGGCGGCTTCCTTCGCCTCCGACACCAGGAAAAAGGTGCTAGCCTCATCCTGGCCTGGGGCGGGCTACATGGCGCACTGTGCCTAGCCCTTGCCTTAAGTGTTCCGCCTGGACCCCATCGCCCGCTCATCCTGGCTGCAGCCTATTTTGTGGCGATCTTCTCGGTGGCGGTGCAGGGCCTGACGTTTGGCCCCCTCACAAAGATCCTTCACCGGCGCAACCCTTGATGTTCCCGTCGTGCCGGACGAGCGGGCGGCGACGTCGTTCAAGCCATCACCGGGGCGACGTCCGATCGGGCCTGGCGGGGCGTTTCCACGTTGGCGAGGCCCGCCGTTCCCGCTTGAACCTATCGCCGTCGCTCCAGGGTCTTCTGATCTGACAGCCGCGTTGGTTTTTGAGCCCATTCAGGATCGATGAGGAATTTGGAGCAAGAAGGCGGTGTTATCGCCCGATGGGCAGCTGGGTCGTGGATTTGACCTCTTCGAGGACGGCATAGGTCCGCGTTTCACGAACACCCGGTATGCGAACCAGGACTTCGCCCAGGAATTTTCGATACTCGCCGAAGTCCCGTACGCGCGCCTTGATCAGGTAGTCGAAACCGCCAGCGACCATGTGACATTCTAAGACGTCGGGGGCGCGTCGTGCGGCGGCGGCGAAGGTTTCGAAAACCTCAGGTGTCGTTCGGTCCAATACGACCTCAACGAAGATCAGTAGGGCGCGGCCCACTTTTTGAGGATCAAGTATGGCGGCAAAGCCTGTGATGAAGCCATTGTCCTTCAACCTGCGGACACGATCGGAGCAGGCCGACGGCGATAGGCTGCAACGTTCCGCCAGTTCGCCGTTGCTGATGCGCCCTTCCGACTGCAGCACGTTCAGTAAGCGGCGATCCGTGTCGTCCAGCCGGTTATTATTCGGCATATTTCAAATATTCCAACTTTCGACGTTCTTTTGTGGATTTAATCCGTAGCACATTCGGATCTTCTATCTCTACCCCGGATCGTATCTGATAGGGAGTTCGGGCCGTGGCGTTCAATCACCTCGATCACGTGAAATTCGTCGACGAACGCGGTGCTGTGGCGACGAACCTTGCGGCAGCGCCGCTGAGTGCAGAGGACCGCGAAGCGGTGAGCCAGGAAGCGATCGCGCTTGTGCGGGCGGCGCGGCGCGGCGCTCGACGTCAGGGCGTGGTGGAAAGCTTTCTCCAGGAGTTCAGCCTTTCCACCCGCGAAGGCCTGGCGCTGATGTGCCTGGCGGAGGCTCTGCTGCGGACACCTGACGAAGAAGCCCGCGCCCGGTTGATTGCGGAGAAGATCGCTTCGGCAGATTGGTCACGCCACGCGGGAGCCTCAGACTCGATCCTGGTCAACGCTTCGACCTGGAGCCTGATGCTCACCGGCAAACTGATCGACCCGGACGCGCAAGCCGGCGCCGATCTGCCGGGATTTATCCGCCGCCTCGCTGGCCGGCTCGGGGAGCCCGTCATTCGCCGGGCCGTCGGTGCGGCTGTCCGGATCATGGGCGAACAGTTTGTGCTCGGCGCGACAATTGAAAAAGCCATTCGCCGCGCCGCGCAGGACGGCTTCGTCTGTTCCTTCGATATGCTGGGCGAGGGCGCCCGTACCGAAGCTGACGCTGACCGCTATGAGGCCGCCTACGCCGACGCCATCACGGTCATCGGCAAACAGGGTGCCAACCATGGCCCTGAAACCGGTCACGGCGTCTCCGTAAAGCTATCTGCGCTTTCGCCGCGCTTTGAAGCCCGCGAGCCCGACCGCGTCTGGGGTGAGCTTTATCCGCGCATCAAGCGCCTGGCAGTTCTGGCCGCTGCGGCCGACATCAATCTCACCCTAGATGCCGAGGAGGCTGACCGGCTGGTGATCTCTTTAGACCTCCTCGAAAAGCTCGCGGGGGAGGTCGATCTGGGGGACTGGGCGGGTCTTGGCCTTGCCGTCCAGGCCTACCAGAAGCGCGCGCCGCAGGTGATCGAGGCCGTGGCCGGGATCGCGAGAGCGAGCGGACGGCGGCTCATGGTCCGTCTGGTGAAAGGCGCCTATTGGGATTCAGAGGTGAAGCGCGCCCAAGTGGCTGGGTTATCTGGCTATCCGGTCTATACGACCAAGGCGGCGACGGATCTTTCCTACCTGGTCTGCGCGCGCAGGCTCTTGGGCGCTGCGCCTGCGCTTTACGGTCAGTTCGCAACCCACAACGCTCATACGTTTGCCGCTATCCGTCAGATGGCGACGCAGGCTGGCCTATCGCCAGAATTTCAACGCCTGCATGGCATGGGCGAGGCGCTCTATGCCGGCGCCGGCGAGCGCTATGGCGCCTTTCCTCTTCGGGTCTATGCGCCTGTGGGAAGTCATGAAGACCTCCTGCCTTATCTGGTTCGTCGGCTGCTGGAGAACGGGGCCAACACCTCCTTCGTCCATGCGCTGCTCGATGAGCGCACCCCCGTGGAGAAGGTGGTCACCGACCCGATCTCTGCGGTTGAGGCGACAGGGGGGGCACCACACCCTCGCATTCCATTGCCTGTGGACCTTTACGGCCCGAGCCGCCGAAACTCGCAGGGTCTGGATCTCTCCATCGCCGCGACGCGCGAGGGCATCGCCGACACCATCGCTGCGCTGCCTGTGCTTGAGGCCGGTCCAATCGTCAGCGGCAGGGCCGGAACCGGCGCGGCGAGCCCGAGGTTCTCGCCCTCAGACCTTTCCAAGATCATCGGCCGAGCTTGCGACTCGACGACGGGCGAAATCGATTTGGCCTATGCCGCGGCCCGTACTGCGCAGCCTGCATGGAACGCGCTTGGCGGAGAAGGCCGCGCGCCTGTGCTCAGAGCGATGGCCGAGACGCTCGAAGCCAACCGCGAACGACTGATCGCCATCTGCGCAGCCGAGGCGGGAAAGACCCTTTCGGATGGCCTCGCCGAGGTCCGTGAAGCCGCCGACTTCTGTCGCTACTATGCAAGTCTTGCCGAACGCCAGTTCGGCGCGCCGGAGATCCTGCATGGACCGGTTGGCGAGACCAACCAACTCTCTTTGCACGGACGCGGCGTCTTCGCCTGCATTAGCCCTTGGAACTTCCCGCTGGCCATATTTACAGGCCAGATCGCCGCGGCTCTGGCCGCGGGCAACGCCGTGCTCGCAAAACCCGCGGAGCAGACGCCTCTGATCGCAGCCGAGGCCGTGCGACTGTTCCACGACGCGGGGCTTGATCCGAACCTGCTGCATCTGCTGCCGGGAGGTGGCGAAACGATCGGTCAGGCCTTGGTTTTACACTCTGCCTGCTCCGGAGTCGCCTTTACGGGCGCCGCCGAGACGGCCTGGGCGATCAATCGGACGCTCGCCGCGCGAAGCGGCCCGATCCTGCCGCTTATCGCCGAGACCGGCGGCCTCAACGCGATGTTCGTCGACACCACAGCCTTGCGTGAACAGGTGATCGACGACGTGATCGCCTCGGCTTTTGGGTCCGCTGGCCAGCGGTGTTCGGCCTTGCGCGTATTGTTCTTGCCGCATGAGACCGCCGAGGCCCTGATTGAAGGGTTGGCGGGCGCGATGGAAGCATTGGTTTTCGGTGATCCGGCCGATCCGCGAACCGACATTGGTCCCGTCATTGATGAAGAGGCTCGCGCCGCGCTGATCGCCCACCGCACGCGCCTCGTCCAAGAGGCCAAGATCGTGCATGAGCTGGCCTCTTTGGACGAAGGGTATTTTTTCGGGCCGATCTTGGCCGAGATTGCCTCCGCAGCCTTTCTAAGGAAGGAGGTGTTCGGACCCATCCTGCATGTGGTCCGTTACGATCCTTCCGATCTGGAGGCTGCAGCCGCTCCACTGGCCGCCACGGGCTATGGTCTGACGCTTGGCGTGCACAGTCGCATTGAGGCTTTCGCCGCTCAGGTCCTGGCCGCCGTCCCAGCGGGTAATGCCTATGTGAACCGCTCCATGATCGGGGCGGTGGTCGGCGTTCAGCCGTTCGGCGGCGAGGGACTTTCGGGGACGGGCCCAAAGGCTGGCGGTCCCCATAGTCTGTTGCGCTATGCGCTCGAGCGCGCGGTGAGCGTCAATATAGCCGCTCAAGGGGGGGATCCGGCGCTGCTCAACCTCTAAGGTCAGGCGCAGGCGCTTCGGCGGCGCGTGAGGCGACGTGGCGCGTTTACGTCATGCGTTGGCCAACGCGCCGGGTCATGTCTCATGAAGGCTGGAGCGGTCGCCAGGGTCGTGTAGAACATCGCGTGATGATCGACGGACGTTGGCATAGCTCGCATAATAAGAGATCCGGGTTCGCCGTAGCGGTTCTCTTCCTTTTGGTGACAGGGGTCCCGCGAGCGGTCCAGGCCGAAACGGGGCAAGGTGCGACCGTAAGCGGCGTGGTGGTCGTTGGCACGCCCCTGGACGCCGCCGGCGTTCCACTTTCCCGAACCCCCGCAAACGCCCAGGCGCTGGACGCGCGCGACCCTGCGCAGCAGGGCGCAACAAATCTGGCCGACCTGCTCAACAACAATTTGGCATCGGTGAGTGTCAGCGATGGGACCGGCAACCCCTACCAGAACGACGTCAGTTACCGTGGCTTCCAGGCGACCTCTCTGCTGGGGGCCTCCGTCGGTCTAGCCGTCTATTTTGACGGCGCACGGGTCAACGAACCGTTCGGCTCGATCGTGAACTGGGATCTCATTCCCATGAACGCGGTTGCCAGCATCAACGTTCAACCCGGGTCCAATCCCATTTTCGGTTTGAACGCATTGGGCGGAGCCTTGGTGGTCAATTCCCGGACGGGTCAGGACAGTCCTGGGTTTGCCGCAAGCCTCCTTGGCGGCTCGTTCGGGCGCAGAGCATTGACCTTCGAGGCGGGTGGAGCCGAGGCGAGCTCGGGGCTCGACTATTTCTTCGCCGGCAACTTCGACGAGCAGGATGGCTATCGTGACGCCTCGGGGTCCGAGGTCAAGCAGCTCTACGGCAAGGCCCGCTGGCGCAGTCCAGGCGACCGGACCCTCCTTGAGCTTTCCGGGATCTATGCTGACGCCGCCTTACATGCGACCCAATCGCTGCCAGTGGACATGCTTGCGAACCCCAGGGCGGCCTACACTGCGCCAGACTCTATCGCCAACCGCGCGGGCCTCATCAACTTCAAGGCCAGCCTAGGGTTGGATGAGACAAACCATCTGTCGGCCCAAGTCTATGCCCGGCGCTCCAATGCCCAGAGCGTCAATAGCAACGCTGGGCTGGACGATGGTTGTTTCAACGCCGATGGCTCGCTCGCGACCGATGCGGCGGGCTTCAAGTGCGCAAACCAGGCGCCCGGCGGGACTGCGGTCAATTCCGTCACGGGCGTAAACGCGCTGTCCTTGGACTACGGCGACTGGGGACGCGCGATCAACACGAGCCTGGTCGCCTCATCTGTGCGCCAAGATACGATCGGGGTCTCGGCGCAGTGGGCAAGCTCCACCCCCGTCATCGGTCACAAGAACGCTTTTGTTCTGGGCGGAGCCTTCGATCGATCCGACGTCAGCTACCGGCAGCACACATTCCTGGCGCGCCTGGAAGACTTCCGGGCCATGGTGATCCCCAACCAGCAGTACGGCTTCACCGCCAACGGATTGCCTCCCTCGACGCTCAATCGACCCGCGTTTTCGGGCAGCAATATCGTCTCAGCTGTCAACCTCGGCGCGCAGATGAAGGAAGCGACCGTATTTGTCACAGACACCTTTGATCTCACGCCGAGTCTGAGCCTCACCGCGTCGGGAAGTTTTGAATACACTTCGATCAATCAATCGGGGGCCAACAGCCGGTTTCTGAACGCCGACGGGGGCTTTGCGTTTACCGACGCCGTCACCGGCGTCACCTTCTACAATCCAGCTTTTTCGGGCGCCTTCAAATTCTCAAACTCGGGTTCAGGCTCTGCGGCGACGCCCAATGGCGCGCCGGCCGGTGCGGTCGCGGGGCCCGAAACCAATAGTCTTGATGGGGCGCATACCTACCAGCGGTTCAATCCGCGGATCGGCTTGAACTACAATTTCGCCAGCGGAACGGGCCTATTCGGCGGCTATAGCGAAGCCATGCGTGCGCCAACCTCCATCGAGTTGTCCTGCGCCAACCCGAACAGCCCATGCTCTTTGCCGACAGGGTTCAATGGAGATCCGGACCTGAAGGCCGTCACGGCGCGCACACTCGAGCTAGGCGCGCGTGGCGTCTTGTTTGGGACGGTCGTCTGGAACGCTGCGGTCTATGACTCGCGGCTGCGTAACGACATCCAGTTCATCGCCAGTTCCACCACCTTCGGCTATTTCTTCAACGTCGGCGATACGGAGCGGCGCGGCTTCGAACTTGGCGGACGGACCCAGATCGACAAGCTCACGCTGTCAGCCAACTATGGCTACGTGGATGCGGTCTATCGGACGGGCTTCACCACGGCCGGCGGGGAAGATGTCGCCAACGGCGATCACATTCCGGGTATTCCCAGCCGCTCATTCAAGCTGCGGGCCGGCTATTCGGTGACCGAGAATTTACGTCTCGGCGCAGCGGTGGTCGTCGCAAGCGACCAGTATGCGCATGGCAACGAGAGCAATGCCGATCCCCAGGGTCGGCTTGCGGGCTACAGGCTTGTTAACCTCGACGCCCAGTACCGGATCGGCAAGGCGCTTACGGTGTCGCTTGAGGTCGACAACCTGTTTGACCGGACCTACGCGACCTACGGGCTGTCTGGGGTGACCAGCATCTACACTTTGGCGACGCAGCAATTCAGGACGCCCGCGCCGCCGCGCGGCCTCTGGTTGAAAGTCACCTATGCCTTTGGCCGCACAGGCTAAGGCTCACGGCCAGGGGTATCCTTCCGGGAAGGGTTTCGAAAGCGTCGAGGCGAGCTCTGCGCGGTTGCCGTTCTTCCGCGCGGTGCGCGTCAGTTAAAGCGACCCGATGCGTCCTGCGCCCGATGTCCCTCGCCGCTGCCGTTCGCGTCCTCTTCGCCCTTTGGCGGAACGGGCGGCGGATTGCACGGACCGCGCTCGGGTTCCTTGGGGTTGACGGGCACCCGGGTCGGCGCGCCAGCAGGTTTCAGGAAGCGATCGAACCAGTCGATGGTGACCATCATCGCCCGCTTCCGCTCGACGTCGTAGATGCCGTAATGGGTGATGTCGGGGATCATCACCAGCTTGCGTGGCCCCATCACCCGCTCGCAGGCCAGTTGGCCGTTGTTGGCATTTGCAAACAGCTCTTCCTTCTGAGCCAAGACGAACAGCGCGGGCGTGGTGACTTGGATCGCCTCTTCGACCGGCGCCCAGCGCACCACCTTGGCGCCCACAGCGGCACCCACCTTGGCGCCCAAAGGGGCACCGTCGATGCGCGCACGCTCGGCCGGATACGGCTCCTGACCCGTTGCGATACGCGAGGCTGCGGCGTTGGCCTGGGCGATCACATTGGCGGGATCCAGCTGGTAGGGCTTATAGGGCCGGGTATCGACACTGCTCACCTGGCTGACCAGTGCCTTGATCCGAGGTTCATGGGCCGCCACAGCGATGACGTGGCCTCCGGCAAGGTCGGAGCCGAGAATGCCGATTCGGCCAGCGTCGACCATCGGATCGGTCACCGCATAGCTGATCGCGTTGAACCAGTCCTCAACCTGCTCTGAAGGGTCGACATAGCCGCGCAGCTCGCGCACTTGCGCCGTGAAATCCCCTCCCGCGCCGGGTTTCTGGCCGGTGAGCATGACCCGCCCTTCGCTGTCGCCCCATCCCCGGTAATCGAACAGCATGACCAGAAATCCGGCGCGTGCCAGGTCGAGGGCGTCCTTGTGCAGCATAACCGCCGTACCGCCCCAGCCAGGCGCGATGATGACGGTGGGCAGCTTGCGACCTTGGTTCTCGGCGGCATAGAACCATTGTCCCTTCAGGCGGACGTTTTCGCTGATGAAGTCTGCAGCCCTGACGTCGATGTCCGGGGGCGGACGGTCATCGCCAGCCGAGGTCAAGCCTTGCGCAGTGGCGGGATCGACGGCCACAACCTTAGGGGCGTCGCGACCAATTTGCGCCACCGGGGCCTGCGCGAAGGCGGGTTTTGGAAATGCAACGACGACGGCGCCGCAACAAGCCAATATTGCAAAAACTGATCTCATCGGTTGCTCGATCGCTTTTATTCGCTTTAATGACCGAAAATGTTCAACTTAATGAAAGTAATCATCGTATATACCTAGTATTTTATACTGCATTTCGATCTTGGAATCGCCTTCCTTTTTGTGAAGGACGACAGATCCACTATATAAATCTTTAGATATCCTCTTCAGGTCTCCTGTTTCTGTTGCTGACTCCCAATGATCTCCTGAAGCAGAAAGCCCGCATGGCTGGAAGCTTCGAAGAAGATCGTGCTGTGCCGCGGTCGGAATGTCAGCCTCTCCGATAGGCGGCATCCAGGCGGTGCTGAGATTGCTGCGCAACCACACGGTATTGATACAGACCCCGTTCGCCGCCCGAAACACCCGAACCGTGCGCGAGTAGGTCCAGTCTGCGTCAGCAACTTCGGGTCTCTGATAGATATTGAAGACGATACCTAAGCGGAACGCCGGCTGGTCGGGTGTGCTTTTAGGGGCCGCATCGAGCTTGGCCTGCGTCTGCTGAATCTGCTCAGACATCGTCTGAGTTTCCACCTCTTCTCTCTGGGCGGCCTCCTGGTTCATCAGCATGAGGGCGGCCACCAGGATCAGGAAAAGAAATAGGATCCCGATGAACAGGTCGGTGAAGGACACGAACGGTCCCTCATCACGGGCCAGCTCCCCAGACCGGGAATGTCGCCGTAACCGTCCAGACATTACGCGCCGCTCCTGCGCGGCAGGGCCGGTCCAAATGAGATGACAGAGTCCTTGGCGTTGGTTTTGATGGCCGCGGCCGTCTCGGCGATGGCTTCGTTGAGGGACGCCAGATCCAGCTTCGATATCCGATCGAAGACGGCTTCTCTGACGAAGTGAAGGTCGATTTCATCCTGGCTCGCCGGGCCGGCGTCCGGCGGGCACCAGGCGGCGGCGATGTCGGGATCGGTGAGTGCGCGGTCGAAGGCGTCGCCCAGGCGCACGATGTGCTGAGCTGCCTCCGAGCCGGAGCGATAGATCTGCACCAGCAAGGCGCAACCGACACCCACTGCAGATATCCAGAACTTGTTGGCGGCGGTCGCCAGCAGGACCTGGATGAAGTCGCGCATGTGCGCGCTTTGTGCGGCAGCCGATCCTTGTGCCAGGCCGATGTTCGCACTGGCGATTGTGAGCGCTGCAATGAGGCCCATGAATGTCCCGAGAAGCGCCACGCGGATAATGAAATCGCCAAAGCCGCTCAGGCCCCTGTGAAGCCGCCTGTACTCGTCCTCCAGCATCGTTCTTGCGGGCCGCAGGCCTTCAAGGCTGTGGCGTTTCGCCGGGACCGCCGCCATCACCCCCAGATAGTTTGCGCTCGACCGTGCGGTCGCGGATTTGGGATTGCGCCAGACCTTGTGCTCTCCAAGGTCGTCTCTGCGGCACGCCTCATGCGTGAGAATGCGAGCGCCTGTCGACTCGTTCAACAAGAGCAATTGTGCGACCTTGCCGGAGGCGTCAAGCAAATGGGCGGCATCAACAAGTTTGATGATGTCGCGAGATACCTTGGTTTCTGCCATTATCGCCAAATGATTTCGAACAATGGCAGTGATCGTTATTAATATAAGTAGTCCTGAATAAACAAAAATAAATGAACTCGACGCAAATATTCTAGATATATCCACGAAATATTCCCCCGTTGCCCCGCGCAGTGTTCGATCAGACAAAAATGCGTCCGCATTCAGCTAAAACGCTTCAAATTTCAAGGCTATACCTTTAGGTGCGGCCAAATGTTCGCTGGACGGTCACAGCGGCCAACAAAACAGCATGATGACGACAATTCGGCCTTGATACTTTGGGCGGGCCGGATGGACGCCCACCACGGGGTCTGAAGTGGTCACCGGCGATGGCGTGAGACTAGGACACCGTCGGATGAGCTGCGGATGTCGTATTTGTAGCGTCGCGGCAATATCTCTTCAGGGCGCAATCGGCCACCCCCGTCTGGGCAAGCGAAATAGAACGACCGTGAAGCCGGCTTTGCAAACCTCCGTTGGAGGTGTCCGGTTTCGGCCCGTGACGGGCCTCAATGTGCCAGAGCTGCCAAGTTCTGCCCGCGCCGTCAGCCGCGGGTTCATCGACGCTTTGCAATGCCAATGGCGTCAGGACGCCGTGAACGACGCGTGCGTGATCCGATCAGATGGGGGCCGAAATTCATTGGCGTTGCGACGGCGCAATCATCTCTAAACCGTTCAGTGCTAGGCGAGCCCCCACGACGGCGAAGCAACGGAAGGGCACTGATGTACAGTGGATCGGCGAAAGAGCGTGGGCGCTTGAGTTGGACGCCTGGCGCGGCGTTTGCTGCGCTGCTGTTCGGTCTTCTGGGGGCGTTTGCCCCGCACGAGGCGGCCGCCATGCCGCAGGCTGCGGCCGCTTTTTGCTCTGTCTATCCTGAGGCCAAGGCCTGCGCCTCCGGCGCTGCGCCTTGCGCGATGTGTCACACAACGCCGCCGCAGCGGAATGCGTATGGCACCTCGCTTGCGGCGCGAATTGCACCCGGCCAGCCGCGGCCGCTGGCGGTCGATGTCTTCCTGTCCGGATTGCGCGACGCCTTGAAACTTACCGAACAGGATGACGCCGACGGCGACGGCTTCTCGAACATCTCCGAGATTTTCGCAGGCACCTTCCCGGGCGAGGCAGCCAGCTTCCCGGTGTCGCTCACCTGCAAACCCGGTGAGGCCCGCCAGGCCTCCCAGCAGCGCTGGAACGTCTGCGCCTATGACCCGATCTACGCCTTCAAGAAAGTCAGCCTCGATGTTTGCGGTCGCTCTGCGACACGGGCTGAGTTGTCAACCTTCCAGGGCCTCGCCTCGAACCGCAAGCGCTGGGAGCCGGCGCTGTCGGCGCAACTGGATCGCTGCCTGTCCACGCACTATTGGCTCGGCAAGGAGGGAGCGGTTTGGAACATCGCCAACGCCAAAATCCGCCCGTCCCATACCGTCAAGGCCGGACAAAACCCCGGCCCGGTTCCGCTCGCCGACTACGAAGACGACTTTAATCTCTTCACCTGGGCCAATATCGGCGACCATGACGTCCGCGAGGAGCTGCTGGCCCAGTATTATGTGAAGCGGGTGAGCGATGACCCTGTGAAACTCGCCATCATGACCGAGGCTGAGGTCAAGGCCGTCTCCAGGCGCGCTTCCCAGAATGTGCCGCAGGAGCGGCGGGTGGGCCTGATCACGACGCGCTGGAACGGGGCGATCAACACGATGTTCACCGCGGTGCCGCGTACCACGGCGGCGCAGGCTTATCGTGCCTTTTTGGGCTACGACATCGCCAAGATGCAGGGCATCTCGTCGGTTCCCCACGAGCCGATCGATTTCGACGCAAAGGGTGTCCAGGCGCCGCAATGCGCCGCCTGTCATGCGACGCTCGATCCGCTGACCTATCCCTTCACCCGATACAACGGCATCGGTCGCTACAACTACGAGGCGGGTCGTCTCCAGAACTTTGTCCGTTCCGACGGTAAACGCGTCACCGAAGCACCGGAAAACGGTATTCTGCTGGGCCACAAGGTCAAGGACCTGATGGAGTGGGGCCAGGTCGCGGCCAACAGCGACCCCTTCGCCCAGAAAGTGGTCGGCGATTACTGGAAGGTGCTGATCGGACGCGACCCTGAGACCCATGCCCAGGACCAGGCGGAGTACACCAAGCTCTGGCAGGGACTGAAGTCGCCCGACGCCTACAACTACCGTGTGGAGAAGATGCTGCACGGGCTGATCCTTACCCAAGCCTACGGCCGGCCTTAGGAGACGCCCAGATGATCCGTCATCCGCTTATCGTCCTTGCGGCTCTATTCGCCCTGGCGCTGCCTGCGGCGGCCGCTGCCGCAGGGCCGTCCGAGGTCCCCCGCAACTCGCTCGATCCGCGCGTGAAGCTCAAGGATGGGGATCGGTATTTGCGCGACCTGTCGGCGCAGCTGGAGATACCTCGTGAGGAGATCTGCAAGGAGCTCTTGCAATATGACTGCTTCCGAGACGCCTTCCGGATCGTGCTGGGCGGGGTCGATGCCGCTGATCTAGGCGTCAATGAACCGCTGGAGCAGGAGGCGCTGACGGCGCCGATCGCGCTCGATCGTGTCGCCTTGCGTGTCTGCGTCACGCGGGTCGAGCGCGACCTGGCCGATCCTAAGCATGCGGTCTTGTTGCGGGGAGCTGGCCCCAAGGGCACCTCGCCAAGCCCGGCTTGGGTAAAGCGCACCGTGCAGGGCCTTTACGACCGGATTTTGGCTCGCGACGCGACGCCTGCGGAGACTGCCCAGCTTATGGGCTTCTACCAGAAGGTCTCCGCCTCGGCTTCGCCCGCCGACACCAAGGTTAAGGACTGGGTGACGCTCGGTTGTTTCGCCGTCGCGTCCTCGGTCGAGAACGTCTTCTACTGAAATCGGACACGGGATCGGACAGATGAACAGCCATTGGTCACGCCGCACTCTGCTTGGAGGCGGATTCAGTCTCGGCGCCATGCTGGCTGGCGCGCCGTTTGCGGCTCGCGCCCAGGCTGCTGCGAACGGACCGCCGCCGAAATTCCTGATCGTGCTGAGCGCCTTTGGGGGCGCAAACCTGATCGACTCCTTCATGGCGGTACGCGAAAGCGAGAGCCCCAACGCGGCGCAGTTGAACGCCTATCCCAACGACCTCGTGCAGACGATCGGTGAGTTCCGCGCGATCGACCTGAAGTCCAAGGCGATCGGGGCGATCCCAGCCTCGTTCACCGCCAACCAGTCGAACTTCGTCAAGAAGCACGGCAGCGACATGATGGTGGTGACTCGTACCGGCAGCAGCGTGAACCACTTCGTGGGCCAGCAGCGCTCTATCAACGGCAACGCCGCGTGGAAGGGGCGCACGCTCCAGGAGGCGGTTGCTCTGACCTACGGCCAAGGCCATGCCATCCCCAATGTCCATTTGGTGAACGGCACCGGCTTCACTGAGCACGGCACTGACAAGTCCATTCCGACCTATGCCTTCGGCGAACGCGCGCCGTCTCCCAATCTTTGGCCGCTTTCGCTCGATGGCTACAAGGGCGTGCGCGGCGCGCCTCAGCGCGACCTCTTTGAGGCGGCGCGGCGCTTGCGCAACGACCAGCTCGACCCGGGCTCGGACTTCTTCAGGACCTTCGGCCAGAGCGAGAAGGTCAAGCACTGGCAGGGCCTGCGCGAAGATTCCCTGCGCGGCGTCGAGGCCCAGGATCTGATCACCAAGCTAATGCTGTTCCCGGACTCGCCGAAGATGCCGCTGACCGCCAGCGGACTGAAGGGCTCGGACCTTGGCCAGAAGGTGCGCGACGCCTTCCCCAACTACGACTTCGATCCCCTGGAAAGCCAGGCGGCGCTAGCGTTCCTGCTGCTGCGCTATGGCGTCTCGGTGACCGTCACTCTGGGGCCGGAAGGTGCAGCGGTATTCAAGAAGGGCGTTACCCTGGGGCAGGGTGGGCTAGGCGAGGGCGATATCGTCAACACACCGATTTCCTTCGACTTCTCCCATCAGGCCAACCGCGAGGTCCAGGCCGTGATGTGGGACCGGATCCTGAAGACGGCCGATCGGCTGATCACTCTGCTGAAGTCCGAGGAATACGCCGAAGGCAAGAGCTATTGGGATCACTCAATGATCTATGTGGCGACCGAATTTGGCCGCACCCGCAAACGCCCGGATAATGCCATGACCTTTGGCACTGGCCATGAGCTGAATAACGGTGCCCTGATCATCTCGCCTATGGCCAATGGTGGCCGGGTGCTGGGCGGTGTCGATCCTGAGACCTTGATGACCTATGGCTTCGATCCTGCGACCGGGCGTCCCGACAAGGGCCGGACCATGACCGAATCGGAGATCTACGGCGGCATCGTTCAGGCCCTGGGCATCCCAACACCGGGCGCGGGACTGACGGACATGCGCGTGATGCGCCGGACTTAAGGCGGTTCGATCTTCTGGGTCTTGACGTACAGGTGATATCGAAACGCGGTCCAGCATGCGGGTGATGTCGCTCGCGCGCCTGGTCGGCGAGTTAGAGGCCAAGCCCGCGCGTTTGCGCGATGAGCCTTCAGCGATCGCCTCGTCGAGCCGGACGAGGCGACACCGCGCTGACCGGAGAAACGCGACGGCTTGATTGCGGCGCACGTCGTCCTGCGTCGGGAGCTGAACAAACTTGAGCAAGCCCACATCGTCGAGGCCAAAATCTGAGCTTTCCAACGCGCGCGCGATCGCGTCGACGGGCGATTTGGCGGCAATCTGCCCAAGCGGATGCGGGGCCAAGTTTGGCGCTGGGCTGGGACTTGCCGTGCCACCGACAAAAATCTCGGCATACGGTGCGCAACCCTTCTGCCGCGGCTCTAGGAGGTGTTCGACAACACCAGCTTTTGGGCGAAAAACGGGACCGTCGCGCCCGAAGAGATCGCCGCGCACGTCCACCATGGTCTCGTCTTCACCCATCCGTATCCGAACGGCAATGGCCGCGGGTCACGCCTGATGGCCGACCTTTGGCTTGCCCATATGGGGTCGCCGCGCTTCACGCTCGGCAACATCACCCTTCGCTCGCCCGGCGAAACCTGAGCGGCCGACAGCTCAGCGCTTAAAGCGGCCGACCAGCATGATTGCGCGCCGCTTGTTCTGTTCCTCCGATCCTGGGGCCGAGGCAGGATCGGCTTTATCGCTGCCATCGGGACGGTTACGTGGTGTGCTCCCAACGTTAAACGCGCGAGGATCTCCACCGAATTGCCGGGCGACGTGCGGACCTGATGGGGGACGGCGGAATTGACCCAGGTTCAGGCCTCAGCGCTCGGCCGCTGCCCGGCGGGTCCTGACAGTGCCAAACATCAGAGATTTTCTGGCTGTTTGATCGGACGCTTTGGCATGGCAAAGAGGTCCGCGAAAAAGGGGTGAGCTGAATGACGATCTTGAAGCGCCATGTCGTGGCCGCCACGGTCGGCAACGCTCTCGAATTCTACGACTTCACCACCTACGCCTTCTATGCGGTGCAGATCGGCAAGGCGTTTTTCCCGTCCACCTCGCCGATGGCCAGCTTGATGCTGTCGCTGGCGACCTTTGGTGCAGGCTTTATCACACGGCCGCTGGGCGCCATCGTCATCGGTGCCTACGCCGACCGGGCGGGGCGACGCCCGGCGATGATGTTGACCTTCCTGCTTATGGGTCTGGCATTGCTGGGGCTGGCCCTATGTCCCAGCTACGCCGCCATCGGGCCGTTGGCACCGGTGCTCGTCGTGATTGCGCGCCTGGTGCAAGGCTTCGCTCTGGGCGGTGAGGTCGGGCCGACGACGGCCTTTCTGCTGGAAGCTGCGCCGCCCAACCGACGCGGCCTTTACACAGCCTTCCAGTCGATCAGCCAGAACGCGGCGGCCCTGGTCGCAGGCCTTATCGGCTTTGCGCTGACGAGCCTGCTGACCGCCGACCAGGTCCAGGCGTTCGGATGGCGGCTGGCCCTGTCGGTGGGTGCCCTGATCCTGCCCTTCGGCCTGCTGGTCCGGCGCACCCTGCCCGAAACGCTGCATGCGCCAGATACCGTGCACGGCGATCCGGTCGCCCATCATCGGCTGACCGGCGGGCAGCGACGCGTGATCATATGCAGCATCGCTATTCTGTGCGGGGGCACGGTCGCAACCTATATTCAGAGCTATCTGACCACCTACACCTCGGCGATCTTACACATGAAAAGCAGCGTGGCTTTCACCGCCACGGTGACCTATGGCCTTGCCGGCATCGTCAGCAACATCACCGGTGCGCTGCTTTCTGAACGGTTCGGCCGTCGCGCTGTAATGATCGTGCCGCGGGTCGTGCTTTTGGCGATCATCCTGCCGGGCTTTTGGCTGCTGGCCCGCAATCGCGACCTCTCCACTCTAACTGCGATGACCGCACTGATGACCGTGTGCGCCTCCAGCAGCGGTGGAGCGATGATGGCGGCAATCGCTGAGTCTCTAAGGAAGACCAGCCGGGCGGTGACCTTCTCGATCGTCTACGCCGCGCCGATCGTTATCTTTGGCGGTGCGACCCAACTATTGGTCACCTGGCTGATCCACGTCACCGGCGACATTCTGGCTCCGGCCTATTTTTACATGGCCGCGACGTTGGTTGCTCTGGCGGGCATGTTCGGGATCCGGGAGTCGGCACCCGGTGCCCGCCATCGCCGCGTCAAAACCCAAGACCTTCCTGCGGCCTCCTAGGCTGAGCGTTCGGTGGGCCGATTTCGCGGCAAGTCTCTGGAGCGCTTTGAGTCCGCCATTGCGTGATATGGCGCACAAAACTTGAGGCTTGCTCCGATCGTGTCCGCGTTCGACAAACCGGCGGAGACCTCGCCTGATGTCTCAGCGTTTTTGGGCCATAGCCTCGGCGCGCACTTGGCCCACGACGTCCCTGATAGCGGTGATCACCGCCTGGGGCTGGTCGAACTGGATAGAATGCAAATCGTCGGGAACGACCTGGTGACGGCTGGGAGTTGACCATGTGGCCTCGTCGTCCTGCATGGCGCGCCATTCGGCGTCCAACTCGCGCAGGGTCGCCTTGGCGATGACGTCTGCGCGATGCAGACTCGCAGCAGTCTTGTGGATCCAGTTGATAATATTGGTCTTTTTAGATCTTCTCCGGCCGTTAATGCGGGGGACGTGCTGGAGCAGATCGATCTCCAGGTCAGTTCGATCGCCGGCACGATAGCGAATCTTTGGGCGAAGGACGTCGCCACCGAGGATTTGTTACGAGAGGCAATTCCGTGGAAGCGACCCACAGGTATCATCCAGGAGGGATACCGGATTGGCCATTTGATGGATGGCAATCTGTATCGCTGGTGGAAAAACGACCCGAACGGGCAGGTCGAGTTGGCGCGGGCGCTCCGGGTGCGTGCCCCCCCATACTTTGAAGCCCGACGCAGCCTTGAGGATCAGGCCATTTCGTTCGGGCGGAAAGCCACGAGGTGGAATTGGCTCGGATGCAAGGAGGACAGGGCCTAGATTCAGGCGTGCGCGCGTCGTCACCCGAAAGGCAGAGCATACACCCTTGCGGAAGATCCGGGATCGTCAGGAGGCGGGTAAGGGCGCGATGGCTCAGGTCCGGCAGGCGGCGTATCGCGAGGCGGCCGGTGCGGCCTTCTAGGGGCGGATCGAGCGAACGCCTTGTTCTGGCCCGGGAGCTTCGGGCGGCCAACGAAGCGATGCGGCGACGTGATGGTGATCGCGAGCGTTCCCGATAATGGGCTGTGAGCAGGTGCACGGGTGGACGTGTGAGCGTCGCCTCATGCGAACATGTGGGCGGATCGCGGGCCCAGGGAGATAACCTCAAAGCTATCGCGGACGGCATATAAGATAATCTATAGGTTATTTTTAGAGGGAAAATTAATAACCAATAGGTTATATATTGCGGATAATTTGATAATAATTAGGTTATCATGCCTTCGACCGACAGAGCGGCTCGCGCCCTCGACCAACGGTTTGCGCTGGTCCGAAACTGGTCCGTCGCCCGACCGTCGCGCGGTTGGCTGCGCGCCATTCGCGATGCGCTCGGCCTGACGACAAAGCAGTTCGCCAAGCGCCTGGGCGTGAGCCAGCCGCGCATCGTCGCCCTGGAAAAGGGCGAGGTGGATGAGACCGTCACCCTGGCGACTTTGCGGCGCGCCGCCGAGGCGCTGGATTGCCATTTGGTCTACGTCATGGTGCCCAACCGCCCGCTCGTCGACATGCTCCGGGAGCGGGCGGAGGCCAAGGCCGACGAGCAACTTGAGGGCGTGGGCCACACCATGCGCCTGGAGAACCAGGCCCTCACGGCGGGCGATCAGCGGAGACAGCGCGAGATCCTGATCGACCAACTGCTTCGCGGTAACCTCAGCCGCCTGTGGGATGAGCCGGCATGACCGACCCACTCTTCGAGGTGGATGACGAAGCCAACACGCCGCTCACGCCCGAGGGGCGACACGGGCTGATTCCGACCTACATCACCACGCGCGCCGAGTTGAACGAGGCTGAGCAGGAGAACATCGCCGAGGCGGACCGGTGGGCGTTCTCGCGCAAACGCGGCGACGTCGTCGATGTTGATTTTCTGATGGCCCTGCATCGCCGCATGCTGCGGCAAGTGTGGCGATGGGCTGGAGCCCAGCGGACCACCGAGCTCAACATCGGCGTCCCTTCGCATCGCATCGCGGTCGACCTGCATACCCTGGTGGGCGATGTCCGCTACCGGATCGACCATCAGGCCTTCCCGCCTGACGAAATCGCGGTGCGCCTCCACCACCGCCTCGTCGCCATTCACCCGTTCCCGAATCGCAACGGGCGCCACGACCGCCTGGCCGCCGACCTGCTGATCAAGCAACTCGGCGGGCAGAGGTTCCGCTGGGGTCGGGCGAACCTGATGGAGGCCGCCCAGACCCGGAAGGACTATGTCCGCGCGCTACAGGCCGCCGACGCCCATGACATCGCGCCGCTCCTGGCATTCGCCCGCAGCTAGCGCCTCCCGCCATTGACGGCGGGTAGACTTACGCCGCTCCCGCCGCGCCTACGCCTGGATAGGTGAGTCGCATGCTGTCCTCGCTTCGCGCAGTTGCGGACCCTGACCGGACGGCAGGTGGATTTGCGGTGTTTGAAGGCGCGTCCATGCCGCCCCGACTACTCCGGACCTCAGAAGCAGGGCGTTTCCTCGGCCTGTCGGGCCGGACGCTCGAGAAGCACCGAACCTATGGACCGGCCCGACCTACCGGAAGATCGGCGGGCGGGTGGTCTACGCCATCGACGATCTGCAGAGCTGGGCAGATCGTGGGGCCAAGAGCTCGACCTCAGATCCCGGTCAGGGCCGCGTCCTGCCGGCCCGTCCTCAGGAGTCCCGGGCCTTTGGCTGATCCGCGCGCGCTGTGACTCCTACCGTTCGCCGAAGGGGGGCTTGCCGTATTTGCGCATCAGGTCGTCAAAGGCTTCGCCCATGAGGGCCTGCAGGCTTTTTTCCTGCTCAAGCGCCAGCAGATGCAATCCGCGGCTCATCTCCGGACTGAAGTCGTCGCTCACCGCCTTCTTACCGATCCTGGCCGGCGCCTTGGCCGACGCCGGCGGCGCGTCTGGGGCAGCGGGAGACGGCGCCGCGGCCGCGGGCACGGCCTTACCCGACTTGATCGCAGCGAACCGGCTCATCCGGCAGGCGCCAGCGTGTGAACAGGTTCACGTGCGGACATGCCCAGCTGTCCGCGTGTCCAACTCCAAAGCGCCGCGATCTCGTCGGCGGCCTTGCCACCATGATCGAACTCCTTCGCCGTTTGGCCCAGAGCCGTGCTGTGGTGGAAGGCGGCGCGCTCCGGCAGCATGACCGGGGCAAGTCGCAGGCCGAAGGATCCCTCGACCACTTCGGCGGCCTCGCGATAGATCAGCGGCGCCCAGGGCGGCCCGGCCATCAACAGCACGAAAGCCGGCTTATCGCTTTTCGCCGCGCTCCCATTTGCTGACAGTATCCTTGGGAACGTTCAGATTACGGGCGAAGACGGGCTGCGAGACCTAGTCGCGTTCCCGTAGCGCCTTGATTTCCTCAGTCGCCATTGGCGTTACCGGCGTCAAGCAGAGGGCCTCGAACTCGCGCATGGTCGCCTTATCGATGACGCCTGCGCGATGCAGACTCGCAGCAGTCTTGTGGGCAGAGCTGAGAATGCTGAGTTTTTTGATCTCTTCGTCATCGCCTCAGGTCCAGGATAGCTGGTTCTTTGGAAGCCTTCCGGTTGGGTCGCACACCATGACCTTGTGCGGCAGGTCAGGCCCCCACCGCCAGAGCACCAGGTTCTGATCATCGGCGGTCGCGCCATCGGCAAAGCTTGGGACCAGGATACCAGCATGTGCTGCGGCCCTAAGACGCCTGACCACGGCCCAGGATGTAGGCTCCCGTCCTGCGATCAGATCGTCACCCCAGGCGCAGGCGAGATCGCTGAGATCTACTCCAAGAGCAGCTCGGTCTGCGTCCGTCCGCAGATCGGCAATTTCATCGCAGTCGACGTCGTAGCTGCACAGAACGTAGGGTGTCAGCCTGTGCGCAAAGCCGCCTGAGACTTCACGGAAGACGGTGTTGAAGGTCAGTGACAGGTAGAGGGTTTCCAGACCCGGCCAGTTGAAGCGGCGCCCCTTGAGCGCTGCGCCAGCGCCCGACAAGGGGCTCCAGGCCCAGTTTGGGTCATGGGCCCGGAAGCATTCGCCCGTGAACCTCAAGCGTATCCGCCTGTGGCCAAGTGATCGACATAGTCGCGAACGGCGCTGGCGTTTCCAGATTTGACGAGCGCTTCGGCGGTCCGACCACCAAAGGCTGGGATGGGTTCAGCGCGATACCAGGCCATGGCTTGGGCTGCGCCCCCAGCCCAGGTCTGGACGAGGTTGATGATCTCCAGCATTTCGCGAACCCGGCTTTGGGCCTTGGGGCCATTGCGGCGGCTCGCCTTCTGGAACACTTCACGTGCAAGGCCAGCGGTGTCTGCCAATTGAGCTTTGGACATGGCGAAGGCTTCGGCCACGTCATCGACCTTCACGGCGCCGCGTTCGTCCATCAGGCTGAAAATCGAGAAGCGGGCCGTCGCCGGAACCCGCCCCACAAAGCCGCCGGTCGTGGAGGTTTTCTTAGCTGCCGTGACCATGTGCCGCTCCAGTGACCTATATTTCGGTCAATATGTAGGCGAATGGATAAGATCGCAAGGCATCACGCCGCCCTCGATGCGGCGATAGCGTGCAGGGATTTTGACTTCAGGTGCGGGTAGCGCCGCATCATCTTCCAGTCCTTGTGACCAGTCACGAGAGCCACATGCTCAATGGCGAGCCCCGCCTCGAACAGGCGGCTGGTGCCTGCGTGGCGCAGGTCGAGCAAATGCAGATCCTTGATGGCCAGGTCCTTACAAGCCGGGGTTGCCGCGCCACACGCGGAGCCACTCGGCGCATCCGCCCGAAAGCGTCCGGGGCTTGAAGCCACCAATCTGAGCCGGCACCAAAGACCCCGCTTCCCGCTTCCGCTTCGTCCATTTCGAAACGCACGAAGGGCTGATCATCAGAGCCGAGGCAATCTCGCGG
>CAIOSI010000041.1 GCA_903860975.1 uncultured Alphaproteobacteria bacterium
ATGCTGTCGAGCCGCGAGAGATCGATCAGCATGCCGCCGTCGCGAATGTGATTCTGCGCCCAGCTGTGTCCGCCCGAACAGATGCCGATGGTCAGGCCCTGATCCCGCGCTTGCCGCACTGCATCCACCACGTCAGCGTCGTCAATGGCCTGAACGATGAGCGCCGGACGGCGGCCCGGATCTTGCGCGTTGAAGCTGGTGCTGAGCAGCGCCGCGTCAAAACCCGGCTCGCCCTTCGCGATGGTCCGGCCTGCACTTGCACTTCGCTTCATAGTGATTTCCCCTCGGGAAGCCGAGCCGGCGGCAGCGCCAGCCAGCGCAGTGGCAACGCCGGGGCAGGGCCAAACGCAACCGCTTCATGGCCCAGCGCCGCAGCGGCGGCTGGATCAAGCCCTAGCCATTCGAGCAAGCGGGTCGTTGCCGGTTCGATGGCGGTGATTGCCAAAGTTCCGCGATGCAGATCGAGCGCGAGGCCGCTGATCGCGCCCGACACCATGCTCGTTGTCAGGTCGAGGTCGGCAAAAGCAAAACGGCCAAGCTCCTGGCCTTCTGCAAGATCGAGTGCCAGCCGCAGCCGCAATTCCGCAACAAGACCGTCAGCAGGAAGCCCGACGTCATAAATCAGGCGGCCGAGGCCCGGCTCGGTTGCCACCATCCGCAGTGTCTGCCGTGTTATCCGCATAAAGCGCAGCGCCGGATCAGCCAGATCCGGGGTCAACCCTGCCATTGTCGCCGCATGGCTGGCGCCCAGAAGTTCGCCAAGATCGGCAATCAGGGCAGCGATATCCTGATAGTAATTGTAGAATGTCGCATGCACGACCCCAGCATGATCGGTGATCTGGCGAATGCCGAGCGCCGCCGCCGTCTGCGTCATCAAGAGCGACTGCGCCGCCACCAGCAGTTGGTCTCGCGTTCTGGCTCGTTTGGAGCCCCGTAAACGTATGGTCGAAAGAGTCATAAAATGACGTAATATCAAAATTGATATTACGTCAAAAAAACTTGGAGATCGCTCGGTTTTGTTCCGCCACGTTTGACCGCTAAAACTCGGCTCTGGCTGATCTCGGCTGCCGCGGCAGGTCGTGTCCCCGCTGTTGGTGTAGCTGTGCGGTAGCGGAGCCGCGATCATCTCTGTGGGCGCATTCGGCGTCAGAAGGAGCGGGGCTCGTCTATGCGCTGGCCGTTGTGTTCTCTCGTGATGTCCAAAGCCTGGCAAATCCGTCCCGGACCGGATCAGCGTTTTCTCGGGTCAGTGAGACCAGGCCTGGAGATGATAAGGTTCAGGCCTTCAGTCGGCGCAAGCTCTCGGATCAGCACAGCGCTCGCCGGGCCAGCGCACGCAAGGTTCATACACCCGTGGATGCCGTAAAATCTTTAGATTTAGAAGCGTCCGGAAGGGCCAAACATCGCCGCGTTGGGCTTCGTCGGGCCAGAAAAGCTGTGTGAGGCGCGATCATGGCCCTCATAGGCCTCGGTCTCGACAATGTTCGCCGACGCCCGCCACGGTCAGCGACCAGGCGATCAGCATGGGAGCTGCGGTTGCGGAATGCGATGCGAACAGCTCAGCTTGACGACATGGTGCCTCAGAGCGTGAAATAGGGGCAATCATAGGAAGGATTTTTCATGCCTTACGTCGAGGGCCAAACCATCCACGACGCCGACAGCCATGTGATGGAACTGCCAGGTACGATCAATCCCTACATTGATCCCGCGTTTCGCGAGCGGTTTGTCGAGCTGGCGGGGGCCAAGGCGATCCTTCCGGAGTGGTCCTCGAAGATCCAGGCCATGCAGGATGATGCCCAGTTCCGCGCGGGCGATGAAGCCAACTTGCTGCTTCGTAAAAACTACCAGGCTCTCGGCGCCTTCCGTTCGGCGGACCGGCCCAAGGCGCTCGACCACTTTGGCTTCGCAAGCCAGCTTGTCTTCACCACCGCCTGCCTGTCCAATTTTGGTCTCGAGCAGATGGGGGAGATCGAGCTCGCCGTGGAAACTGCGCGCGGGCACAATCGGATGATGACCGAGTTCTGTTCTGTGGATCGTCGGCTCCTCGCCACCGCCTATATTCCCCTCATCGACCGGGCGCGAGCGCCACAGATCGCGCGCGAAGCCATCGCCATGGGTGCCAAGGCTCTGGTGATTGCTTCCCGTCACCCGCCGGGTTTCTCGCCCAGCCATGTCGAACTCGATCCGCTTTGGGCGCTCGCCCAGGAGGCAGGCCTGCCGATCCTCTTCCACGTTGGCGGCGAGGAGAAGATGGCCAAGGATTACCTGGAGAACGGTCTGCCGTTCGTGAAGGACTTCCATGGCGGCGACGAGAATTTCACGTCTCTGACTTTTATGACAATTCCGCTCAGCCTTTGGCAGACGCTATCGGCGCTGGTCATCGATGGGGTCTTCGATCGTTTCCCGCGGCTAAAGTGGGGCGCAATTGAGTTGGGTGCCTCTTGGCTTCCCAGCCTGATGCGGTTCTTAGATTCAGGCGTCGCGGCGTTCGGCAGAGAGGAGCGGCTGCAAAAGCTTTCCGGCAAACCCAGCGAAATCCTGCGCCGCCAGTTCCGCGCCACGCCTTATCCGCATGAAGACACCAGCTGGATCATCGAGAATTCGGGCCAGGAGATGTGTTTGTTCTCCTCGGACTTCCCGCATGTGGAAGGCGGACGCAATCCACTGAAGCGGTTCAACGACAGCCTGGCCGGGGTCTCAGATGAGGCCAAGCGCGCCTTCTTTCGCGACAATTTCATTGACCTGATGGGCCGTGGTCTAGATCCGGCCCTTCACGACCTGCCTTCGCTTCAGGCGGCCTGAGAACGTCGACGGCGCGCCATTGGAGGCTGCCATCGCGCTGAGGCGGGCTTCCAAAGGGCCGGTATCAGGATCGACTTAAAATAATCGCGGTCGCACCTGATCTCGGGCGCTTCGGAAAATCCGTTCTCTAGGATCCCAGCGCCGAGGCGTTCGTGGATTCCAAATCCTCAGCGCCGTCCATCAGCCCGTCGGCCAGGCCCGGGGCCTGAGCCAAGACTTGGCCGGCGAAAACCCGCGCGAGCGCGGCTTTGCTTTGGAGCCAGGGATCGTGCGTGAACTGCGGGTCGCCAACCGCGGCCAGCGCCTGGCGGCCCAGCATCGCGGCGCCGATCACGTCGCCGGCGAGCTTCAAGTAGGGTGTGGCGGCCGCCAAGGCCGGTGCCCCGCCGTTGGCCAATACCCAGTCGGTCGCTCGCTCCAAGGCCGCAACGCCAACGGCAAGGCGGTGGCCAACGGAGGCGAGGTCGGCGATTTCGATCAGGTTTTCGGCGGTCAGCGCCAGGTCCGCGCAGAGGCTGCGCATCACCGCGCCTTCGCCCATGCGCACCTTACGGCCAACGAGGTCGATGGCCTGGATGCCGTTTGTGCCCTCGTAGATCGGTGCGATGCGGGCATCGCGGTAGTGTTGGGCTGCGCCGGTCTCTTCGATGAAACCCATGCCGCCGTGGACTTGCACACCGAGCGAGGCCACCTCGACACCGACGTCCGTCGACCAGGCCTTCGCGATCGGCGTCAGTAACTCTTGGCGCGCCTTCGCTGCGGCGCGTTGCTCTTCGCTGCCGGCCAAGCGGGCGAGATCGGATAGGACGCCGGTCGTCAGACAAATGGCGCGGGCTGCTTCGGTCTTCGCCTTCATCAGCATCAACATTCGCCGAACGTCCGGATGGCCGTAGATCGCGCCATCTGCCTCCCAAACGGTGCGGCCCTGCTTGCGTTCCCTGGCAAAAGCCAGGGCCTGCTGGAAGGCGCGCTCGGCAATGGCGACGCCCTGAACGCCCACCTGCAGGCGTGCGGCATTCATCATGACGAACATGTGTGGAATGCCTTGGCCCAGTTCGCCGACCAGTTCTGCCTCGGCGTCTTCGTAGAGCATCACGCAGGTGGGCGAGCCGTGAATGCCGAGCTTGTTCTCAATTGAGGCCGCCCTGAATTGGTTGCGGGGTCCGAGGCTTCCATCATCCTTCACCTGAAACTTTGAAGCCAGGAACAGGCTGATCCCCTTCACGCCGGGCGGTGCGTCCGGTGTGCGCGCGATGACAAGGTGGCAGATGTTGTCCGCCGCATCGTGGTCGCCCCAGGTGATATAGATTTTCTGCCCAGAAAGCCGCCAGCCGCCGTTTCCATCCGGGCGAGCCATGGAGGTAAGCGCGGCAAGGTCGGAGCCGGCCTGCGGCTCCGTCAGGCACATGGCCCCCGTCCATTCGCCCGAGACGAGTTTCGGAAGCACCAGTCGCTTCTGACGTTGCGTCCCATGCAGATCGAGGGCTTCGATGGCACCCTGGGTGAGCATGGGGCAGAGACCAAAAGCCATATTCGAGGCATGCACCATCTCGAACACGGCAAGCTCCATGGCCTTGCTGAGGCCCTGGCCGCCATGTTCTGGGTCGGCGCTGAGCGAGTTCCAGCCGCCTGCGACGAACGCTTGGTAGGCCTCGGCAAAGCCAGGTGCTGCAGTGACCTTGCCGTTTTCGTAGCGCGCACCCTCAGTGTCGCCCTTGCGGTTCAAAGGGGCTAAAACTTCACTGGTGAAGGCACCGGCCGCCTCCAGGATCGCGCTGACCGTGTCGCTATCGAGGTTGGGATAGGCGCTCGCGATCAGCGCGTCATGGCCGACGCTCGACAGCGCGAAGGCGAGGTCCCGGATGGGGGCGCGGAAGGTCATGAACGGGCTCCGGATTTATTGCGGGCGTAAGTTTGGGCTCGGGCGCCCCAGATGTCCTTGGCGGTTCGAGCAAAGGTCGTCCCGAAGATCTTCTCGATTCGCCGTGATTTATGCCCTCGCCCCGCCAGCAGGCGATAGACTTTTCTAAACTGCGTCGTAACCCGAACATCGTTGGAGACGGAATCTGCGTCCGGGGCCACCGCCTTGATCCGTTCGCCTTCGAGGCGAAGCGACATTCCAGAGCGACTGGGGCCACTCGTTCCGTGGATCAAATTGGCGTTGAGATAGATCGTGGACGATAGCGCCTCGCCAGCTTGGGTACGCCCTGCGGCCAGCACCACGGCGAAGATCACCCCGCCCGCTCCGAATCCCGATTGGATCACCAATTCACTCCCGTTTGCACCGAAAGTGCATCTGAGCCTCGCAAGCGCAACAGCGGGCATAAGGCCTAAATAGGCTCCTGCTGGCTTTCAGCGAGGTTGCGGACCCACCATCTTCGGCCGACACATCAGAGTATCGCCTTATGATCCGAACCGCCGCCGCCTTTGCTGTCACCCTCGCGCTCAGCGGTGCGGCCCTCGCCAATCCTTCGACCCAAGATCCGGCCAAGGTGCCGGCTGGAAATTATGTGCTCGATAAGCGGCACGCCAGCGTGACGACGAAGATCGTCCATATGGGGTTCTCGCACTACACCTTGCGCTTCAACGGGCTGGATGGGAGCTTCACCTATGACCCGACAAACTGGCAGGCGACCTCGGTCACTTTCACCGTCGATCCCAAGTCTGTGGATACCCATGACGCGGCGTTCAACAAGCAGATCGCCGGCTACTTTGAGGCCGACAAGTTCACCACGATCAGCTTCACCTCAACAGATTTACAAGGGGCTGACGGCAAAGGAAAAATGACCGGAGACCTTACCCTCCACGGCGTCACCAAGCCGGTCACGCTGGATATCATCTTTGACGGCGCGGGCCATGGGATTACCCCCTTGGGTACGCGGCTGGGATTTTCGGGATCAACGCAGATCAAGCGATCCGACTTCGGCGTCGGCAATGTCTTCCTCAACTCGTTCGCCAGCGACGATGTCGACGTGATTTTCGAACTTGAGTTCGAAAAGAAATAGAAGACTGCCAGCTCGCCCGCAGGAAGACCGCCAAATGATCGAAGCCCGTTCCGTGCCACGCGAGGCACGCAGCCGTTACGCCACCATCGCGATTATACTGCACTGGCTGATTGCGCTCGCCATCGTGGTCCAGGTCGGTCTGGCCTGGCGAATGGGCTCCAAAACGCCGGAAGGCTTTGCCCTTAATCAGCTGCATAAATCGATCGGCGTAACGATCCTGATGCTCAGCGTCATTCGGCTGGGTTGGCGCTTGACCAACCCATTGCCCCCGGAGCCGCCTGGGTTGGCGCGATGGGAACGTGTGCTGTCCCAAGTCGTTCAATGGGGATTTTATGTGATCATGATCGGCCTGCCGCTGACCGGCTGGCTGATGGTCTCGACCAGCCGCATCGCGATTCCGACTTTGCTGTTCTGGACGGTTCCGTGGCCGGCTATTCCCGGCGCCGAGGCTTTAGCACCAGCCTCTAGAGAGATCGCGCATACGATCGGCGAGAAGGCCCATGGCCTCTTGGCCCTGGGGGGGTACGGCCTATTTGTACTCCACGTTGCCGGCGCGCTGAAGCATCAGGTTTTCGAGCCGAATACGCCGATCCTGTCTCGCATGGCGCCTGGCGCGGTATCGGGGCGTTGGTGGGACCTGCGCTTGATCTTGATCGCAATAGCCCTGGTCGGCGCTGCGGCTTTCGGAGAGTTTGTCCATCCGCCGCATCCGGCCCAGGGGCCCTCGCCTGTCGCCCAAGTACCTGCCGCCTCGTTTCTGCCCCAGACGACAGCAACCCAGACGGCAGTTCAGACCGCTGCGCAGTCAAAGGCCCCGCTCGCCTGGACGGTCGCCCCAGGCTCCAGTCTCAACTTCCAGACAGTTTGGAGCGGCGAGGCGGTTCAGGGCCGATTTGAAATTTGGAAGGCCGATATTCTGTTTGGACCGGACGCATTGGACCGCTCGAAGGTCACGGTCGTCATCGACATGACATCCGCCAAGACGGGCGACGACCAGCGTGATGCCTCGCTGCCTTCCGCCGACTGGTTCGATGCGGCCACGCATCCCAAGGCTGTCTTCACCGCTACGAAGTTCGAAAAGGCTGGCGCTGAGCGCTACCTCGCCCGCGGAACCCTCGATCTGCGCGGCGTGAAGAAGCCCGTGAGCCTGCCGTTCAAGCTAAACATCGTCGGCGACAAGGCGCAGATGATCGGCGAAGTCGATCTCGATCGTACGCTGTTCGGCGTCGGCCAGGGCGCATTTGCGGCAACCGACCAGGTCTCGGGCAAGGTTGTGGTCCGCATCCAATTGAACGCTGTCAGCGACAATCCGTAGGTGACCATCATTGACAGCGCGACGAGCCGGCCGGAGCCTTATCTCACCTTCACCTCAACCATGGACGTCACGATGAAATCTGTGCTCTTGGCTACCTTGATGGCGCTCAGTATCGGCGCTGCGGCCGTCGCGGCGGCTCCCAGCCTTCCCGCCTACGTCTCCGCGGCGGTCGCCGATAAGGGCCGCGACGCCGACCGCGATGTCGACGCCCGCCGCCATCCCGCAGAAGTCATTGCGTTTTCTGGCGTGAAGTCTGGCGACAAGGTCGTCGATTTGATCCCGGGCTCAGGCTACTTCACCAAGATCTTCTCGAAGATCGTTGGTCCCAAGGGGCACGTCTTCATGATCTGGCCGAACGCGTATGCAAAGGAAGCCCAGCCCGACCCCGCTAAGAACGCAGATTTAGCCCGGACTGGATACCCGAATACCTCAGTCATCCTGCAGCCAGGCGCGGCATTCGCGACCCCTGAGCCCGTGGACCTGGTCTTTACGGTCCAGAATTATCATGACTACCCCGACAAGTTCATGGGCAAGATCGACCCCATGGTCTTCAATCGGGCGGTCTTCAAGGCATTGAAGCCGGGTGGCGTCTTCCTGATTGTCGACCACACGGGCGAGGCCGGATCGGGTATGCGCGACACCGACACCCTTCACCGCATCGATCCCGCCATCGTCAAGCAACAGGTGACCGATGCCGGCTTCGTGTTTGAGGGTGAGAGCCTGGTGCTCCGTAATCCCGCCGACGATCTGAAGAAGGTGGTGTTCGACAAGGCCATCCGTGGCCACACCGACCAGTTCATCTACAAATTCCGCAAGCCGAAGAAGTAACGACACTTTGAGCTGCGGCGGTGTAACCAGTCTTCGTGGAACATGCCGCTGACATCGCCAGAGCCGCAGACGCGCTGAAGGACGGCGGGTTGGTCATACTGCCGACCGAGACGGTCTATGGCTTGGCGGCGGACGCGGCGAACCCGCGTGCTGTGGCGGCGGTCTACGAAGCCAAGGGCCGGCCGGCTTTCAACCCGCTGATCGCCCATGTCGCAGACGTCGCCGCAGCGCGCCGCATCGCCAAGTTCGATCTGCGCGCCGATGAGCTGACCGCTGCGTTCTGGCCAGGCCCGCTGACACTTGTCCTGCCCATCGCAGATGAGACAGCCGTGTGTGATCTGGCCCGCGCCGGCCTCGATACCGTGGCGATCCGTGCACCGGCTCATCCGATCGCCCACGCATTGCTCGAGGCTTTGGGGGGGCCGCTGGTTGCGCCGTCCGCCAATCGTTCCGGCCGGCCCAGCCCTACAACCTTCGCCGACGCTTGGGAGGAAACCGGCGCGGCGGCCACCTTTGGGCTTGATGGCGGAGCCTGCGCCATCGGCCTGGAATCCACCGTCATCGCGCTATTAGATAAGCCGCGCTTACTGCGGCCAGGCGCAGTCACCCGAGCTGAACTCGAGGCGCTGATCGGACCACTCTTTGACGCTGAGGCCGACGCCAAACGCTCTCCGGGCCGGCTCGCGCGCCACTATGCGCCGAACCTGCCGGTGCGGTTAGATGCAGACGAGCCACGTGCCGACGAGGTCTGGCTGGGCTTTGGACGATGCGGCGGCGCGGCGTTCAATTTAAGCCCGGATGGCGATCTCGTAGAAGCCGCCGCGAACCTCTTTGCCTACCTGCGCGCGGCCGACCGCAGCGAGGGGGCTACGGGTATCGCCGTCGCACCGATCCCAGACACGGGTCTTGGTGAGGCGATCAATGATCGCTTAAGGCGTGCGGCGGGGTTTGTAGGCTAGGCTGGCGGCGTTAGACTGCGTTTATGACCGTGCCCGTTCCCGCTGATGTGCTTGCTCGTCTCAAGGCTGTTCTGGGCGAGGGCGGGTGGAGCCAGGACCCGCAACGGTTAGCGCCAAAATTGCTCGAATGGCGCGATCGCTGGACAGGCGAGACGCCGCTTCTGGCCTTACCGAAGACCACAGCCGACGTCGCAGCCATCGTCGGCATCTGCGCAGAGTCTGGAACGCCGATCACGACCCAGGGCGGCAATACAGGCCTCGTCGGGGGGCAGATCCCGATGGGCGAGGTGCTGCTGTCGACGGAACGCATGCGTTCGATCCGCCAAACCGACACCTTCGATGACGTCCTGGTAGCCGAGGCCGGCGTAACGCTTTCGGCGGTCCATCAGGCTGCAGCCGCCGTGAGCCGTCGTTTTCCATTGGGCCTTGCCTCGGAGGGCTCGGCGAGCGTGGGTGGCGTCGTCTCCACCAACGCCGGCGGCACCCAAGTGCTGCGCTACGGCATGACCCGCAATCTGGTGCTGGGTCTTGAGGCCGTATTGCCCAACGGTGAGGTCTGGAATGGACTCAAACGGCTACGCAAGGACAACACCGGCTATGATTTGAAACAGCTGTTCATCGGTGCCGAGGGGACATTGGGTGTGGTGACCGCAGCAGCGCTCAAGCTCTATCCCGTCATGGTTTCGCGCGCGGTGGCGATGATTGGCTTGAACAGTCCCGACGCGGCCCTGAAGCTCCTGGTTCAGGCCAAGGACGAGACAGGTGGGGCCGTAGAGGCCTTCGAACTGATGGGCCGACTGGGCATTGATTTCGCGCTCAAGAATATCGCTGGCACGCGCGATCCGTTGGCGAAGGTTCATCCATGGTACGTCCTGGCGGAGTTCTCCTCGGGCGAGCCAGGGTCGGCCGAGGCTTCCATGGAACGGTTCCTGGCCTCGGGTCTGGAACAGGGCCTGATCTGCGACGCCGTCGTGGCCCAGACGGACGCGCAAAGCCGGGCGCTTTGGGCCATCCGCGAAAATCAGTCACCCGCACAGAAGCCTGAGGGGGCCACCTGGAAGCATGATGTCTCTGTGCCGGTGAGCCAGGTTGCGGCCTTCCTAGCGCAGGCTGACGCGGCCATGCGCGCTGTTGCTCCTGGATGCCGGATCGCCGCATTCGGCCATATGGGCGATGGCAACATCCACTATGACGTCCTGCGTGGAGACCATGTCGCAGACGCCGAACACGCCGCCTGCCGCGACGCGGGCTCCCGCATCGTCCATGACATCGTCGCCGCGATGGGCGGCTCGATCAGCGCTGAACATGGCTTGGGTTCGATGAAAACCGAGGAAGCCCGCCGGTACAAATCGGCGGTCGAAATCGAGGCTTTGACCGCTATTCGGCGTGCGCTTGACCCTCAGCGGATCATGAACCCCAGAGTGCTCTTCTAGGCACCATTTTAGAGGGCTTGGCGTAGCCTTCGCCGGAGCCTAAGACGCCGGAATGCTTATCGTCCTTTCCCCGGCCAAGGCACTCAATTTCACGGCCGCGCCGGCGTCTGTTCCTCTGACTGCCCCGCAGCTTGCCGATCAGACCGCAGAGTTGGCCCAGGTCGCCAAAAAGCTCCGTACAATCGACTTGAAGCGGATGATGGACCTCTCCGACACCCTTGCAGAACTCAATCGAGAGCGGTTCCAAGCCTTCCAGCCGGATAGCGAGGACGGCTTGCAGGCGGCCTTCGCCTTCAACGGCGACGTCTATACGGGCCTGAAGGCTCGCGAGCTGGATAAGAAAGCTCTGGCCTGGGCGCAAGATCACCTGCGGATCCTTTCAGGTCTTTACGGTGTGCTGCGGCCCCTCGACGCCATCCAGCCCTACCGGCTTGAGATGGGCGTCAGGATCAAGACCAAGCGGGGGCTGAGCCTCTACGATTTCTGGGGCTCCAGAGTTGCGCAGGTGCTGGATGCTGCAATGGCGGACCACAAGGAGCGCACCGTCATCAACTGCGCGAGCCAGGAGTACTTCGGCGCAGTCGACCGCGCCGCGTTGAAGGGGTCGGTGGTGAGTTGCCGGTTCCTGGAGGAAAAGGATGGTGAGGCGCGGATCATGTCATTCTTCGCGAAGCGTGCGCGCGGCGCCATGGCCCGCTTCGTCATCGACAATCGTGTCGAGCATGCGTCCGACCTTCGGGCCTTCGACCGCGAGGGCTACCGGTTTCAAGGCCACCTCTCGAGCGATGAGGAATTCACGTTCTCCCGGCCGCAGCCGCCACCGGTGGCGCAGGTCCGGACGAAGAAAGCCGTGGCTTGACGAGGGCGTTCGATCCGGGCCTTTGACCGCCCAACGCATGTTTGAATCTGCGAACAGGGGAGGCGACGCTCATGGCCTATAAGCCATTTGATCTGACCGGGAAGGTTGCACTGGTCACCGGCGGCAACGGTGGTATCGGGCTTGGCATGGCAGACGCCATGGCCCAGGCAGGCGCGGACATCGTCATTTGGGGCACCAACGCAGAAAAGAACGCCATCGCCGAAGCCAAGCTTAAGGTCCACGGCGTCAAGGTTCTGGCCCAGAAGATCGATGTGGCCGATGAGCATGCTGTGAGCGCCGGCTTTGTCGAGGCCGTAGGCAAGATGGGCCGCGTCGACACCGTGGTCGCCAATGCCGGCATTGGCGGCGGCGCCAAGTCCTTCGCCGAGTTCGATACCGCGACCTATCGCCGGGTGCTGTCGGTCAATCTGGATGGGGTCTTTTTCACCTTCCGAGAGGCCTGCAAGCATATGGTCGCCCGCGCGGCGGAAGGCGATACCGGGGGATCGCTTGTCGCCATCTCGTCATTGAGCGCTCTGGACGGGGCCGCCCGCAACGAGGCCTACGCCTCGACCAAGGGCGCAGTGATCTCGATGATCCGTGCCATTGCTGTGGAGCATGCCCGTTACGGCGTTCGCGCCAACGCCATCCTGCCCGGCTGGATCGCCACCGACATGACCGCTGGCGCTCAGGGCAACGATAAGTTCAACGACGCGGTGATCAAGCGTGTGCCAGTCCGTCGCTGGGGCGAGCCCGAGGACTTCGGTGGCATGGCCGTCTACCTGGCTTCGGATGCGTCCAAGTTCCACACAGGCGACAGCTTCCTGATCGACGGCGGCTATGCGATCTTTTGATGCAGACGGCCGTTAAGCCGTCGTCGTTTCGCTGAGCGCTGGTCTGTCCAAGTTGGACGCCGAAGAAGATGCCGCAGAAGCTGTTCCTTGCGTGGTGGGGTTTTAGCTCGCCCAACGCGGTTGCGGACACGCCTGACGACGACACCTCCAACGGCACCCAGTTCCCGTCGGCGCTGGCTTAGGGGGCCGATGCCAGGTAACCGGTCGGGTCTTTCAGAAACACCCGAAACTCCCCAATGCAGCCCGTCCAGGCTGCGATTTGGGTGCGAAAATGCTCGAAGGGATCGTCAGCGAACAGTAGGGTCGAGAAAACCACATGGGATTTGCTCGCCTTGTCTTGATAGGTGCGGCAGAGGGCCGAGGTCTGGTTGAAGGCGTTCAGCTGGACGAAACTTGGGCCCGCCTTGTCGTCCGCATAGTCGAATTGCACCGCTCTGCAGGCCCGGCCCTGTGCGTCGCAAGACGCAAAAAGCGCCGTGAAGTTGGCCGCGGCAGAGGTGACATTCACCAGCACCGTATCGCCGTCCTTGCTGATCAAGCTGGCCTTCGCGCCGCCGAAATTCAGCAGCGCAATCACGCTCAGTGGATTGCGCGCGTCGAAGTCGGCAATGGGGGCCTGGGCCGCTGCGGGCTTCGCGGCCGCCTCTGGTCTGGCCGCGGCCGTCACGGGCACCTTTGGTGTGGGGCGCTTGTGCGCAGACGCCGTCGTCAAAATGGCAGCAGCAATCAGGGCGAAGGTCTTCCAGGACATGGTCGAGGGCTATCAGACCTCGCTTTTGGGTGCGAGCTCGGCCTTCGGGTTTCCGTGGCGTGGAGTTGCAACCGTAGCTAAGCTCAACCGAAAGTTTGGGAGGATTTCGTGATCTCCGTTATCGTCGCCACCGTTTTTCTGATCCTGGCCATCGTCGTTGTGCTGGGCGCAATCAAGATCGTGCCGCAGGGACAGGAGGTCACTGTCGAGCGGTTCGGCCGCTACACGCGCACATTGAAACCCGGGATCAGTTTCCTGATGCCCTTCGTCGAGGGCGTGGGCCGCAGGATCAATATGATGGAGCAGGTGCTCGACGTGCCGCGCCAGGACGTCATCACCAAAGATAATGTCTCTGTTCAGGTCGACGCGATCGTCTTCATCCAGGTGATGGACGCTGCTGCTGCCGCCTATCGGGTGACCAATTTGGATTTCGCCATCACCCAACTGACCATGACCAACCTGCGCACGGTGGTCGGCAACATGGAGCTGGATGAGGTGCTGTCGCAGCGCGATCAGATCAACACCCGGTTGCTGGACGTCATCGACCAGGCGACCAGCCCCTGGGGTGTGAAGGTCGCGCGGATCGAGATCAAGGATCTGCAGCCGCCGCCAGACATCACAAATGCCATGGCTCGCCAGATGAAGGCCGAACGCGAACGCCGCGCGGTGATCACCGAGGCTGACGGCGAAAAACAGGCCGCAATCACTGTGGCGGAAGGCCAGAAACAGTCGGCGATCCTACAGGCCGAGGGCCGGCGTGAGGCGGCGTTCCGCGACGCTGAGGCCCGCGAACGCTCGGCTGGTGCAGAAGCCAAGGCCACCGAGCTGGTGTCCAACGCCATCTCAGCCGGCGACGTCAATGCCATCAACTATTTTATCGCCCAGAAGTACGTGGAGGCCTTTGGCAAACTGGCTGAGAGCCCGCAGCAGAAGACGGTGATTGTTCCGGCCGACATGGGCTCACTGGTTGGCTCGATCGCCGGCATAGGCGAACTGGTGAAGTCCGCCATGACCGACCAACAAGGGCCCGTCCCCAGACCTCCCCGCGGCGGATTGGCCGTTCCGGCGACGCCGCCAAAGGCAAGTTGAGCCATGCCCGACCTGCATCTGCTTTATCTGGCGCATCCTTTATGGGCCTGGATCGCGTTCGCCGCCGCATTGCTCGCTGTTGAAGTGGCGACGGGCTCGGGCTGGATGCTGTGGCCAGCGGCCGCGGCCGGGATTGTCGCGCTTTTGCAAAGCCTAACGGGTCTGGATCTTTCCCACGCCACACTGGTCTTCGCGCTCTTGACCATTTCGCTGGCCCTGTTCGCCCGCCGCTATCTGCCGAAGGCGCTGTTTCATAATTCGCAAGGCGGCGACATTAACGACAATATCGGCCGCCTGGTCGGTCACAAGGGTCGTGTTGTCGGTGCCTTTGAGGCCGCAAATGGGCGGGTGTTCATCGATGGCAAGGAGTGGGCCGCCGAGCTTGACGAGGGCGAAGGCCTTGCCGTGGGCTCTACCGTCGAGGTAACGGGCGTCAGCGGTGCCCATCTGAGGGTGCGCAGCGCCTGATATTTAGGCCGCGGGAGTGCTGGCGAAAGTCTAACGCTGTTCGCCAAGCCCAACTCAGTGAGCCATACGTTCGCTGGCCTTTAGCGTCGTCTTGACCCCCACGAGGTTCATGGCGCTTATGTGCGCCGAGGGGGCGTATGCCCTTTATGAAACGTCCAGGAGATACTGAAGTCATGAGGCCAATGAGATTTGGGCTGCTCTGCGCCCTTATCGTCGCTGTGATGGCGCCCACCGCCGTTATGGCCCAAAGGTTGCCGACCAGCGGCGGCGGCAAGACGCCATTTCCGACGACCGTCAGCGCCGAGTCCAGAAAGCAAGGCATGGCCGACGCGCCTGGTATTGTTCAGAAGGCGGGCCTGAATTGCCAGGTGTCGGATGCGCGTTTGGCGGGCAAGATTCTTCCGGACAAGAAGACCGGCTCTTTGGGGGGCAGCGTCTATGAAATCGCCTGCGGCCCTGGTTCCATTGGCTTCCTGGTGCAGACGAGCCCAAGCGCTCAGCCGGCCATATACAGCTGCATTGGCTCTAACTTCCCTGCTGACATGAGCGTGCCGGCCAGTCCTTGCATCCTGCCGGGCAATCTCGACTTGAAGCCGGCGATCATCGGTCTGACCAAAAAATCCGACGCCCCGTGCGAGCCTGACCGGATCCGCTCGATAGGCCAGACCCCGTCCAGCACCCTGTTCGAAGCTGCCTGCCCAGGTGGCGGAGACTTTGTGGTCAGTGGAAGTGTTCCATTGGACACCAGCAAGCCGGCGACCATCCTGAATTGCCTGTCGACGGAAACGTCTGCGGCCAAGTGCCTCCTGACTGACGCTGCGACGCGCCTGGCGGCAGAAGATCACCTTGCCCAGCTGGCCGACAGCGGCTGCACGGTCAAGGATCGCCGCTATATCGGACTGCTCAAGGATGGCACCGAAGCCTATGAATTCGCCTGCGCGACCGGCAAGGGCTTCATCGTCCGTGTGACCACCAAGGGCACGATCGCCGAGACCCTGGATTGCGCCAAAATCTCAGGCGGCGGCTGCACATTGATTGACACCCGCACAGCGACCGCTGAGCAGGCCGGTCTCTACACAAAGCTCGCCAAGACCGCGGGCTCGGCGTGTCAAGTCAGCCGCTATGCCATCTTCCCTGCCAAGGGTGACAAGGAAGTGGTCGAGCTGGTTTGCGCCGACGGCATCGGCGCCATCGGTATGTTCCCGGCCACGGGTAAGGGTATCGTGCTCGACTGCGGCCACGCCCTCGTGGCGGGCTACAAGTGCTCTCTGGGCAAGGACGATTTCACCGGCCTGACCGCAGACTTGCGCAAGTTCGACAAGAAGGATTGCACAGTCTCTGCGGTTGGTTCGCCGCTGAAGGCACCTGATGGTTCGATCCGGCTGGAAGTTGCCTGCTCCGACGGCCTGCCGGGCTACATGATACAGTTCGCCGACCCGCAAACGCCTAAGGAAGCTGTGGGCTGCGCTCTGGCTGGCAACTGCGTCCTGCCGACCAACAAAAAGAAGAGCTAGCGCCTTCTCAACGGCTGAAGTCGGAAAGGCCCGCGGGTTCGCTCGCGGGTCTTTTCGTGTCAGATCACCGCTTCGATGAACATCGGACCGCGTTGGCCCATGGCGCCGGCGAAGGCCTTCTCAAAATCTTCAGCATCTGCGCAACGCACGGCCGGCAGGCCCAGGCCCTTGGCCAGCGGAACCCAGTCAATGGACGGCTCACCCAGGCCTAGCAGCTTGGCCGCTTGAGGCCCGGCTTGGCCCGCGCCTGTGCGGGTCATCTCGATGTTGAGAATGCGATAGCTGTTGTTGGCGAAGACCACGACGGTGACGTCGAGGTCCTCCCGCGCCAGGGTCCAAAGCGCCTGGATCGTGTACATCGCCGCGCCGTCGCCGTTCAGCGAGATCACCTTACGGCCGGGCGCAGCCACTGCAGCTCCCAAAGCCAGCGGCAGGCCGATACCGATCGCGCCGCCCGTTAGCGCCAGCACTTCGTGCGGTCGCGCGGTTAACGTTGCAGCCGCCACGCCGGCTCCTGACGTCACCGCGTCGTCGCACACGATAGCGCCTTCCGGCATGTGCCGCGCGATCGAAGCGCCGACAGTGTAGGCGGTTTGCTTGCCGCTCGGCGCCGCCCCGGCCAGGGCCAACGTCTGGCTAGGACCTTGTACCGGAGCACCCATCGCATCGGCCAAAGCCGTGAGGCCCGCAACCGCGTCCTCTGTTCGCGCAGCCAGTGTCATTGTCGCGCAGCCTTGTGGAACCAGCACGCTTGGGCGGTTGGGATAGGCAAAGAAGGCCACGGGCTGGGTGGTGCCCGCCAAGACCATCAGGTCGACGCCCTCCAGGTCCGCCAGCGCCATCTCTCCGAAGTACTGCATCTTCTTCGGTGCGAAGGCTCCGGCTCCGCGTGACTGTCGCGAGACAAAGGTATCACTGTAGATCGTAACGCCCGCAGCCTGCAGGCGCGCGGCTTGGGCCAGACCTTCGGCTTGGCACGCTCGACCGCCGATCACGATGACGGGCTTGGCCGCCGCCTTCAATGCGCGCGCCACGGCCTCGATCGCAGCGCCCGCAGGTGCTGGGCGCACCGGCTTTTGAGCGATCACCACCGCGTTGGAGGTCTCCAACCAGGCGCTGTCGGCCGGCAGGATCAGGCTCGCGGGTCCGCCCGGCGGTCCAAAGCTCGCCGCTACCGCTTCGGCCGCGAGGCTGGCCACGGCGTCAGAGCTGTCAGCCGATTTGACCCAGACCGAGTTGGGTGCGGCAAGCGCTGGGATGTCGGAATTTAGCGGTGCGTCGTACTGACGGTGGTAGGTGGCGTGGTCGCCGATCACATTGACGATCGGCGTGAAGGCGCGCCGAGCATTGTGCAAATTCGCCGCGCCGTTAGCGTAGCCAGGGCCCAGATGCAGTAGGGTGCAGGCGGGTTTGTCTGCGATCCGTCCGTATCCATCCGCCGCGCCCGTGGCGACACCTTCGAATAGGCACAGCACTGGCCGCATCTCAGGCCTGCGGTCCAGCGCCGCAACGAACTGCATCTCGCTGGTGCCGGGGTTGGCGAAACAAGCGGTGACCTCATTGGCCACCAGGGTCGCGAGCAGGGCGTCGGCACCGTTCATGTCAGAACACCATCACGTCGGAGGAAACAGGATCGGCGAAGAGCCGTTGGATCGCCTCGGCGCGCCTTTGGCGGGCGAGCGCCTGGGCGATATAGCCCTTGTCGGTGATTTCGCCGCTGATCGGATCGGGCGCATCTGGCAGGACCAGCGCGCGCGCCACGCGGCCACCGGAGCTGCGCGCCTTGGCATTGAATGCGCTCAGTCCGGTGCGCGCAGCCGCGATGACATCGGCCAGCGCCATGACCGGATTGGGATAGAGCAGCAGGCCCACCGCCTCCAGACCCTCCCCGCAAACGACGGCGTCAGTCACCGCCCCGCCGATCGCCGAGATCGCGCCGATCCTGAGGTCGCCGACGCCCACGAAGGTGCCGGAAGCCAGCTTGAAGTTCTCAGCCAGGCGGCCGTCGAACACCATGCCTTTGGCGGGTTCACTCGGATCGACGAACCGCGCGGCGTCGCCGAGAATGTAGAAACCTTCGTCGTCAAAAGCTTCGGCTGATCGTTGCGGCTGGCCCAAATAGCCCTGGGTGATCTGCGGGCCTTTCACGCGGAAGTCGAGCTTTCCCGCCATCGGCACCAGACGAACCGAAGTTCCAGGAATCGGAAGGCCGATCAGCCCCATGACATCATTGTGCCAATGGACGTTAGACGCGGTTGGGCCGGTCTCTGTCGCGCCGTAGCCCGAGGCGAAACTGATCTTCTCGCCAGAAATTCGAACGGCTACGGCCTGGATGCGATCTGCAACCGCCTGGCCAAGCGCAGCACCGCCATATTGCAGCACCCGTACCCGCTCGAAGAATCGGCGGGCCAGAACATCGTCCTTCTCGAGTTCATCGACGAACAACATCCAGCCCGCCGGCACCATGTTCTGGTAGGTCGGCGAAATCTCCCGCAGATTTCGAACCGTCTCCCCGAACCGCGCCGCTGTCGGCTGGCCATGGTCGATGTAGACCGTGCCGCCCCGGTGCGCGGACATGTGCAGGATCGAGTTCGCGCCCAGGCTATGGCTCCAGGGCGCAGAGTTGACCATCACCAGGGGGTCTTGATCGTCAAAACAGGCCTCCAGCTGGGCCGAGTTCAGGCTCGTGTTGGCGTGCGTGCAGATCACGGCCTTGGGATGGCCAGTTGAGCCGGAAGTTAGCAGGTATTTGGCATGATCGGTTGGTATGGCGGTCGCCTCAGCCGCCCTGGCGATCAGGAGTTCCCCAATCGTGATGTCGCCGCGCCTGGCGTTTTTCGACGCGATGACGGGCAGGCCCTCTAGGTCCGTAGCACCTAGACCGTCAGCAAATAGCGCGGCGTCATCGGTGTAGACCGCCGACGGCTTCAAGACGTCACAGGCCCGCGCCAGACGCTCCAGATTGGCACCTTTTAGCCCGTATTGCGGCGAGACCGGCGCAACGGGATAGCCCTGGCTCATGGCGGCATAGGCAATCAGAGCGTGTTCGATCCCATTGTAGGCCAGGATCAGGAGCGGGCGCTTGCCGACAAGGCCCCGCTCGCGCAGGCCTCCAGCGATCGTACGCACCTGTTCGTAGGCTTCGGCGAATGTGACCGTCCGCCATCCTTCGCCTGAACGTTCGGCCAGCCAGACGCGAGAGGGCGCAGCCACAGCCCAGTGGGCGAGACACGCCGTCATGGTTTGGAAGCGGGTCGCGTAAGGCGTTGGATTCGTCAGCAGCATCTCGCCGTCGGCGCGCTGCTCGATCTCCAGCCTCGGCGCTGAATAGCGCGCGTCGCGGAACGGGGCGGTGGTGTGATGCAACTTGACGTCCATGGCAGTAGCCTTATTCCAAGCGCGCGCAGCCTTGGGAAGGCTCTGTGGCTGAGCCTGCCCAATTGGCGGGCCAAGAACAGCCGCTCAGCGGGCGACAGACCAAGCATCAGGGCACCGTGCCGGCCCGCGCAGCTTCGGCCTCGCCGAAAGCCACTGCGCGACTAGCAGGTCTCAGCTCAGGGACTGTCGTGTCGATTGTATGTTCCACTAAGGCCTGGATAGGGGGTGGCTGTTTGGGACGGCTTCACGGCGTTGGAGCCGACGGTCATGTCCTTATCCTTTCGCTGGGTGCCCGTGCGCAGGTGGCGCATGAAATCTCTTGCGTAGCGGCGGTCTCGCCCAGGGCTTCGTCCCAATATCGGATCAGCAGATGCTGACTGAGATCGTCCTTTATCGAGGCGCCAGATCGACCAATGCCAACAGCCTCGTCACGGAAGTGACGCGCGCGCGGCTCCCGGATCTATGGCCTTCTTGCTGCTTGGCGTCGAATTCAGGGGTTCCTGCTCAAGGAGCTTTCGCAAATCTGCGATGGCATAGGCCGCGGTTGAGCGGCGCTGGCGCCAGATCAGCAGCGACACGGCCCCAGAAGTCGCGGCGATGAAGGTGACCGGCCCGAAAACCCAGGCTGCAGCAGCCAGCGCGAAGTAGTAGCCGCGGACGCCCGAATTGACCGAATGTAGCGCGGGATTGAGAATTCGGCTGGCCGCATCGCCATAAGCGTGACGGCGTCTATCATCGCCGTGCTCAGGAATCGCGCCAATGGCGGCCAGCACATAGTTGAGCTGGCGGATGCCCCAGATGAAGTCCAGCAGGCCGCGGGCCAGGGTTAGAACAACGAGACCAAGCTGGGCCTGGAAAAGGAGCCGCGAGGAGGTGTGAACGACCGCCAAGCTGGAGACATTACGGAAGCTTGCCTGTCCGCCGAAGAGCACGCCAGCTGTTGCCGCGATGAGGATGAGGTTGGAGGAGGCGAAGAAGGAGGATGAGCTCAGGGTCTGGGCCAAGAGCTGGCCATCCATAAACCGACCGTCGCGCCGGGCCATGTTGTGCATCCAGGCGCTGCGCACGACCATCAGGTCGGTGTTGATCGCCGCTCCGCCCCGGCGGCTAAGCAGGTTCAGGATCGGTTGGTAGAACAGCCAGCATACGATGAAGAAACTCAGCGCCGCGACGTTGAGCGGGTCGAGGCTCAAGGGGCCAAGGTCAATCATCGGCAATCAAGCTCGTGATGTTTGTGTTGCGCATCGACGCCGCGGCCGCTGCACCCACCAGCATGACGGCTGCGACGTAGATGTAGAAACCACTCTCGATCTTCGCCTGTTTCAGCCACTCGGCGACATATTCGGCCGTACCCCCGAACATGGCATTGGCCAGGGCATAGGGTAGAGAGACGCCCAGGGCCCGGACGTGAGCCGGGAATAACTCAGCTTTTACGACCGCGTTTACGGCGGAATAGCCGGAGTGGCAGAGCACTAAAACCATCACCAGCCCGAAGGCCGCCAGCGCCGAGGTCGAGTGGGAGATCGCGGTCATCACGGGATAGGTGGCCAATCCACCCAGTCCAAGCCCCACTGCGATGGTGGTTTTGCGACCTACGAAGTCTGAGAGCCAGCCAATCAGCGGCTGTAATGGCATGTAGGCAAGCAGAACCGCCGCCATGATCGCGGTCGCGTAATCCTTGGAAAAGCCCGCCGTGTTGACCAGGAATTTCTGCATGTAGGTCGTATAGGCGTAGAAGGCCAATGAGCCGGCTGCGGTCAGGACCAAGACGATCGCAAACTCTCGCGGATGTTGCCGCAGCAGCGTTATCGTGCGTCCTCGCTCGGATGTCGCCGTAGCCTCGTTCAGGTAGGCGCGGGTCTCGTCCAGGCCGGTGCGGATCCAGAAGACGACGATCGCCAGCATCCCGCCCACAGCAAAGGGGATACGCCATCCCCAGGCAGCAAGGTCGGCCTTCATCAGGACGTGCTGCAAGATCACCAAGACCAGCAAGGCCATCACCTGGCCGCCGATCAGGCTGGTATATTGAAACGAGGACCAGAAGCCGCGTCGCTTCGCGCCAGCCATCTCCGACATGTAGGTCGCGCTCGCGCCGTATTCGCCGCCCAGCGATAGACCTTGCACCAAGCGCGCGGCCAACAAGCCCAACTGCGCCAGGACACCGATTTGGGCAAAGGTCGGCAGGATCGCGATGGCGAAGGAGCCCAGACTCATCAGCGCAACCGAGAGCGTCAGTGCTGCGCGCCTCCCGGCTCGGTCGGCGTAGATGCCCATGAGCCACGCCCCGGCGGGGCGAGCGATAAAACCGGCCGCGAAGATGGCGGCTGTTTGCAGCTGCTGGGCGGTCGCATCGCCCTTCGGGAAAAAGTGAGCGGCGAAGTAGAGACTGGTGGAGGAATAGGCGAACCAGTCGTACCACTCGACCAGATTGCCCGCCGACCCACCCATGATCGCCTTGAACCGCGCAAAGGCAGTCATCGATTGCCCTGCAGTCACTGCACCTTGCGCCATGCATCCCCCGATTGCTTCAGCGCAAGGCTAGGCGAGTTTTCGACTGGCGTCAGCGGATAGCGTCAGATCCGTCCGAGCAGGACGAGGATGATGACGATCACGAGGATCAGGCCCAGGCCGCCGCTCGGAAAGTAGCCCCAGCTGCGCGAGTGGCCCCAGCTCGGAAACGCCCCGACAACGAGTAGGATCAGGATAATGATTAGGATCAGGCCCACGCGTCTTTTCTCCGTCCAGTGTCCAAGGCAACGCCAACGGACGGCTGCGGTTAAGGTTCCTGCGGGGACTAGTCTGCGAGGTCTGCGGTGTGGAGGTGGGCGTCGGAGTCCTTAACGCCGAGCGCATACATCAAACCGACCCACCCGCCCTTGACACGGGGCAGGAGTAGCAGCGTCGCAACCGTCAGAGCGGACAGAATGATCGGCAGGGAGTAGGACGGATTCGAGCGCCAGACGATCGGGAAAAATAACATCGGCGCGACCACAAGGTGCCCGATCAGCAGGATCGTCACATAAGCTGGACCGTCATCAGCCGGATATCGCGCCAAGTCTGTATCGCAGACCTCGCAGCGTTCGTTCACTTTCAGGTACTTCCAAAACAGCCTGCCGCGGCCACAGGCCGGACAGTGGCCCGAAAGTCCTCGGGAAACCGAGCGTCGAAGCGGGTGAATGATTTCAGCCATGGCCCCGATATGGGCCTCGGGCCTGCAGAATGAAAGACCGAAGGGCCCATCGGTCGCAGGCGCTGAACCGCTATTTCTCTGCGGTGTTTTAAGCCCTTGTGCGGGTGGGTCTTAGCGCTTGGCGTCGTCCGCGGTCTTCGTCATCGCATGACCGGCCGCCGAGACATCCTTGCCGACGCCGGCAACGGTATTGCAGCTGGCGACCACCAAAGCGGACGCTGCGGCCAAAAGCACGATCAGTTTGCGCATGGAATACTCCCCATCGATCCCTCATGGGATTTCCACGATGGCGTATCCACAGTCAAGCTCAAGGACACTCACGAGCGTCGCAAAATCATCCGCATGCGGGTGAAATCGAACAACACCGCTTCAGGCTTGGGAACAGAAGAAGAGAGCAACAGGGCGATGGGGGCCTCGCTTGACCCCATCACGGTCTCAATCCGGGTCCTATGCGGCATATATGGGCCCAAAGGGGGTGTCGGCACCCTGGCGAGGGCCAGCCCGACCTGTTCGGCGTTTTCGCGGACTTATCTTTCGCTCATGGCGACCTTGAGCGTCTGACGCGGCCCCGCCCGATCGCGCCTGCGACCGCGGGGAATTGCGCAGGGCTGTCGCGATCTCGATTAGTCCGCGTCCATTTTCAGCGCCGCGATGAACGCTTCTTGCGGAATCTCAACCTTGCCGAATTGGCGCATCCGCTTCTTGCCCGCTTTCTGTTTGTCCAGCAGCTTACGCTTGCGGCTCATGTCGCCACCGTAGCATTTAGCGGTCACATCCTTGCGCAGGGCACGCACAGTTTCGCGTGCGATGATCCGACCGCCAATCGCAGCTTGGATCGGGATCTGGAACATGTGCGGGCTGATTAGGTCCTTCATCTTCTCGACCATGCCACGGCCTCTGGCTTCGGCGCGGTCAGCATGGACCAGCATGGAAAGCGCATCGACGGGCTCGGAGTTCACCAGGATCGACATCTTCACCAGGTTGCCGACGCGATAATCTTCCAGCGCATAGTCGAAGGAGGCGTAGCCTTTGGACACACTCTTCAGCCGATCGTAGAAATCGAAGACCACCTCGTTCAGCGGCAGGTCGTAGACCACCAGGGCACGAGAGCCGACGTAGCTCAGCTCACGTTGAGAACCGCGTCGGTCCTGGCAGAGTTTGATGACCGAGCCCAGGTATTCGTCCGGCGTCAGGATGGTGGCCTTGATCCAGGGCTCTGCAATGGTGGCGATCTTCACCGGATCTGGCATGTCGGCGGGGTTGTGTAGCTCGACTTCAGAGCCGTCGTTAAGACCGATCTTGTAGATAACGCTGGGCGCCGTTGCGATCAGGTCGAGGTCAAACTCGCGGCTTAGGCGCTCTTGGATGATCTCCAGGTGCAAAAGGCCTAGGAATCCGCACCGGAAGCCAAAGCCAAGGGCGGCCGACGTTTCCATTTCGTAGCTGAACGAGGCGTCGTTTAGGCGCAAGCGGCCGATCGCTGCGCGCAGGTCCTCGAAGTCGGCAGCGTCGACCGGGAAGAGACCGCAGAACACCACGGGCTGCACATCACGAAAGCCCGGCAAGGCTTCGGTGGCGGGGCGCTTTTCGTCAGTGATGGTGTCGCCGACGGCGGCCTGGGCGACTTCCTTGATCTGTGCGGTGATGAAGCCGATCTCGCCGGGGCCCAGGCTTTCGACCTCAGTGCGCTTGGGGTTGAAGACCCCAATGCGGTCGATCAGGTGGGTCGAGCCTTGCTGCATCATCTGGACACGCTGGCCCTTTCGCAGCGAACCGTCGATCACGCGCACCAGAACGACCACGCCTAGGTAGGCGTCGTACCAAGCGTCGACCAGCAAGGCTTTCAACGGCGCGTTCGCATCGCCCTTGGGCGCGGGCAGGCGGTGGACGATGGCTTCCAAGAGCTCGTGGATGCCCACGCCGGTCTTGGCCGAAGTCAGGATGGCCTCTGAGGCGTCCAGGCCAATGACGTCTTCGATTTGCTGGCGGATCCGTTCGGGCTCAGCGGCCGGCAGGTCGATCTTGTTCAGGACCGGCACGATCTCGTGGTTATTGTCGATGGCCTGGTAGACGTTCGCCAGCGTCTGAGCCTCGACACCCTGGCTGGCGTCCACCACCAGGATCGAGCCCTCGCAGGCGGCCAGGCTGCGCGAGACCTCGTAGGCGAAGTCCACGTGCCCGGGTGTGTCCATCAAGTTCAGCGTGTAGGTCTCGCCGTCGTCTGCCTTGTAGGTCAAGCGAACGGTCTGAGCCTTGATGGTGATCCCGCGCTCGCGCTCGATCTCCATGTTGTCGAGCACCTGCTCGGTCATCTCGCGCTGAGTCAGTGCGCCGGTCTCTTGAATGAGCCGGTCGGACAGCGTGGATTTGCCGTGGTCAATGTGGGCCACGATGGAGAAGTTGCGGATGTGGTCGAGCGCAGTGGTCATGTTGCGCCCGCGTCTAGCACATTCACGTGCATTGGCGAGGCGTGCGCCTATCAGCTGCGTCATGTCGCATGCGAAACACGGTTAATCGGGCGTTAAGGCGACACATTCCATCACCACCATGGGCGGAGCAGATTTTAGCCTAGGAGGATATTGCGCCCCATGGACCGTCGTACTCTTATTGTGTCGGGCTTAGTGACCCTTGGCGCGGCAAACGCCGTGCGCGCCGAGCCGATCCAGCTGCCACCGGCCCGGCCGCGCGATGACGCAGCGCCCGCGCGCAGGACGCAGTCTCAAGCCGCCGAGGCTCCGCCGCCCCCAAATACCAAGCCGAGCTACTCGACTGGCGGCGTCGGCTCGCCCTCTGCGGCTGATACCTCAGGACGCCCCTCTGCTTCGCAGTCCACCTATTCCGAGGATGAGATTGTCCACGGCGTCTCCGACTTCCTGGGTGTAACGGCAGAGTCCGCAGGAGGGGCGGTTGAGCGCGTCTTCAAGAGCAACGGTCGGCCGAGCGCCTATATCGCCGGCGAGGAGGGCTCGGGTGCGATCGCCATCGGCGCCCGTTATGGCCGTGGCATGCTCTACTTGAAGGGGCGCGAGCCGATGGAGGTGTTCTGGCGCGGGCCCTCGGTCGGTTGGGATTTTGGCGCTAACGTGAGCCGGGTGTTCACCCTTTGCTATATGCTCGACGACCCGAAGGATATTTTCCAACGATTTCCAGGCGTCGAAGGCTCAGCCTATTTCATCGGTGGCTTGGGCGTGAATTATCAGCGCACCGACGAGATCGTGCTGGCCCCGATCCGTGCGGGCGTTGGCTTTCGGTTGGGTGCCAACGTGGGCTACCTGGCCTACTCCCGGAAGAAAAACTACATTCCGTTCTAGCGGTCGTCGCCGGACCTCAGGGTTGGCGGTAGCAGGTCAGCGTTCCGATCATTGTGTCGCCCTCACGCTCGCAGGTCCAGCGAGGGTCCGCCGCGGATATGCGGGGCGGAAAGCGCTGGGCGGACGTCACGCTGGTGCGGTCATAAAGCCAGATAATCCCGGAGCGTTGAGGTGTGGCGGCCGCCAAGGCCAGGGTGTTTGCGTCCTGCGTTGGCGTGGGCGCGATAACGGTGACCATAACGGGGCGACCGGCACGCTGAAAGAAGACGCCGCCCACCCTCTGCATTGAATCTGGATGCTCGAACCGCGCGGCGGGATGGTCCCACACGAAGACGAGGTGGTTGACGCCGTGGCGCATCAAAGTGGTTGAGCCACGCTCATAACCGTAGGGGACCCCTTGACGAACGAGTTCCTGCAGCGCGCCCGGGCGTAGCGCTGAGGCGAGGTAGATCGCCATTAAGACGAAGGAGATCAAAGGCGCATAGGCCGATCGCCTGGCAATAAGAACCACACCTAGCAGCAGGCCTGGGATCAAGGGGATCACATAGCGGGGGGTTAGCACCGGTTTGATCGCGCCAAGGATCAGCATCAAGCCCAGGCCCAGGGCCGCAGCAAAAACCGTAAGCCAAAGGTGCGCAACAGGCGCCGCGTCCGGCCCCTCGGTCGTGGTTTTCCGTGATGTCAGAAGGGCTGAGATCAGGACGAACCCAACAACGACTGGCATCCAGGACGTGAGGGGCGCGATCGCCCACGCCAACAGACTGACGGCGCTTTGCGCGGTAACGAAGGGGTGCCAGGCCTGCATGCGGCTGAATTCCGCGAGTCTAGGGCCGTGGTAGCCTATCCAGCCGCACGCGGGCGCAAAAGCCAGAAGGGCGGGCCAAGTGCGCAAGGCGCGCTCTCGCCGGCTCAGCAGGTACACGAGGCCTTGGGCTATGACTGCGATCACGGCGAGGTAGTGGATCAGTATTGCGATACAGGCCAGGGCGCTCCAGCGCCAGGCGACAGCGCCGCTGGGCTTATCCAGAAGTTGGGCGAAGACCACACATTGCGCCGTGGAAACCGCCAGAAGGAGCGCGTAGCCACGCCCGGATAGAAACAGCCCTATGCCCCACCAGGCAAAAATGAGGACGCTCCAAGTCAAGTGGCCATGACGGCTCAAGCTTTTGATTTTGCTGAAGGTCGGGATTGCACCGGCGAGCGTAAGCGCGAGCAGCGCAGGCGCGCGCAGGGCGAGATCCGAGACGCCAGCGACGCTGGTCCAAAGGCGCATCGTCAGGTAATAGAGTGGTGCCTGGATGTCGTTGAAGACGTCGCGCGCGAAGGTCGACCAGTCGGGTGTGGCGGCGATTTGAGCTGTCCAGGCTTCGTCAAACCACAAGGGCTGTGTCGCCGCCAGCCAGACCCGTTGGGCGCTGAGCACGATCAAAGCGATCGCGACGATCGCAAAGGCTGCCGCTGACGCTCGCAGCCCGGCAACCTTTTGGCGGGACGTTGAATTGGAGGTCGTGGTCAAGACCCGCTCCGGCTAACGAGACCAGCTTAGGAAACGCGCGTTAATTCGCAATTGTCACTTTGGAGCGCGAACACCGCCGCATTAATCGAAGATTCGCTGAACTCGGGCATTTTGGACCCAAGCGCCAAAAGGCGTGTGTTCGGGAACGCCATGGCGCTGCAGCTCACGCAAGCATTGGGAAGACTGGCAGCGCCGTTCACCGACGCCGTCGGGCCATTGATTATCTGCGTTGCGGTGTTTGCAGCGCTGGCCTGGATAACCAAGGGGCGAGCGAAAGCCCTGATCGACGCGCGCGCGGCCACCGCAGAGACCCGGATCAACGCCGCTGTAGCGGTCGTTGACACGTTGGCGATCGGGCCGGCTCTGGCCATTGGGATGGCAGCTCTGGTCGGTGCGCTCGCAAGTCACGGACTGCAACTCGACACTGTGGCAATTTGGTCCCGCCTCGGTCGCTGGCCAACCGTGGCTGTGGCTGTGGTTCTGGGCGACTTCCTCGGTTATTGGCGTCATCGCGTCCAGCACAGCGCCTGGCTTTGGCCAGCGCACGCCATGCACCTTAGCGACACCCATCTCACATGGTTCAGTCTTGGCCGCATGCATCCCATCGACCGGGCTGGCTCGCTGCTCGATATGGTGATCTTGAGCGCATTAGGCATGCCGGTCTGGGCCTTAGCCGCCAACGGTGTTGTCCGTCACTACTACGGCTATTTCATCCATGCCGATGTGCCCTGGACCCTGGGAAGGGCGGGTTGGGTCATGAACTCGCCGGTCATGCACCGCTGGCACCATGCGCGCGACGTCGAGGGCTCGGGGTACAATTTCGCGACCGTCTTTTCGCTTTGGGACCGAGCCTTTGGCACATTCTACCAGCCTGGGCCCTGCAACGTTCCCACTGGCGTGCGCGAGAACATGGGACAAGGCGTGCTTGGCCAGTATGCCCACCCCATCAAGACGTGGTGGGAAGCAATCCGGCCTAGGCGACAGCAGCTCAGCTCCTGAGTTTTGCTCCCACGGCCTTTTCTGCGGCCGCAACGATGCGGGCCGACAGCGCCTCGATCTCGGCGTCCGTGAGGGTTTTCTCGCTCGGCTGCACCATGACCTCGATCGCCACCGATTTCTGCCCCTCTGGCACGCCCTTACCTTGATAGACGTCGAAAACGCTTGCGCCCGCGATCAACGATTTGTCCGCCCCCAGGATCGGTCGGATCAGGTCGCCTGCCGGAACCCCTAGATCCACCAGAAAGGCGAAGTCGCGAGTTAAAGGCATCAGCGCAGATAGCGTCAGCGCCGGCTTGGTCTTTGTCGGCTTCTTTTTGGGCTCCGGGATCGCGTCCAGCGTGAGTTCGAACGCCAGCATCGGGCCGTCGGCATCCAGATCTTTCAAGATCTGCGGATGCAGTTCGCCGAACTCGGCAACCATGTTCTTGGGGCCAAGTTGCATTCGAGCCGAGCGGCCTGGGTGGAACCAGGGCGAAGCCTGCTGAACGATCTGGAGGCCAGGAGCCCCCATTTCATCGAGCAGGGCGATCAGGTCGGCCTTCAACTGGAATAGTGGATCATGCGCAACGCCGTCCCATTTGCGCGGCGGATGCGGCGCGACGAGGGCGGCGACAACGGTCCTTTGGTCCTGCGGCTCGTCGCCCAGGAAGGTCGGGCCGACCTCGAACAGCGCCACGTCAGAGAACCCCTGGCGGGCATTGCGGGCCGCCGCATCAATCAGGTTCGGCAAGATGCAGGGGCGCATGCAGTCGAGATCCGAGGCGATCGGGTTCGACAGGCGCAGCTTCTCGTCACCCCCGCCGAACCGCTTCGCCCAATCGGTGCGCATGAAGCTCCAGGTCACTGCCTCGACATAGCCGCGCGCGGCCATGAACCGACGGGCGTTACGGATGCGCGTCTGGCGCACGGTCAGCACGCCACCGACGGCGCGGGGCATATCCGGAAGCGCGCTCGAAGGTAGCGACCCGAAGCCTTCGATGCGCGCCACTTCCTCAACAAGGTCAGCCTTGCCCGCCACGTCGCGCCGCCAGGTTGGTGGGGTGATCATCGCGCCCGACTGCTCGAAGCCCAGGTCCGTTAGGATCTGGTCGATCCGCGGGTTACTGACAGTCAGGCCAGAAAGTTTTTTCACATAGGCGTGGTCGAACTCAACGGCCGCCGGCGGTTCAGGCGCATGGCCCGCCACGCGGATGTCGCAGGCCTCGCCCCCGCAGATCTCCAGGATCAGGCGTGTGGCCATTTCCAATCCCGGGACTATGAAGCCAGTGTCGACGCCGCGAGCAAAGCGATATTGCGCGTCGGAATTGAGGCCGAGCGTGCGACCTGTCTGGGCCGTGCGGATCGGATCGAAGTAGGCGCTCTCAACGAAGACGTCCGTAGTGGACTCGCTGACCTTCGTGGACTCGCCACCCATGACGCCCCCCAGTCCCACGGCCCCGGAGCCGTCCGCGATAACGCAGATCTCGGGCCCGGCGGGGTAAGTCTTGCCGTCCAGGGCCTCAAGCGTCTCGCCCTCTCGGCCCAGGCGCGCTTCGATGACGCCGCCCTGCAGTTTTGCTGCATCATAGACGTGCAGCGGCCGGCAGCGATCGTAGGACATCAGGTTGGTGATATCGACGAGCGCGCTGATCGGCCGAAGTCCGACAGCGATCAGCTTCTGTTGCAGCCATGCCGGCGAGGGGCCGTTCTTCACGCCTTTGATCAGGCGCCCGGCGAACACGGAGCAGGCGTCGCCATCGACCCGAATCTCCAAGTTCGTCGGGCCAAATCCGGGGATTGCTGGAATGGTCGGGTCATTTAGCCTGCCAAGGCCCGCCGCCGCCAGGTCGCGCGCGATGCCGACGACGCCAAGCCAATCAGGGCGGTTTGGCGTGACTTCAAAGTCAATAATCGCTTCCAAACCGAACGCCTCGGCGGCCGGCAATCCCACGGCCAAGCTGTCCGAAAGTTCGACAATGCCGTCGGCCTCGTTCGCAACCTCTAGTTCACGGCCTGAGCACAGCATGCCGTGCGAGACCACGCCGCGTACCGGTCGCGCCTCCAATGTGATGCCCGAGCCCGGCACATAGGCACCCAGCGGCGCATAGATTGTCGTCAGACCCGCCCGCGCGTTGGGCGCGCCGCAAACGATCTCCTTGCGGCCATCCTTGGTGTCGACCTGGCAGACGCGTAGGCGGTCGGCGTTGGGATGTTGGACGGCTTCTACGATCTTGGCGACGGAGAAGGCCGCCAGTTTCGCCGCTGGATCCTCAACGTGCTCAACCTCGAGCCCGGCCATGGTCATGGTGTCCACAACCTCGGCCGTGGACGCGTTCGTCTCGAGGTGTTCCTTGAGCCAGGAAAGCGTGAATTTCATCGTCCTCTCCTCAGCTCAGGCCAGTGGCGGGATTGGGCGCGGCGAAGGCTGAAAAGCCGAAATGTTCTAGCCACCTGACGTCGCTGGCGAACATGTCGCGCAGATCCGGCATACCGTATTTTAGCATGCCGAGGCGATCGATACCGAAGCCGAAGGCGAAGCCTTGCCAGACATTAGGGTCAAGTCCGCAGTTCAGCAGCACATTTGGGTGCACCATCCCGCAGCCCACGATCTCCAGCCAGTCGTCGCCTTGACCGATCTTCACTTCACCGCCGGAGCGGTCGCAGCGCACGTCCATTTCGGCCGAGGGTTCGGTAAACGGGAAGTGGTGGGGCCGAAATCGGGTCTCCACCAGCGGCGTCTCGAAGTACCGCGAGATGAAGGTCTCAAGCGTCCACTTCAGGTGGCCCATGTGGATCGCCTTGTCGATCACCAGGCCCTCCATTTGGTGGAACATCGGCGTGTGTGTGGCGTCCGAGTCGGATCGATATGTGCGTCCTGGCACAATAATGCGGATCGGCGGCTCCTGGCCGTTCGCGATCCAGCCCGGCAGCTTTTCGTTCGTTCGCTGCATGGTGCGGATTTGCACGGGGCTGGTGTGGGTCCGCAGGACTTTGCGGTGACCCTGCTCGTCCTGGGGCAGCCAGAAGGTGTCATGCATCTCCCGCGCCGGGTGTTTCGGCGGAAAGTTCAGAGCGGAGAAGTTGTGAAAATCGTCCTCGATGTCGGGACCTTCCGCCAGGCCAAAACCCATCTCAGCGAAAATGGCGATCATCTCGTCCAAGACCTGCATGGTCGGATGCACCCGACCTCGGCGTTCGGGTGGCGGGGGCAGCGTCAAGTCGACCCGCTCGGCGGCGAGCTTGGTGTCGAGCTCGGCCGCCTCTAGCGCAGCTTTGCGCGCAGCGATCGCTATACTGGTCCGGTCGCGCAGGCCGTTAATGGCCGGGCCCCGTTCTCGGCGCTCGTCGGCGCTCATGGATCCGAGCGTCTTCAGGAGCTCCGAAACGGACCCAGATTTGCCGAGCGCTGTCACGCGGACGGCTTCCAAGGTGGCCATATCACTAGCCCCGGCGACGGCGGCGGCCAGATCGGCCTCGAGTTTCAAAATATCGGTCATGTTACGGGTGTCCTACCCTGCGGTCTGCATGGGGAGAAGAGGGCAGCAAAAAGCCCTCCGGCGTGTTCGGCCGAAGGGCTTTGAATGCTTCAAGGTCCAGCGACCTTCAGCCTTAAGCCAGCGCGGCGCGAACCTTGTCGGCGATGGCCTTGAAAGCGGCTGGGTCGTTGCCCGCGATATCCGCGAGGACCTTACGGTCCATTTCGATCCCGGCCCGATCAAGGCCGTGGATAAATCGGGCGTAGGTCAGCCCTTCTGTGCGGGCCGCAGCGTTGATGCGCTGGATCCACAGCGAGCGGAACTGACGCTTGCGAACCTTGCGATCGCGGTAGGCGTACTGCCCAGCCTTGTCCACGGCCGCTTTGGCGGTGCGGATGGTGTTCTTACGGCGCCCGTAGAAGCCCTTGGCCTGCTCGAGAACCTTCTTGTGCTTGGCGTGGGCGGTGACGCCCCTTTTTACGCGAGCCATCTGTCAGCGCTCCTTAGCTTAGGCCGTAGGGCAGGAAGATCTTGATGATCTTCGCATCGGAGGCGCTCATGACCTTCGTGCCGCGGTTCTGACGGATATACTTGGCGTTGTGGGAGATCAGGCGGTGGCGCTTACCGGCCACGCCAGCCTTGATCTTACCCGTCGCAGTGAGTTTGAAGCGCTTTTTGGCGCCTGACTTCGTCTTCAGTTTCGGCATTTCTCTGCGGAGCGGCGAAGCCCCGTCCTCTGGTGTATTGATGAGCCGCCCTGGCATGCCATGGGCCAGGCAGCTCCGAAGGGTGGGGCTGTTAGACGAATATGGGTAAAAGGGCAAGGTCGAGGTTGAGGCGAGCCTGGCGTTGTGCGCATTCCGGTCCTCCCGGTTTTGTCCCACTGTGCGATCCTAGGACTGAGGTCACCAACTCCTTCATCGGATTGCTGGCCCCACCTCCGTGTCTCTTTGAGGCCTGCAACCGGGGGGGGCCTCCAAGCCTTTGCAGCGATTAAACCTGCCGCTTTAACCGTGTGTCAGAACCACATGTTAACCGCGATCACATAGATAATGGCTCGGGTCGCGGATGGCGATCCTAGGAGCCTAGAATGAGCAGCATCCAATCCGTCAGCCAAACCCTGCCGTCCGTAACCCAAGGGGTCGCGTCCAATCCCGCCGCCAATCAGCCATCTGTGGCTAGCCCCGATCAGGACGGCGACACAGACAACGGCGGCGCCCAGCTTTCTGCGGCTAATCCGCCGGGCGTTGGGATCAACGTCGACGTCACAGTTTAGATTTAAAGCTGGCGCGCGCCACTCTTGTCCCGTCGCGCGCGAAGCGCGGTTCACAAAAGCGGCCCTTAATCGGCCGGGTTGTGAACCGTTCGCGGTGGGGCTCGACGCGCAGCACTAAGCGCAAGCAGGATCGCTGGCGCGACGATCAGCGCCCCTTGGAAAAAGGGCGCATTGATGCTGATCCCGGCAAAGGTAAGGCCCGCACAGAGCGGACCTCCAAACCGGGCGAACGCGCCGCAGGCGTTGTTGAGGCCGAGGATCTGGCCTTGCCGGTGCGGATCAGCGGTGCGCGAGATGAGGGCGCCGACATTGGGCCAGGCCACGGATTGGCCGATCGCGGTCACACACATCAGACAGGTGGTCATGACGAGCCCGGTCGAGAAAGGCTGGAGCAGTGAGCCTATCGCGTTGACGCCCATTCCGATCGCCAACATCCGACCTTCGCCATAGCGCTCCGACAGCGGCCCGGTGATGAAGAATTGGGTGAAGGAGGCGACGACCCCAACGGCGGCAAAACAGACGCTGATCTGCCGCGGCCCCCATCCAAAGCGCGCATTCCCCCAAAGGCCGAAGGTCGACTCTATGCCGGTGAAGGCAAAGCCAACGAGGAAGGTCAGGAGCATCAGCCGGCCGATCACCGGGTTGGTCACCGCCTCACCAACCGCGGCCCAGCGACTTGGGCGATGGCTGATCGACTGGTCGCGCACCCGGCTCTCGCGGATAAAAAGCATAATGCCGGTTACGGCCAAGGCCGACAGAGCCGCAGCGATGAACAAGGGCGTTCGAAAGCCCACGGGGCCGATATCTGTGTGGGCGAACGCTCCGCCGACGGCTGGCCCCACGATCATTCCCACGTTCCAGGCTGCGCCCTGCCGCGACAGCATCCGTGCCCGTTTTTCGGGCGGCGTGACGTCGGCGATATAGCCCTGAATGACAGCCCCATTGCCGCTCATGAGCCCGCCCAAAAACCGGATAATAAAGGCGGTGATCACATTGGGTGCGAAGGCGAGCGCCAGGTAGCAGAGGCAGTTTCCGGTAATCGTCGAGATCAAGAGGGGCTTGCGCCCATAACGGTCCGACAGCCGTCCCCAGAACGGCTCCCCGAAGAAGCCGCCCATGGCATAGGCCGAGAAGATCAGGCTGATCTGCCAGGGCTGCGCATGCATCGACTTGGCATAGAAGGGCAGCAAAGGGACGATGATCCCGAAGCCCAGCATATTGATGAAGATGACGGCGATCAGCGACGGTGCAGCCATGGGCGGCGGCGACGCCGCATTCAGTGGCGAGGTGTCTGACATGGCCGGCGTGGTAAGCCCGGGTTCTCGTTGCGGCAAGGCTTCAAGGTGCGCCGGTCAGCCAAAGTGTTGTTCAGCGTTGGCGATGGGCCACAGTCGCGCGGCGAGTTTGGCGCTAAGGGTTCTGCTTTTTCCATTCTGAACGGAAAGCCGCCTCAGCCGTGGCGTAGAATGACTTGCACCCTTCGGGGTCCACGAAAGCGTCGGCCTGGCCGGCGTCTAATGCGGCCCTCTTTACCTGCATATTGAAGAACGAGCCGTGGCTTGCGAGGAACACATCGCAAGGCAGCTTCTTCCAGGTCGAAAAGCTCTTCTCATAGTCGCCGGTCTGGCCTGGATAGGTCTCGGTCTTGCCGAGTTTGTAGCCGGGTAAAACACTTGATGAGCAGTGATCGAGCGCCTGTCGCACCTTGCCGGCGACCGTCACCGGGAAGGTCCAGGTCGTACAGCCCGGTGTATGCCCTGGTGTAATGTGGGCCGTTAGCGTCCATCCTCCAAGGTGCACCATGTCGCCATCCTTCACGATGACGTCCAGCTTGACCGGCTCGTATTCGAAGCGCGGGCCCTTAAGAAACGGGTCGCCCTTACCGCCAGCTGCGACGATTGTCCCATCTGCGGCGCTTGCGTAGAATTTTACGTCCCGCGCGGCGGCGCGCTTGACCTCGGCAAGGCCTCCTGCGTGGTCGAAGTGCTCGTGAGTGTTGAGCAAGATCTTCACCTGCCTGGGGTCGAAGCCGAGCGTCTTGATGTTCTTGACGATCTGGACGCCCACCTCGGCGTCACCTCCATCGATGACGATCAGCCCTGTCTTGGTGACGATCAGAAAGGAGGCGTAGTCCGAAGCGCCGACGTAATAGAGCCCGTCAGCGATTTTGAACGGCGCATAGGGCTCGTGGCCCGACGGCTCTTGCGCCCAAGCTGCGGGCATGAAGCCGCACGACATGAAAACGGCCGCCGAGGTGGCGACCGCTCCCAGATTTCCAAGGGCCTTCGGGGTCACCGCGGCGCCAGGATCATGATCATTTGACGGCCTTCCATGCGCGGCTCGTATTCACACTTTGCGATAGGCTCAAAGTCGGCGCGCACCCGTTGCAGCAGCTTCATGCCAAGCTCGGGGTGCGCCAACTCACGACCACGGAATCGCAGGGTGACCTTCACCTTGTCGCCCTCTTCAAAGAAGCGATTCATGGAACGCTGCTTCACTTCGTAGTCGTGGATGTCAATGTTCGGCCGGAGTTTTATCTCCTTGATTTCCTGAACCTTTTGCCGCTTTCGCGCCTCGTTCTTTTTCTTCTGCTCCTGGAACTTGAACTTTCCGTAGTCCAGAATTTTGCAAACGGGCGGATCCGCGTTCGGAACGATCTCCACCAGGTCCAGACCCGCCTCTTCGGCGGCTTCCAGGGCTGAGGAGGTTGGCATGACGCCTTGCTTCTCGCCGTGCTGGTCGATCAGCAGAACCTTGGGAACGCGGATTTCATCATTGATGCGCGGCCCGTCCTTGACGGGGGGCGCCTGCATGGGGCGGCGAATAGGCAAGGCTCCTAATGTTGTTTCAACAGAAACGCCGGGGCGCGTTCAGCGCTCTGGCCGGTCGCAACAGTATATGATTTAGCGACCTTACGCTATCAAGCCGCCGTCTAGGGCGTGGGGAGCAAAGCTGCCGCCGCCTGCGCTACTTTCGCCACAGGAAGTTCCGACAGCTTGGCTGCCCGCAGGACCGCGACATTGCCTCGCGGCGCCGATAGCTGCGGATCCGACGCACTCGAGAAGAGCACGACCGTTGGCGCGCCTGCCGCGGCAGCCAGATGCAGGGGTCCGGTGTCGTTGCCGATAGCGAGCGCAGCCTTCGCGCCGAGTACCGCAATCGAGGCGAAATCGGTGCGGCCCGTCAGATCTCTGGCCCGCGGAACCTGGCGCTGGATCGATTGGGCCAATGCCGCTTCTTGCGGACCGCCGATGATCACAATGTCCAAACCGCGGGAATAGAGGATGCGGGCAAGCTCGCCATAACGGTCTACGGGCCAGCGTTTCTCCGGGCGATGCGCTGAGCCACCAGGCACGAACATCACATAGGGCTTGGCCTTAACGCCGCTGGCCGGTGGCCGCGAACCCTCCGCGCGGCCCAGGACCCAAGACAGGTCCGGCGCGGGCGCAGCCCCTTGCCGCGTCGGAGCGTCAGGCCAAATGCCGGCATACATCAACTGGTCGGCCTGGCGCTCCAGGGTGTGCATCTGGTTTCGTAGCGGGTTGGCGTGCGCCAGCGAACAGCCGAACGCGATCCCTGACCACGGCGGAGGATTGGGCCTCATGACCTGAAAAATTCGGTTCGAATGCGAGGAGGTCTGCAGGTCATACACCCGTGTGTAGCCCGCAGCACGCAATCGGGTTCTAAGCGCGATCCATTGGGCGAAACCCTCCGGCCGTCCGTCGGTGAAGACCGCATTGAAGTAGGGCGATGCCTTGGCCAAACCCTCGAAGGGGGGCGTCGTCAGAAGGCTGATTTGGGCCTTCGGATGGGCCTGGCGAATCTTCTTCATTGCCGCCAGCGCCAAGACGAAATCGCCCAGAGCCGACAGCTTAATGACCAGGATCCTTTGGACTTCGCGTTTGGCCATCACCGGCTTTCTGCGGAGAGGCGGCGGGTGTGTAGGATCCGTTCGTAGGCCGCAAGCGTTTCGGCGCACATGACGTCGACGCGATAGCGCTGGCGGGTGCGGTTCAGGCCAATCTGGCCCATTTCCGCGCGCTTGCTGGGGCCGAGATCGATCGCGCGGACCATAGCGCTGGCCCAGGCCTGCGGATTTGAGGGCGCCGTCAGCCACCCGGACAGGCCATCCGCAACCGTCTCCATGGTCCCGCCGTGGTTCGACGCGATGACGGTACGGCCCATGGCCTGCGGCTCGACGGCAGCGCGTCCGAAGGATTCCGGGACGATCGTGGGCAGGATCGCGATATCGGCGAGGAGGTAGGCGGCGGGCATATCGTTGCAATGGCCAACGATCCGGACCTGCGCATCGAGCCCGGCCGCGGCAATCGCCGAAGCGAGTTCCTCGCCATAGCCCGTACGGCCCTGATCATCGCCAGCGAAAAGAATGACGAAATCCTCGCGACCTTCTGCCTTCATCATTGCCGCAGCCGCGATGATCGTCAGGTGGCCCTTCAGGCGGGTTAGTCGTCCAGCGAGCAATAACTTCGTACGTCGGTCACCAGCCGCTATCCCCCAGGCCTGGCGCAGGGCGTCGATCCGATCGGCCGTCACCCACGAGGGGTTGAAGCGATCAAGATCGATACCTCGCGGGATCGAGATAACTTTATCGGGGTCCAAATGGTGTTCGGCCAGCACGTGATCACGGGTGTAGTCGGAGTTAGCGATCACCAGGTCTCCGCGGGTCATCACAGCGTTGTACCAGCGCTTTAGACCTGACTTGGCTTTGTAGACCCCATGGTAGGTGGCGACGAACGGCGTATTGGTGATATGCGCCGCCGCGAGGGCAGAGAATGCCGGCGCGCGTGAGCGCGCATGCACCAAACTCACGTTTTCCTGGCGGATCAGGTCCACCAGGCGCGCTGCGTTGCCGAGCATCACGAGTGGATTTTTCGATTGAACGGGCATCTGGGCCAGGCGCGCGCCGTCGCCTTCCAACCTGGCGACCATCCGCCCGCCTCGGGTGGCGACCAGCGCATTGCCACCGCTGGCGATGACCGCGCGCGCGACGTCGAGCGTTGTCTGCTCAGCGCCGCCGGTTTCTAACTCCGGGACAACTTGCAGCAGGGTGAAATTTTCAGGAAGCGCCACAATCTCTGCATAACCCGAAACGGGGTGGCGTAAAGGCGTCGTCGCGCTATCAATCCGTCGATGAGCGAAAGCGCCGGAAATCTTGATCGGCTGGGCGGCGAAAAGATTGCCTGGCGCCGCGTCGCCGGACGCGGCCCGACGATCCTTTGGTTGGGCGGATTCCGGTCCGATATGACGGGCGCAAAGGCCGAGGCCCTGGCTGACTGGGCCAAAGTGCAGGGGCGCGCCTACCTACGATTCGACTATCTGGGTCATGGAGAATCGACCGGGGATTTCCAGGCCAAAGGGACGATCACGCGTTGGCGCGAAGATTCTCTGGCGGTACTCGATCAGTTGGTCGAAGGCCCGGTCGTTTTGGTAGGCTCCTCAATGGGCGGTTGGATTGCCTGCCTCCTTGCGATCGCACGACCCGAACGGGTGCGCGCGATGGTGCTGATTGCGCCGGCTGCGGACTTCACGGAAAAATTGATGGTGCCTGAGATCTCCCCTGAAGGTCGCGCCGCCTTGGCTTCAGACGGCGTCTGGCTGCGAGCGTCTGATTACGGCGACCCCTACCCGATCACCCAAGCCCTGCTGGACGACGGTGCGCGATGGTCGATCCTGGGGGGCGATCCGGTTATGATCGACGTGCCTGTGCGGCTTCTACAAGGCGGCGCAGACCCAGATGTTCCTTGGCGTCACGCACTGGAGCTTGCGCAAACGATCGAGGGTCAGGACGTCACGTTCACGCTCATCAAGGACGGCGATCACCGTCTGTCCCGGCCTCAGGATATCGCCAGGCTTATCGCGGCGGTGGCTGAAGTCGGCTTATGTGTTTGACGCGCCCCGTTCACCCAGGCTAGGCGGGGGGCAACGCGAAAACGCAGCGACCTGGCTCGCCACCGGCGAGGCGGCCCGCCGCGTGATTTTTAGCCGCCACTCGCCAAGATCGCAGCCAGGCCTTCGCGGTAAGTCGGATAATCGGGCCTCCAGCCGAGTTCGGCCTTCGCGCGGGCGTTGGAGACCCGCTTGCTCTCAAGATAGAAGCGCCGGGCCGTGGGCGATAAGCCGGCCTCGGCCAGAAGGACGGCTGGCGGCGACGGCAGACTCAGTAACTCCGCGGCGTAAGCGATGACTTCGGCGTTTGCGGCGGGCTCATCGTCACAGAGGTTGTAGATCCCGGCCGCTCTTGGACGGGTCATCGAGGCCTCCAGCCCCGATGCCAGGTCTTCGACATGGATGCGAGAGAAGACCTGGCTGGGCGCGATGATGCGGCGCGCCTGGTTGGCTCGCAGGCGATCAAAGGCCGAGCGGCCCGGGCCATAGATTCCAGGCAGGCGAAAGATCGTCACCGTCAGGCCCATGCCGCGGCCAACCTCCAGCCAGTCGCGTTCGGCGCCCACGCGGCGAGCGCCCTCCATCGACTGAGCGGCCAGTCTGCTCGTCTCGGTGACCCAGCCGCCGCGCCGATCGCCATAAACTCCTGTGGTCGACAGATATCCCACCCAATTGGGGAACGTGGTGGTTTGGGCCAGGATCGGGATCAGGGTGCGAAGGCCTGGACAGCCCTCAGCGTCCGGCGGGGCCGTCACCAGCACCGCATCGGCCTCAGACACGGCGCGCTGCATCTCGCGTTGATTACCCAACAGAACAGGCATCACGCCCATGGCTTCCAGATCTGCGCGCCTTTCTGGACGGCGAAGGGTTCCAGCCACATGCCAGCCTTCGCCCTGCAGCCTTGCCGTAAGGGCAAGCGCAGAAAAGCCGAAGCCGAAGACGAAAAGCCGCTTGGTCTGCACCGGTCCTAAAGCAAGGCTCTGATCGCGGCCCGTGCCTCCTCGGCAAGGTCAGGACGGCGCAATGCGAAGGCCACATTGGCTCTAAGCAGGCCAATCTTATCGCCGCAGTCGTAAGTCGTTCCCTCGTACTCCAACGCATGGAAGGACTGCGTCTTCATCAGACTGAACATGCCGTCGGTCAGCTGGATCTCCCCGCCCGCACCGCGCTCCTGGGTCTCCAAGATGTTGAAGATTTCCGGCTGGAGAATGTATCGACCTGAGATGAAAAGGTTCGACGGTTCAGTTCCCAGCGGAGGCTTTTCGACCATCCCCGTCATCCGGTTTAACCGCCCGTTCTGCCCGTCAAGCGCGACGATGCCATATTTGTGCGTTTCGCCCTCGGGGGCAGGTTCGACAACGACGATGTTGCCGCCTACCTTTTCGTAGGCCTCGACCGCTTGAGCCAAAGCCGAGCGTTCTGTTGCCATCAGCATGTCCGGCAGCATGACCGCAAAGGGCTCGTTGCCGATGACATCGCGGGCGCACCAAACGGCATGGCCCAGGCCCAGGGGTGCCATCTGGCGGATGAAACTCATCTGTCCCGGGACGGGCAGATCTCGTCGCACATCGGCCAAGATTTCGGTCTTACCCTTGGCCTCAAGCGCGGCCTCGATCTCCGGATTGGAGTCGAAATAATCCTCGATGGCACCTTGGCCGCGACCGACGATGAAGACGAAGTGCTCTATTCCGGCGGCGCGCGCTTCCTCCACGACGTAGGACAAGATGGGCCTGTCGACGACATTTAGAAGGTTTTTGGGTGTGGTCTTGGCCCCTGGCAGTACCCGTGTTCCCATGCCAGCCACCGGCAATACCGCCTTGCGAACACGCCCGTTCATCCAATTCTCTCCGACTGCGATCACGGGCCAGGGTTTGGCCGTGCCCCCTACCAAACGCCATTTCTTGCGAGGCGCGCGCTTCATATTGCGTCGCCCTAGACAAGGTAAGACTTGAAATCCATCGCGACAGCGACGAAAAAGCGTCCCGGACGCACGATCACGATTTCGGGAACTCACGAAGCCGTGTAAGAGTCGCCCATTGTCGGGGGATCGTCCTCCATAGTCCTCCAGGGGAGCAATTCCATGAATCTGCGTATCATCACTTCCGTTGCCGTCGCCGCCGGTCTGGCCCTGAGCCTGTCCGCCTGCGCCAAGAAAGCCGACGACGCTGCCGCGACCACGACCCCGGCAGCTGATTCGGCCGCGACTGCTGCGGCTCCTGCCGCCGCCGCCGCCGCCGCTCCTGCGGCCGCCGACGCTGCAGCTCCCGCCGCCGCTGCCGCCCCCGCGGCTGCTGAGGCTGCTGCTCCGGCCGCTGCTGCTGGCGCGATGGCTTCCACGCCTGCGAAGAAGTAAGATCCAAACCTTCAGGGTTTAGATCTAAAGGCTCGGCCGCCCCTCACGGGGCGGCCGTTGCTTTTTTAGGGTGCGACTGCGGCACCCAGAAATCTCCGCTGTCGCGGTTGCGCCAAAGCGGGTGGCCCCAAGCGTGGCTATTCCACCGTTACGGACTTGGCCAGGTTGCGCGGCTGATCGACGTCGGCACCTTTTTGGACAGCGACGTAGTAGGCGAGCAGCTGTATCGGCGCAGCCATCACCAAGGGCGCGATCAAGGGATCGCTCTTTGGAGCGGTCACGACAACGCGGGCGCCGGCAGGCGCATGTTTCTGGCCCTCGGGGTCTGTGATGAACACCACCTGGCCACCGCGAGCCATGACCTCGCTCATATTCGAGGCCGACTTTTCAAAATAGCTGTCAAACGGCGCCAGAATGACGATCGGCGTGTTTTCATCGACAAGCGCGATAGGGCCGTGTTTGAGCTCGCCCGCCGCATATCCCTCCGCGTGGATGTAGCTGATTTCCTTAAGTTTCAAGGCACCCTCAAGCGCCAGGGGATACATGGGTCCGCGACCTAAGAATAGCACGTCGCGGGCCTTAGAAATCTCCGCTGCCACCGCCTTTACAGCGTCTTCCAAATTGATCGATTCGGCGATCAGACGCGGAGCGCCCAGCAGCACATGGACAAGGCGCTTCTCCTCGGCCTCGTCGATCTGGTTGCGTGCCCGGGCAGCTGATACGGCCAGGGCGGTGAGCACGCTGATCTGGGCCGTGAAGGCCTTCGTTGAGGCGACACCGATTTCGGGTCCGCAATGGATCGGCCAGACCACATCGACTTCGCGGGCCATGGTCGATTCTTGAGCGTTTACGACCGCCGCACTCTGCATACCCTTGGCTTGGCAGTAACGCAGGGCTGCAAGCGTGTCGGCCGTCTCTCCCGATTGCGACATCGCAATGACCAGCGAGCCGGAGGAAAGCGCCGGTTGTCGGTAGCGGAATTCCGAGGCGATCTCGACGTCCACCGGCAGGTCTGCGAGCTGTTCGATGGCATATTTGCCCAGCAGACCGGCAATGTAAGAGGTGCCGCAGGCGACGATCTGAATTCGATCAAGTTTCGCGAAATCGATACCGCCTGGCACGGCCGTGCGCTCGGTGAGTGTGTCAACGTAGGCCGCGATCGTGCGTTGGCAGCCTTCCGGCTGATCATGGATCTCCTTTTCCATGAAATGGCGGTAGTTGCCTTTCTCTACCAGCGCTGCCGAGGCGGCCACCGTACGCACTTCGCGCTGTACGACCTGGCCGTGCTCGTCAAATATCTCTGCTTTTTGGTGGTTGATCGCGACGTAATCGCCCTCCTCCAAATAGGCGATCTTGTTGGTGAAGGGCCCTACGGCAAGAGCGTCCGATCCCAGGAACATCTCGCCGTCGCCATAGCCAACGACCAGTGGACTGCCCTTTCGGGCACCCATTATCAGGTCGCTTTCGCCGTCAATCAGCACACTGATAGCGTAGGCGCCGCTCAGCTGGTCGAGGGCTGCCTTTAGCGCTTCGACGGGCTTCTTGCCGCTCTCCAACTCAAAGTCGATAAGGGCGGCGATGACCTCGGTGTCGGTATCGCTCTCGAAGCTACGCCCCTTGGCCCTCAGCGCCTCGCGCAGCTCAGCATAGTTTTCGATGATTCCGTTATGCACCAAGGTAACCCGACCGGCGGTGTGCGGGTGAGCGTTGCGGGTGCTTGGGCCACCATGAGTCGCCCAGCGGGTATGGCCAATACCGACGGTGGCGTTCAGTGGATCGGAGGCTAGAACCTCCTCCAGAGCCTTGATTTTCCCCGCAGCCCTGCGGCGTTCCACATGACCATTGACGACGCCCGCCACCCCAGCGGAATCGTAGCCGCGGTATTCAAGGCGCTTCAGGCTATCGAGCAGACGCTCCTGCACGGAGCTTCGTCCGACGATGCCGATGATGCCGCACATGGGGTAAGGCGTCCTTTTATGTTAGTTCGTCGCGGTTGCTAAAGCGCGCGAGAGTGCGGCTTTATCATCCGCTCAACGTACGTCGACTAAATCTGGGTTTCGGATCGTTTCGTGAGAACTCGATGAACAAGCGCGCTTATTTTGGAACCGATGGGATTCGCGGTCAGGCCAACCGCTTCCCGATGACAGCAGAAGTCGCCCTGAGGTGTGGGATGGCCGCGGGAAAGCTGTTCATGTCCAAGGACGACCGACGCCATCTCGTGGTGATTGGCAAGGACACCCGCTTGTCGGGTTATATGGTTGAGCCCGCCCTGGTCGCCGGTTTCGCTAGCGTAGGCATGGACGTTCGCCTGCTGGGGCCCATGCCGACGCCAGGGGTCGCCATGATGACCCGCTCTCTGCGTGCCGACCTTGGCGTGATGATTTCTGCCTCGCACAACGCCTATATCGACAATGGAATCAAACTCTTCGGTCCAGATGGATACAAGCTGTCCGATGAGCGAGAGTTGGAGATAGAGGCTTTCATGGACCAGGGCCTAGCTGATGGCTTGGCTGGCCCCACACAGCTTGGCCGAGTCGCGCGAGTGGATGATTCTCAGGCGCGTTATGTTGAGATCGCCAAGGCGACCTTTCCGCGCCGGCTTGATCTGTCGGGTCTGCGGGTCGTGATCGATTGCGCCCATGGCGCAGCCTACAAGGTTGCTCCTGTTGTGCTCTACGAACTGGGCGCCGAGGTCATCAAGATCGGCGTCGACCCGGATGGCACAAACATCAATGCCGACTGCGGCTCCACCCACCCCGAAGCGGTTGTCGCTGCGGTGAAAGAATATCGCGCTGACATTGGCATCGCGCTGGATGGCGACGCCGACAGGCTGGTGATCTGTGACGAGAAGGGTCAAGTCGTCGACGGCGATCAGATCATGGCCTTGATAGCCGCCGATTGGGACCGACGCGGCAAACTGCGCGGCGGCGGCGTGGTCGCCACCGTAATGTCCAATCTCGGCCTCGAGCGCTTTCTCAGGGACCGCAAGCTCAAGCTGGAGCGCACGGCCGTCGGCGATCGCGCCGTGATGATGCGGATGCGCGAAGGCGGCTTCAACCTGGGCGGTGAACAGTCTGGCCACATCATTCTCTCCGACTTCTCAACGACAGGCGATGGGCTCCTTGCCGCCCTACAGTTGCTGGCCGTGCTGAAAGAGGGCGACAAGCCGATGAGCGCGCTCGCGCGCCAGTTCGAGCCTGTTCCTCAGAAGCTGGAAAACGTCCGCTTCGTTGGAGGCAAACCATTGGAGGACCCTGGCGTTCAGGGCGCTATCGCCAATGCTGAACTTCGGCTCAACGGCTCTGGCCGTGTGCTTGTCCGAGCCTCGGGCACCGAGCCGCTGATCCGCATTATGGCTGAGGGCGATGACGAAAAGCTTGTCGCCCAGGTGGTCAAGGAAATCGCTGGCGCCGTGAAGAAGGCGGCCGCCTGAGAGCTGCGAGGCTGATTTCGCAGCAAGGAAATCGCCGGAACTGTGCGAGGCCGATGTTTTGGTGACCGCCATCGCCTGGCTTTCTGTCATCAGCATATTTGCGATGCAGGTTCTGCTGGGTGCCCGCTGTCCTACACGGCTGAGGCCGCGATTTGGGCTCATTCATCGGAAGGATCGGCGCATCGCTTGTCATCGCCGCCCGACAATGGCGGGCCCAGTGCAACCTAATGCGAGGCCAATACCTCTGATGCGCATCCCCCCTACCCAAGCGGAAAAGATTGTGACAGTCTCGTAATCTCCGAACCGCTCGACCGGTGCGGAGCTATAAAAGTTTGGGAGAAACGATGGCTCGTCAATTCGCATACGGTGCGACGCGACCCATGGTGCGCAGCACAACTTCGCTCGCGTGCCTGGCATTCGTCGCCGTTTTGGGTGTCGCATTCTGGGCTGGGGCCGCATGGATCGGACAAGCCCTCCTGCGGGTCGCAGGCTTCGGTTTTTAGGCCTAAGTCGACGCCGGGGTCTTACGGCGCTCTGCCGCTGCGGACCATACCGGCGCGCGTCCGACACTGATGTACCCGAAGCCGCGCGCGCGCATGTCTTCGGGTTTATAGATGTTGCGCAGGTCGACCATCACCGGCGCATTCATCAAGAGTTTGATCCGGTCGAGGTCAAGCGCCCGGAACTGGTCCCACTCCGTTACGATCACTAGGACGTCAGCTCCTGCGGCGACGTCATAGGGGTCGTCCTTGAAATCCACATCGCCAAGCAGGTGGCGTGCTTCATGCATGCCTTCCGGGTCGAATGCCTGAACGCGCGCACCCTTGTCCTGTAGCGCTGGAATTATGGCCAACGCCGGAGCATCGCGCATGTCGTCGGTGTTTGGCTTGAAGGTCAGGCCAAGGATGCCCACGGTCTTTCCTTTGACATCACCTTCTAGCGCTCGGATCACCTTGCGGGCCATGGCCCGCTTTCGTTCGTCGTTGGTCTTCACTGTGGTCTCGACCAGTTCCACCGGCGCTCCGGCGTCTCGCGCGGTACGGACCAGCGCCAACGTGTCCTTGGGAAAGCAGGAGCCCCCATAGCCGGGGCCGGCGTTGAGGAATTTCCCGCCAATACGGCCATCCAATCCGATGCCACGTGCCACCTGCTGCACATCGGCGCCGACAGCCTCGCAAAGGTCAGCCATCTCGTTGATGTAGGTGATCTTCAGCGCCAGGAAGGCGTTGGCAGCGTACTTGATCAGCTCACTCGTGCGTCGGTTCGTGAACAGGATCGGTGTTTCGTTCAGGTAGAGCGGACGGTAGATTTCGCGCATCAAGTCTTGCGCCCGAGGCTCCAAGGTGCCGACGACCACGCGGTCCGGACGCTTGAAATCCTCGATCGCAGCACCTTCCCGCAGGAATTCGGGGTTGGAAACAACGGCCACGTCTGCGTCTGGGCGGACACGCTTGAAGATGGCTTCGATCTCGTCGCCGGTACCGACCGGAACGGTCGACTTCGTCACGATTACCGTGAAGCCCTCGACGAAGCCCGCGATCTCCTCGGCGGCGGCATAGACGTATGACAGGTCCGCATAACCATCGCCGCGGCGCGATGGCGTGCCAACGCCAATGAACACCGCATCAGCTTCACGCACGGCCTGCGACGCATCTGTGGTGAAGAACAGCCGCCCGGCTTTGACGTTCTGAGCAACCAACAGGTCTAGCCCCGGCTCAAAAATCGGAATGCCGCCAGACTGCAGCCGTTCGATCTTCAAGGCGTCCTTATCAATGCAGGTCACGGTGTGACCGAAGTCGGCGAAACAGGCGCCGCTCACGAGGCCTACATAGCCTGTCCCGATCATTGCCACGCGCATTGGAGGTCCTCGATCTCATTTTCAGGCCGCGCTTTCAGCACGCAGTCCTTCCGTCGGCTAGCCACTTAGCGTCACAGTGTTCAGAATTCCTGAGCAGACTCAGATTTCCTGGTTGTAGGCTCCGACTTCAGGGTGCTTTGCCAGGCGCGGTTTCACCTCTTTATGGAAGAGGGCGCGCATGTCGTCCTGGCTCTGGGTGCTTTCGACCACGACAACGATCTCGGGCTTGTTGGATGAGGCCCGCACCAGGACCCAGGAGCCGTCCTCCAGCGCGACCCGAACGCCATTGACGGTGATCAGTTCGGATATCTTACGCCCCAGGATCGTGCCTCCGGCATCGCGCAAGGCCGTGTATTCGGCGACCACATCGTCCACTAGGCCGTACTTCACTTCGTCTGCCACGTGCGGGCTCATGGTGAGTGAAGTGTAGGCGACGGGGAGGGCTTTTTTGAGGTCCGAGAGTTTTTTGCCCGGGTTGCGTTCGAGCATCGACAAGATCGCGGCTGCCGCAACGATACCGTCGTCGTAACCACGCCCGATTGGCGGATTGAAGAAGAAATGGCCGGACTTCTCGAAACCCGCGAGCGCCCCCAGTTCGGCCGTCTTGCGCTTGATGTAGGAGTGGCCGGTTTTCCAGTAAACCGTCTTTGCGCCGTTGGCCTTCAGCACCGCATCAGTGGCGAAGAGGCCTGTGGATTTAACGTCGACAATAAAGGTTGCGTCCTTGTGTAGGCCGGAAAGGTCGCGGGCCAGCATTAGGCCGATCTTGTCGGCGAAGATCTCGTCACCTTCATCGTCCACGACGCCACAACGATCGCCATCGCCGTCAAAGCCCAGAGCCAAGTCGGCGTCATGTTGGCGTACGACCTCGGCCATGGCGTGCAGCATGACGCTGTCTTCCGGGTTTGGATTATATTTGGGGAAGGTCCAGTCGAGCTTGCAGTCCATCTCGATGACCTCAGCTACACCCATGCGGCGCAGGGCCTCGGGTGCGAAGGCACCAGCCGTTCCGTTGCCACAGGCGCAGACCACCTTCAGAGGCCGGCTGATGCTCGCGCGGCTGGCTGCATCGGCGATGTAGCGCTCAGCGACCCCTCCGATATGCGCCAAGCTGCCGCCGGACCGTTGTTTCCACGTGCCGGCGAGTACGATTTCCTTCAGCCGTCCCATTTCGTCTGGGCCGAAGGTCAACGGACGCTGCGCGCCCATCTTTACACCGGTCCAGCCATTTTCGTTATGGCTGGCTGTAACCATCGCCACGCAGGGCGCGTCGAGGTCGAACTGGGCAAAATAGGCCATGGGCGAGGTGGCGAGGCCGATGTCGATCACTTCGCAACCCGCCGCGACAAGGCCGATCGTCAGAGCCTGTTTTATACTGAGCGAATAGGATCGATAGTCGTGGCCAACGACGATGCGGTTTTGGCCTAGCTCTTGAATGTAAGTGCCTAGGCCCAAGCCTAGCGCCTGGATGCCCAGCAGATTGATCTCGGGCCCGAACAGCCAACGCGCGTCATATTCCCGAAAACCCGTCGCCTTTACGAGAGGCAGGTTCTCGAAGTCGTAGGTGTTGGAGACGAGGTCGGCGCGGGGAGCTGGCAGCATCGGGACTCCAGTTGGACAGGATCGATCAACGTTGAGGCGGACGATTACAACGCGGGTCCTTCAACAGTGTGTCGGGACCACCGACGTTGCTACATGACGCCGGCGCGTAGGAGGTCGTGGATATGCAAGATGCCAATGGGCCTTCCGGCTTCGACGACGAACAAGACGGTTACCGCAGGCGGCGGATCGCTCATCAATGCCAGAGCTTCCGAAGCTAGCATCGTCGGCGGGACCGTCTTTTTGGGGCCGGCCGTCATAACTTCGCCGGCCGCGTGCGACATCAGTCCGTCAATGTGCCGCCGCAAATCACCGTCGGTTATGGCACCCGACAAGGTGCCATCGGACCCGATCACACCGACGATCCCCCAACGCTTTTCCGTCATCACCAGAAGAGCATCCTTCATCGGCGTTGTGGCGGAAACCAACGGCAATTCGCCCGATCCATGCATCAAATCGCCGACCGTCTTCAGCATAGCGCCGAGCTTGCCACCGGGATGGAAGACCCTGAAGTCCTGCGGCTTGAATCCACGCCGCTCCAGCAGAGCAACCGCTAAAGCGTCGCCCAGGGCCAGCTGCAGAGTCGTAGATGTCGTAGGGACGTTGAGCTTCTCGGCCGCTTCAGGGGCATCGGGAATAGTCAGGACAATGTCGGCCGCGCGGCCCAAAGCGCTATCCGGGAAGGCCGTGATAGCGATCAACGGAATGTGGAAGCGCACAGCATAAGCGATGACATCGGCGAGCTCGCGGGTTTCCCCTGTCTTGGAGAGCGCCAGGATAACATCGTCCTGGCCGATCATGCCTAAGTCGCCATGACTTGCCTCAGTGGCGTGAACAAACATGGCGACCGAGCCCGTCGAGGCGAGCGTGGCGGCGATTTTTCGGGCAACGTGACCGGACTTGCCGATCCCGGTGAGGACAATGCGACCCTTGGCGGCGAATAAGAGCTCCACGGCCGTTGTGAATGTATCGTCGAGTTCGGCGGCGAGCTGGCCGAGGGCCTCTGCCTCAGCGGAAAGCACCCGACGACCGACCGTAATCGCATCGAATTTTGTCATTGTGAGGGGGCAAGCGCATGAGATTGAATGTCGTGAGCGGCTGCCCTCAAGTGGTTGCTCCGCCGCTGCGCCGAAATCGTCTCGCGTGTCCTGGCCGCCTGCTTTGCAGGCGTGCGCTGCAAGGGGAACGATCCAAACGGGCCCGGTGAACGCTCACCGAGCCCTTGCGGCCAAACCATCGCAAGCGCGACGGCGGCGGCGGCGGCCAATGCCAGAATCGGCAGGTAGAGGCGATTGAGCATGTGGGTTCTATAGCTGCTTCCCCTGCGACGGACCAATCCGTTGCATCCGTGTGACTGATGGATAGAAAGCCGACTAGCTTCACCGGAGACATTCGCCTTGCCGAAATTGATCTTACTGCGCCACGGCCAGAGCCAATGGAACCTCGAGGACCGCTTCACGGGCTGGGTGGACGTTGATCTCACCGCTGAGGGTGAAGCGCAGGCGCGAAAGGGAGGCGAACTGATCGCTGCCGAAGGCATTGCGATCGACCGCTGCTTCACCTCGGTCCTGACGCGTGCGATCCGAACGTCGTGGCTGGCGTTGGCCGCGGCCGGCCAAACCTTTGTTCCTGAGATCAAAGACTGGCGGCTGAACGAGCGCCACTACGGCGGTTTGACCGGCCTTAACAAGGCCGAAACCGCGGCCAAGCATGGCGACGCACAAGTAAAAATCTGGCGTCGGTCTTATGACGTGCCTCCGCCGCCGCTCGCCCCTGGCGGCGAGTTCGATTTCAGACGCGATCGGCGTTACGCCGGTGCCGTATTGCCGGACACGGAAAGTCTGGAGACCACACTCTTTCGGGTCCAACCCTATTGGCAAGCTGAGATCGCGCCAAAGCTATCGACGGGCGAAACCCTGCTGATCGCCGCTCACGGTAACTCCCTACGCGCCATCGTTAAATTACTGTTTGACCTGAGCGGCGAGGAGATCGTTGGCGTGGAGATTCCGACAGGCAATCCGTTGCTAATGGATCTGGATGCGACATTGAAGCCCACCGCCGCACGCTATCTGGATCAATCCAGGGCCCAGCCGTTGCCGGCGATATAGGCTCTGTCGATGATCCCAGCTGACGATGAACATTGGATGCGGCGCGCGATCGCGCTGGCTCAATCGAGCGTCGGCATGACCGGAGACAATCCGGCGGTCGGCTGTGTCATCGTCAAGAATGGCGTCTCGGTGGGCGAGGCGGCGACGGCGCAGAACGGCCGGCTTCATGCTGAAGAGCACGCGCTGGATCAGGCGGGCGAACACGCACGTAACGCCGTAGTCTACATCACTCTGGAGCCTTGCGGTGAGCGCTCATCTGGCGCGCCATCCTGTAGCCAGCGTCTGGTGGAAGCCTGTGTGGGACGTGTGATCATCGCCTGCGAAGACGCCTCTGTTTTGGCGGCCGGACGAGGCCTTCACCGCTTGGGGCAGGCCAAGATCGCCGTCCAGCTTGGCGTTCTGCGTGACGAGGCCGCCGCCCTTTATAAGGCCTACCGTCCTCGGCGCTGAGTTTAAAACATCGGAAATGGGCCGTTAATCACCTTGATCTAAGAACGGATGACCACCGCGTCTTTGCGCCAGGGTCCATGTCCGAAGTCTCCCACATCACGCGCCGAATTACCCAGCCCGAAGCCGACGAAATTTGCGCGAAGCATGAACGGCTGTGGGGCTCCAAACCGAATGGCGCGCGTGCGGTTTTCGCTTGGGCGGACATTTCGGGTCTTGACCTGTCCGGACGCAATCTTTGCGACGCCGACTTCAGCGGCGCGATGCTGGTCGGCTGCAAGCTGAAAAACGCCAGGCTCGACAACGCCATCATGTTTGGAGCCGACCTCCAGGACACGGATCTGCGCGGCGCCTCGCTTCGCCGGACCGATCTGCGCGGTGCCTGCCTTCGCAATGCGGACCTCACAGGCGCCGACATGTTCGAAGCTGACCTTCGTGAGGGCGTGTTGGCCGCGGCCGACGCCAAATTCGGCTTCCGGCGCATTCAGGCTGGCGCCTCGCGCGTGGGCGACGCTCAGGGTGCAAAGCTCATCGGTGCCAACCTTGAACGCTCCAAGCTTTCTGGCGTGATCGCCGTCAAGGCTGACTTTACGGATGCCATCCTGAAGGACGCACGCCTGGTGCGCGCCAACCTCAAGCAGGCCACCCTTAAGGGATGCGACCTTTCCGGGGCAGACCTCTCCGGCGCTGACCTCGGCGGGGCCGATCTTCGCGACGCAGTGCTGGTAGGCGCAAAGACTCTGCAGTGGAACGTCTCTAACGCCAATATGGCAGGCGCGCTGACCGACAAGCCCGCCGGTATCGCTGCCGCCGCACTCCCGTACAAGACGATGATCCAGGACCATGCCCGCTGGTGCGAGACGGGCGGTCAGCAGGGGGCACCTTCGGTTTTCGATGGCGCCGACCTGCGCGCGTTGCAGACAGTGCGTGGCTACAACCTGACAGCGCTATCTGCGAAGGACGCCGTGTTCTACGGCCTTGATATGGAGGGCGTGCAACTGCAAGGCGCGCACCTTGAAAATACCGACCTACGCAACTGCAATCTACGACGCGCGGACCTGCGCGGCGCCAAACTCGCCGGCGCGAAACTTTCGGGCTCCGATCTGCGCCAAGCCCAGATGGGGCCGCTCCTCCTCGGCGCTGATCGCGTGCTGCCTTGCGATTTGCGCAAAGCCGAACTGAAGGGCGCAGACCTCAGCGGCGCCGATGTCCGTCAGGCGCTGTTCAACGACTGCGACGTTAGCCGGGCAAATTTCACGGGCGCTTTTCTAAACCAGGCTAATTTCACCGGGGTCCTGCGCCAAGGCACCCGAGGCCTCGACAACATCATCTGATCCTTGCGTCAATGATGAAGGGCGAGCCGATCACGCCCCGCCCTTCATCAAATTGGCGTGCCGGACCTATGCCGCCTTCTCGGCTTCGATCAGGGTCGGCTGAGCTGTGGCGATCTCTATGCGGCGCGGCTTCAGAGCTTCGGGCAGTTCGCGCTTGAGCGCGACCGAGAGCAGGCCGTCAGCCAATGCGGCTTCGGTCACCAATACGTAGTCGGCGAGTTGGAATTTCCGTTCGAAATTACGTTTCGCCAAGCCCTGGTGCAGGAAGCGACGTGGCTCGTCGTTGGCAGTCCTACGACCGGTCACCGTCAGTAGGTTTTCCTTAACTTCGATGTTCAGCTCTTCAGGGCGAAAGCCAGCAACGGCGATCTCGATGCGATAGGCGTTCTCGTCGGTGCGCTCGATGTTGTAAGGCGGATAGCCGCTTGCGCTATCTACGGCGGCGGAATCCAGCAGGTCAGCCAAGCGGTCAAAGCCGACCACTGAGCGATAGAGGGGGGAAAAGTCGATCGTACGCATCGTTCACATCCTTCTTTCAAAGCAAGGTTGCGGTTCATATGTCCGCCATTGCGAGCCTGTCGGCCTCGCGGTGGCGTCCAGAAGGCCCGGACATCCAGCGCCTCCAGCCTATGAGGTAGGCGTGCAAATTTATGGATCAAGACCTTGTAACGTCGCTGCCTTTGACCGGATTGAGCCCCCGCGCTAGGCCTTACGCCCAACATCAGACCGTGTGGCGTGTTGAGGTGGCATGGCGAATCCGCACCCGAATTTTGCACGACGCGGCTTGCTTTTAGGCGCTGCGGCGCTGAGCGCATGCTCCGGTCGACCCAAGGCTTTCGGGACGCCAAGGACCTTAGACGCCGCCGTAAACGGGGCGTGGCGAGCGCCCGCCGATCGGGTCCGCGATCGCTGGCGTCACCCCCTTGAAACCCTCCGATTTTGGGGGCTCAAGCCTGGCGAGGCCGTGGTCGAATTCTGGCCAGGCGCGGGCTGGTATACCGATATCATTGCGCCGTTCCTCGCCGCGACCGGTGGCAGGTTCTACGCCGCCGACCTTGACCCTTCCGACGCGGAGGGTCGCGAGATGGTCGAGGCCTACCGCCGCAGACTGCATGAAAATCCAGAGCTCTACGGCAAGCCGCAACTGACCGCGTTTAGCGCCGCCAGCGGGTCTGTCGCGCCGGCTGGTTCCGTCGACCTGGCTCTCTTCCTGCGCAACATTCATAACTGGATGGCGGCGGGCTTGGCGGAGAAGGCATTCAGTGAGGCCTTTGCGGCGCTGAAACCCGGCGGAGTTTTAGGCGTCGAGGAGCATCGTGCCGACCCCGCCGGCATGCCCGACGTCATGGCTTCGTCCGGCTACGTGCCGCAGGCTTACGTGGTGCAGCTGGCAAAAGAAGCGGGGTTCACGCTGGCTGCGGCGAGCGAGGTCAATGCCAATCCGAAAGATACGCGGGACTACCCCTTCGGGGTCTGGACCCTGCCACCCGTTCGCCGGTCATCGCCGCCAGGACAGCGCGACGATCCGTCGTTTGACCACACCACGTACGACATCATTGGTGAAAGTGATCGAATGACACTCAAGTTCGTCAAGTCTGGTCTACCCCATGCCTAGCTTGGTGGCCTGACGGTTTACTTCGCACGCGTCAGAAGCGAAGGTCGAGCCTGGATTGGGAGAGCCAAGTTATGGCGACACTGGAGGAACTGACCGATCGGATCCGCCGCGCTGCGTTCGATACCGGCACCTCAAGCCTCGGTGCATCGATCAAGCTTGATCTCAAGGGCGAGGGCGTCATTCATATCGCAGGCACAGCCGTTACCAACGACGACCTACCAGCCGACCTTGTGGTCACTGTTGGGCTCAAGGATCTCACAGCCCTTGGCAAGGGCGAACTCGATCCGACGCGGGCGATGATGACGGGGCGGCTCAGGCTTTCCGACATGGGCCTTGCGATGAAACTCCAGCCGAAAATTCAATCCCTATTCTCGAGAGCTGTCTAAAGTAGGGTGATGGCCGACGCAGCGACCTTGATCGAGACCGACCTCGCCAAGGCGCCGCCTGGTGGAGAGGTCGCGTGGTTCTTCGGCGCCGGCGGCGCAAAGCTGCGCGCGGCTCTGTTCAGACCGGAGACCCTTGCGCATGGGAGCCGTCCCCGCGGGTCCATTGTGCTATCGGGCGGGCGTACCGAGCCGATTGAGAAGTATTACGAGTTCATCAGCGAGTGCCTTCAGAGAGGCTTTGTCGTGCTGGCTCATGATTGGCGCGGCCAGGGGCTATCCCAGCGCGAGCTCACCGATCCCCTCAAGGGACACGCCAAGGGCTTCAAACCCTATCTCAAGGATTTCCGGGACTTGCTCGATACCTACGAGCAGAGATTGCCAAAGCCGTGGGTAGCGGCGGCCCATTCCATGGGGGGGTGCCTGACCTTGTTGGCCATGGCGCAGGGCGAAACCCGGTTTGCCGGCGCGATCCTTTCGGCACCGATGCTGGGAATTCGAACGCCGTTCCCGATGTTCGTCTCTCGTCTCTTGACGAGCCTAAACATGCGGGTTGGTCGAGGCTCGGCCTATACGCTTGGCGGTGGCGGCAGGCCTTTCGACGACACCTTCGAGGGCAATATCCTGACCCACGATCCTGCGCGTCATGCCCGGACTTGGAGCTTGGTTTCCGCCGAGCCCAAGCTGGCGCTAGGCGCTCCGACCTGGGGTTGGATTGACTTCACGCTCAGCGCCACCGCCTATCTGTCTCGACCGGAGATCCTGCGGAATATCACTGTGCCCGTGGTCATCGTTTCCGCAGAGGCCGACCAGCTTATCGATACGGCCACGCAGGCCACTGCCGCACGTAACCTGCCGCAGGGAACGTTTATTAGCGTCCCTGGCGCTTACCACGAAATACTGATGGAGACCGACCCGATGCGTAACATCTTTCTGAGGGCCCTCGACGCACTCACTGGCCGAGTGGCGCCGACGCCGGCTGCCGCGCCCGAACCTGTGCCGACGACTGCACCGCCTGCTGCAGCTGCCACAGCGGCTGTCCCAGAAAAGCCGGCGGAGGCTAATCCAGTCGCCCAAAAGGTCGTCGCAAAGAAGAAGCCTACGGCCAGACCCGCAGCTAAGCCTGTTGCCGTAAAGGCCGCTCCGGCCAAGGTGGCTGCGAAACCTGCGGCAGCCAAGGCCCCTGCCAAGCCTAATAACACTGCCGCAAACAAGCCGGCGGCGAAAGCTTCGGCTGCGAAGCCTCAGGTTGCCAAAAAGGCACCTGTTAAGCCAGCGGCGGCTAAGAAGCCCGCCGCAGTGAAGAAACCGGCTGCCAAGCCTGCGGCCGAGAAGGCGCCAGCGGTTGCCAAGGCGGCGCCGGTCAAGAAACCCTCAGGGGCCAAGAAGCCGGAGGCGAAAAAGCCCATCGCCAAAAAACCTGCGGCTAAGAAACCGGCCCCGACGAAGGCCTAGGTGCCGACTGCGCTAAGGGCGACCAGCGCCTCATTCAGGCAGGCGCGGTCGCCGGCGATGGCGATCCTTCCACCATGCGCGCCCAACGGTGCGCCAGTCCAATCGGTCGTGAACCCGCCAGCTCCCGCGATAACCGGGATAGCAGCGTCGATATCCCATGCCTTTAGCCGCGTTTCGATCACCAGATCGATCGTGCCCGCGGCGACCATGGCATAGGCGTAGGCATCGCACCCTAGCCTTGCGAGCCGGGCGGCTGCGCGAACCGCGCGCCAACCCTCCTGCTCGGGTCCCTCGAAGATGGCCGGATCGGTGGTGGCGATGAGGGCGCTGGATAGCGACGGACAGGGACGTACCTTTAAAGGGCGGGTCTCGCCGCGGGTGATCAAGCGCGATCCGCCGGCGTGTCCGATATAGAGCTCACCAAGAAACGGCTGGCCGATGGATCCCAGCACGGGCTTTCCCTGAAACCTAAGCCCGATCAATGTTGTCCAAACGGGCAGGCCGGCGATGAAGGCCCGGGTGCCATCGACGGGATCCAACACCCAGACAAACTCAGCGTCCGGGCGGTCCTCACCATATTCCTCGCCAATGACCCCGTGGTCTGGATAGCGCTCGCAGATCAGATTGCGGATCGCACGCTCAGCGCCCTTATCGGCCTCGGTGACAGGGTCGAAACCCGCCAGGCCGCCCTTGTCTATCAAGCCGTGGTCGGCGCGAAATAGCGGCAATATAGCCTCAGCCGCCGCGTCGTTGAGTTCGACGAGGAAGGCGTCAAGCTCAGCAAGAAGTTTGGAATCCGGAAGCTCAGTGTCTGGAGCGGTCATCCGACCGCTTTACCCCTTTGGCGCGGCTTAGGGAAACGCGTGCCTAGCGCTGGCGGGCTCAGGGTCATTCAAGGATTTGGCTAGCTCCAGCACACGCTGACGAGGCCGCTCCCTCAGGCTGTAGAAGGCATGGATGAGGTCCTTGGCTTCCTTGCCGAGCTGGGGCTCCGTCTGCTCCGGATTTTTTTCGAACACCGATTCCTGACCAAGGCCCTCGTAGAAATAGCTGATCGAGACCTCGAGAACTTCGGCGAGTTGCCAAAGGCGGGCCGCCGACATGCGGTTGGCGGCGCACTCATATTTCTGGATCTGCTGGAAGCGCACGCCGCACGCGCCGGCGAGTTGCTGCTGTGTCAGACCTAGAATCCGGCGGCGGCGGCGAAGCCGGCGACCCAGATGAATATCGATCGTGTCCATCATTTCACGACGCCTATCTCCTTTGCCCTGTCCCGAAGCGGGACGGCGCGCAGGTCTCTTCGCAAGGCCTGCGCCAGGAGCTACGCGTTGCTAAGTTCAGGAGCCCAGCTCTAGTAAAGGCGCATGACAGAATCCCCAGGCCAATGGCGACAGCACATCGTGTGGCGGATTGAATCTTGGGCGTATGCAGGCGCCGAGTTTTTGGCGCGTTTGTTTCCAATCGATGCCGTTTCGGATTTCGGCGGTTGGCTACTTCTCACGCTGGGGCCGCTGACCAACAAGCATGGGTTCGCGCGGACAAACCTCCGAATTGTCTTTCCGGACGCGACCGAGGCGCAGGTTGCTGCGATGCTTCGCGCTCAGTGGGAGGAGACCGGCCGCACTTTCGCTGAATCTCCGATCCTCGATCGGATTATCGCTGACCCCAATCGGGTGGAGGTCGTCGGCGCCGAACGTCTCGCCGAGATCGCCGCCGGAGCCCCCGCCGTGTTCATTTCCGGACATTTCTCGTGTTTCGAGGTCATGTCGGCGGTGATCGTTCACTCGGGCATAACCTGTCAGATCACCTATCGGGCGCTCAATAACCCCTATGTCGACGAACGCGTTCGCAAGAGCCGATGGCGCTACGGCGTGCGGCTATTTGCCCCGAAGGGCGCCGCAGGCGCTCGCGAGCTATTGCGGGCCCTGGGTCGTGGGGAGTCCGTGGCTTTGATGAACGATCAGAAATTTAATGGTGGCGTTGCCTCACCCTTGTTTGGTGTGATGGCTCACACCGCGCCGGGACCTGCCAGTTTCGCCCTTCGGTTCAAGATTCCGATCCAACCGATGAGCGTTCAGCGTATCAAAAAGGCACGCTACCGTGTGATCGTCCACGAGCCCTTCTGGCTTGAGGATACCGGCGAGCGAGACGCCGACATTGAAGCCGGTGTTCGACGCATCAACACCTTCATCGAAGATCGCGTCCGCGCGCGCCCCACCGAATGGTTCTGGGTCCACCGACGCTGGTCGAAAGCGTTCTACAAGAAGGCTAGCCGTTAGATTCTCGCCAACGCTGCAAGGCTTCCGCCGGGCCTGCATAGGCCTCTTGCCGGCCTGCATCCCAATACCGTAGCTGTTCTAGCGGAATTTTCAGACCCGTAACCGCGCAGATGACATAGCGGCCAGGTTTAAGAACAGCGAAGTCGCCGTCGCCGTAATGGAGTTTTGCGAGGTCTGCGCCCGTAAAGTCGCGGTCGTGAGCATTCATGAACGCTTATTTAGCGTGCGACCTCACTTCAGAACAGGCCACCTTGCGCCGAAGGATCGGTTTTTCGTTTGGCGGCCCTGGTTTGTGGAGCGACAGGCGCGGGTGGCGGCCCCTCGATAATGGCCTGGCGGGTGACCTGATCGCCAAACTTGATCGCCACGACCTCTCCGCCCGACAGGACCGCGCCGGCACGAATGATGGAACCGTCCGAGCGGGTGACACGTGCGAACCCGCGCTGCAGTGGTCGTTCTGGGTCGGCCGAGGCATGGAGCTTTGTGAGCGCTTCCATTCGTTCGCAGGCCCGCTCAAGACCCCGCAGAACGCTTGGGCGCAGGCGCACGCTGACGCCCTCAAGCTTCTGGCGCTGCACCGCCTGCGGACGTTGCAGGAGTAATGGCGAAAAGCGGGACGAGATTCGCACCAGGTCGCGCTCGTGTGCTGCGGCATTGCGAGCCAGACCGGACGTCAGCCGTCCGGAGACGATGCCGAACCGCTGCGCGGCCAGCTCCACCTGGTCTGTCACCCGGGTCATGGACCTGCCGGCCGCTTCCACACGGCCGCGGCGATCTTCGACAGCCCGTCCGGCGCTTCGATGCATCCGTGCGCCCAGTTCACTGATGGTGGCTTTAAATTCGGCCAGGACCGGCGTCGCCATTTCGGCCGCCGCAGTTGGCGTTGGAGCTCTGCGGTCAGAGACGAAATCGATCAGGGTGGTGTCCGTCTCATGGCCCACCGCGCTGATCAATGGAATCGAACAGGTATAGACGGCCCGGGCTAGAGCTTCGTCGTTGAATGGCCACAGATCCTCCACAGACCCACCGCCACGCGCCACGATGAGAACGTCAGGCCGTGGGAGCGCACTTCCAACTTCAAGGGCGTCGAAGCCACGGATCGCCGCTGCAACCTGCGCAGCGGCAGCGTCCCCCTGGACGACCACCGGCCAGACCACCACGTGGCACGGCCAGCGGTCGCGAATGCGGTGCAGGATGTCCCGGATCACGGCGCCGGTTGGGCTCGTGATGACCCCCACGACGGCCGGCATGGAGGGTATGGCCCGTTTTCGCTCGGCAGCGAAAAGACCTTCCGATGCGAGTTTGGCCTTAAGGCGTTCAAGCTGCGCCAGGAGAGCGCCAACACCCGCCGCCTCCATGGTCTCAATCACGATCTGATAGCGCGAACCCGCGGGGTAGGACGTGATCTTCCCCGTGACAATCACCTCAAGGCCTTGCTCGGGCCGGATCGACAGGCCGCGCACCTGACCCTTCCAGATCACACCATCGATAACGGCGCGCTCATCCTTGAGCGTCAGGTAGACGTGGCCGTTGGAATGGAAGGTGGTCTTGGAAATCTCGCCGCGGAGCCGCACGAAGCCGTAGGCATCCTCCAGCGTCCGTTTCAGTGCAAACGACAGCTCCGAGACGGAATAAGGCTTTGCATTGCCGTTTTCAGTCTCAGGAGGAGGGGCGACGTCCGTCATCGTCGTAACCTAGCGGTTGGCGAGCGCATTCCCATGGCCGCTTCAGCCAAGGAAAAGGGCGCGCCTAGCTCGGCTGGCGCCAAGAGCGCCGCGGGCCAGACACGCCCCCATCCCCAACGGATCAGATATAGCGGCGCAGGCTTCGCGCGAGCTCGTTTGGTCCGGAGCGCTTCTTCGACTGCGCAGGCTGGTAAGCCACTTGGCTGTGTTCGTGGCAGTAGGGTCCTTCGCCGGAGCGACGGCCGCAAAACGTGAAGTTGTCCATCGATGGGTCGCCGATCGGCCACTTGCACATGTGGGCGCCCAGCGTCAGGACGGTCGCCGTGCCGGGAGCCTCGTCGACATAGCGTACGGGTGCTGGATGGTGGGCGCTCAGCGCTGTCGGTTCAGCCAAGCGGCGCGGGGCCGACGGCGTCGCAGTGACGGGACGCGCAGGACGCGGTGCTTTGAAGGTCGTTCGGGCGGGCTTTGACGGCGTGGCGCGGCCGGAAAGGCCCAGGCGGTGGACTTTTCCGATCACTGCGTTGCGGGTAACTCCGCCAAGTTGCTTCGCGATCTGGCTAGCCGACAGGCCATCCTGCCAGAGTTTCTTGAGGAGTTCGACGCGTTCGTCCGTCCAGCCCATGTTCGCCTCCCACCTTTGAAATTTCGAGGCGCAACCCCTGCGCCGTCACCGAAATCAACATCTTGTGGCGTGCAGCAATTCCTCTGCCCACCAGCCACCACCAGTAGTAACCAACTCCTTAAGGGCCACAATAGGCGCCCTATCTTTCGTCCACAGGAACTAGATATTGATTCGGGATTGTGCCCGGTTGTGGCTTCAGCACAGGAACTGCGCGGCAGCCTTGCGAGGACGGCCGTGGCGGCGCACATGAGGGGATATGAACGACATGGCTCTCGCTGAACCCGTTATTCCGCCGCAACCGCGCGACTACCCGGGCGTGAACTGGGAGGGTCTGAAGACCCTTTACGTCCGTGAGGTCCGCCGCTTCTTCAAGGTGGGTACGCAAACGCTGGCCGCGCCCGTGGTTACGGCGCTGCTCTACATGCTGGTATTCGTTGTGGCGGTAGGCGGTGGCCGCCGGGTGAACGGTATCGAATATGGAACCTTCGTTGCGCCTGGCTTGGTCATGATGCAGATTTTGTCGAACGCCTTCGCGAATTCCTCATCCTCACTTTTGCAAGCGAAGTTCAACGGACTGATGGGAGACTTCATCACTCCGCCGCTATCCCCGTTTGAGCTTCTCGTTGGTTTTGGCGCCGGGGCTGCGACGCGCGGGCTCTTCGTGGGCACAGTCAGCCTGATTGCGATCCTGCCTTTTGCTCACCTGCCGGTGGCCGAGCCCTGGGCGGTTGGCTATTTCGGCCTCAGCGCGGCGCTGATCATGGGTTTTATCGGCATTATGGCTGGTCTGTGGGCAGAGAAATTTGACCACATGGCGGCCGTGACCAACTTCGTAATCATGCCTATGACCTTCCTGTCGGGCACGTTCTATCTGATCGAGAAGTTGCCGGAGCCGTTCCGCAGTTTCTCCAAGTTTAACCCGTTCTTTTATCTGATCGACGGCTTCCGCTATGGCTTCATCGGTCGAGCCGAGAGCTCGCTTGCCGTTGGTGCGACGATGACCGGCACCCTTGTGTTGGCACTAGGTTGGATATGTTTCCGGATGTTCCAGACCGGCTATAAGATCAAAACCTGAGCTGCCCAGCGCCGTTCTGAGGCGCTTTACCCGGATCGGCTGAGGACCTAGCGTCACACGCGGTGCGGGACGCAAGATCCCGTCGCGTCGAGGGGGCGGAATATGACCTTTGCAGCTCAAGTGGCGCTGCCCAAGTCCGGCGGTCTGGCCGCTGGCGTCGTGCCGCTTTTGGCGCTGGCTATTTTCATCAACTACGTCGACCGCGGCAACCTTGCGACGGCCGCCCCGCTCATCAAGGACCAACTCAAGCTCTCCGCCAGCGAGATCGGTCTTCTTCTGTCGGCCTTTTCCTGGACCTACACACCCAGCCAGATTCTCGCCGGCTGGTTGTCGGAGCGGATAAATGCCTATCGGACACTGGCGCTTGGTCTGTTGATCTGGTCGGTGGCGACCGCTTTATCGGGCGTAGCGTCAGGCTTCTGGATGCTCATTCTTCTTCGCCTTTTGCTCGGCATCGGCGAAAGCGCGGCCTTTCCCTGCAGCTCCAAACTCATTGCCCAGCACCTGCCACAAAATCAGATGGGTGCGGCGAACGGATTGATCGGCGTAGGCCTGGCGCTGGGACCAGCGTTCGGAACCTTCTTCGGCGGCAAGCTCATGGCCATATCCGGCTGGCGGCCTCTGTTCATCGGCTTTGGCCTGGTCTCGCTACTTTGGCTTGTTCCCTGGCTGCTGGCGACCCGCGGGGCATCTGCCGCGCCAGAGCCGGAGGATCACGGGCAGGCACCGTCCTATTGGGCGATCCTCGCTAAGAAGGAAGCCTGGGGTGCGGGTCTTGGCCACTTCTGCAACAATTACGCCTTCTATTTCGTCATCAGCTGGCTACCTCTCTACCTTGTGAAATCCCGCGGCTTCTCCATTAGCCAGATGGCTGAGATCGGCGGCATGATCTACTTGGTCTACGCGGTGAGCTGCCTCGTCGTCGGTCGCCTCACCGATTTCCTTCTCAAACAAGGTCTAGACTCTAGCCTTGTTCGCAAAAGCGCCTGCATCGCGAGCGCGACCACTGTGGCGGTCAGCCTCGCGGTCTGCGCGGTCGGCTCCTCTCAGGTCTCGATCATCAGCCTCTTCGTCGCAGGCTTCGCCTTCGGTCTCAACACGTCTACGATGTATGCCGTGGGACAGACGCTTGGCGGAGCGCGTGGCGGCGGCAAGTGGATCGGTCTGCAGAACTGCATGGGCAATGTTGCCGGCATTGTCGGGCCCCTCATTACGGGAGCGATCGTTGAGCGCACGGGCCAGTTCTACTGGGCATTCCTCGTCGCAGCCGTCGTCTCTTTGGTCGGCATCGCAGGCTGGACCCTGTTGATCGGCAGAATTGAGCCTCTGGATTGGACGACAAAGCCTGCATGAGGGATGTCGTGGTCATGGAACTTCGATTGACATAGCGCCTCGCGCGGAAGAATACGCAAAGCCTTCCGATCCCCGTCGCAATGCGGCGGGGATGCGTCCGTTTTAGGAGGACTCCTACGGTGACCGAGACGACCGCCGCCGCCGTTCCCAGCGACCACATAATGGCGGTTTACGGCCGTACTCCGCTGGCGTTCGAGCGAGGCGAGGGCGCGCGCCTCTATACCACTGACGGGGACGTCTACCTCGACTGCATGGCCGGCATTGCGGTGAACGCGTTGGGCCACGCCAATCCAAAGCTTGTCCAGGTGTTGAAGGACCAGGCTGAAAAGCTGTGGCACACCTCCAACATCTTCACGATCCCAGGTCAGGCGAGACTCGCCAAGGCTTTGAGCGATGCGACCTTCGCTGACGAGGTTTTCTTCACCAACTCCGGCGCAGAGGCCATCGAGTGTGCGATCAAGACGGCGCGCAAATATCATTGGGCCAAAGGCCATCCTGAGCGGATCGACATCATTGGCTTCGATGGGTCGTTCCACGGCCGGACGATCGCGGCCGTCAACGCCTCGGGCAACGCCAGCTATCTGGAAGGCTTCGGCCCGCCGCTGCCGGGATTTGTGAGCGCCCAGTTCGGTGACATGGACGCACTTCGCGCCCTCGTGGGTCCGACGACGGCGGCGATCCTCTTGGAGCCAGTTCAGGGCGAGGGTGGCGCGCGCTCTTGGCCCGACGCCGACCTAACTGCAATCCGTAAGCTCTGTGACGAGACCGGGACGCTGCTGATCTATGACGAGGTTCAGTGCGGCCTTGGGCGCTCCGGTAAGCTTTTCGCCTACGAATGGGCAACCGACGCGGCGCCAGATATTATGGCTATCGCCAAGGCGTTAGGCGGTGGCTTTCCCGTGGGCGCGTGCCTAGCTACCGCAGAGGCCGGCCGTGGCATGACCGTGGGAAGCCATGGCTCGACCTATGGCGGCAATCCGTTGGCCATGGCCGTGGCCGAAGCCGCCTTGGCCGAGCTTTTGAAGCCGGAACTGATGGCTCATGTGCTCGAGATCGCTGGCTATTTCACTCAGCAGTTCAGCGGAATGAAGGAGCGCTTCCCTGACGTGTTGGAAGACATCCGTGGCAAGGGTCTGCTGATCGGCCTGAAGCTGAAAACGCCGAACCGTGAATTCATGCAGCATGCCCGCGACCAGCACCTGCTGATCGCCGGGGGGGGCGACAATTGTGTGCGGCTGTTGCCGCCGCTCAATTTGACAATGGCCGAGGCCAGCGAGGCGGTCGCCAAGCTGGAAGCGGCCTGTGAGACCGCGCGGGCTAAGGCCAAGGCTGCGGCGTGAGTCAGCCGGTTCGTCACTTCCTCGACCTTTGGAGGCTCGAGGGCTCCGACCTGCGCGCGATCCTCGAGGACGCCAAGCGCCGAAAGGCCGCACGACTGGGATGGCCCAAGGGCCGCCGCGACGCCAACCCCGTCGCTGAGGGGCGAACGTTGGCGATGATCTTCGAGAAGAACTCCACCCGGACGCGATTTTCGTTCGACGCAGCTATGCGCCAACTGGGTGGCGACGTGATCATATCTAATGCCGTCGATTTGCAGCTTGGCCGCGGCGAGCCCATCGAGGATACCGCGCGCGTGTTGTCGCGCATGGTCGACGCCATAATGATCCGCGCCAACAACCATCTGGACGTGGAGCGCCTCGCGCTTTCCTCGACCATCCCGGTGATCAACGGCTTGTCGGATAAAAGTCATCCCTGCCAGATTATGGCCGATCTGCTGACCATTGAGGAACATCGCGGCCCCGTCGCCGGCAAGACTCTGGCTTACGTTGGCGACGGCAACAACATCTGCGCCAGCTTCATCCATGCCGCCCCCAAGCTGGGCTTCCGCCTGAATATCGCCTCGCCGGCCCTCTACCATCCCGACCTGCACGACCTGGCTCGCGCGGCGCAAGAGCAAGGCCAGGTTCACGCCTCTGATGACCCGCGCGAAGCGGTCAAGAACGCTGATGTCGTGATCACCGATACCTGGGTCTCAATGGGTGACACCGACCATGACGAGCGCCTCGATGCGCTCGAACCGTTCCAAGTCGATGAGCCGCTTATGGACCTCGCCAAGAGCGATGCGGTCTTCCTTCATTGCTTGCCTGCCCACCGCGGCGAGGAGGTCACCGACGCGGTGATTGACGGTCCTAAGAGCCTGATCTGGGACGAAGCGGAGAACCGGCTGCACGCCCAGAAGTCGATCCTGGCCTGGTGCTTCGGCGCAATCTGATGTCAGGCGAGGCGCCGAGCTAGGGCGCAGCGCTTCGACGCTCATATGCCGCCCTCGCAATTTGGTCATTTCGTCCTATATGGCGCCGATGCCGAATCTTCCCCTACCCGACGACGCCGTCACCGCCTTCCAAATCGAGGGCGAGCCCGTGCGGGGGCGTCTCGCGCGCCTGGGCCCGACGATCAATGAAATCCTGCTGGCTCATGACTATCCAGAGCCGGTGGCCAATTTGCTGGGCGAAGCCTGTGCGCTGGCCGCGTTAGTCGGTTCGAACCTGAAGTTCGACGGCCGCCTGATCATTGAAGCGCGCGGTGCCGGGCCGGTGCGGTTCGTTGTCGCCGACTACGATACTTCGGGCGGCCTGCGTGGCTACTGCGGCTTTGACGCCGCAGCGGTTGCCGCAGCCAGCGGGGGGTTCGTGCGCCCGGGCGCAAAGTCCTTGCTGGGTGAGGGGCATTTCATGATGACCGTCGATCAAGGGCCTGACATGGACCGCTATCAGGGCGTCACGGCCATCGAGGGTGAAACTCTAGCGCTTTGCGCCGAGCAGTACTTCGCCCAGTCCGAACAGACTCCGACGCGTGTGCGTCTTGCCGTGGGTCAGGCAGATGGCCTTTGGCGGGCTGGCGGTATGCTGATCCAGAGCGTCGCTGAGGACGATGCTCGAGGCTCGACGACCGAGGCCTGGCAACGCACTCAGGCCTTTTTCGAGACGGTTGGCGAGGATGAGCTGGTCGATCCTGAATTGTCATCGCAACAGCTGCTGTTTCGACTGTTTCACGAGGATGGCGTTCGTGTCTTCGGCTCCCAACCGCTGCGCGCCTTCTGTCGATGCAGCCAGGAGCGGATCGAGACGGTGCTCGCGTCTTTCGACATCGCCGAGCGAGCGGAAATGGTTGAACCGGACGGGCAGATCCACGTCACCTGCGAATATTGCTCCCGGGTCTACGCCGTTACGCCCGAGACTCTGGAGACGGTCGCCTCCTCTTAGGACGGCGAGGCGGGCGAGGCTTTCAGTGGTCGCTCCGGGGGTGCGCCGGTGAGGCCGGATTTGCAGATGACGCTGATCGTCGCCGCCTGGGACTCAATAGGTATCATCCAGGTCTTGTCGGCCGAGATTTTCTTGGCCAATTCACCTTGCATATTGTTGTGCGCAAAGATTGTCATGCTGAGCACGGCATAGCGTGTGCTCGCACAATCCACCGACCAGTGCGCAAGCCCTGAGCGAGCGACACCTGGGCCCATCTTGACTGGCCGAAACAGCTCCGTGCGCACGTCAGCTTCAACCATGTATGGCGCAGTAGGTGTCGCACCGTTGGGACGGATGAACCGCGCCCCTTCGATATCGTGGGTTATGAGCGTCCAGGACTCGCGGTTCAGATAGGCGGACGCCCAGGCTTCGACATCCGTAATTTCAAGGCTGGCCGGCGGAGGTGGATCGCCAATCTTGGGCACCGCCGCAACCGACGGCTGCGCCATCGCGATGAAGCTGCAAAGCAGGGCTGTTCGGACGTGCGGCATGGCGAGCATCATGTCATAGCCTTGGGAAAACACGAAGGTGTCAGGCTGCGTCCAGCGCGCGACTGATATCGCGGCTGAGGTCGCCAGCGCCTTCGAGGCCAACGCTCATTCGAACCCAGCCTTCTGTCAGGCCGATTTCCAGCCGTTCCGTTTCGGGCATCGAGCGGTGGGTGGTGGTGCAAGGGTGGGTTGCCATCGACTTGGCGTCCCCTAAATTATTGGAGATGTCGACGATCTGGAGGGCGTTGAGGAACCGAAAGGCGCTGTCGCGGCTCCCGAGATCAAAGGCTATAACATTGCCGCCTCCGGTCATCTGGTTGGCGATGATCGCAGCCTGGGGATGGTCGGGCCGGCCGCAATAAATGGTTTTGTGAACCTTACCGCTCGAGGCGATGACGTCGGCGATGCGGCCGGCGTTCTCGGTCTGGCGGCGCACCCGAAGTTCCAGCGTCTCAAGTGCCTTCAGCAACACCCAACTGTTGAATGGCGACATGGCCGGGCCGGTGTGGCGCAGCAGGTCCTTGTAGGCCTCGCTCATCAGCGCCTCGTTTCCCAGGATCGCCCCACCCAAGACGCGACCTTGACCGTCGATATGCTTGGTGGCCGAATAGACGACGACGTCGGCGCCCAGAACCAAGGGCTTCTGGAAGATCGGCGTGGCGAAGACATTGTCGACGATCAGCTTGGCACCAGCCGCGTGAGCGATTTCGGCGACGGCACCGATGGCGGTTATTTCCAAAAGCGGATTGGCCGGGCTCTCGATGAGGAAGGCCTTGGTGTTGGGCCTGACGGCGTTCTTCCAGGCTTCCAGGTCGGTGGCGTCCACATAGGTCGCCTCGACGCCAAATCGCGGTAGCCACTCAGAGATGATCCAGCGGCACGAGCCGAAGAGGGCGCGACCTGCCACCAGATGATCTCCAGCCTTCAGCAGGCCCATCAGCGACACGTGCACCGCACTCATACCCGATGCTGTCGCCCTGCAGACTTGCGCGCCTTCAAGCAGCGCCAGGCGATCTTCGAACATCTGCGTCGTCGGGTTGCCGAAGCGCTGGTAAATAAAGCCGGGCGCACCGCCAAAGCGTGCGTCGGCTGCCTCGGCGCTGTCGTAGGCGAAGCTCTGTGTCAGATAGAGCGCTTCGGAGATCTCACCATGCTCGCTGCGGGCCAAGCCACCGCGCACCAGTCGGGTCTCGGTTTCCCAATCACGCGGATCTTCGGCCATCGCGCACTCCTGCCTCTTCAAACGTTGGCGCAAGAACGGCAGCCACTGCGCCCCGTCAAGCCGTGGCTTGCAACGATCGTGACCAGATCGCTTGCAACCGGCGACTTCTAAGCTAAGTCTTCCCCGCCCATGAGCGAGATTCCACGCCCGGGCATTCTGCCCTGCCAAGCCATCGATGCGCTGATCGCCAATGGTGCCATCAGCGCAGACACGCCATTTGACCTCGACCAGGTGCAGCCGGCCAGTCTTGATCTGCGGTTGGGGGCGAGGGCTTGGCGGGTGAGAGCCTCTTTTCTGCCCGGCCGCCATACCGTTCGCGAGCGGATCGCCACGGTGTCGATGCACGAAGTCGACTTAACTCGAGGCGCTGTCCTGGAACGGGGATGCGTCTATATCGCCGAATTGCAGGAGCGCCTGAAGTTGCCGGCGGGTATTTCCGCCCGGGCCAATCCGAAGAGTTCGACCGGTCGGGTTGATGTATTTGTGCGCCTCTTATCCGACCATGGGGCGGCTTTCGACGACGTTGATTCGGGATACGATGGGCCGATCTACATGGAGATCGCGCCCCAGACCTTCTCCGTGCTGGCGCGAACCGGAACGCGAATGAACCAGCTTCGGCTGAAACAGGGCGAACCTCCGCGCCTTCGGGTCGAAAGCGTCGGTGTCGACCTGACAGGGGAGATCGCGGGTTTCCGTGGCCGACGCCATGCCGGCCTTGTTGATCTCGACCAGGAAGATGGCCACGACCCGCGCGATTTCTGGGAACCTCTGCGCCCCAAGGACGGGCAGTTGCTGCTGGATCCCGGTGAGTTCTACATTCTGGCCTCCAAGGGCGCGGTGGAAATCCCTGTCCTGGAAGCCGCAGAGATGACGCCCATTGACCCATCTGTGGGCGAATTCCGTGTGCACTACGCTGGTTTTTTCGATCCGGGTTTCGGCACGGACGAGGCGCACGGCAAAGGCTCGCGCGGGGTACTCGAGGTGCGCAGCCATGAGACGCCCTTTATCCTGGAAGACGGCCAGACGGTCGCTCGCTTGGTCTATGAGCCACTAACCGAAAAGCCCCACCGCCTCTATGGCGATCTCGGTTCGCATTACCAGCGCCAGGGCTTGAAGCTCTCCAAACACTTCCGGATCTGGGGCGAGTAGTCTTCCAATTTCCGACCTAAACGGAATGAAGGCACGAGGTCTGGTCGCTCATCCTGGCGATTATGACTCTGCCAAATGCAAGCGTGACACCAGCTGTCCGCCGATTGCCAAAAAAACCTCAGTCACGCTTGTAGATTGATCGCTTGGGTGCCTCGGTGACCCGCCTCAGCATCGGCTCGAAGGCTTCCAGCGGCATGGACTCGTAGGCCGGATCGAAGCTGTTTTGGTCGTAGAGGTGGCAGAACTGGGCGCAGTACTCGAAGTGTGGATGTCCACGGAACTGGTCGCGCATATCGCGGTCCAGACCCAGGTAATGGAAGAAATAATAGCCCTGGAAAATCCCGTGTTGCGCCATCATCCAGTGGTTGGCCTCGGAAACGTAGGGCCGAAGGATCGTCGCCCCCAGCTCGGCGTGGTTGGCCGGCATCAAGATGTCACCGATGTCGTGCATGAGCGCGCAGACCACATATTCTTCGTCTCTCCCGTCACGGTGCGCCCGTGTGGCGGTCTGCAGCGAGTGTTCGAGCCGGTCGACCGCGAAGCCGCCGTGGTCATTGTCCAGCAACATCAGGTGCGCCAAAAGCCGGTCGCCCAGCTCGCCCCGATGTGGCGCGGCGGCACGCGTAATGGCAGCCCAATCTTCCTGGGTGCCTTCGGTCATGGCGTGAAACTTCGCGCGGTCCATGGTGACGTCGCCGTCGGCCATTTGGTGCTCCTGTAATCTCTCGACGATTTTGTAGCCGCAGCGGTCTAAGGTCAAACCCAGCGTCAGGCAGGCTCGCTCGCGGGTTCTTCGACGAAACCCTTCCAGGTGGCCATGTACTTCACAAAGCTTGGCCCCAGCCCCTCCGCACGCAGGTGTTCAGGGCTGACCGGCGTCTTCACCGGCTCGAAGGCCGGGTCTGCCGCTAAGCGCTGCGGATAGTCGTGGTGCAGGATCGCTGCGCGCCCAAGCATCACAAAGTCCATGCCGCGCTCAAGGCACAGGCGCGCGTCATCCGGCGTCATCACCTTGCCTGCGCATCCCACCCGTACCTGACCGCGTGGTAGTTCACTGAAGTAACTCATCAAGGTGCGGCCCTGGAATTCTGCCTCCATCGGCTCCTTGGCGTAGTCCCAAAGCGACATGTCGAGGTAGTCAATCTTGCCGTCTGCCAGGATGTTGCGGGTGACCTCGATGATCTCGGCCAACTTCAGGCCAAACCGCTCGGGCGATAGGCGTAAGCCCAGGCTGAAGTCGGGTCCGGTTGCGGCGCGCACGCCATCAATGATCTCGTGGATGATCCGCGCGCGGTTCTCCAGGCTGCCGCCGTAGCGGTCGGTCCGCTGATTGACCTCAGGACTTAGGAATTGCGCGAGGATATAGCCGTGGGCCCCGTGCAGTTCGACGCCCTCGAATCCAGCGCGCTCGCAACGCACGGCGGCCGAGATAAAATCGTCACGCAACTGCTCGACCTCAGTCAGGGTGAGCGCACGCGCCCTGAATTCTTCATTGTCCGATGGGCAGTGAGGTGCCTCGCCGATGAGGTCCTGAGGAGAGCGCATGCCGGCGTGGTGAAGCTGCACGACGGCAAGGGAGCCATAGTCTTTGATCTGCGCAGCAAGCCGCGTCAGTCCGGGCAGGTGCTCGTCTCCAAACACCCCAAGCTGGCCTGGGAAACCCTGGCCGACCCGCTGCACGTGCGCTGCGCAGGTCATGGTCAAGGCAAAGCCGCCCTTGGCTCGGTAGGTCAACCACTTGAACTCATCGTCCGAAAGCGTGCCGTCTGGGTGGCTCTGTAGATTAGTCAGCGGTGCGAGCACAAAGCGGTTTTTCAGCACCGGCCCATGGGTCAGGGCCAACGGTTCGAAAAGGTCGGACAAGGCGAAGCCTCTTAAAAAATTGTTGGACTACTTCCTAGCTGACGCCCACACGCCTCGGCAATCCTGCTGGACGGGACGACCGCGGCGCACAAACCGCTGAAGCGGGATACTGGCATTTGGCTGACAGCGCGTCTTCAATCTGCGGCGCTCGCGGACCTCGGCCGAGCGGATGAAACATATCCTCCCGCAAGCCGTTACCGTCCCGCGCCATCGCAACGTCCGCCGCAATGGCAACGGCGTTTGCCATCGGCGGGAGAAGGCCATGTTTCGCAAAACCATTCTCGTATCGCTCTTTATCTCGAGCGCCATGACGCTCGGTGTCGCCACGCCTACGGCCGCGGCCAGCAAATCGGACAGGGCACGCGAAGCCATCGCCGCCGCCGAGGCCAAGCTGCAGGCCGCCGAGACCCTGGGTACCGCCACCGATGCGCCGCGTGACACGGCCGATGCGCGCGCCGCGCTCGCCACAGCCAAGGAAGATTTCAAGACCGGCGATCGGGATCCGGCGATCCGTGAGGCGATCCGGGCTTCGGCGCTCGCCGACACCGCCATCGGCATAACTCAGCGCCACAAGAACGACGCCCTCGTGTCTGCGCGTAACGCGCAGCAAGTGACGGCTGATGCCGCGCGCAATCAGCTTGCCATCGCTCACGATCAAGCCGCGGGGGCCCACGACCAGGCGCTCGCCGCACAGCAACAGGCTGCTACCGCTCAGCAGCAGGCGGCGGAGGCCAACGTGCGCGCCGATTCCGCTCAGCAATCCGCGACAGCTTCTGCAGCAGACGCGGCCGCAGCCCGCAACACCGCAGCGATTGCCGCTCAGACCCCGCCTGCTGCGCCTATGGTCGAGACCACCGTCACGACGCAACATCCATCTGGCAGCCACCACACCACGCACACCAAGGTGACGCGTCGGACGACGACCACAACCGGTTCTGTTGCTGCGCCCTCGGATCAGGTCACGACAACGACCAAAGTTACCCCGCAGTAGACGCGACCGCGCCGTGGGCGGCCAAGCAAGTTCCGCCTTCGACGGGATGTTAAAGTTCGGTGCCCCGTTCCCACTGCGCGTTGGGAATTGGAGCCTCGAGCGCAGGCTAAATCAACACTGACGTCGCAAGGCGGGAAGCTGATTTCGGTGTCCTTGCGTTGACCCAAGACATCGCTCATGCAGACGCCGTTCTCCACGCGAGGTGTGTTTTTGCCGCAGCGGGTTGGGCGGCTTAGAGATCACATCAGCGGTGCACGCCGGCCCCGCAGGCGCTTATGATTTGTGCGGCGCATTGAGATGCAGGGCGATGGTGGCCCCCATCGCCACCCCGAGCCGAGGATCCAGCCCCCCAGCACGTCGCTCGGCCAATGCACGCCCAGGTAGACACGACTGACGCCGACGGCCGCCGTTAGCAGCATCGCCCCAACGAGCAAAAAGACCCGCTCGCTGCGCCGTTGCATACCGGCCGCCAGCAGGCCCGCCGCGGTCAAATAGACCACAGGCGTCATCATGGCGTGCCCGCTAGGAAAGCTGCTGGAATAAACGAGGTCCAGGTGACCGACGAGGTTGGGGCGGGGTCGGCCGATCCATGCCTTGATGCTCTCCGACAGGACCTGGGCGCCAACCACCGTGGCTGCGAATATCAGGGCCTGAAGTCGACGCGCATGGATGAGCAGCATCACGGTCGCGATGATCGAAATGAGCACTAGCACGGTGACACCACCGAGCGCGGTCACGTCTCGTGCCGCCTCCAGCACCCATCTGGGTCCTATGGGTACATCCAGACGCCCGGGGCTGCGAAACGCAAGCAGCAGAATTCGGTCGATACCCAGCACACCGCCCTCGCGCACCTCATCGGTCAGCCCTGCGAAGGCCGCCAGCCCCAACGCCACCGCAACAAAGGTCAGCAATATTCGGATCTCGATCAGCCTTCCCAGGTCAGCCCAGGCCAAGGCGGGTCGGTTCACGTGCGATCTACCGGCACGATGGCGTCAAACGCCGCAGGTTGAAAGGTGATCGACACCGTTCGCCCAATCCGGATCGTTTCGCCATCCAGAATGACCGGCAAGCGACCATGACCGGTCACCTTGACGGTCTTAACCTTCACCCGTTTCACCGAGGGGTCATGTCGCCAGTCATCGAACATCGCATGAAATGCGAGGCGAAAAGCTTCTGCCGCAGTCTCTGGGTCTAGGGCGACTGCCTCCAATGACAATTCGTCTTGTGTCAGAACTTGGGACACCAACGGACAGATCACCGCCACGGCTTCGGCGCAGCCCGCCAGACTGTCGCCGAACTGGTAGGTCAATGGCTCCGAGCCACTGCGCCGGATCGCCGTCATCGAGCGGGTCACAGCCTGGGTCAAGTCACCGTGACGCATTGCTTCACGGGCATCGGCCCACAGCGCCGGCGCCCCCAGGATCGCGACGCAATAGAACGGTCGCCTCCCGACCTTGCCGCCACTGACTGCGCGCACCTGTGGGTCAGCCAGGGTGTCGGCGAGGGCCTGCTCCCATCCGATCCGACCGTAGAGCGCCTTGGGCAACATGTTCACCGTGCCCCCAGGGAGCGGGATCATGGGTACGCTCGCAGGTCCGCATTTTCCGGCAGCCGTCATGATGGTTCCGTCGCCGCCCAGCAGCACCAGAACTTCGGCCTGAGCGATCGCCTGATCCAGCGCTGCGGCGGCCTCGTCTGCTGTTACGACGACGATTTTCGCCTGCGAGAGGCCTGCGGCGTCCATTACGGTGCGGATCCTGTCCGCCGAGGTCGCATCGCACCCGCCGCTGGAGATGTTGATGACAGCCACCACGCGCTGTTTCAGCAGGGCCCTGGCGTCCACCCGCGTCATTCAACCCTCGCCCCCAATTCGCGGCCGCAGGGGCAGGACCCACACCCTGTCTACAACGAGTTTTCGTCCGTCCCAGGCCATTGAGGTTACCGACAGTTCATCGCCGCTCGCCTCGATCACGTTGAAGCCCGGCGGAGCGCCACGCTGACGCTGCGACAAGGTCCCGGCACCGACCGAATAGGTCATCCCATCGCCATAGGACAACGCCTGGACAAAGGGGGCGTGGATGTGTCCGTTCATCACCAGATCGACATTGGCGGCCTGGGCTTTTTTGGCTGCGTGATGGCCGCCGCGTACCCGCCCGGTCATCGGCCCGCCGATCTCCTCGATCAGGGGATGATGACAGGCCAGGACCCGAAGCGCGGCTGGAGGCGCGCCTGCGAACCGTGCAGCGATACCTGCGGCCTGATCACGAGACACCTTGCCCTTTGACCAATTGAGCCGAAACTGCCAGCCTCGCGCGCTGTTGAGAGTCCGCACCGCAAGGCAATCGCCATCAAACGCAGATTGTTCGGCGGGCCCCACGGCATCTGCATAGCGTCCAAACGGCGAGGTCATCCGCTCGGCTAGGCCTAGCCAAGGGGTGTCATGATTGCCTGGTGTCGCAAGCCAGGGGTGGGGGATTTGGGCTAGCCACCGTTGGGTGGCTGTGAACTCGTCACGATGGCCAAATTGCGTCAGGTCGCCGGTCAGTACCATCAAATCGAACAGTGTAGCCTGGGCGAACTCCGTGGCCGCGGCCAGCGCATTGTCGTCCTCGTCGCCAAAGTGGATGTCCGACATGTGCAGGAGCCGTAGGCGCATCGGACGGTTCGCGTTTCCTGGGGCGTCAGGCGGCCCCAAAGCGGAACCGTCGGCGTCAGCCGAAGTTCCAGTGTGATCAGCCGGACGCCCCTGAGGGACAGGCAAGGAGTCTCGGGGCGGCGCACATGGCCCTAGTCCGGCTGAAGCCGGATAAGACCGGTTGAGGAAAGGGGCCTCAGTGGGGACTTTTTCTGAAGGCGCACGAGATCGCGCAAACTGCTGTTGCAATGTCGCCAACTGTGACCCTCACATCACTTGCGACCCACAGACGGTTATGCAAGAAACCGCCGGCTCTTGGTGCGCGGGCGTAGCTCAGTGGTAGAGCTTCTGCTTCCCAAGCAGACGGTCGGGCGTTCGAATCGCCTCGCCCGCTCCAATGAGCCAGAAAACTATAATCCTTTGAATTTAAAGGCATGACATCCAGCTTCCCAAGCTGAATGTTGCATGCTTGCGGCCCACTGGCCGCTCCAAATCCCAATATAATCGATCTGGTCCAACCCCTCGGCGTGGGGTTCGTAGCTGATGCCCCATCCACTGGATCGTGTTAAATCGCCCTAGCGTAAACCGTTAAGCTAGGCGTGATTTGTGGCGCCGTCACACGACGTCGCTGCGATGGCGACCGGCTGCGCTCAGATGCCGAATTGAGTGCTCCATGAGGCGAGCTTCTCCAGGCTCACAACCACGCCGCCGCAAGCAATTACGGCCACATAGCCATAGGATCTCAGAGCTGGATGATTGTCGTAGGCCAGACTAAGCGCGGCCCCACAGGCGGGCTCGACCAGCGCCAGATGATCGTCCGCAAAGCGCTTGCAGGCGCGCACGGCCTCGGTGTCTGAGACGACGACCGGAGTGATCAGCCGGCGTTGCGACCAGTTGAAGGCCGTCTCGGCGACGCGGCGAGCGCCGAGGCTGGAGGCGATGGTCTCGATCCGGTCAAGCGTGATCGGTCGGCCAGCTTCCATGGCTTTGGCAAGGCAGGCCGCGCCTTGGGTCTCCACGGCGATGATGGCGACCTCATCCAGGCTGTGGCGGGCGAGGCCCTCAGCCACGCCACACATTAGGCCGCCGCCGCCCACCGCGACGATGATCGCGTCTGGGACCGGGCCGGCCTCGAGGATCTCGTCGATCAGAGTTGAATGGCCCTCCCACAGGATTGGATGGTCGAACGGGGGAACGTAGGCTGCCTCGCCGCGCGCTACGATCGCCCGCGCCAGCAGGTCGGCTGCGTCCCAGACGTCGCCCTCTACGATCACTTTTGCACCCAGGGCTGTGATCCGATCGCGCATGAAGGAGGGTGTCGTGGTCGGTACCACGACAGTGACGGGGACGTTAAGCGCTTGACCGGCGTAGGCTGCCGCATAGCCCGCATTACCGCCGGAGGACGATACGAAGGCCTCTGCGCCGTCGGCCTTTAGTCGCTGACACAGCCGTCCAATCCCGCGGATCTTGAACGAGCCCGTCGGCTGATAGGCATCCATCTTTACAAAGGTCTCGCGCTCGCTCGACGGCAGGCCTCGGTGCGGAAGGTAGGGTGTGATGTGATGCAGGGTTTGAGGGCCCGTGGTGTGAGTTTTGATCGGCATCGGTCGGATGGGTCCTCTAGCGGGTGGTGCGAACATTTGCCCGCAACGCCGTCGTGTTGTCTCCTGTGCACATAGGAGGCCGTCCGATGTCCTGTCAGCCCGTCGCTGCTTTTGTCTGTCTAACGGCGCCGGGTGCCCGAGCCATGGTGCGCTTAGCTTTCGCTGTCCTGATGATCCTGACGCTGAGTGCAGTTTCGCCCGTTCACGCTCAAGCGCCGATCAAAGAGGCTGTCCGAAGCGAGGTCCCGATCCTGCAGTCAATGCTGTCGAATGGCGCGCGGCGCTACGCCGTGCCGGTGCAGGTAGGCTCCACCCGCCTGCTTGTGAGCCTGGATACGGGCTCGACGGGATTGCGCATTCTTCCAGGTGCGCTCGCCCGCGGTGATACGGGTCCGGACGGGGCACCGGAGACTTACGGCTATGGCTCCGGCTCGAGATATGAAGGTGTCATTGGCCAGGCACGTGTGTCGATCGGTAGCGCTGCTGGGATGGGCCCGGTGCATCTTATCCGGACCATCGGCTGCTTTGCCTACCTACCGCACTGCCCAGCCTCGCGGACCACTCTCGACAAATATGGCATCGCCAGTGACGGCCTGCCGAACGAGGGCTTCAAGGCGATCCTTGGTATCGACATGGCGCCTGGCGTCGTGGGCAATCCATTGCGGTTCCTGGGCGCGCGGCGCTGGATCGTTGAGCTGCCGCGACCTGGCGAGGGCGAGGGCCGCTTGATCTTGAACCCTACCGAGGCGGAGGTTGAGGGCTATGTTATGGTCCCGCTGGCTGCACCTTATGCCCATGAGGTGGGTGGCGGACTGCATGACGCGACACCTGGATGTCTCGTCAACAGGGACTCTCATGCTCGAGCGTGCGGAGTTGTTCTGATGGACACGGGCGCAACGGGCTTATCTGTCGCCAATGTACGGTTGGAGGGTGGGCCCTGGCCTGAAGGTTCCCCAATCGAATTCGAGCTTTTCGATAAAACCGGTCACCTGGCGGTTCGAGCATCCATGACCTCAGGTCTCCGCGACCAAGGAACGCGCCTCAGTTTTTACCGGGAAACCAGGGTCTACGGGACGGTGATCTATGCTGGCGCTGCACCCTATTTTGCCTATTCGGTGCTCTACGATCCGCGCCGCGAGACGATCGGCCTGAAGTCGCGCCAGCCGGGCCCGTTCCCCCAGAGCCCGCGCGCCGAGGTCCTGGATTCGACTCATTAAGTGGATTCTAAGAGGTCCTGAATTTCGACTTTATAGATCGTTAAATTCAGACGTATGGAGAATTGAATTCTGTTTTTGAGAACAATAGTAGATTTTTTATCCTTACTGGACCGATCCTTCGGCCTGATCGAGACAATGATTTTCTCTGGGAAAGCTCCATCATTGACCCAGGCTTTCAACGAGGGGTCGCCACCATGTTTCGCGCGTTCACGGACCATCCGGACTCGGTCGGCGAGACTTACTTTGAGCACATGGGCTCGGCGGCCTGGTTTGCCTTGACGATGTTCGTGGGGGCGCTGGCCTGTCTCATCCACGCCATCTTACCCTTCGCGTGCCGGAAGAGCGGTAGCCGCCGGATCAAGCTGCTGCACGAGCGCATGGTGACCAACCGCCACCGCGCGCGCGCCAGCCAAGGCTTCGTCGGCTACGCCGAAGGAATCTAGGTGTCGCCCTCAGTCGCGAGGGATGACCCTTATTTTACCCAGATGTGGACCCGGTCTTGCGGCACCACATAGAGCTTGTCGCCCGGCTTGACGTCGAAGGCGTCGTACCATCCTGCGATATTGCGGATCGTGCCGTTCACCCGATAGACGGCTGGCGAGTGCGGGTCAGAAACCAGGCGCTGACGCAGCGCGTCTTCGCGGATCTTCTCACGCCACACCTGTGCCCAACCCAGGAACACCCGCTGGTCGCCGGTTAGTCCGTCGATCACCGGCGCCGGCCGGCCGTGCAGATAAGCATGATAGGCATCGAGTGCGAGCGAAAGGCCGCCCATGTCTCCGATGTTTTCGCCCATGGTCAGGCCGCCCTGGACGTGCGCGCCGGGGTAGGGCTCGAAGGCTGAGTATTGCGCGCCCAGCTTGTCACGCTGGACGTTGAACTTGGAGTTGTCTTCTGCAGTCCACCAGTCGGTCAGCACACCCGCGCCATCGGATTTTCGACCTTGATCGTCGAAGCCGTGGCTGGTCTCGTGACCGATGACGCCGCCGATCCCGCCGTAGTTGATTGCGGGGTCCGCATTGGGATCGAAGAATGGCGCCGCCAGGATTGCGGCCGGGAAGACGATCTCATTGTTGGAGGGGTTGTAGTAGGCGTTGACGGTCTGCGGGGTCATGCCCCATTCGACCTTGTCGACGGGCCCGTGCATGCGAGCGACTTGGCGGTTCCATTCAAAGGTCTGGGCACGGCGGACATTACCGTACAGATCGTCCGGCTTCATCGTCAGCTTGGAATAGTCGCGCCACTTGGTGGTGTAGCCGATCTTGACGGTGAACTTGGAGAGCTTCTCAAGCGCCTTGGCCTTCGTCGGATCGCTCATCCAGTCGAGCTTCTCGATGCGTGCCCGAAGGGCCGTCTGGATGTCCTTCACCAAGGACTCCATTTTCGCCTTGGACTCGGGAGGGAAGTATCGGGCGACATAAACTCGACCCACCGACTCGCCAACCATGCGGTCGGTGAATGCCGCAGCCCGCTTCCAACGCGGTGTTTGTTCCGGTTGGCCCGAAAGCTCCTTGTTATGGAAAGCGAAACTGGCGTCGACGAAGGGCTGTGACAGGAAGGGCGCAGCGCCGTCTGCCACGTGGAAAGCCTGCCAGGCCTTCAGCGTCTCGAGCGGCGTCTCAGCGTAGATCTTGGCCACCTTCGGGAAGGCGGTGTTGGTGGTGACAATCACCCTGTGGACACCCGGCAGTCCGCTCGCGGCCAGATAGCGGTTCCAGTCGATGCCAGGTGTGAGCGCATTGAGCTGGGCAGGCGTCGCAGGATTGTAGGTTTTGTCGCGGTCTCGACGCTGAATGCGGGTCCATTGAACCTCGGCCAGCTGCGTCTCAAAATCGACGATGGCCCTGGCGTTCTCCGACGGCTTAGGCCAGCCCGCGAGCGTCAGAATCTGCTCAACATAGCTCAGGTATTTGGCCTTTTTCTCCGCGAAAGAGGCCTGCAGATAGTAGTCGCGGTCGGGCAGGCCCAGGCCGCCGGTTGCTGCGAGCACCGCGTATTTCGTGGGAGATTTGGCGTCGATGGTGATGCCCACCGGCAGCACCGTGTCGAATCCAGCGTGGTTGCCCTTGCCCATCAGGTCGGTGAACTGGTCGCGCGTCTTGACTGCGCGGATCTGCGACAGCTCCGGCTGTAGAGGCTTTGCACCTTGCTTGTTGGCGAGCGCCTCGTTCATGAACGAGGCATAGGCCGCACCAATCTTGGCGCCGTCTGCGTCCTTCAGTTTGCCGGCCGCAGCGTCAATATCGATGGCGTGAGTGCGGCTCTCGGACAGGACGCTGAGCTTGTCGAAGTTTCCGAACCGGACCCGATCCGACGGGATCGAAGTGCGCGCAGCCCACTTGCCATTGGCGTAGCTGAAGAAGTCGTCGCCGGGCTTGACCGAGGTATCCATGCCAGAGACGTCAAAGCCCCAAGTCCCATACTTGGGGGACGCAAGATCTTCGGCAGGAACCGGAGCCTCGCCGGCGCCTGTCAAGCTTGGGGCCTTGTGCGGTTTAGCCATGCTCAACGTCGGCGTCGCGCCCAGGGCAGCAACAGCAACGGCGGCGAGCAGGACGTTTCGGCGAGCGGGGGTCATCGGCGTCTCTCTGATGCGCAGAATGCGATTTGCAGGGATGGACTTGCGGGGCAAGCCAAGAAACTTGGAATTTTGATGCTGCGCAAGCGATCTTCTTGGGCAGCGAGCTTCCCGTTTCGATGGCGTTAGTGAAGCATCGCTCGCGAAAGGCCGTCGCGTTCAAAGTCCCTGGGATAGGGGCCAGACCAAGCGATCTCCCAAGTGAATTTCATCAGGCCGACACCAGACATCCAAAGCTCTGCGTCGATGCAATCCAGTCGAAGCATAACCAGCCTGGGATCGCTGGGGCCCTCTGGCAGCCAGGCGTCAACCTTGGCGTTCCAGCGGCGAGATATCCGCCAGCTGTCCTGGGAGATACTGAGTTCTCCAGCGACGGAGACAAGCAATTCATCATCCTGCATGACGAACATGCACGGACCACCCTCGCCGATGGTGCGGACCAGATCTGTATCAGCGTGGGCGATGAACCACAGGCGTTTGCCTCGGCGCTCAACGAACGCGATCATGGGTTGGGCGTGCAGCCCCGACTTGGTGAGACCGAGCATGCCAACGCCTCGCTTGGCAATTGCCTCCCATAGAAGGTTCTGGGTCTTATCGCCCTTTGCTTGGTTCGCCATGGAACGTTCCCCCGAAAGTTTTACTCAATGCGGTTGGCGCCCTCTCAAGGGGCACGTGGCCGCGCTAGGCTATTGGTGGGTGCTAATCATCGCTGAAGAGACCCAGCCCCGATTGCCGTTTTCATCGTCCACTTCCCACCAGATCCCGTTCTTCTGTCCGGTCGGATAGACCATATCGCCGGCGTTGAGACCGCGAACCTGCGCCGCCTGAGGTGAAGCCGACTTGCGCATCACGATGGCCTGCTTGACCGAATAGGCCTGAATGCCGGCGGCTTGGCTCACCTGTTCACCGGTCGGCGCATCGCGCTGCATATAATGGACGAGTTCGATGAAGGCGTTGAAATAGGCGGCCGTGACGACCTTGCCGATGTCGGTGTTTGCGTACCCGCCGCCGGCCGCCGCTGCAAATCCGCTCCAGCCATAGCCACCGCCGCCCGCACCGAACGAAATATCAGTCTTCTGAGCCGTGCCCTCGGCGACATAAAGCTGCTCGGTGGTTCGCGCATCGATCAGGGTGATCAGCGCCTGAGCTTCTGATTTCTTGGTACTGATCGACCCGGCGATCGCGCCCAAACCACCCAGATGCCGACCAAAGGCGCCCGCCAACGCGCCTATGTTGTTGCCGCCTGAGTTGGTGTTGGAGTTGGCAAGGTCGGGAACGATGAAGAAGTCCGCGCCAGCCACCTGTCCCTTGCCGATGTTGGATTCCCTCCGCAGGTCACCGTTTCCGCTCAGCGCGGCTTCCTCATTGCGCATGGCGAGACCCGCGCCGCGATCGACGACCCGAAGACAGTTCGACCGCGATGCGAACAGTTTGATCAGCGACTCTGGATTGGACAGGCCAAGTCCCGTCCACCACTGCCGTTCCGGGTCCTTGATCGCCACCCGCCCAAGCGGCTTGGCGCATTGCGGAAGCTCAGGTGTGCCCGACGGCTTCTTCTTGTCCATTCCGTATTGGGCGAAGGCCGGTGAGGCTGAAAAAACGGCGGCGATGCTCATGGCCACGGCCGTCGAGACGATCTTACGCATGATTTTTTCTCAAGCAGAACAAGGTTAATCCTTGAGCAGACTAGACTCCATGTCGAAAAGCTTCAATTGCGCTCTCGCCTCAGGTGAACATGTCCGCCTAAAAAGACCACATCTCCAATACTGCGGCGGCGACCAAATCTCCTTGTTCGCCTCATGGCGATTCTATCTGAGAGCCGCCATCAGAAAATTTTGGGCCTCAACCGCGGAAATCGGACCATCAAGACTTGAGCCTCAGACCTGTCCGCCCTAGCTCATCGCTTAAGGGAGTTGCTTATGTTCAGTAAAACGCGCGGGGCCGCTCTGGCGCTTTTGATTGCCACACCCGTTGCCGCGATGCCTGCCGCGGCGCCGAAAGTGGGGATCGATAGTTTCGCGCAGCTCGCGACGCCCTTGCCTTATCCCTATGATGAAACGGCCAATGCCAATGCCGCTGTCGCAAAGGCCAAGCGCTTGGCTAGGACGTCGCACAAGCTTGTGATCATCGACCTGGGCGGAAATTGGTGCGGCGACTGTCGGATCCTGTCAGCGACCATGGACCGGCCGGAGCTGAAGCGTTTCCTCGATCGCCACTATGTAACCGTGCTGGTGGATGTCGGGCGCTTCGACAAGAACCTGCAGATCCCAGCCCATTACGGCATCTCCGAGCGCCTCGAAGGCGTGCCCGCATTATTGATCGTCGATCCTAAAACCGACAGACTGCTCGACGCCGGCCGCGTCTCGGCGCTGGAAGATGCCCGCAATATGACGCCCCAGGCGCTCGCCGATTGGCTGGCGCAATGGACGAGATAGTCTAGCTGGTCAGCCACCGCCGCGGATTGCGCCAACCCAGTTCACGAACCTCGCCTGGCGCTAATCCCAGGGTCTTCATTTTCGCCGCCGTCAGCGGCCGGATCGCCTCGACAGGTTCTTGACCACGCAGGGGGCTTGAAGCGATGCGGCCAGTGCGGCCAGCCCAGTCAACGGCGGTCCATTCGGACTTGCCCTGATCCTCGTGGCCAACCGCGAAGTAATGGACCAGGGGCTTAGGCTCGCCTGTGACTTCCAACAGAACGCCGATCAGCCAGCCGCCTAACATTTGCCCCTCCGCGTCAACGCCACCGAGACGCTTAGCCGTCCTACTTTATCAACGCCAGTTTGGTGGTCATGCCCCTCCGCGGGGCGTCTTGGATATGCCCTTGTTGCCGCCCGTATCGTCTTCGGCGCGCGATGGGCTCGCATGGCTGAGGCTTTGCTGCAAACGTCGATCCATCTTCTGTCGGGCACGCGGTTGAATGCGCCCCAAACAGCCCTTAAGATAACGCTGATAGGTCAAACGTCATTCACGTTGGCCTCGGCTAAAGGAGAGTTTTTGATGGCTGATCCGACTCCCACCGATCCCAAGGCTCCCGAGGCTGCGGCCGAGGGAGACATCCACGTCGCGCGTCCGCACCAGAAGGACAAAGGCAAGGTCGTGACGACCGCCTTCGGTGAGAAGATGTCCGGCGGCTTGGCTGACATCGCCGACGGCGACGACTGATCCAAAAGCTTGGCCCGCGCGGCTTGCGCTGCGCGGCGCCTAGCGGTTGTCGTAAACGATCTGGCCGTCAATGATGGTCAGAACGGCATGCCCCAGAGGTATCGAAGCTTCGGGTGCGGCCATCAGATCGACAGAGAATCCTGAAAAATCGGCACGTTTTCCAACGCTTATCGTGCCTAGATCGTTCTCTGCAAAGCGCGCATAGGCGGCCGATGCCGTGAACAGCTTCAGCGCCTCGGCGCGGCTGAGCTTCTCCTCTGGATGCCAGTTTGCATCGGAGTAGCCCTTCAGATCCCTGCGCGCCACGGCCGCGTAGAACTCGATTAGAGGCGCTCCGCGCTCGACGGGCGCATCCGACCCACCGACCACCACGGCGCCGGAATTCAGCAGGCTTTTCCAGGCATAGGCACCTTTCAGGCGGTCTTTGCCCAGGCGCGCGATCGCAAAGTGGAAGTCGCCGATGGCGTGGCTAGCCTGCATAGAGGCGATCACAGAGTCTGTGCCGAAACGAGGGATGTCGGCTGGTCGCAGGATCTGGGCATGTTCAATCCGCCAGCGCGCCGCCTTGCCTTTTGCAGGATCGATCTTGAACGCCTCCTCATAGAGGTCGAGCGCCGTCGCGTTGCCCTGGTCGCCGATGGCGTGGGTCGAGACCTGGATGCCTGAAGCCAGTGCCTTTTTTAGCGCAGCGCGCATGACCTCTGGCTGAGTGATCAGCGTGCCCTTCAATGTCGGTGCATCGGAATAGGGCTCAAACAGGGCCGCACCGCGCGATCCGAGCGCACCGTCCATATAAAGCTTGATGCCGCGCGTCGTGATCCGTCCGTCCGGCGTGGCGCGCGGTCCCGAGGCCAATAGGGGGGCCGCCTGGTCATAGTCGACCATGTTGTAGACCCTGAGGCTCGCCTCGCCCGCCTTATCCATCTCCTCGAGAAGCGCCACGTCATCCATTCGCACGCTCATCGAATGGACGCCGGTCCAGCCATAGGCTGTTTCCACTTTCATGGCGGCGCGGAACTGGGCGAGCCGTCGTTCGCCAGTGGCCTTGGGCCTGATCGCGTTTACGAGGCCCTTGGCGTTGTCCACCAGCATTCCGGTGAGTCTGCCGTCAGGGCCCTTCAGGATCTGACCGCCAAATGGCGAAGGCGTCGCCTCGTCAATATGTGCCGCCATCAGGGCCGCGGTATTGGCGACAAGCGCGTGGCCGTCGGCGCGGGTCAGGATCACGGGAACCTCTGGGGCTGCGGCGTCGAGGTCCCCGCGCTCAAGGAAGCGTTGCTCGGGCCACCCGGTCTCGATCCAGCCTCGGCCGACAACCGTTCCTGTCGGTTTATGCTCTGCGACGTAGGCCTTCAGGCGCTTTATCACCTCTGCGGCCGATTTCGAGCCCTCTAGATTTAGCGTAAGTTCCCGATCGCCTATGCCATCGAGATGGGCGTGGCTATCTGTGAAGCCGGGAAAGAGCGAAGCGCCCTTGAGGTCGATGACCTTAGTTTTGGGTCCGATCAGCGACTGCGCGCCGGCCTTGCCGCCTGCAAACGCTATACGTCCATTGCTGACCGCAACGGCTTCGACCTTCGGCGAAGCCTCCACGGCGGTGTAGATTGGCCCGCCCCAAATGACGAGTTCGGCTGCAGCCTTGGCGGCGGGCTGAGACCTGGCGAGCGGGGCGACGAGGACAAGACTGGCCGTCAGGCCAAGAAGGAATTTGGTCATGGAGATTAGCTAGCCGTCCTGACCATCTCGCGCCAAGGCTTCTTCAGGGCAAGGTGTGCGTCACGACCCAATTGACCATCAGGTCCAGCGCCGTCGGTGCGATCGTTTCTTCGATTCGCATATATTCCAACGGTGCGCCGGTGCCGGCTGTCTGGAACAGGTGATTGAGCCCTGGAAGCTCCACCACCGTGGCGTCGGGATTGTCCTTTAGAGCCGCGCGGATCGCTGGCAGGCTCTGTTTGGAAATCACTTGAACATCCTTGTCGCCGTTCAGCGCCAGCACGGGGACCTTCAATTTCGTCAACGTCGGCTGTGGGTCATAGGCGATGAACCAAGCAAACCAGGCCGATGCGAGTTGCTTTACGCTCGCTGCGGCGGCTTGCGCGGTCATACCATTATCGGTGAAGATTTTTGCAGCGTCAGCCTGGCCCTGTGCTGGGTCCGCGGCATTGGAAAGCGTTTTTAACACGCGATCCATGATGACCTCGTTTCGCGCAATAGCTTCCGGCGCGACACCCGCCGTCCGCGCCACGGCTTCGCGTTGGGCGACCATCAGGTCACGGATCGCAACGCCCGGTCCCGCCATCATCACCACGAAAGCCACGCCGCGATCCTTGAGAGCGACCATCGGGCCAATCAGGCCGCCTTCGCTGTGACCGATCAAACCTAATCGGTTGGCATCGATTTCCGGCCGGCTGCGAAGGTAAGCGAGGGCTGCTTGCGTATCGACGGCGAAGTCCAAGGTCGTGGCTTTGGAAAAGTCGCCCGTAGATTTCCCAAAGCCCCGGTCGTCGTCGCGCAGAACCGCGATCCCATGGCGCGACAGTGCATCAGCAAGCACCAGGAACGGCTTGTGATCCATGATCGTCTCATCTCGATCCTGGGCCCCGGAGCCGGTAATCAGAACGACGGCTGGGAATGGGCCCTTGCCGGAGGGAATGGTTAGCGTTCCAGCCAAACGCACCCCCGGGGCACTGTCGAAGCTCACGTCTTCGGCGCGATAGGGGAACGGCGGTTTGGGCGTCTGCGGGCGTTGGCGTGCTTCAGGCCTGCCCTTGGTTAGGATCAGGGGACCAGAATTGCCCTGGGTCCAGACGCCGACCCAGGCGCTTTGCGATCGATCCCAATGAGCCTCGAAGCGGCCGTGAATCCGTTCGCTTGAGAAGATCAGTCGGTCATTTTCCATTGTCACCGAGTCCAAGGGCAGCGCGCCAGGCATCTGATCTGGGCTGGAAAGCGCGCCTTGGTAGCCACCGCCAGGCTTTGGCGTAATTGTGATGCCGATGCGCATCTCGCTCAGGGCGTTGGCGAGCACGCCGTGCCATTCGCCAACCGCCTCCTGTGCATGCGCCGCGCCGGCCAGCACCACATCCATCGCCAGCAGCGCTACGGTCATGGATGCGATCCACACTGTGAGCTTGCGTATCATCGTCAGCACCCCGATCTTGGACATGGGTTAGCGTTGCTTGCGTTCGGTGCGCCCCTAGCCGCGAGGCGTCGGCTGGGCGAGCGGTGGCTCCGGATCCGGGGTTGGCTTGTTCTGGGCGCTCATCGCCGCCTGGGTCAGGCCCAGCAGCCCGCCTGGATTCATGGCGTCGACCATGGCCGTCGGCATCAGGATCGTTGCGCCACGCTCCTTTGTGGTCTCGTAGATAATGTTCATCGCGCGAAGTTGCAGAGCCGCGGGGCTTTGCGCGTAGATATCCGCGGCTTCGACAAACTTCTGGGCGACGGCGAGTTCGGCTTGACCCAGGTGGATCCGGGCGGCGGCCTCCCGCTGGGCTTGGGCCTCGCGGCTCATCGCGTCTTGCAAGGCGGCTGGAACTCCAATGTCGCGGATCTCGACAGAGATTGCGGTGACACCCCACTCTGCCGTCTTGCGCCCGATCTCTTCGCGCAGCATCTCGTCGCCGTGTTTGCGGTCTGAGAGCAGCGTCGAGAGCAGGGATGAGCCGACCATTTCGCGCAATGAGGTTTGGGCCACTCGGCTGATCGCGGAACGGTAGTCCGTGATCTCCAGCGCGGCACGCTCAGGGTCGTGGATCTGCCAGAACACCACGGCGTCCACATCGACAGGCACGGTGTCCTTGGAGAGCGCCTGTTCGGCGTTAAACTCAGTCGTCTGAATCCGCTGATCCAGCCAATAAACCACCTGGTCTATGACCGGAACGATGACGAAGAGGCCAGGCCCGGAGACGCTCTGCAGCCGCCCTAGCCGCAAAACGACCGCGCGCTCCCAATGGTTGGCCATTTTCAGCGACGATGGCACCAGCACACCGATCAGCGCCAGGACGCCAGCCACCCAGAAATAGGCGACGCTGGACTTCCGCGCGCCTTCTTCGGCGGCGAGGCCAGCCAACAACAGTAGAATTGCAGCGATCAACGCCGCCGTTGGATTTCCACCTCGGTCCCGTTGTCCGGGCAGATTCATTGTGAAGCCAGGCATACTCATGAGCTCTTCTCCTGATCTGCGGCGAGGACCGCGATTCGTTTCGTCAGCGCCAAAGGATCGATCCCAAGCGCAGCGGCGGCGGCCAATATCTGGCGCGCCAATTTGTCGGTTTCGATCTCGTGGGCCGAACCTTGCAGGGCGGGCGGCGGTTCGGCGACAAAGCTGCCGCGACCGCGAACAAGTCTCAGCGCGCCCAGCCGCTCAAGCTCGTCGTAGGCGTGGCGCACCGTATTTAGGTCGACCCTCAGAGCTACAGCCACCTGCCGCATCGTCGGCATTTGGTCGCCCGACGTCAGCCGGCCTGCGCCCATTGCCCGCAGGAATTGCTCGCGCAGTTGCACATAGATCGGCACGCCCGTCGGCTCGATCCGCAGCGTCGCAAGGATTTGATCCTGTGTATGCATACACTCATACAATATGCTTGCAGCTCACGGTGTCAAATCGGCCCTGTGATTTTGTCGATGAGTGAACGCTGCGGCAGGGTGAGGCGCCCTTCCCAACGGGGCTTTGAATTGGCGCATCCCTGGAGCGCAGACAGGAAGAATATGCGAGTTGCGCTCGGTCGTTGCCGTGGCGACTGACGACCTCGTGCGCCTGCCAGATCATCAAATCAGCCCAGGCTTCATCCGAGCGCCCAACCTAAGCCGAACTCGCCCCACGTTCGTTGCACCGATCCGACGAGGCGATCGCGGCGGCTGTTAAGGCGCGCGCAAGCGCTACCCGGCCGGGAAACTCAAGTTGGGTTGCGCGGTCCAGGGGTCTATGCGGCTGCGAGGTGCGGCGATGATCAGGTGACCGCCCAGGCTGGAACGTCCCATGCCTTCGGCTTCGTAAAGCGCCTCGAAGTTCTCGGCGCCGCCGTCACTGGCTTTCAGCACCTTCAGGGCGTCTGGATTGGCCATCGCTTCGGCCGCCTCTTGCAGGCCCGTGTCGCGCGCACCGGCGATCACCACGATGCGATTGCCCGATGGCCCCCGGAAGGATGCCACATAGCCATAGTCGCGCCGGTTGGATTCGCCCTGGCTAGGGCCTCCGCCTTGGCTGACGTAGCGGCGGTGAGAGACCCCATCGACCATCTCGTCATAGGTCTCGCCGACAGAAAATCTCGAGGCGGCGAAAACGGGGTCGCGCAATATGCCAAGTCCGCTCAGGTAGCCCAGGTAGACGATGTTGTTGCGCTTGAGCATCTCCGGCGTCAGGTCGGACGCCATCACAACGTGCGGGCTTCCTTCGTGCGCCGCCCCGCGAGAGACCAGCGGCACGATGCTTCGCAGCGCAAACGCTGCGCCGACAGGCAGATAGTAGAGGTCCAGGTCGCGGAAGCGACCCATCGCCTTGGGATTGTCCATCAACCAATCGTCGAGGTCGGCGGAGGAGTTAATGGAGTACTGGCGGATCAGCCGATTAACGCCGGCGGCCTCGTCGATTTCGCCGAAGATGTAATAGTCACCGACCACCAGGAGCGTTGGCGTGTCACTCATCAGGAGTGACGCCCAGGGCGCGCTGGTCTGCACCCTGGCCAGTCCCCGTTCAGCCCCATGCGTCGTCCAGAAAGCCGCCCAGGCAGCGATATTTAACAGAGCCAGCAGTGCGGCGCCGGCGATGGCGTAGGGCTGCCAGCGACGAGACGGTGCGGCCTGCGAGGTCGCCGCGTCCGCCCGCGGCCCAGCGACCATCCGGTATTCACCCTTCGGGATCGACAGACAAACGGCCTCTTCGCAGCCTGGTCCGGCGTAGAATTCGTCGAGCTTACGGCGCAGGCGGTGAACCGCCACGCGCACCGAGGCATCCTGAGAGCCATCGAAGGCCGAGGTCCTTCCGAACACCGCAGCCGCCACCTCAAATTCCTTCGGCCGGGAGCCCGCGCAGGCGCATTGCGCCAGATAGTCGAAGAGCCGGTTCAACCCGTCGGATCGTCCGAGCGCCTGGCGCGCACGCAGGCGTGCCGCCAACTCTGCGATTTCGTCGCTGCCGCCGTCGTGAATTTCATGCGACAAGCCCAGTGTAACCTTCTGTAACCTCCGTGAGACCGTATTTAACCGGACGCGGGACCGAATGGCAAAGTATGGGTTCGGATAATGACAATGCTGGGGAAACGATTTTGAAGCGCCTCATCTCCTTGGCGGCCTGCGCCGCTCTTCCCGTAAGCCTTTTGCTTGCCTGCACGGCGCAGAAGCCGGTTGAGACCGCCGGGGCCAACGCCAAGTTCAACACGGATGCCCTGCCGATGGCTGAGTTCATGGGCCACGTCGTCGATCCTGCCTCTTTCGCTTACTGGAAAGGCTCGGGCACGGAGGAAACCCCCAAGGGGACGAAGGATCTGACGCCCACGACGGACGAGGGCTGGGAAAGCATGGAGACAGCAGCTGCCGTGCTGATTGAGGCGGGAAACGCGCTGCAGCTCAAGGGCCGCCCCCGAGCGCCGGAAGCTGACTGGGACAAATTTGCCCAGCAGCTCACCGCAGAGGCGATCCTGGCCAAGGCCGCCGCCGAAAAGCACGATAAGGACGGTGTCTACACGGAAGGTGCCAAGGTCTACTTGATCTGTACGGCCTGCCACAAAGAATACGTCATCGATCCGGGCATCAAGGCCAATGGACCCGCCCAAGGCAGTCCACTACCGGACTGGCCGTCAGACGTTAAGGTCAAGCAAAAGGCCTACAAACCGAGTTAGGCTCCTGGGTCATTCATGGATTAAACCGACACCGCCCCGCAGGGCGCGCGCTTCTTCTTGCCTGCGGCTTGGGACGAAGCCTGCTGGCTTTAGCCGACGACCTGGGAGCTGCGCGTCTCCAGGGGCGAACCGGGGGCGGGGATCAATGATTTTCAGGTTCACCCGCTTGAGCCGTTATCTGGAGTGGCCAACATCACCGACGTCTTCTCGTCGCTGAAAGTCTTGGCTAAGATTGAATCGAAAGAGGAACCCACCATGCGCCACGCCATCGTCGTTGCCGCTGCCATCGCGGTGTTCGCGCTGGCCGGTCAAGCCGCCGCCCATGCCCGCTTGATTCTGGGCTCGCCCAAGGCCGGCGAAACGGTTGCAGCTCCAAAGGCGCTCAAGCTTCAATATAGCGAGAGCATCGTTGCGGGCGAATCCGTTGTCTCGGTTTCAGGTCCGAACGACGCATCGGTTGTCACAGGTCCTTTGACCCTTGATCCGAAGAGCAAGCGGATTGTTCTTGTGCCCTTTAAGTCGAAGGCCGCGCCCGGCGCCTACACGGTCAAATGGCACATGAAAACCGAGGATGGCCACGAGACCGACGGCACGTTCGGCTTCATCGTGAAATAGCCACAGGGCTTCGATAAGCGGAGCCTTGCTGCGGATCTGGGGTTACGGTCTGGGGACGCAACGGATCGGACCTCCATGAGCGACCCAATAGACACCGCCGCGCCCAATCCGGACGGCTTCGTCAAGCTTCCGGAGCGGCCGAAGCTTCTGCAGGTGTTGGGACCAGGACTGATCACGGGCGCCTCGGACGACGATCCCTCCGGCATCGCCACCTACTCCCAGGCCGGTGCCCAGTTCGGTTTTGGCTTGTCCTGGGTGCTCCTGTTTTCCTGGCCGCTGATGTGCGCTATCCAGGAAATCAGCGCCCGCATCGGCAGGGTCACTGGCCGCGGGATCGCTGGCAATCTGAAGAAACATTATCCGAGCCCGGTGGTCTACGCGATCGTCTTCCTGGTCGTGGTGGCTAACGTCATCAACCTCGGAGCTGACCTGGGTGCCATGGGCGCGGCGCTAAAGCTGCTGATCGGCGGGTCGCAGTTGTTCTATGTCGCCGCCTTTGGCCTTTTGACAGTGCTGCTGGAGGTGTTCTCCCGCTACGCGAGCTACGTCTCAATTCTGAAGTGGTTGACGCTGTCGCTATTTGCCTACGTGGGCGTGGCCTTCGTCGTGAATATGCCCTGGGCTACCGTTGCCAGGAGCCTCTTCATTCCGCAGATCACATTTACCGCTGCCTATATGACCGTCGTCGTGGCCATCCTTGGCACCACCATCAGCCCCTACCTTTTCTTCTGGCAGGCTGAGGAAGAGGTCGAGGAGGTCAAGGAGCGCGCGGACGCCAAGCCGCTCGAGCGCGCGCCGGAGCAGGCCGGGCCGGAGTTTCGCCGTATCCGCATCGACACCTACGTCGGCATGGCCTTCTCCAACGCCGTGGCGCTCTTCATCGTTCTGACAACAGCGGCGACCCTGCACGCCCATGGCGTCACCGACATCCAAACGTCCTCTCAGGCCGCCGAGGCGCTGAGGCCCATCGCCGGGCCGTTCGCCTTTGCTGTGTTCGCCATCGGCATCATCGGGACCGGACTGTTGGCCCTGCCCGTGCTGGCCGGGTCTTCAGCCTATGCCCTGGGCGAGACCTTCGGTTGGCATGTGGGCCTCGCCCGCAAGCCAAGCCGCGCAAAGGCATTCTATTCGACCATCGCCATTGCGACACTGGCGGGTGTGCTCCTCAACTACAGCCCCATCGATCCGATCAAGGCGCTGTTCTGGAGCGCGGTCATCAATGGCGTCGTGGCCGTCCCGGTCATGGTCCTGATGATGCACCTCTCCAGCCATCGCGCGGCCATGGGAGATTTCAAGCTGGGGCGGGGTCTTAAAATCGTGGGCTGGCTGTCCACTGCCGTGATGGCCGCTGCGGCCGTCGGGCTTTTCGCGACCTGGGAACAATAACGCCATCCACCTGCGATCAGACAGCGCTCGCCAACCGGAACACCGAGTTTGCATGTCCCCACGACGCCACTTTCATGAAGGCGTCCACATAGGCCGCAGCCTTGGCCCCGTAGTCCATCTGATAGGCGTGTTCATACATATCGAGCGCCAGCAGCGGTGCCCCGCCGGCTAACGTCTGTGTGTGGTCAGAGGCCCAGGTATTCACGAGGCGACCGTCATGTGGACTGTAAGTCAAGATCACCCAGCCGGATCCGCCGCCCAAGGCCTTCCCCATGGCCGCGAACTCCGCCGCCCAGCGATCGTGGCTACCGAAGTCGCGTTCAACCGCCTGAGCGAGCGAGGCGCTAGGCGCGGTGTTCGCCGCCAAGCCTGCGAAATAGACCTCATGCAGGATCATGGAGTTCCAGGCGATGAGCTCCTCGCGCTTTAGACCATTGATCTCGAAGATCGGTGCTGCTGCCAGATCCAGCTTTGCGAACTGCGCGCGAATTGCGCTTAGCCGCTTCACCGCCCCCACATAGTTATTGTCGTGATGGCTGGTGAGCAGTTTCTCGGAGAGCCCGGCGACGCCCTTAGGGTCGAAGGCCAGGGCCTTGGGTGTATAGCTCGGTGCCACTGGCGGCGGCTGCGCAGCCGCTGAGGACGCAGCGGCGGCCCCTGCCAGCGCCATGCCTGCCAGGAGTAGGCGCCGGTCGATGTTGGGTTCAGACATAGGGCGCTCCTGCAGAAGGGTTTCGAGTTTGGGGTCGCTCAGAGCTTGAGGCCGAACCTGGGGCCGATTGCGGTCATCCCCAGATAGAGCCCGACAGTCAGCAAGCCGCCGCCCGCCAGCGCTGCCCAAAACGGCACGCCGCGTTTCAGGAGCGTTGGGATTAACAGGAACATGGGCAGCGATGGAAGCACGTACCAAAAGGTCGCTCCGGCGTGGCTCGCCATCCGAACCGGGTCATGGGTGTCGCGCCACAGCCAGATCATCCCGAGCACAGAGACCAGCGGCACAGACGCGATCAGCGCCCCTGCGCCTGGCGAGCGCTTGGCGGTCTCCGAAACGATCGCGATGATCACCCCAGAGATGGCGGCCTTCAGGATAAGGTAGAGCATGGCGCGAGCTTACGCCTTAGCCTCGGCAAGGCCAGCCCTGCGCGCGTACGCCTAGCCGCCGAGCTGGGGGCAGGCATCGATGATGTGTTCGACGGCTTGTCGTGACTTATGGCCGAGGAGCAGGGTTTGGCGGGAGATGCGAGCTTCCACCATGCGTCGGGCCTGCGACTTCACTGCGCCCATCTTGGTGCGCGCCTCAAGAGCTGCGCCAGCATAGTCAGACGCAACGTCGAAGATTTGGGACGTCATCGAGGCGGGCCGCTCCGGATCAGTCAATCTGGCGTTCGCCCGATAGGCCGCCGCACAATCTGCATAGGCGATCCAGCCGACCGGCTTGGCGCCCGCTTCTGCAGCTCTTGGTGCGACGCCAAGGACGCACACAGCGATGATCCATGCGCGGCGTCTCATGGCCATTTGACGTCCCGCTACTTCGGCGTTTTGCCGGCCGCCTCAAGGTCCTTGTCGATGTCGTGCCGATAGAGGCTGTCCTTCGGCCTTACGATGTATTTGCCATGGCAAGCGTAGCAGGAGTCGTACATGGCGCTGCCGGCGTCGAAAGTCTTGTCGTGATCCTTGGCCAAGGCTGCGGCCATGCCCCGAACACCGGCGTTGGTCAGCTGCAAGGCGTACTTCATCCAAGGCCCGTTCGGGTCACGTGCACGGCCCTCCATCTGTAGCAGGTTGCCGGCCTCGACCAGCTGAGCCGCAGAGTCCATTGACAGCTTCCAGTTGGCCTCGTCGGTAGGCGTGCGATCATTGGCACCCTTCTCGTCGTCCACCACGCCAGAGTGCGCCCAAAACGTTTCCGCCGCAGGATTGACGATGTGGCGCATGACCTCCTTCGTCGACAGCAAGGTGCGGCCAGGGGCGAGGATCGGTGCAATGGCTGAATTGGGGGCTACGGTAGGCTTTGCCGTGGGCTTGGATGCCGGCGTTTGGGCCAAGGCAGGTAGGGCGCTGGCAAGTACGGCCGCGATGACAATGGGCAGGTGACGCATGGCTTTTCCCCAGAAATTTTGAGCAACACCTTATCCATCCGCCGGGCGGCGGGAACCCCTCTCCGAAAGGGTTCGAAACGGAAAGGGGTTTTTCGCGTCAATAGCCGTGGATGACCAGGTCGGCGATTCGTCCCGTAGCCCAGGACAACAGAACGAAATTGCCATCGGCGCAGACCCAGTGGCGTCCGGGGGGCGGCCGACGCAGGTCTATTTCTGGGGCGGTGCCGTATAAAGCTCTATGGTGTTGCCCTCGGGATCCGCGACGAAATAGGCGACGTTGGGGATCACCTGGCGGCTGTCGACGCCTTGCGTTTTCAGCCAATCGGCCAGTCCCTTGGCGTTGGGCACACCCAAGATAATACGGCCCATAGCGTTGGGCCCGGGTTGTCGCTGCGGCGATTTCAACAGTGCAACGATCGCTGCATCCGGTCCGCCGCCATAGCCCATGATGTATTCGCGCGGGGACCCGTCAGGTGCCTTGATGGTGTTGATCAGGTTCATTCCGAGCCTTGTCGAGAACCAAGCCTTCTGGGCCTCCAGATCCATAACGTTAAGGCCCGCGCCATCGACTTTGCTGGGCTTCAGATTTGCCGGTGGCCCGTCGGCGAGCGCCGGGCTGCCGCTCAGTCCCATGACCACGACTATTGCAGCCGCCATCGTCCAGCTTTTCATCGTCCAAGCCCCCTCGTTTACCGACAGCCATCCTGGCTGGTTCTGGGTCCGTGGCAAGCCGAGCCAACAGAAAAGATCGTCATCGCAGCGCCTGCCCCAGGCTTCACTCTGGCTGGCGCGAGGCCCGTTTCGGCTTCGCGAGACGCCCTGGAAAAACAGCCATGTCCAATCCACCTTCGCCGTCTTAGCCCTTCTGACCGCTATGCCTCACGTTCGCCACGCCCAAAGCTGGCTGCCGATCGTGGCTCGACCGTGCGGGGTTTGTCGTCTCGCTGAATTTTGACAGTCCACGACGAGATCTGTTGGGCGCCTCGCGGATCGGCTGCGTTATCGTCGACTATCAGCCGGGTCGTGGCGGACGCGCCCGATAGCGCACCCAAACTCGATTAAACCTTCAGCTGCGACAGCATGATGGATATCTTGTTCGATCCGCGCGCGAAAGATCTGACGCCAGCGACGCTGGCAGAGCGGACCGCCGCGTTTATCCAGGATCGCAAGGTCCCTGACGACTTAGTTGTCCAGCCGCTCGTCTCGATCGGCCATGATGTGCTTGTAAATGACGTTGGACATCCCACGCACGGTTTTGGCCGCTGTCAACAGAGCCGCCTCGCCCACTAGAGTTGCACCCTGGGCTGCCAACTCATCGAGCTCATCGGCAAATTCCGCGAGCTTCTGGTAGACGGTGATGTCGGACACATTGGACATACCGCGTTCTTTACAGGCCTAAAAAGCCTTCGGAAACCCGGACTCTTCTTTTGGGAGAGGGGCTTTAGTCCTCAGTAACCACATAAATTCACCCTGAATTGATCTGCGATGGAATAGAAGATCAGAGGGTTCTTCATTTCAGGACATCATCGACGTGTTTCCGACGATCTCCTTTCCGCTACTGCGTCTGGTTTCTGCACTGGTCGTTCTGACCTGTGCTGTGGTGTTGGTGTCGCCCCTTTCTGGGATGACCCTGTCCGACAGCCTGCCGGTGCACGCTATAATGTTCTACGGCGGCACTATCGGAGCCTATGGCTTGCTGCCGTTTGTGCGTCGAGGTGACATTGTTATGGTCGCCATTTGGGTCGTGCTTGGGGTCGGCATGGCCCCTTGCTTCACTGGACAAGAGCTATCGGCGTCGCAAATGTTCGCCGACCTCGCAGGCGTGCTGATGGGGGCGGCCCCGATCTACATTGCCCGCATGCGTCAGATCGCCCAGGGCGATGTCCGCCCGTTTCATCGTCGCGCCGCCGAAGCCGAAGCCTGAGGGCTGGAGACTACTTCAGGCCCTGTAGCCACTCGATGATCGCCGCCTCCAGGGCTATCCGCTTTCCGCTCCACCCGTGATCTGTCGCTTCATGATGCAAGGTGACCTGCGTCCCGCCGTCGTCCTGGATCGCCTTCACCAACTTGTCAGCGTTTGGGGCCAGACCGTCATCAGAGGTCAGCACCAGCAGCGGCTTGGCTGAAAGTCCCCTGGCCACCGCCGCGTTAAACGACAGGCGCGGTGAAAAGGCGATGATCTCGTCGGCCATCTTCTCCGGCGTCGTCGAAGATAAGGTCTCCATGTCTTCAGACATCGCCTTGGCGACCATCGGTTTTGCCGCAGCCATAGCCCCTTCACCGCCCATATCGGCCGCAGAGATCATCACAGCACCAGCCAAGCTTTTATCTTGTGCCGCCGTCAGTGCGGTCACCCAGCCGCCCATGCTGTGGCCAGCCAGAACAAGGCGGCCGGTGTCGATCCCCAGGAACTTGGCGTTGGAAGGCGCCCGCACAAAGGCCAAGACCGCTCTGGCATCTGCCAGATTGCCTTCGAAGCTGAAGGTCCCGGGGCTGCCCCACGAGCCCCGATAGTTAAAAGTCACGACGTTCCAGCCCGCGCGGCGGATCGCCTGAGCCAGATCGAGGTTCTTTTCATTCCCGGGCAAGCCATGCAGCAGAACGACGGTTGGATGCGGCCCAACACCGCCCGCCAGGTAGGCGACACCATTCATCTTCACCTCCCCGCTTGGGATGTGCAGCACCTCCATCCGCGGCGGATGGGCAGCGTCCATTGGCGGGTCGGTGAAGATGGCAGCCGGGATGGAGGGACGCTGTATGGCCTTGGCGAATGCCAACTGGGGTGTCACGGCGAACACGATGACCATCGCAGCCAGGACCAGGCGCCTCATGTCGATCTCCAATTTACGGCGCACATAGTAACCCAGGCGACGAGGGCCTCAACCGACTTCAATCGAGCTTTGCCGATGCTCGCCGATCGTCAGGAGGTGGTTCAATAGGGCTCTTAGACGGGCTGGATGCACGGGCTTGTGGAGGATCGGGACCGCAGCTGCCTCTGCGGCCGCCAGGACCTCTGGACCCATATTACCGGTGACGAGGCAGAACGCCTTCGGTGCCCGCGGCAGCGCCGAAAGCCGAGCGATCACGTCCAGTCCGTTCCCGCTTCCTGGTAGGCGATAGTCGACGAGGCATATGTCAAATTCGTCCTCTTCGGCGACCAGCCTCTCGCAGGTTATTAGGTCTGGTGCCAACGCCACGTCTACGCCCCATTGGACAAGCAACAGGCGGGTGCTCTCACGCAGCATGGCGTCGTCCTCCACCAACAAAAGCCGCTTGCCTTGGCTCAGGTCGGGCGGTGCCGCGGCTGTGGTGGCCTGCGCAGGCGCAGCTCTTGGCAGGCGAAACGCGAACCGCGAGCCTTGGCCCTCCGCCGATTTGAGTTCGATGTGACTGTCGAGGATCACCGCCAAACGCTGAGCGATGGCAAGGCCGAGCCCCAAGCCTTTGCTGCGATCGCCTTGGGGGTTTCCGATCTGCACGCCCTCATCGAAAATCCGAGCCTGGTCGGCGAGCGCGATTCCGACCCCGGTGTCGGAGACCTCGATCGAAACGAAACCGTCCCTGCGTCGTGCCGCGACCAGGATGCCGCCTTTGTGGGTGTAACGAAGCGCGTTGGTCACCAGCTTGATGCAGATCTGCTCGACCAGTGCGGCATCTGTATCGATCCACAGCGCTGTCTCTGCGAAGCGCAGGTCCAGGCCCTGTTTCTCAGCGATCGGGTCGAAGTCGCTCGCAAGTCGGTCAAAAATGTCCTGGCACGCGACGGACTTTCGATTGCGTTGCACCATGCCCGCCTCCAGCCGCGAGATATCCAGCAGGCCATTGAAGAGGTTCTCCAGGCTCGTCACGTCGGACTGGATCCGAGCTGCGATGTCCTTTGCTTTTTGGTCCAAGCCCAGCGATTGGAGCGAACCTGAGAATAGCGACAAGGCATGCAACGGCTGACGAAGATCGTGGCTAGCGGCAGCCAAAAATTGTGACTTGGCGAGGTTGACCTTTTCAGCTTTGGCGCGGCCGGCCTCGGCATCAAGTTTTTCGACATCGAGTACCGCCAAGAGCCGTCTGTTCTCAAACCGGATCGCAAAGCCCTCGTTCAGCGCGCGGTGCTGAACTCGGGAGAACATCAAGAGAATGCCCGCAAAGCCCAACGAGGCCAGGCCCAGAATAATATAGCCATAATGCCCAAGGGTCAGCATGCGGAGCATCACCAGCCCAAAGATCGACCCGATGAAAACCCAAAGACCTACGGGGTTGTAGGCGTTTCCCGGTACGCTGCCGCCAGAGATGCCATAAAGGCCGCAGAGAGTTAGAGCCACAGTGACCGGCTGGCTGGCGTCCATGAAAAAGAATGCTGCCGAGCCCCAGATCAGGCCTGAGATCATCATGTAGATCGTATAGTTCCGTGCCTCGCGTTCCAAGCTGGAGCCATCATCATCGGCTGGGATGCGCTGCTGCTCATGGATCAGCCACAGGCGGTAGACTTGGCTGGCAAGCTGGAGAGCCAGCCAAAGGCCGACCTTGCGCCAGTCGTGGAAAGGCCAGGCGATGGCGACCATGTAGAGCGTGGCGATCGTTGCGCCTGCCAGGCTGGTCGGGACCTGCTGAAAAAGCGTCCGTAGATTTTCTGCGCGCACAGGATCGATGCGAAGGCGTTCAAACCCTTCCTGACCAGACCGAGCCTCGGTCGTCACCCAATCAGGCCCAGGTGGCGCGCCTTGAGAATCGCCTGCAAACGGCCGTCGACCTCGAGAAGGTGGAAAATCTCAGTCAGGTGGGCGCGGACTGTTCGCGGCGCGATGTTCATCCGCCGCTCGATCGCCTTATTGGAATGACCGTCCGCCAAAAGCGTTAGAACCTCGAGCTGGCGAGAGGTGATGGCTTCGGCTGCCTCGGTATCGACTTCCGCTTCAAACGCGATGCCTCCGGCCAGCACCTTTTCGAGCATTTCCAGGATCCGCTCAGGCGCAGAGCCCTTGGAAATAAAACCCGATGCCCCACAATCACGGCTGCGCAGTCGCGCTGCGCCATCTTCGCGCCCGGAAATCATCACGCGGCTAATGAGCGGCGCTAACTGCGCAATGACCAGGGCCGCGTCAAAGCCGTCCGTATCCGGCAGTTGGATGTCGATGATCACGAGATCGGGTCGTTCGCCACCGGCCAACAGACCCAAAGCCTCCGCGCCCGTGTTTGCCGTTCGAAGTGTCCATTCGGGACGGTGATGCCCAAGCATTGCGGCGAACCCATCCCTGAACAAGGGATGATCGTCGACCAACAAAACCCTCACCATGTGCAAACCCCAGAACAACTCCCAGGAGCCAAGAGCGAATGCCTCAAATAGGCAAGAGCCTAAATAGGCATGTCAGGTGACCACGTTCTTCCAGTTCGATTTCAGTCATATCTCCAGTCGATAGACCTGGGTGGCCGTTCCCGCGAACAGCGCGGCCTTCTCGTCGGCGGAATAGCCCTGGGCGATGCGCTTGAACGCGTTCCATAGGGTCGGGTAGTCACACGCTCCCATGTCCACGGGGAAGTTGCTCTCGAACATGCAACGCTGCGCTCCAAACGCTTCGATGACCGTTTCGATGTAGGGGGCCCACTCTGCGGCGAGCTGTTCTGACGGTGCGCGGGGCTGGGCCAAGAACGACGGGAAATTGCAGAAGGCCATGGCCAGACCGCCTAATTTCACCACGACATTCGCCGACTTGGCGAGTTCGCGGATGTTGTCGCGCCAGATCGCAAAACGCTCGGCGAGTTTGCCCTGATAGCTCGCCAGTCCCAGCGGCGTGCCAACGTGGTCGAGAATGATCGTCTGGTCCGGAAACGCCCGCGCTAGGTCGATCACGTCGGGTAGCTGTGGTTCCAGAAGCCAGGCGTCGAAGGTCAGTCCAAGAGGCGCAAGGCGCGCAAACCCTTTGCGGAAGTCTGACGAAAGATAGAGACCGGCCTCCACCCGATTGAGCGGGCCCAGCACGTCTTTGTCCGCCTCGAACGAGGCAGAGTTGCGGATGCCGCGGAAGCGGCCCCCGCCGGCCTGGATGTGGGCCTCGAGCACGGGTGTGACGGCGTCTCCCAACATCAAGTCTGCGCGACTAACGATACCGGCACAGGCCCGGAAATCGCCGTAAAGCCCGCTTGCGCTCATAGCCGCAACACCGTTGACGAATTCCGTCTCGCCGATGACGCGCATGTCGACCGGGCCGTCGGCCTTGTAGAAAGCGCCGCATTCCACGAAGACCGTCGCCTTTACGTTGTGACCGCTTGTCGTGTCGGCGTGAAGTTCGTCCAGCAAGTAGCGCCGCGCATTGGCGATCGCGGCCATGAATCCGTGCTGCGGCGCTTCCGGCGTTCCGCTACTGCGGAAATCCCAGAGATGATGGTGTGGGTCGACGATCGGCAGATCGGGGTCCAGAATTGCTTCGGCCATGACACGTTTCCTCTGCGCCGTATCACGTGCACGGCGTTTCTCAATTCTGGCCCATGAAGCGGTCGGGCGGCAAACCAAAACACCGCTATTCGTTCAGCCTTGAGGCTTGGTTTCAGGATTCTGCGGGCAGGGCCTAGGCCCGAAAAGAGCTCGGCGGCCGTAGGGCCGCGCGGGTTGCCTCTCGCAGGTTGTGGAAGCGGGCGGCGCTGTGGCCTTCAGGCACCCACTGAGCTCGCCTGGTTTCACGGACGAGGTATTCCATCCTCTCGGGGCTCGCACGCGCGACAATGGTGGCAAAGGCCATATTCCGTCTCCGGCGTTGCTTGAGCCGATTGTCTGATTGCGGCTCACAAACGCCAGATGCATCAAGCGCCATGCCGCATCGGCACCTCAGCTCGGCGGGCCTGCGCGTTTCGCCAAAAGCGCAGAGCCTTCCGGCGTGATATCCCAGCCCTCGCGGCTGCGCTCGGCGAGGCCCAGTTCGGTCAGCGTCCGTGCGGCACTGATATTGATGAAAGGCGGTTCTTCACCGGCTTTTTTGCGCGCCAGGTTCTGCAGGGCGTTCAGTTGCGCGTCGGTCAGGTCGGCCATCTGACGACTCTACACCGCCTCGAGGCTATAGGGCGGGATAATCCCGCACTCAGGGGTTTGAGCCGATGAACTTCAACACGAGGCCCAGGACCGCCATGGCGATAAACGCCCACATAGCGACGGAAAAACCCACGGCCGCCAACAGGCCGACGAGGCGGCTCGACCGTTTGGTCGGGCGCGTTTCCCTCTCGCCTGCCGGTGGTTTCATCACGCCCCCGTCGACCCCACCTGCCCAGCGTCTTCTTGCCGAGCCAAACCAAGGCCCGTACCCGCGCTGTATCGCTCAGTAGAACCTCGTAACAGCGCGTCGCACAACTGGCGATAGCAACGTTTTCTGCGGGGATAAATTCAGTCCGATCAGCCCGATCAGGGTGACTTTAATGGCAAGATCGCCACCAATTCCACGTCGAACATCAGGGCCGCTTCGGGTGGAATGCCCCGATGTTGTGTGACCTGTGCTGCAGGGCCCGCCGCCGCGCCAGTGGCTGGCGGCGTGAAAGGGCGTCCCGGTCCATAAGCCAAGTAAGGTGGCATTGTGATCCGCCACCGATCGCCAACCCGCATCAGCTGGAGAGCCGCGCTCATGCCCGGGATAACCTCTTTCACACCAAAGGTGGAGGCCGCGGTTCCGTTGTCGAGAGAGGTCGAAAACACCTCGCCGCCAGACAGTCGGCCGACGTAGCGCATGGCCACGCTGTCGGCTCGCGTTGGGTGCTCACCTGTTGAGGGGCCTGAGGCGAGAACCTGATAGCTGATCCCGGGCAGCGTAACGGTCTGTTTTGGCTCGCCAGCTGCCATAGCGGCGATCGGTACTAGCAGGCAGACGGCAAAGGTTGCAGCCAGACATCGTGCGTTCATCGCCCCACCATAATCCCTTCGCGCACCATTTTCACAGGCGTCTGAATAGGACCTAAGGTAACGCTGGCTTGTCAGGCTGAAGCCGCCGCGTCCGAGACGGATGCGACTTCAGCGAAACCGGCTGCGCCTGCGCAGACGCCACCGGCTTGCGCCGCGCAAGGCCCGCGCCATCCGCAGACTTTTGAATGCGAAGACTCGCAGATTCGCGGAAAAATCAACGAAAGCTGCACGTTGTGTAAAGCGTAGTGGTGCATCCTGTCGGCTGGAACAGGTGGATGTGGGGCATCGGTGAAGCGGCAAGACCCGAGGGGCTATTATAAAGTCCTGCGCGTGCCGCCGAACGCCTCTGCGGAGGCGATAAAGCGGGCGTTCCGCACTCTGGCGGTGGAGTGTCACCCCGATAGAAATCCCCATGCTGGGGCGTCAGCTGCGTTCAAGACACTCAGCGAAGCCTATGGCGTGCTGTCTGACGTTCGGCAGCGTGCGAAGTACGATGGTCGTCCCTTCGTGCCCCCGGCCTCCGATGCCCCAGATGCGCGCCACACCCGAGCCAATCACCCGGGGCGCAGAGCGGCTGACAAGGTTGAGCCGAAAGACGCCAGCGCCAGCCCTTCGTCGCGCGAGCCGATCCACTGCTCCTGTTGCGACCGTGCGACGGCCCAGCCGCGCAGCGCCTCTTACTGGACCGTCGTTTCGATCGTCATTACCTGGCGTCGGGCCACCCGCGGCGTCTTCTGTGCGGCCTGCGCCAATAAGATCGGCCTACGCTGCACGGCTATTTCTGCGGCCTTCGGCTGGTGGGGCCCACTGGGTTTCTTTTGGACTCCAATCTCGATCTACCGCAATGCCGTAGGTGGCGAGCGACAAGAAGATTCCGACGCAGATCTTCTTTGGCACAACGCATTGGCCTTTCTGCTCCAAGGCAAGCTCACCATCGCCCATGCCCTGGCCCGCCAGGTCGCTGCCGCCAAGTCCGTCCACGCGCTAGATGCCTCCGACATGCTGGTCGAGTTGCACCGCGCGGGCGTCCCGCGTGATACGCCGTCGCTGGTCGATCCTTGGAAAATGCGGCGCACCAACGTGGCGGCTCAAGCCGCCTTGGGCCTGGCCGGCCCGGTCGCGCTCGCAGCGTTCGTCCTTATCGGCGCACGCCCGTTCGAGGCCTTCGCCACACCGGCATACGCCACATCTTTCAGCCCGATAGCACCGGTCGTCACGGCGACCAAAGCCGCGCGGAATATAATAGCGAGCCGCATGACGCTGAAGACCGATACCACGCCTTCCCCGCCCACCTGCGCCAAGACGCCAGAAGACGGCGCGCTCATCGACGGACGTCTCGATCCGGGCAAGCCCGGACACCACATGGAAATTAATAACGGCACCGATGGCCTGGCGATCGTCAAGGTCCGCGATTCAATCACCGATCACGTCCGCTTCTCGTTTTTCGTCAAAAGAGGCGGCCACGCCACAGTCGGCCCCCTGCCAGATGGCAGCTATCGCATTCAATACGCGATTGGGGCCGCACTGGCCGAAGACTGCAGGTCACTGCTCAGCGTCGAGCGCGCTTCTGAGTTCCCGGAAACCAAAACCTTCCACGCTCAATTGCGCCCGACGGGCCTTCTCACCGATACCTTGGGCTTCACTTTGTTTAGTGTTCCTGACGGCAATGTCAGCCCGCAGGCGATCGATGCCCGCAAATTCCTATCGGACTAGGGCCCAGCTTTCGCCCGCCTATCGGATTTTGAGCTGCAAAAACCCACCGAAAGTAGGATCGCCCCGAGCCCGTCCAAAACGCAGTGGCCGGCGAAAAGCACCACCGCCCGGCGCGATGAAGACGCCTGCGCAGAGGCGCCCGTCTTGTTGATTAACCCTTGTGTCTCCAGCAGCGGGTTTAACCGTCAGACTAGGGCCTGCGTCTTAAGTGCTTCCAGAACAGGCAGGTAACGGCGGCGAAACTGAGGTCGAAGGTTTGTCCAGCTAAGCTGCCGCTCGCCCAATCACGGCTGTTGGCCCATCGCATGTTCTGAACTTGACGTCTGCCGGGAGCATAGTTGACGCCGGGAGGCCGGCGTTCAACCAGACCCATGGCCGGCCCGAAGAGCTGGCGAGCATCGACAAGGGCCGTGCGTTCGACGTGGCCGGCGGTGCCTAAATTGGTGCCATAAAAAAACCCCTCCGACGCGCCGCGCCGAAGGGGTTTTGCGAACTTAACACAAGTCCAAGCCGCGCATCGCGCGTCGTGAATTCAATATCCTTGGATCTTCGCGTACCGATCCCGGTGGAACGCTTGGTTTCCAAACGCAGCTTCCGCCGCCCGAGCGCGCTTTAAGTAGAACCCGGCGTCGTGGGCGTCTGTCATGCCGATGCCGCCGTGCATCTGGACCATCTCGTTGGAAACCAGGTGGAAGGTGTCGCCCATCTTCGACTTGGCCAGCGATACCAGCTCCGGCACGTCGGGGCTGTCGGCGTCGATTGCTGCGAGGGCTGCTTCGACAGTGGAGCGGGCAAGTTCCAGATCGGTGAACATCTTTGCCGCGCGATGCTGCAGAGCTTGGAATGAGCCGATCACTTGGCCGAACTGCACGCGGACCTTTAGGTAGTCGAGCGTGGTTTCGAAGGCCTGGACGGCGGAGCCCAGCATTTCGGCCGCGACGCCGGCGCGCGCGCGATCAAGCACTTTATCGATCAGGGCCTCGCCGCCAGAGAGCGCTTCGGCGGTCGCGCCTTTGAACTCGATGTTGGCTGCGCCACGGCTATCGGCCAGCGACAGGCGCGTGCGCTTGACGCCCGCGTCGTCGGCCTTGACCAGGAAGAGGCCGACGCCGTCCGGGCCCTTGGCCGAGACAATCAAGATGTTGGCCGCCATACCTTCCAGCACGAAGGTCTTGGCACCGCTGAGCTTGCCATCGGAAACGGCGGCCGCGACCTTGCCCGGCGCGTGGTGAGCACCCTCGTCAATGGCGAGCGCACCGACAGCTGTGCCTTCGGCGATCTTCGGAAGCCAAGCAGACTTCTGTGCGTCTGACCCACCCAAGATCAAGGCCGAGGCTGCGGCCAGGCCCGATGACAGGAGCGGGGAGGCCGTCAGCGTGCGGCCGAGCTCTTCTAGGATGAGACCTAAGCTCAGGTAGCCGAAATTGGAGCCGCCATATTCCTCTGGGATGATGACACCCGCCCAGCCCATCTCGGCCATCTCGTTCCAGGCGGCGACGTCGTAGCCCAGCTCAGCGCCTGAATCCCGCATCTTGCGGAAGGCGGTCACAGGGCTTTTTTCTTGCACCCAGCTCTTGGCTGCGTCGCGCAGCATGCTCTGTTCTTCACTCAGAACGGCCATATTCTATTTCCTCTCGAAATTCGCGTGTTCTTGAAAATCAGTGATTGTTGGTGAGATCGGGCAGACCCAGAATCCGCTTGGAGATGATGTTGTTCTGCACCTCCTGAGACCCGCCGTAGATCGTTGTGGCCTTGCCGCCGAGCCAACTGCGCACGGCGGTCAGTTCTTCGCTCGTGAAGCCTTCACCTTCCCAGCCGAGACCTTGGCTTCCCATGATTTCGAGCGTCAGCTCAGCACGGTCCTGCATCACACGGGTGCCCGCATTTTTCATGATCGACGTGGCGGCGGACGGGCCGGAATTTCCCTTGGCCTCCATCATCGCCCGCACCGCCGTTTGCTGGAAAGCGCGCGTGTCGATCAGGTTGTTGATGATCCGGGTGCGAAGATCGCTGTCGCTGATGCGGCCTTGATCATCTGTACCAACGTATTCCTTGGCCAGAGAATCCAGCGACTTCTGCATTCCGAAGAAGCCGCCGCCGCCCGCGCCCGAAAGGCCCGAGCGCTCATGCTGCAGAAGGCGCTTGGCGACGCTCCAGCCGCCGTTCAGCGGGCCAACGAGGTCAGACTTCTTGGCCGTCGCGTCCGTGAAGAACGTTTCGCAGAAAGGCGAGTTGCCAGCGATCAACGGGATTGGCCGGACCTCGACGCCAGGCTGATGCATCGTGAACAGGACGAACGAGATACCTTCGTGTTTCTTCGACGTATCCGTCCGCACGAGGCAGAAGCACCAGTCAGCGTATTGGGCTCCAGACGTCCAGATTTTTTGGCCGTTGATGAGGAAATGGTCTCCCTTGTCCTCAGCCTTGGTCTGAAGGCTTGCAAGATCGGAACCCGCCCCTGGCTCGGAGAAGCCCTGGCACCACTGGATCTCGCCTTTCACGATTGGCGGAATGTGCTCCTGCTTCTGCGCCTCAGTGCCATACTCCAGGAGCGTCGGGCCGAACATCATCACGCCCATGCCGCCGATCGGGTTGTAGGCGCCGGCTTTGTTCAGCTCTTGCTGAACGATGCGGGCCTCGGCACCTGACAGGCCACCGCCGCCATAGGCCGCGGGCCAGGTTGGAACGCCCCAACCTTTTTCGCCCATCGCTTTGCGCCAGGCTTCCTGGTCTGCGGAGGGCTGAGTGCGCTCCTCTCGCATCATCGGGTTGGGCTTGCCTTTCAGCGAGGCCGGGAAATTCGCCTCGATCCAGCCCTTCGCCTCGCCGCGAAAGCCCTCAAGGTCCGTACCGCCAAAATCAGCCATCAAATCCGCTCCAAAAAATGTTCGTGTCTCAAGAATTCTTCGTCATCCAACGGTCGGCCTAGGGCGCGAACCGTGGGACCCAAACGACCTTGCCAATGGTCCAACTTCACCTAGGTCACCCACACCGGGATAACGATGATGCTGGGCATTAGCCTAGGCAACCCCTGATCTCTTAGCGCGCCTTCGTCACTTCCGGCAAACCCAGGATGCGCTTGGAGATTATGTTGTATTGGATCTCCTGAGATCCTCCGGCAATGGTGCCTGACTTGCCGCGTAGCCAAGCCCGTGTGGTCATGATCTCGTCGCCACTATAGGTCTCGCCCGACCAGCCAAGGCCCTGGGCGCCTAGGATCTCGACGGCAAGCTCGGCGCGCTCTTGGCGAACCTGCGAACCGACGTTTTTCAGCACTGAAGACACCGCGCTCGGCCCTGAATTTGAACGCGTTTCAGCCGCCGCCCTTTGGCCCGTGAGCTGGAAGGCCTGGGCCTCCATCAGATGTTTTGTCAGGCGGGTGCGCAGGTCCTGGTCAGCGAGCCGGCCGTCTTCGGCCAATCCCAAATAATCTCGCGCCAAGGTCTCCAGGCTTGGTCCCGGAACATGGCCAGGGCCTGCCGCACCGGGCTGGGCATTGACGCCGGATATGCCCTGGCGTTCGTGCTGCAAAAGACGCTTGGCGATGGTCCAACCGCCGTTCAACGGCCCCATCAGGTTTTCCTTCGGCACTCTGACATCGGTGAAGAAGGTTTCGCAGAAGGGCGTTGTCCCGTTGATGAGCAAGATTGGCCGTGCTTCGACCCCTGGGCTCTTCATGTCGATCAGCAGGAAGCTTATCCCCTCATGCTTCTTGCTTTGGTCCGTGCGCACCAAGCAGAAGCACCAGTCGGCCAGATGCGCACCGCTCGTCCAGATTTTTGACCCCGAGACGAGCCAGTGGTCGCCCATGTCGACGGCCTTCGTCTGCAAGCCCGCAAGATCCGATCCAGCGCCTGGTTCGGAGAACCCCTGACACCAGCGCAAGTCACCTTTGACAATAGGCGGGATGTGCTGGCGAAGCTGCGCTTCGTTGCCGTATTCCAAGAGCGTCGGGCCGAACATGATAACGCCCATGCCGCCGATCGGATTGGACGCACCGATGCGCGCCATCTCTTCGCTTAGAATCTTGGCTTCTGCCCGGCTGAGCCCAGCGCCGCCGTAGGCCGTGGGCCAAGTTGGCGTACCGTAGCCCTTGGCGCCCACCCGTTCCTTCCAAAGCGCCGCCTCGCCAGTGGGTTTGTCGCCCGACGCCTCGGTCTCGGCCACCGTGCTCGTTTCGAGTCCCAGCGAGGCGGGAAAGTTCGCCTCTAGCCATTCGCGGGCCTCCGCCCGGAAACCTTCCAGTTCAGCTCCGCCGAAGTCAGCCATCGCCAGACCTCCGATCAGGCGTTCTGGGTCGTGTCGGGCAGGCCCAGAATGCGCTTGGACACAATGTTCGACTGAATTTCCTGGCTGCCGCCAAAGATCGTGGTGGCCTTACCGGAGAGCCAGCTACGCACGGCGTCTCGTTCCTCCCGGGCGTATTCCTCACCCTCCCAGCCTAGGCCCTGGCTGCCCATGATTTCCAGGGTCAACTCGGCCTTTTCCTGACCGATCCATGTGCCGGAATTCTTCATCACCGACGTGGTGGCCGATGGGTTGATGTTGCCCTTGGCCTCTTCCGCCGCGCGCTGCAGAGTTAGGCCGTGAGCCTTGGCGTCCATCATATGCTTGGCGATTCGGGTGCGCAGGTCGCTGTCGGCGATCCGGCCCTTCTCGTCGAGGCCTACATATTTCTTGGCCAGCTCGACCACGTTCGCGCCGGCCATCATCCGTCCGCCGCCCTGGCCGGAACGTTCATGCTGCAACAGGCGCTTGCCAATGGTCCAGCCACCGTTCATCGGGCCAACCATATCGTCCTTTTCGGCCCGCGCGGCCGTGAAGAACGTCTCGCAGAAGGGCGAGGAGCCAGCGATCAACTTGATCGGCCGCGTCTCCACCCCCGGCTGACGCATGTTGATCAACACGAAGCTGATCCCCTCATGCTTTTTCGAGGTGTCCGTACGCACAAGGCAGAAGCACCAGTCCGCGTACTGGGCGCCGCTTGTCCAGATTTTTTGGCCGTCGATTTGCCAATGATCTCCGGCGTCAATGCATTTGGTCTGCAGGCTCGCCAGGTCCGATCCGGCGCCAGGTTCGGAGTAGCCCTGGCACCAACGAAGTTCGCCGCGGACGATCGGCGGAATGTGCCGGCGCTTTTGCGCCTCAGTTCCATACTCAAGCAGCGTCGGCCCAAACATTGAGGTGCCCATGCCGGCCACCGGGTTCTCCGCCCCGATCCGCGCCATCTCTTGCAGCAACACGCGCGCCTGGGCGCCGGAAAGCCCGCCGCCGCCGTATTCTGTCGGCCAGGTCGGAGCCCCCCAACCCTTGTCGGCCATACGCTGCTTCCAAAGCTTGCCGTCGGCCGTAAGGTGCTCGTCCCCCGGGATCATCGCCGTCTGCTGGTTCGCCAGCGACTTGGGGAAATTGGCCTCGAGCCACTCTCGCGCCTCGGCGCGGAAGGCGTCTAGATCGGAACCGCCAAAGTCGGCCATCTGAAAGTCTCCCTAATCTCTTACAGTTTCAATAAGTTAGAAATAAGCCTAGCACGAAAATGCGTAGGTTTGGAGTCACGCTTTATTTTGGATCTGGCAGGCCCAGAACGCGTTTGGAAACGACATTGAGGTTAATCTCCGAGGTGCCGCCTTCGATGGAGTTGGCTTTGGATCGCAGCATAGTGCGAAAGGCCGTGATCTCGGCTGGCGAGTAGCCATCCCCTTCCCAACCCAGAGACTGGGTGCCCATGGCTTCGCAAAGCAGTTCGTTGCGCTCCTGAGCGATTTTTGCGCCGGCATACTTCATAATTGAGGTGGCCGCCGATGGCCCTTGGTTTGATTTCGCCTCGTCGGCCGCGCGCCGCACGGTCAGTTGGAAGCTGCGTGCCTCCATCAGGTGGTCTGTGATCCGCCGGCGTAGGTCGGCATCAGCGATCCGCCCGGCTTCATCCAAGCCGACATAATCCCGAGCGGCCTCGACCACCGTTGGCAGCGGCGTAGTCTGGCCGATGTTGCCGCCGCCCAGGCCTGCGGAAATGTTGTCCCGCTCGAACTGCAATAGCCGCTTGGCGACCGTCCAACCGCCGTTCAGCGGCCCAAAAAGCTGGTCCTTTGGCACCCTGACGTCAGTGAAGAAGGTTTCGCAGAAAGGCGATGTCCCGTTAATCAGGCGGATGGGCCTGACCTCGACGCCAGGCGCCGTCATGTCGATCAGCAGGAAGCTAATGCCCTCGTGCTTCTTCGCCTGATCCGTGCGCACCAGGCAAAAACATCTGTCGGCAAGGTTGGCCCCGCTCGTCCAGATCTTGGAGCCGTTCACCAGCCAATGGTCACCCTTGTCCTCGGCCTTGGTCTGCAGGCTCGCAAGGTCCGATCCTGACCCCGGTTCCGAATAACCCTGGCACCAGCGGACCTCGCCTTTAATGATTCCGGGAAGGTGCTGAGCCTTTAGTTCTGGCGTTCCGTACTCGACCAAGGTCGGGCCGAACATCATCACGCCCATGCCACCGATCGGATTGCGCGCGCCGAGTTTGGCCATTTCTTCCTGCAGAACGCGGGCTTCGATACGGCTCAGGCCGCCGCCGCCGTATTCAGCAGGCCAGGTTGGCGTTCCCCAACCCTTTTCGCCCATGGCGGTGCGCCAGGCTTTGGCCTGGGTGCCCTCGTCATCGCCAGGCCCGGTGGCGATCGCCAGTTGACGCGAAGGATCGCGCTTAAACTCTTCGGGGAAGTTCGCATCCAGCCATGTCCGAGCCTCTGCCCGGAAGGTCTCAACGTCGCCGCCAAAATCCGCCATCGAAATCTCAGTCCTAAGAAATAAAAGTCTCGTCACCGCCCAAAATAGAGCGCCGGCGTCTTTGTCTATTTCGGGTCGGGAAGGCCCAGCACCCGTTTCGAAACTACGTTCAGATTGACCTCTGATGTACCGCCCTCGATCGAGTTGGCCTTGGTCCGCAGCCAGCCATGGACCGCTGTGATCTCCGGTGTGCTGAAGCCATCGCCATCCCAGCCCAGACCCTGCGCGCCCATGGTTTCCACCATCAGCTCCGACCGGTCTTTTGCGAACTCAGCTGCCGCATACTTGATGATCGAGGTCGCTGCGCTGGGTCCGTTCGATGCGCGTGACTCGGCCGCCGTGCGGGCAATGGTTTGCCGCAAGGCCTGGAAGTTCATCTTGTTGAGCGTGATCCGCTGACGAAGATCCTGGTCTACCAGTCGACCGTCCTCGACGCCGACATAGGTCTTGGCCACTTCGCCCAGGTCGCCCGATGCGCCGCCGGACGTCCCGCCCTCGCCGAAACCCGCCGAGATATTCTGACGCTCATATTGCAGCAGTCGCTTGGCGATCTCCCAGCCACCGTTCAGCTTGCCGACCAGATTGCCCTTCGGGATCTTCACGCCTGTAAAGAACGTCTCGCAGAACGGGCTTTCGCCTGAGATCAGCTTAATTGGCCGTATCTCAACGCCCGGCGAACGCATATCGATCAGGACGAAAGAGATGCCTTCATGCTTCTTGGTCGTGTCGGTGCGTACAAGACAGAAGCACCAGTCCGCCTTGTCCGCGTAGCTCGTCCACACCTTTTGGCCGTCTATCTGCCAGTGATCGCCCTTGTCTTCGCACTTCGTGGCGAGGCTCGCGAGGTCGGACCCGGCGCCCGGCTCGGAATAGCCTTGGCACCAGCGCGCCTCTCCGCGCACGATCCGCGGCATGTGCTCGGCCTTCTGGGCGTCATTGCCGTATTCCAACAGCACCGGTCCCAGCATCCAGATGCCGAAAGAGAGCAGCGGCGGGCGGTAGCGACCCGCCGACAGTTCCTGGTCAATCACCCGAGCCTGTTGCGCCGTCAGGCCCGCGCCCCCGTAGGCCTGCGGCCAGGTGGGCGTAGTCCAGCCCTTTTCGGCGACGCGCCGCATCCATACCGACTGCGGGTCATTGGACCCTTCAAACGCTCGACCACCCCAAACGGCCTCAGGGTCCGTCTTGGCGTTTGGATCGCGCAGCTCCACCGGATATTCAGCCTCCAGCCAGCCGCGGACCTCTGCGCGGAAGGTGTCTAGTTCGGAGGCACCGAAGTCGGCCATGGCGGCTCAACCCTCTCTAGAATGCGAAACCAGGATTACCTTAGCGCCGGGTCTTGCGCAGTGAAACAGCCGTTTGACGCAGGCATTGGCGGCAAATCGGCTATAGAGCCTGATCATCAACGGATCCACGGGGCTGAATGCAGTTTCTGAGAGACCTTCGACCGGCTGCGTTGGCCATGGCGCCTTGGACGGCGGCGATATTGACGGCCGCTGCGGGCGTCATGTTGCTGGCTTCTGGCGCCACGCCGTCCGAGCCTGCGCGGTTCATGCGTCTGATCCAGATCACGCCTGTCTATCTGATCGAAGCCGCCCACTTCCTCTCCAGCATCCTTGGCCTGGCCCTTGTGCTCTTGGCGTTTGGTCTGCGTGCGCGGCTGGATGCGGCTTGGTATGCGACGCTGGGAGCCCTGCTCCTGGCCGCGACCCTGGCTCTGCTCAAGGGCTTCAATTGGGAAGAGACGGCCGCTTTGGTGGCGCTCGCAGTTCTGATCTCGCCCTTCCACGGTGCCTTCTCACGTAGCTCGCGCCTGACACGCATGGAGATAACCCCCGGCTGGTTGTTCTCGGCCGCTTGTGCGCTTGTGGGGGTGGGTGCCCTGGGCCTTTGGACCTTCCAGCACTCGGACTACGCCGATCGCCCCTGGTGGCGGGTGATGGCAGATGCCGACGCCGAGCGGGCTGTGCGCGCCTGGGCGGGCGCAGCTGTGGTGCTCTTTGCATTCGGAGTTTGGCGGCTCTTCGTCTCAGCCGCGACCCCGCCGGTGGTGGGCGAGCATGACCCTGACTACGAACGGGTACGCGCGATCTTGGCCAAGGCCGAATGCGCCGAGCCGGGTTCCAACCTGGCGCTTCTGGGCGATAAACGGTTCCTATTCTCAGCTTCTGGCGAGAGCTTCCTGATGTTTGGGGTCCGCGGCCGAGCTTGGGTTGCGCTGGGCGCGCCGGTCGGCCGGCGCGACGAGCGTCAGGAACTTCTTTGGCGGTTCCGCGAGCTGGCAGATAGCCACGCGGCTCGGCCGGGCGTCCATGGTCTGAACGCTGAGGACTTGCCGGAGGTCGTTGAACTCGGATTCGCGATTCAGAAGGTCGGGGAGACCGCTGCTGTGCCCCTGGAAAACTTCTCCATGGAAGGTCGCAAACGCGGCACCGCGCGGCGGGCGTGGAGAAAGCTCGGCGAGGCCGGTGCAACTTTCGAAGTGTTTGAAGGCGAGGTGGTCACCGCCATGCTCCCGACCCTGCAAGCTATCTCCGAAGAATGGCTTTCCCACCACGCGGGCGGCGAAAAAGGCTTCTCCATGGGCGGCTTCTGGCCGGGGTACGTGCAGGAGTTCCCCGTGGCCTTGGTGCGCTTTGAAGGCAAGCCCGTAGCGTTCGCCACGCTTTGGACCACAGCCAGCCGTAGTGCCTTTTCCATGGACCTGATGCGCTATGCGAACGAAGCGCCGAACAACATCATGGACTATCTCTTTGTCGAGCTCATCAACTGGGGCCGCGAGCAGGGATATCAGGCCTTCGAGTTCGGCATTGCGCCTCTTGCGGGCCTCGACGACCGTCCGCTCGCCCCGATCATGTCACGCGTCGGACGCCTGCTCTTTGAGCGCGGTGAGGAAATCTACAATTTTCAGGGCGTGCGTCGGTACAAGGACAAATATGACCCGTTATGGCAGCCACGATATTGCGCGGCACCTCACAAGTGGTCGATCCCCTGGCTGATGGCCGACGTTGGTTTGCTGTCATCAGGGGGAGTCTCCGGCCTGTCCAAACGACCCAAAAAGCTTGAAGAGGTGAAAACAGAAGGGTCGCCTGCAACTGCGGTGGCCTGAAGCGCAAGCCTAAGCCTAGTTCATGAGCTTCATCTGCAGGTAGGTCATGGTCAGCGCCTGGGTGTGGGCCTGCTGTTTTAGGTCTGCGCCTGAGCCGTGGCCGCCCTCGGTGTTCTCGTAAAACAGATAGGGAAGATGCATCTCCTCCATTCGTGCTGCGAATTTTCTCGCATGCTGCGGGCCTACCCGGTCATCCTTGGTCGTCGTGAAGATGAAGGGTTCTGGGTATTTCGCATCGGCCCTCAGATTTTGGTAAGGTGAGGTCTTAAGCCAAAACGCCATGGCCTTCGGATTGGCGTTTACGTCGCCATATTCGCCCTGCCAGCTGGCGCCAGCCGCGATCTTCGAAATCCGGATCATGTCCAGAAGCGGCACGTCGATCACGACAGCGTTCCAAAGGTCGGGCCGCTCTGTGAACTCCACCCCCATCAGGAGGCCGCCGTTGGATCCGCCCTCGATGCCTAGCCGACGCGAAGACGTGATCTTGCGGCGGACCAAGTCTTCCGCGACGCTGGCGAAATCGTCGTAGATGACCTGGCGCTTGTCCACGAGACCGGCCTCGTGCCACTTCGGCCCGAATTCTCCACCGCCGCGGATGTTCGCCAGGACATAGATCCCTCCGCGCTCAAGCCACAGTTTGCCTGTGACCGCACTGTAGTTTGGCGTCGAGCTCACCTGGAACCCGCCATAGGCCGTCATCAGGGTCGGGTTCGAGCCGTCATATTTGATATCGCGTGGGTGAACGACGAAGTAGGGGACCTTGGTCCCGTCTTTCGACGTGGCCTCGAACTGTTCGACGACGTCGCCTGAGGCGTCGAACTTGGCGGGCAGGGCCTTGACCTTGGTCAGCGAGCCAGAGGCGGTGTCGGCGAGCCAAAGGCTAGAAGGTGTCAGGAATCCTGAAACGCTGACGAAGGCTCGATCGCTTTTGTCATCCGTCGCTGTAACTCTCAGGGCAACGTTGTCTGGCAAGTCGAGCTTGGTGCGTGAGAAGCCGTTGGCCGTCGGGGTGTAGACGTAGATGCGGCCCCTGACATTATCGAGCACTGAGAGCAGCAGTTTGCCATGGGTCGAGCTCGACCCTTCCAGCGCTTCGCGCGGGCTGGGCGCATAGAGCAGTTTTGGCTTTAAGTGCGCAGGGTCGGCCATAAGGGCGGAAAGCGACGTCCATGTCAGGCTTCCGGGGGGGAAGGTTTTGCCGCCTGCGGTCCAATATTCCTCCGTCTTGATCACCACACGCCCGCCGATCAAGGCATCAACACTGGCCTTCTTCGGGATCGCGAGACGTTGGGCTCCCTTGGGCGTGAGCACATAGGTCTCATGACTGAAGGTGTCCAAAGGGCGGGTGATCACGGCCAGGGTTCGCCCGGCGCTATCGCGCAGGACGTCAGGCGAGACGCCATAGCCGCCGTCAGTCTTGTCGCCGCGATAGATGACAACGGCTTGATCGAGGGACTGTCCGCGCTTGAGGCGTTTGACGATGTAAGGATAGCCAGAGGCCGTCAGCTCTCCAGGCGCCCAGGCATTCGAAATCAGAAGGGTATTCTCGTCCTCCCACGCGACCCGTGCTTTCGACTTCGGCAGAAAGAAGCCGCCGTCGACGAACGTCCCGGTGTCCAGATCGAATTCGCGAATCGTTACCGCGTCTTCGCCGCCTTCGGAGAGATCCAACAGGCAGCGCCGCTCGGCGGGGCGGGCGCAGTTCGCGCCCTTGAACACCCAGCTCTTGCCCTCAACCTTTCCCAACGCGGTGACGTCCAGGACCGTCTTCCACGCCGGTTCGGCGGTCTGGTAATTGGCCAGGGAGGCCTTACGCCAGATCCCGCGTAAATGTTCCCCGTCCTGCCAGAAATTATAGATCTCGCCATGCACGAAGCTGCCCATGGGTATACGATCTTTGGCTTCGGCCAGCGCCAGAGCTTCGCGATAGAGCGTGGAATAGCGGGCGTCGGCTTCGAGCACGGCCGTGGCCTTGGCGTTGTGAGTGTTCACCCAGTCCATGGCGCGCGGTGAAGTGGCCTCTTCCAGCCAGATATAGGGATCGGCTGCGTCGGTGGCGCGGGTTTGGGCCTGTGCGCCGTTCGGCGCACTGAAGTTCATCGCCCCGAGCGCGAGCGCGATAACGGTGGCGGCGAAAATTGAACGCATCAAAGCTTCCTGTTCAGATCCTGCGCGAGGCTAGGGGCCCACTGAGCGGCTTAAAAGCGGAAATCGTCGTCCCCACCCAATTTGGCCTATCCCTTGATTGATCGATCGATCAGGCGATCGAGACCGCCGTTGCTCACCCCATCGCCATTTGCTGGAACCCAGACAAGCCAGACGTGGCTGCGACCTGCACCAAGGCACCCGGAAGATTTCATGATCGAGAATCTCGGCGAGGCGCCGCATCGCAACCACAAAGGTTTTTCGCACGGCGCATTCAGCCGTTCGGCGAGCATCTATCGCCCGAGCCAAACGCCTCACAGCGGGCGTTTTTTCGCAAAATTGGCGGGCGATGCATCCAAATGGCCATCTTCGGGTCACTATGCCAACGACAGCGGGGCGCATAGATACGCAGCAACATTGGTGTAACGAAGGGCGCGTTATACAATGTAAGGCGTCGCGACCGCGTGGACGCGGAAATACCCCTAGGAGAGTTCGTCTATGAACGGTGCGAAACTTGGTGTCTTGGCACTCTTGGCCGGCACGGCAGCGATCTACGGCTGCACGAGCGACACGACGGCGTCGAATGCCCTCACCCACAGCGCTCACGTCGCCGCGACGGCGGTCATGCCGGCGACGACGGTCGAAAACTTCCTACTTGTGGACGCCAACTTCGAGGCGCACGAACTCTACCGCCTGGCCGATGCCAAGGCCGTTGTGATCGTGACCCAGTCAAACGGCGACGCGGTCACCCGCAGCCTAGCCCCGCAGCTTAAGGCCCTGAAGGCCGCCTACGCGGGCAAGGGCGTCCAGTTCATGATGCTAAATTCGAACCTGAAGGATAGCCAACAGGCGATCCTGGCCGAAGGTGCCAAAGCCGGCTACGACACGCCGATCCTGATGGACAGCTATCAGTTGGTCGGCGAGAGCCTTGGCGTCACCCGCTCGGCCGAAGTGATCGTGATCAATCCCAAGACGTGGGCCGTTGCCTTCCGCGGCAGTCTGGCTGATGCCTCGACAGCCAAGGCGCTTGACGCCCTGTCCGCCGGTCAATCCGTGAGCATGGCTGCCGCCGCGACGAGCAAGGGTGCCGCTATCGATTTCCCCGCCCGCGCCCAGAAGATGCAGCTAACCTACGTCAAGGATGTTGCCCCGATTTTGGAAGCCAAGTGTGTGGCCTGTCACGAAGAAGGCGGCATTGGCCCCTTCGCGATGAAGGATTACGCGACGGTGAAGGGCTTCTCGCCGATGATCCGCGAAGTCATTCGCACCGATCGGATGCCGCCCTTCCACTCTGATCCCCATGTGGGCAAGTTCAGCAACGACCGACGCCTGACCCCGGATGAGACCAAGACACTGGTCCACTGGATCGATCAGGGTGCAGCGCGCGGCGAAGGCGCCGATCCGCTCGGCAGCAAGCACTTGGTGGCCGTCGAGTGGCCGCTGGGCAAACCTGACATCGTGCTTGAAGTGCCAAACTACACCATCCCGGCGACGGGCGTCGTCGACTATCAGCATCCGTGGGTGGCCAATCCATTGACGCAGGGAAAGTGGCTGAAGGCCTCGACGATCAAGGTCGACGCCCGCCAGGCCGTGCACCATGTGTTGACCGGTTTCATGAATGATGCGCCAAAGGAAGGCCAGCCGGCCTTTGAAAATCGCTGGGGCGCTTCGGTTGGCAGCTACGCGGTCGGCGCCGAGAGTGAGGTCGCACCTGACGATGCTGGCACCTACATTCCGCCAGGCGGCGCGATCGGCTTCCAAAACCACTACACGCCGTTCGGTAAGGAAGTGACCGAACATACAAAGATCGGGCTCTATTTCTACAAGCCGGGCGAGACGCCCGACATCGTGATGCACAACGCCCAGATCGTGAATAACGCGATCGTGCTGCCGCCAAATGACGGCCATCACCAGGAAGTCGCCTACATGGAGTTTCCAAAGGACGCGCTACTCTATTCGGCCTTCCCTCACGCCCACTATCGCGCGACGTCTTCGGATCTGTGGATCCAGTACCCGGATGGAAAAAAGAAACTACTGCTGACCTTGCCGCGTTACGACTTCGGCTGGCAGGGCCACTATAATTTCGCCGAGCCGATCAAGGTGCCAGCGGGCTCCAAGCTGATCGCCCACTACGTCTATGACAATTCTAAGAGCAATCCGCACAACCCTGACGCCTCCAAGACCGTCGTCTGGGGCGATCAGTCCTGGGAAGAGATGTTTTTCACCCGTATCCGCTATCGTTGGATGGAGGAGACCTCCAAGCACCTCGTGAATTATGACGAGGCCCTTCAGGGCGGCATGCTGATTGGGATGCTGGATGCCGACATGGACGGCAAGATCGAGAAGTCCGAACTCAAATCGGAAAGCCAGATCGGCACCATGTTGCTCAAGAACTGGGACGCCATCGACAAGAACCACGATGGCGTCATCGATAAGGACGAACTGGCCGTGGCGACCAAGATGATGTTTGGGCAGCGACGCCGTCAGGCGGCGGCAGCGACGCCCACGGCTGCGCCCACAGCTGGCGGCAAGTAGCCCTTCGATACACGGACGTTCTGCTCAAGGCCCGACGCTCGCAAGGCGTCGGGCCTTTTTCATGCCTGGTCCTCGGCGCGAGCATTGCGCTTGGGGAAACTCTATAAAATATGGCGTTTGTACGCCAATTCGTGGTCTCAAATTATCAGTATAATTTCAGATACAAAGTAAGTTAATCAAGTATAAACGTTCATTTTTAATATGATTTCCCAATTTTAAACCATTTTCATTTTCCATCAAGAAATCTTAGGTCGGATATTTATCAGGGATTATCAGCGCAATAGAGATAGCGAATCCCTGGAGATGCCTACTGGCCTTGGAGACGACTTCGGAGCAAGTGTTGGTGATCTTGATCTCAACACCTCTTTCATTTTCACGACAACGCACGACGGTTCGGGTCATGAAAGTTTGGTCATTTCAACTGACCCGCTGTCGGGGTCGTCTGGAAGCGCGAGTCCCGATGCGCCGCCTACCCTTCCAGACCCCACCCCACCTGCCGATGTTATTGTCCCCCCGGCGCCGGATGGCGGTACGGTGCCCCCAGCCTCAGGCGCAGGTCCCGACACGGTAGCGACCCCGCCAGATCCGACTGTGACCGCGCCCGACGCCATCACGCCTCTGGCCCCCGACGGCGGATCCAGCCATTCGCCGGAGCCGCAAATCGACACCTCTTTGCCGAGCATGGATATGGTCTCCGCCCTGCACAGCTATTCGATGTTTCACACCGACGTGGGCTTCAACTAGATTTCGGACCGACGAGATATCTGTCTCTAGCCCCCAATCCAGCAGCAGGATTGGGGGTATTGTCTTGCTGTCGGCGGCAGGGATCCAACCCGCCTGGGTGCTGGCGTTAGTTGGATGACGTCGCAGCGAACATCTGACTGAGATGTCCCAACACGAAAACCAAAGACGCAGCTGCCAACAACATGATGAAGCGCCAAGGCATCAATCTGGGGCCGCGATTCGGGTTGGGCGGTCGTGCGCCGCGCCAGCCCGCGAAGACTGCAATCGCCAAAAGGCTGCCGGCGAGAATGAGCGTCGTCTGCAAATCCATGTGCGACGCCGTATCGCAGCCACCTCAGCAGAACGGAAGCCATCCGCCTCGGTATCAACGTTCTGTCCACAGCTGACGGAGGCCAAATACCATATCTTGCGTTAAGGGTTCGTTTACACCCCAAGTGACGGTGCTAGCGTCGCCCTGTCCAGGAGGAGTGATTCGATGACCGCGGCGGCGCCCTGGAGCGTCAAGGGGATCGATCCCAAGGCCCGTGAGGTCGCCAAGGAACTTGCTCGTCGTTCTGGGATGACACTTGGGGAATGGCTTAACCGAATTATCCTAGAAGATGATTTGCCCGAGGAAATCACCTCCGAGGAGCATTTCACTGCGCGCCCGGTTCGGGCCGCGCCCGAGCCGCCGAAGTCAATTATGTCCGTTGCTACGACCAATCCGAGACCAGACGACCTAGGGCGCATTGCCTTTGCACTCGATCGCCTGACGGACCGCATCGAGGCCTCAGAGACCCGAACAGGGCTGGCGATTTCAGGCGTCGAGCACTCCGTACGTCACGCCATGGCGCGCATCGAAACTGCCGAGCGAGAGCACAGCGCCGTCGCGGCGCGCTTCGAGGCTACAGCCGAACAGCTGGCCGCCGAGCAGGCCACCGCTGCAGACCGGATGCGATGGGTTGAGGCCGAACTCTCTGGTCCGCGGTCTGCGGAGGCGCTGAAGGCGATTGAAGCCTCGATCACCCGCTTGGAAGGCCAGCTGTCCGACGGGGCTGATCAAACCCACTCGACCCTAGCGAAATTGGAAGAGCGCTTAACGCGTGCCGAAGGTCAGGACCCTGCAGCGATCATTGAAGAGATCGTCTCAAGCTTGGCCCAACGCCTGGCGCACGCCGAGGGCCGAACGGGTAAGGCGTTAGACAGTCTACGCGACAGCCTCGTCCAACTGGACCAGCGCATGTACGCCGCTGATAGCAGCGTCCGCGGCGACCTGGACAATCGGCTGGAGGCGCTTGCCGACCTGCTGGGCGCGCGGGTCGATGATGCCCGCAAGGAGATCGCCGATCGGTTGGCTGACACGGGTATCGACCAATTAGATGTCCGGCTCGGGCAAATCGGCGATCAACTCGGCCGTCGCATTGACGGCGTCAGCGCAGATATGGACGATCGGTTGGGCGCGATGGGCGTCGATCGGGTGGAGGCCCGGCTCGACCAGATGACCGAGGCCATGGCCGCCGTTGAGCAGCGCTCTGCCCGCGCCATCGAGAACATGGGCCGTGAAGTCCTGACCATGGCCGAGACCCTGAACCGAAGGGTCCAAAGCGCCGAACAGCGCAGCGCTCAGGCCATCGAACAGGTCGGTGGCGAGATCGCCCGTATCGCCGGCGCGGTCGAAAATCGCCTCGGCCGCACCGATCAGCTTCACGCCGAGGCGCTGGAGCGTCTAGGCGCCGAGATCGGAAGGATAACCGATCGGCTGACCGATCGGATCATCCAGTCCGAACGTCGCGCTGCCCAGGCGATCGACGATGTCGGAGAGCAGGTTTCGCAGGTCACCGAGCGCATAGAACAACGACACGAACGGGCGGCGAGTGATTTGGCCGAACGTATCCGGCAAAGTGAAGAGCGTACCGCCAGACTGCTGGAGTCTGCACGCGATCGTCTGGAAGTTGACGCTCTGGATAGGCCGGCGACCGGCGATAGGTCTGCGCCAAACGCGCGTCGTGACACTGTAGACGTTGGACTGACGAGCGGATCGGCTCTGTTCGGCGCTGAACTGCTCTCCCGCGCTGAACCGGTCAACCAGCCCGCCTTAGATCCGGGAAATCCCGCCTTTGACGAAGAAGATTTCGCCCACGTCTACGCCTTTGCCCCAACCGACGATTTCGCGCCGCTCTCGGAAGTGGAGGACGACGGGGGTCTTAGTCTTGTACCTCCTGAGACTGCCGATGAGGCGCCGGCCCTATCAACCCGCGAGGTCATCGAGCAGGCCCGGGCCGTTGCGCGCGCCGCAGCGACGTCGCGACCGAAGGCTGTCCAGGCTGGCGAACGGCGTCCGCGCGCGCCACGTAGCGGTCTCCTCGGCGCGCTGAAGCCCGGCCGTCCGACCTCAACCTGGCAGACGGCTCTGCTGGTCGCCGGCGGAGCGGCGTTCCTCAGTGTTGGCGCTGCAGGCGTCGTGCTGATGGAAGGCGCGGGCACGCCGCGGCATGACAATCAGGCCTTTGCAGGCAGTCCTCGAGCGGCCGTGGCGCTGGAGCCGCAAGTCGCGACACCGCCACCTGCTGCATCGAAGGCCATTCCACAGGTGGCCTCTGCAGATGTTGGCGCTCAGGCGCCCGAGCCCTCCGACCCGGACTACGTGCAGGTCGCTACCGCGGTTGAAAAAAAACGCCCAGGTGCGCTCGCCCAACTCAAGACCTTGGCTGAAGGGGGCAATCCTCAAGCGCAGATGTTCCTAGCCAAGCTCTATGAGGACGGACGTGACGGCGTTGCTCAGAGTCTGGGCGAGGCGCGCCGCTGGACGGCCCGCGCTGCCGATGCGGGTGATCCGACGGCGATGCACAATCTCGCGCTCTTCTACTTCCGAGGCGAAGCCGGTCCGCAGGACGTCGCAGTCGCAGGCCAGTGGTTTAAAAAGGCCGCCGATCGTGGCGTGGTGGATTCCCAGTATAATCTCGGACTGCTCTATCTGTCCGGTTCCGGGGTGCCTCGCGATCTCGCCCAGGCCTACAAATGGTTCCGCATTGCGGCCAATGGCGGCGACGGCGAGGCCCGCGCCCGTGCGATGGATCTTCAAACCAAGTTGCCCGCCGCTCAGCTGGCGACGGCTGAGACCCAGGCCAAGTCCTTTGAGCCCGGTGCGGCTGCGCCAAGCGGTCAAGCCCCTGCCACTGCGCTTTCGGTCCTCGCCGCCCAAAAAGTTCTCGGGCGTCTGGGCTACTACAAAGGCCGTGCGGATGGGAATGAAACTCACGACCTGAAGCTTGCGGTTGGCGCTTATCAGCGTGATCAAGGCATGGCGGCCACGGGGGCTCTAGACCCTGCCACTGTTGCCCGGCTCTCTATCTTTTCCCGTTGAGCCGCCAGCCGGTCGGCCTCCCCCAATAGAGGCGACATTTGGACCTTTACCTGCCAATCGCCGAAGTGTCCGTGAACGCTCCACTGCTCGTGTTGCTTGGCGCTCTGGTGGGATTCATCTCAGGGATGTTCGGCATCGGCGGTGGCTTCCTAATGACACCGATCCTGGTCTTTCTTGGCATCCCCCCGGCGGTGGCTGTCGCCAGCATGTCGAACCACGTCGCCGCCTCGTCTATGTCGAGCGTTATTTCCTACGGGCGAAAGCGTTCCGTCGATTTCCGTATGGGCGGGGTGCTGGCGGCCGGCGGGGCCGTCGGTTCCGTTGTTGGCGTAGAGATTTTTCGCTGGCTGCGCTTGCTGGGCCAGGCTGACTTGGTGGTGGCGCTTTCTTACCTGGTGTTTCTGGGCGTCATTGGCGGGCTCATGTTTTGGGAGTCGATCGGGGCGATCGTGCGCCGCCGTCGCAACGCGCCTGCACCACCGCGTGGAGATCGGCGTCCGCCTTGGCTTTACGGCCTGCCGCTGAAGATGCGTTTTTCCCGCTCACGGCTCTACATCAGCGTCATCCCGCCGATTATTCTGGGCGCCTTTGTCGGCATCCTCTCGGCGATCATGGGCGTCGGCGGCGGCTTCATTCTGGTACCGGCCATGGTCTACATCCTGCGGATGCCGGCCAACATCGTGGTGGGAACCAGCCTCTTTCAGATTATCATCACCACCGCCCTGACGGGTGTTTTGCAAGCGGGTCGAAACCAGACAGTCGACATCCTGTTAGCGACATTGTTGCTCATAGGTGGCGTGATCGGCGCCCAGCTCGGCGCCCGAGCGTCTTCTCGCTTTCGCGCTGAGGAACTGAGGGCGCTGCTGGCGCTCATCGTCCTTTGCGTCGGGCTTCGGATGGGCTTGGGTCTCTTCTTTACGCCGCATGAAGCCTTTGTGCTGATGTCTGGGAGCGGCGGCTGATGGCGGGCGCCTCATTGCCGCCGGTGCTCCCGCCATATCCCAGCGCGGCGGTCTCGGCCGCTCTGACGGAGACGAATGTCAGGGTGAACTCCGACTTCCGCGGAGACCGCATCGTTCTATACGGCGCGATCTTCGATCCCCTGTCGCGGCCAAGCGACGTGGTTGTGATCGTCCGTGGACCCGACCAGACAGTCCGCATAGCTCACAAGAGCCGGGTGGCCGGCGTCTGGATCAACAGCCGTCCGGTGGTCTTCCAAGGGGCACCAGGCTTCTATATCGCCGCTTCCACGCGGCCACTCGACGACATCGCACACTTTGGAGTTTTGCGCCGGCTTGAGGCCGGGGTCGATCATTTGGCGATGAACGCGCCGGCCGAACAACGAACCGAGACCCGCTATGGCGTTCGCGACGTCGTCGTGAGCCGCCTGGGCGTTGACTACCTCGACTGGAGGCGGGCCGTCGTGCGGTTGAAGGAGGCCGCCCATCTCTATGACGTCGCCGACCGCGGGGTCCGTTTCGTGGACAAGGGGCTGTTTCGCGCCGAGATCGCCCTGCCTGCTGAAGCCCCTATCGGTAAATACGACGTGCGGATCTTGCTTTTTCAGGACGGTCAGCCCGTCGCCGAGAAGGATCGATCCCTGACGGTTGAAAAGGTTGGTGTCGAGCGCGGGCTTTACCTATGGGCGCATGAGAGGCCATGGTCTTATGGTTTGGCTGCGATGGCCTTTGCATTGACGGCGGGTTGGGCAGCCTCGACGGCGTTTCGGAGGGACTGAATGGCGATCGATGAGCCCCACGCTTCGACCTTTGGTGACTCGATCCCGCCCGCGCTATGGATGATGGCGCTCAGCGCAATGGCTCCTTTCCCGATCGCAGCGGCCGCCTATGGCTGGGGCACGGCCGACGTGGCGCGTCCGGCGCTCACCGTGATCCTCACCTGGTCCGGCGTCGTTCTGGCGTTTCTGGGCGGCGTTCGCTGGGGAATGGAGAGCGGCCGCCCAAGACCACGCGCCCAGCGTCTCCTGATCTCGATTCTTTCCCCCTTGGCGGCCTGGACAGTGCTGGCCTCACGCCATCGCGTTCCCGAAGGCTGGATTATCGGCGGCTGCCTGATCGCCTTTCTTCTGCAATGGATCTTCGATCATCACGGCCCCGATGTGGCCGCGCGCTATCCCAGGCTCTCCACGGCGCTGACAGCAGGCGCTTGCATTTCATTGGCCGTTTGCCTCGATCAGGCCCTCAAGATCGGCCACGTCTGAGCCGTTAATCGCCCACCAACGAGGGCCATCCCACGGCGTACACCCGCTCGCTCCCGAGCGCGCCGGCGAGGGGAGGGCGCGCGAAAAGACCGGCAAAGGCTTTGTCGCGGACATTGAGCCCGCCTGCGTATGCGCCAAAAGCCGGCAGGATCAGGCGGTCCGAATCTGTGACGAAACAGCGCCGGCGAACACTCCCTCGGCTCGCCCTTACGCGAGCTGCCGGGTGCAGGTGACCGGAGACTTCTCCGGGCTGGAGGCCCAGGCGCGGCTCGTGGCGCAAAGTGAGACCGCAAAGCGACAGCTCGTTGGCGATTTCGCCGGGCAAGGCTTGCGGGCCCTCGGCGTCGTGATTACCGACGATCCAAATCAACGTCCGGCCGCGGGCTAACGCGCGCAAGGCCTCAACGTCATCGGCGGCAAGCCGGGCCTCGGATGTCGCGTCATGGAAGGTATCGCCCAGGAGGACAACCGTCGTTGGGCACAGGGCATCGATCTCCTGGGCCAGCCGCCTCAGTGTCTCGCGCGTGTCATAGGGCGGCAGCATTTGGCCGCGCACAGCGTAGAAGGAGCCTTTTTCCAGATGTAGGTCGGCGACCACCAAGGTGCGTTCGGCCGCGATCCACAGCGCGCCGGACGCGCGCAGTCGCACGTCTACGCTTGCGATCGGGATGCCGAGCGCGCCGCTGTCGGCGATTACAAAGTCGTAGGCGAAGGCTTTCGCGATCACTGCGTTCACTGCAAGGCCTCAGCGATCAGCTCATTTTCGGCTTCCCTCAGGATCAGGGTTTCTCCCGCGTGACCTGGCGAGCGTTCTTTGCCGATTTCCAATAGGATCGGCACCGAAAACGGCGACAGGTGTTCGAGAGGAGAATGCCGGATTCGTCCCTTTATGCGCATCAGCATCTGACCCAGGCGTGCGACGTCAATCAGGCCCGTCGCGGCGTCTTCGCGCGCGCAGCGGAGCAGCAAATGGCCCGGCTCGTGGCGACGAAGGGTGTCGTAGATAAGGTCGGTGGAGAACGTGATCTGGCGCCCCGTCTTCTGTTTCTGCCCCGGGAATCGCCGCTCGATCAGTCCGGCAATGATCGCTGCGCCTTTGAATGCGCGCTTCATCATGAAACTTTCAGCGAGCCATGCGTCCAGGTCATCGCCCAGCATGTCCTGCGCGAAGAGCTCGTCAAAATCGATCGCATCAAGCGGCTCTATCGCCCATATGGCTAGGGCGTAATCGTTGCAGACGAAGCCCAGGGGGCCGCGTCCCATTCGCTCCAATCGGCGCGTGAGGAGCATCGCAAGAGTGGTATGCGCCAGCCGACCCTCGAAGGGGTAGCAGACCATAAATTGCCGGCGACCTCGGGCGAAGGTCTCAAGCAACAGCTCGTCTTCCATCGGGATCAGGGAGCGGTCACGCTGCGCTTCAAGCCAATCGCGAACGTCGCGTGGCAGGATGTTCCAGTTTGCCTGGTCGTACATCAGTTGCCGCACGCGCTTGGCGAGGTAGGTGGAAAGAGCGAACTTCGAACCGCCCCATGACGGCATCTTCGGATCGGCCGACGGCGCGGCCTGTACGAGGACGTCGAGGTTGGTTACGGCCACGAGCCGCCAGACCTGGCCGGCGAAGACAAAAGTCTCGCCGGGTTCCAACATTTCGATCATGCCCTCTTCGATTTCGCCGATCTTTCGGCCACCACGTCCGCCTGGCATGGCGATGCGGACCGAAAGTACGGCGGGTGAGACAATGGCACCGACGTTGAGACGATGGCGCTGGGCGGTCTCGGGGTTGCGCACCCTCCAAAGGCCATCTGGACCTTTCACGATCCGGCGGAAGCGGTCGTAGGTTTTCAACGCATAGCCACCGGTCGAGACGAAATCGACGACCTGCTCGAAATCTTCCCAGATCAGGTCCCGGTAAGGCCCGGCGCTGCGCACCTCCTCATAGAGTTTCAAGAGATCGAAGGGCTCAGAGCATGCGCAGCCCATGATATGCTGGGCGAGCACGTCCAAGGCACCAAGGCGCGGCGGTTCGCCGTCGAGCTTGTTCTCGGCAATGGCATCGCGGGCAGCCTGGCACTCGAGCATCTCGAAACGATTGGCTGGAACGAAAAGAGCGCGGCTGGGCTCGTCCAGCCGGTGGTTGGCGCGGCCGATCCGCTGGACCATCCGCGAGGCGCCCTTGGGCGAAGCGAGTTGGATCACCAGGTCCACGTCGCCCCAATCAATGCCAAGATCGAGGGTGGAGGTGCAGACCACGGCGCGCAGTTCACCGCGAGCCATCGCCGCTTCGACCTTGCGCCGCTGTTCGGGCGCCAAAGAGCCATGGTGCAGAGCAATCGGCAGACTGTCCTCGTTCAGCCGCCACAGCTCCTGAAAGGCGAACTCGGCCTGAAAGCGGGTGTTGACGAAGACCAGGGCTATCCGCGACTTTCGGATGACATCGTAGACCTCCTGCATGGCATGCTGCGCCGTATGCCCAGACCAGGGCACCCGGCCTTGCGAAAGTAGCACCTCGACGATCGGATCTGCACCGGCAGGACCGCGCACAAGGTCGATGGAAGCATTGCCCCCTCTGACATGGTTGGCCATCCAGGCCTTGATGACTTCGGGATCCTCGATCGTCGCCGACAGTCCCACCCGCCGAAGGTTCGGCGCGAACTGATCAATTCGAGCGAGATCGAGCGCCAGCAGGTCGCCGCGCTTTGACGCGTGCAGCGTATGAATTTCGTCGAGGATTACGCACTCCAGGCTCTCGAAAAAGAGGCGTGCGCCCTCCCAGGCGCAAAGCAAGGCCAACTGCTCAGGCGTAGTCAGAAGAATCTCAGGCGGCTTTACCCGTTGCCGCTGGCGGCGCGCCATCCCGGTATCGCCGGTGCGGCTCTCAGCCGTGATACCCAGACCCATCTCCAGGATCGGGGCGTTGAGGTTGCGCTCAACGTCGACAGCCAGCGCCTTCAACGGTGAGATGTAGAGTGTATGCAGGCCGCGCGCGGCGTTGGATGGTGCTCGATCGGCCAATTCGATGAGGCTAGGCAGGAACCCTGCCAGTGTCTTGCCGCCGCCCGTGGGCGCGATCAGCAGAGCGTCTCGGCCCGCCTTGGCGCACGCGATCATCGCCAGCTGGTGTTGACGCGGACTCCAGCCCCGCCCGGCGAACCAGTCGGCGAATCTCGGCGGTAGGAGATCGGCTTCGGGAACCGCGCTGTCAGCCATCTTCGACCTATAACATGTTCTCGTTACGTTTCCCGTCGGAGGTTTACTTGCGCGGTAAAATATAGACAAAACGCTGCGCCCAAGTCAGGACAGCTGCCATGAATCCCAACGCTGAATTCGATATCATCGTCTATGGCGCCACCGGCTACACGGGTCGGCTGGTCGCAGAGTACTTAGCGCATCGCTACGGCGTCGGCGGAGATATAAAATGGGCGATGGCTGGGCGCAGCGCCGCCAAATTGGCTGAGGTGCGCGACGAAATGGGTGCGCCGGCTGAGACGCCGCTGATCGTGGCCGATGCCGATGATGCGGCGCAACTGGAGGCAATGGTTCGCCGCGCAAAGGCGATCATCACTACGGTCGGACCCTATCAGCTTTATGGCGACAAGCTGGTGGCGGCCTGTGTCGCGACCGGTACAGACTGCCTGGATCTTTCGGGTGAACCGACCTGGATGGCGCAAATTATCGCCACTCACGATGCAGCGGCAAAAACGTCCGGCGCACGGATCGTCCACTCCTGCGGTTTTGACTCCATCCCGTTCGAACTCGGCGTCTGGTTTGCTGAGGAAACGGCCAAGGCAAAATTGGGTGGCTATGTTCCGCGCGTGAAGGGCCGCCTTCGGACGATGAAGGGCGGCCTCTCAGGCGGTACGGCGGCCAGCGGCGCGGCGACCATGGCTGCGATTCAGAAAGATCCTGGCCTGATCGCGGTCATGATGAACCCGTTTGCGCTGACGCCAGGCTTCCAGGGGCCTGAGCAGCCGCCCGGCAATGCGGTCGAGCACGATCTGGACCTTGGAGCAGATGTCGGACCGTTCATGATGGCGGTGATCAACACCAAGAACGTCCATCGCTCGAATGCCCTGCTGGGTCACCGATGGGGGACGGATTTCAAGTACGATGAGATGTCGATCGTCGTTCCAGGCGCTCCGACCGAGTTCACAGGTATGGGCGCCGAGGCGCCGAAACCGGGTGATGGTCCCTCGAAGGCTGAACGGGAGGCGGGGTTCTACGACATCGTCTTCGTTGGCGTCGCCGACGATGGCCGCCAGGTCAAAGTGTCCGTGAAGGGCGATCGCGATCCGGGCTATGGCTCGACATCGAAGATGTTGGCGGAGGCCGCCATCTGCCTGGTCAGGGACACCCCGTCCACGCCCGGCGGCGTCTGGACGCCGGGCGCGGCGATGGGATCAAAGCTTGTTGACCGGCTACAGGCGAACGCCGGGCTCACGTTCAGCGTCGAGAGCTGACGCGCTTCTCCTCGACTAGCAGGCGTAAAGACTGCGCACCGGAACGCGGCGGCCAATATAGGGGTCCCATACCCAGCGCGTCGTCTCGCACGTCTGGTCGTCGGGGTAGTCGTAGCCGTAGGTGTAAACCGGACGCGCAGCGTACTCGCCGCGACCATAATAGCTGTGTCCGTAGTAAGGACCATGATTGGATGCGATCGCCGCGCCTAAGGCCAAGCCCACGACGCCAGCGGCAATCGCTGCGCCGCCATTTCCGTGGCCATAATGACGACCGTAATAGCTATGGCCGTAGGGACGTGCATCGGCCGTCGTCGCGGTCGCGAAAATCGCGCCGCCCAGGGTGATCGCCGCCATTGCGGCCGTCAGAGCTTTTCTCATCGTGGCCTCCTCATCTGTGCTGAACGGCTTGGACGCCGCATCGTTCGCAGAGTTAAGATGTCCTGACTGAACCGTAGCTGAACAGGTCCTTTAAGAGGCCGTCCGTTTGGCCCGGTCGCGTTATCGCCGCCGATTCCCCTTGCGTCACGGTGGACGCCCAAGATCAGCAAGGACAAGCTGGTGTTGAGCTGAGACAACATGGATGAATCGGGAGGGGTGGATGAAGGACTTCGCGGGCAAGATGGCCGTCGTTACAGGCGGCGGCACGGGCATGGGACGCGAACTCGCCCGACAGTTGATCGCCGAGGGCTGCAGTGTCGCCATATGCGATGTTTCGGCGCGCAACATGGCTGAGACGATTGCGCTTTGCGAAGCCGATGGCGTTCCGCAGGGCGCACGGATCACGGCCCACGTCGCAGATGTCTCCGACGAAAGTCAGCTGATCCGTTTTCGCGACGATGCGGCCCAGCAACACGACAGCGACCGGTTGCATCTGCTGTTCAACAACGCCGGAATTGGTGGCGGCGGCTCGATTGTGACGGGCAGCCGTGAGGACTGGGAGCGTACGTTCAACGTTTGCTGGGGCGGGGTATACCTGGGCGTCCGCACGTTCCTGCCCATGCTTCAAGCCGCCGACGAGGCGCACATCATCAACACCTCGAGCGTGAACGGATTCTGGGCAAGCCTAGGGCCCAATGTCAGCCACACAGCCTACGCGGCCGCCAAGTTCGCCGTGAAGGGTTTCTCCGAAGCCCTGATCACCGACCTCAGGTTGAACGCGCCTCACATCAAGGTCTCAGTGGTCATGCCTGGCCACATCGGCACCTCCATCGTCGTCAATTCTCGAAAGGTTCACAGCGGCCGCGACGAGGAAGCACTGTCGGCCGAGGAAGTCACGCAAGCCCGCGCGCGGATCGCAAATATGGGTCTCGACGTTAGCCAGATGTCCGACCAGGCTGTTCAGGCGATGGCCGCCGAACAACACCGCCGCTTCCTCGAAAACGCGCCAATGACTGCGGCGGCGGCGGCGACCATCATCTTGGACGGCGTCAGGGCCGAGCGCTGGCGCATTCTGGTGGGCGACGACGCGCACAAGATGGATGCCTTGGTCCGCGCAGACCCGGAGGCGGCCTATAGCCCTGAGTTTTACGAGGTCCTGACCGAAGAGATCGGGTGGCGGCTCGGCCGTTAGCGTTGAATCTATGGCGACGATCTTGGCGGTCCACGCCCATCCCGATGACATCGAGCACCTGGCGGCAGGCACCTTGGCGATCCTGGCGGCCAAGGGACATCGGATCTTCATCGCGACCCTGACCGCCGGAGAGTGTGGCTCGGCCTCGAGCGACCTTGCCGCGACGGGGATCATCCGCAACGCCGAGGCCGCGCGCGCCGCCGCCCTGATCGGCGCGGAGTACCGTTGCGCAGGCCTGCCAGATCTCGGCGTGTTCAATGACGATTGCTCGCGCCGTGCGGTGACTGAGCTGATCCGATGGGCCAAGGCCGAGGTCGTCATCGCAGCCTCACCCGCCGATTACCACCCCGATCACGAGGCGGCGAGCGAGCTGGTTCGCGATGCCTGTTTTGCTTCATCCGTCCCGAACTACCGAACAGGCTCGGCTGAGGCGCTCGCAACGATCCCGCACCTCTATTTTATGGACCCTATCGGCGGGCGTGATCGGCAAGGCCGCAGGATTGTCGCCGACTTCGGGGTCGATATCGCCGCCGGATTCGCCACGAAGCAGCAGATGCTTTCGGCCCATATCAGCCAGGCCGAATGGGTTCTGCGCCAGCACGGCATTTCAGATCACTTGGGTTCGATGGAAGCCTGGGCGCGCCACCGGGGCAAGGATTTTGGTGTCGTCTTCGGTGAGGGCTTCCGCCAATACTGGCACGAGCCCTATCCGAAGACGCCGAAGCTTCAAGACTTGCTGGGCGAGGCGCTGGTGATCGCAGCGTCATAGCGCGCCCACATCGCACGGCAATCCAACACCTCGCCAGACGCCATCGCTTCATCGATGGCCATGACCGTCAATCCGGCTTGCAGGCTATCGAATGGTGTCACCGGAAACGCGGCTCCGTCGCGCAGGCTGGCCAAGAGATCAAGGACCATGGATTGATCCGCGCCATTGTGGGCGTCAGCGGCGAGATCAAGCAGCGCACCGACGTCGTCGGCATCTTACCCAACGAGGCCGCCATCACCCGCCTGGTCGGCGTGATCCTGCTCGAACAGAACGACGAGTGGGCCGTCAAGCGGTCGCGCTACATGACGGTGGAAAGTATCGCGCCGCTGAGCGACAATCCCTTCTTCAGCCTGCCCATAGGGGCAGCCTGATCGATCCGGCCTTGCCGGAGATCGTGGCGATCACGACGCCGCAGTTACACCACTCGGTGGGACACGACCGAATGTGGCATCATGTAAGAATAGCCAAATGGACCATTTCCTCCCGGAGCCCATTTTTCATAATGGCGCGGTATCATCCCGCTGGGGAGCGCAAATCGTTGTCTGGCGCATAGACCTGGCTGTGACGCCTAGCGCAATTCAGAAAGCATCCGTTGCGATGACCTCTTACAGGCCGCCAATCGGGTAAGCCATTGCGGGCTTGCATGTTTATACAAAATTTTGTATGATCCTGTTGTGGATGATGCCAAGGATGATGCCAAGGACGATCCGAAAGACATCGATTTCGTAGATACCGCGCTCGATGACCTGCGGACCTTCCCGGATGAGGCCCGGCGAGATGCTGGGTATCAGCTCGACAAGGTGCAGCACGGGGAAGAACCCGACGACTGGAAGCCCTTTCCAGCGGTTGGGCCAGGGACGCGTGAAATCCGCATTGCCGAGGATAATGGTGCGTTCCGCGTTATGTATGTCGTCAAATTCGCCGAAAAAATTCATGTTTTGCATTGTTTTCAGAAAAAGACCCAGGCCACGGCCAGGAAAGATGTCGATCTCGCGAAGAAGCGATATGCCAGTCTCAAGAGGGAGTTCGGTAAATGAGCAGCCAGACCTTCAAAAGCGTGTGGGACGCTATCGAAAACACCCCTGAGGAAGCGGAGAACATGAAGCTCCGCTCTGCCCTCATGCGTGATCTGCAGAAGTATATTCAGGCGCGGGGCTGGAAGCAGGCCGAAGCGGCTGAGGCCTTCCAAGTCACGCAGCCCCGAATCTCCGACCTGCTGCGAGGAAAAATCAGCCTGTTTAGCCTGGACACGCTGGTCAACATGGTGGCGGCTGCGGGGCTTCACATCGACATGAGAGTCGCCGAGGCCGCGTAATCGAGAGCCAGCGGGGGAGGCTGGGCAATCGGGGACGATCTGCATGAGGCCTGCCTAGCAAGATCAGGAATTTGCGCCGGCGCAAATGAAGAGACCGGCAGCGCTCAACACTACGTCCCGGTACCCTGCTGAGCGGCCGATTCTTCGGTCCCGCTTTAGCGCCATCTCCCGAGCCCGCGTCGTGCATGGCGACCAGGACATGGGCGATGCGTTGACCCAGGCCGATCCGATAGGTCTTCATCTTGCCTCGCCGTCCGCGCCCAGGAAGCGGGCAACACAGCACTGCCGCTTGACCGCCGCCACTGTCTTCAGGTGGGGACAGAAGGCATCGTTTGTGGCGGTGTCTCGCTCGGCACAGGCGCCGCAACCGGCATCGGTGGCGGTGGACCCGGCGGGATTGGACCGTTCGGCAGATGCTTTAAGGCCGTGACCATGTAGCTGCGCCAGATCTCCGACGGCGCAGTGGCTCCGGTGATACGGCGCATGGGCGTGTCATCATCCTTGCCCGTCCAGACCACAGTCGTAATCCCACCGGTGTATCCGCAGAACCAGGCGTCCTTGTAATCCGACGTCGTGCCGGTCTTTCCAGCGAGGTCGAAGCCGGGAATGGCTGCGTGCGTGCCGGTGCCCGAAGCCATCACCGTACGCATCATTTTCTGCATCTCGCCGACGGCTGGATTGAGGACGGCCGGCGTCGCCAATGGCGCTTTGTGCTGGAACAACACCTGTCCGCCATTGGTGCGGATCCGTTCGATGCCATAGGCCGCCACGCGGTAGCCACCATTGGCGAAGGTGTCATAAGCCTGAGCCATTTCAAGCGGAGTGACCAGGGTGGTTCCGAGCGCCATTGCGGGATCTGTGTTGACCTGGCTGACGATGCCCATCCGGTGGGCTAGAGCCGCTACGTTCTCACGACCGACCTCGTCAGCAAGCCTGGCGGCCACCGTGTTGACCGAGTGCGCTAAAGCCGTCTCCAGGGTGATCGAGCCCATGAATTCCGGCTCGAAATTTCGTGGCGACCAGCCGTTAATTGTGACCGGTTCATCGATAACGATGAGATCCGGCGTCCGACCGGCTTCCATGGCGGTCATATAGACAAACGGCTTCCAGGCCGACCCTGCCTGACGGTGTGCGTCGGTGGCGCGGTTGAACGGACCTTTGGTGTAGTCGACGCCGCCGACCATCGCTCGCACCCGACCTGAGCCATCGATCGAGACGACGGCCGCCTGGCTCACGCCTTGTTTGGTGAAGCGGGTGGAAATCGATCTCGCCGCATCCCCGGCGGCAATCTCGCTGGGCAGGTCCAAAGTGGTTTCGACGACGATGTCCTGTTTCGGCGTTCCAATGGTTGCCCGGGCCTGACTGTCCAGCCAGTCGACGAAGTACTGAGCCGGGGCGGTCGGTGCGGATTTCCAGACCTGGGGCGCAGCGGTGAGCGCTTTGTCACGGTCGCCAGCCGAAATCGCGTTCGTCTCGACCATAGCGTCGAGGACAAGCCGTGTGCGAGCGGCAGATTTTTCCGGATTGTCAGCGGGATTGTAGTTGGTCGGAGATTTCAAGATCCCCGCCAGGATGGCGGCCTCGCGGATTGTTAGTCGCGATGCCGGCTTGTTGAAATAGCGTTCTGACGCCGCCTCCAGTCCATAGGCCCCCGCCCCAAAATAGACGCGGCTCAGGTAGAGGGCGAGGATCTGCTTTTTTGAATAAGCCTGCTCAAGCTGGACCGCCATGACCAGCTCATCGGCCTTACGCTCCAACGTTTGATCGGCGCTGAGGAACAGATTGCGCGCCAGCTGCTGGGTGATGGTCGAGGCACCTTCACGAGCCTTTCCCCTGGCAAGGTCGGCGACGACTGCGCGCGCCATGCCGACCGGATCGAAGCCGGAGTGTTCGTAGAACCGCCGGTCCTCGATCGACACGAAGGCTGCAGGTACATAGGCCGGCATGTGCGCGAGGTCGACGGGCGGGGCGTATTTACCACCCCTCACGCCGATGACTGCGCCGGCCCGATCGACGTAAGTGATCTGCGGGTCGCGCTTGATCGGCGGTAGTCTGGAAAGGTTAGGCGCAGAAAGCGCCATGCCGGCAGCGAAGAGGGCGAAGATCAAGCGCAAACTCCAAGGCGACGGGCGGCCCCTCAGCGATCCGTCTTCAGCCCACTTGTGTCGTCAGTCGGGCGATTTCGAAAGATAATTCGCGGTAATGCATGGCATTCGGCTGCAATCGCGTTCGGGCCGCTGCTCCAACCACTCGTTTTTGTTGGGGCGCAAGGCAAGCCTTCTTCTGAGCCGCCAGGGTGGGGTCAAAATAGAAACGTTGAAAACGTGTCCTGCCCCCAAGTTCGCTGATCCCTTGCCGATGCGCGGGCCTTAGTCGAACGATGTCGACACCTGAGCCCGAAGCGCGCCGATTTCGAAATTGACCTGCCGCAGACCAAAAAACGGTCTCGACTTTTTGGGGCCATCCAGGTCGCTGGCGGCCTGAAATTCCGGTCTTGCCAACAGGTCCTTTCGCGACGTTGGGCGATGTCCTGCGTGATCTAATCGATACAGTTGAGACGGGCGAACTGGCTGACGTTATGCGAGGCGACAAGGGGGCCTCCAGGGCCCATCAGATCGGTCTCGTCATGCAAACCGACGAACGCGTCTGTCACGCTAGGCCTGCTGGCGATGGGCGGCGGAGTTTGCGGCAATGGCACCCAGCAAATGCTCAAACGCCCCGCCAGCAGGCACGGCTTAGGGGCTCTCTTTAGAGGTGTTTGGGCCGCACCAACCGGGCAAATAGCTTGCCGCCTGCGCCTTGGCCAGGCTCATTGCCCGAGCCATTGCGCTGACAATGTCGGACTCCACCATCGCTGATTTTATGCGCCGACGAAGGTATTCGGCCCAGATGAATTCGCTGAATGGCGTGGTGTCTTTGGCGAAGCCACCAGCGCGGCGTAGGTCGCCCGCCAAGCTTCGATAGGGGTCGTCTTTGAGGCTGGCGACCTTTGATGGGATCGACTTGAAATCAACCCGTTTTCCCATCTCGTCGTAGGGATGGCACCAGGCGCGGTTGTCCAGATACGTCCAGAATTCTCGCGATTTCAGCGCCCGCAGGTCGAGAACGACGTCGACGAGGATGTCCTGGACGCCTTCTTTGAGCAGAGCCAGGCACAGGTGATGGTGGTCCAATATAAAGGTTTGGTTTCTAGGGCCCAGGACGACCGGAATCATATGCCGACCCAGATATTCCGATCCCTTGGAGATTGATCGCTCTCGCCATTCTCGCTGTTTTTCGGCAACCTCGCGAAATCCGACCGTGATCTGGGTCGGATGCAGGGACTTAATCGAAACCGGATTGAGTAAAGGCTCGCGTCTCGTCATGCCGGATATCCCAATGGTCAGGGTCTACAGAGCCACGACGCGGATTTGTGCGCAATCATCCCGGGCTTTGCCGAAGGTGGCGGGCGAGACGCTCAGCCAGGGAACAGCGGATAGGTCGGCCCATGCAGATTGACCTCCTGTCTCCAGCGAGTTTCGCAGCGGGCCAGCCGCACGATCAGTACCGGTGGCTGCGTGAGAACGCGCCGGTGCACTGGTGTGACGAACCTAACGGCCGTGGTTTTTGGGCGGTGACGCGCCACGCCGATGTTTGGGCCGTCGATCGTGATTTCCAGGCCTTTTCGTCGGAGCCCACCATCATGATCCCTGACCCTGCGCCAGGTCAGGGCCAAGGCTTTGGGCCCTACAAGATGATGCTGATGATGGACCCGCCCGAGCACACCGGTTTTCGCAAGCTGATCCGCCAGGAGTTTACGCTGCCCGCCGCCCGGCTGCGCGAGGATCGCATCAAGGCGCTCGCCCGACAGATTGTCGATGGCGTCATTGAGACGGGCCAATGCGATTTCGTGGCCGACGTCGCCGGTGAGATGCCGTCCTTCGTCATTGCTGAGCTGATGGGCTTGCCGCTGGAAGATGGACGCGAGCTCTACAAGTTGACGGAGACGATCCACACCGCCCCTGAGACCTTGCCCCCGGGCGCTGGTGGGGCTGCCGTGGCGAAGATGTTCGAGTACGGATCTGGCGTCATCGCTGAAAAGCGCGCTCGGCCAGGGGATGATTTGGCCTCGCGGCTGCTGGCCTGCGAGGTGGAGGGGCGCAAGCTCGAGGACATGGAATTCCTCCTGTTCTTCCTGCTGCTCGTTGACGCCGGGGGCGATACGACGCGAAATCTTCTGTCCGGTGGCCTCCTGGCCTTGATGCAGCATCCGGGGCAATTGGCTTGGCTGCTTGCTGATCTGGACGCGCGGCTGCCGGTGGCGCGCGAGGAACTGCTGCGCTGGACGAGCCCGGTAATCTACATGCGCCGAACCGCGCGTTACGATGTTGAGCTCGCGGGCCAGCAGATTCGCGCGGGCGACAAGGTCGTCATGTATTTTGGCGCCGCCAACCGCGACCCGGCGGTGTTTGCTGTGCCAGAGGCTCTGGACCTGGCGCGTGAGCCGAACCCGCATATCGCCTTCGGGACCGGCCCGCATGGCTGTCTAGGCCAGCATATCGCCCGCATTGAGATCGACGCCATGTTGCGTGAGGTGCTCACTCGAATGACCAGCTTCCAGCTGGCGGCACCACCAGAGTGGCTGGCGTCGAATTTCATATCCGGTCCGAAGTCCATGCCCGTCAGGTTCAAAGCGCGCTGATGCTGCGGGTTTGTTGTCTGATCGCTGGACTGCGGGTTGCATCCAGCGTCTGGGCGGCGGGCTATTGAAGGCCACTTTATGCAGACGGGTGCCCGCACCTTGAAGGGCGTTGGACCTTGACCTCCCGAACTGAGTTGGAACGGCCGGTGCCCGACAATCTTTAGCCCTGGCTCGGGGACTCCATCGGCCGCTGGCAGGGCAGGCGCGGGTTGTCGATACCACCAATTGCAACCGGGGCGACGCGTTTAAGGCCCCAATCAATCTCGACATACCTGCGCAAGCCAAAGTGACCGAGCGGGTCACCCGAACCGCTCCGGCCGAGCTGCTATACGAATTCAAAATCGACGATCCCGGCATCTATTCGAGGCCATGGTGTGCGCAAATGGTCTTCAAAGCTTCCAAGGGGCCGATGCTGGAATATGCCTGCCAGGAGGGAAATTATTCGCTTCCGAGTATTCCGGCCGGCGCACGCCGACAGGAAGCTCAGGCGGACGTCACCAAGTGAGGTCCGCCAGCAGGCCCGCGTAGACCTCGATGCCGTCCCAAAGGTTTCCGATACGCAGGTTTTCGTTCTGGGCATGTTGGTTGTCGTCATAATTCGCGATGGCGACGCCGACCATCGGCACCTTCATCTGGTTGACGATCTCCGCCATTCCCGAACTGCCGCCCATAAAAGGCAGCTTCAGCACAGGGTAGCCCGCCGTTCGCGAAATCGAAGCTGCGACGGCCTTGGCGGCCGGACTGTCGATCGGTGATTCCGTTGCGATGGACTCACCGGCGTCCCAGTTGATCCGGACAATTTTGGGGTGGCCTAGCCGCGTCGTCAGGTCTGGCGTGTCGCGGACGATGAACCAGCCCTGTTTGATCAGGAAGGCCTCAGTCAGCTCGTGCACGTGCTTGGGCGTCTCGCCGGGGACCAAGCGGAAATCGAGAGAGGCGTTGGCCTCCGTTGCGATCGCGTTTGCTGCGCTGGGGCCATCATCGCCGCCGTGGATGGCGCGAACGTTCAAGGTGGGCGACATATAGCCATCGGCCAGACGAGGCGGGCCGATGTTGCGGCCAAGGCCCATCGCCGTCTTCAGATCGGTCTCCACGCCGGGCAGAGCTGCAAGTGCTGAACGGTCGGCAGGTGAGACGGGGGCCACATCGTCGTAGATGCCGGGGACCAGGATATGTCCGTTCTCGTCTCTTAGGCTCATCACGAGCGAGGCGATCATCACTGTGGGGCTAGGCGCCCAGGAGCCGTAGTGGCCGTCGTGCAGGGGCTTCAACGGGCCAAAGACCGTGGCTTTGAAGCCGGCAATGCCGCGGTTGCCGAAGTTGATCTCTTGCTTGCCCGACTGGTGCATCGGGCCATCGCCCATAATGAGGAGGTCGCCGCGCACGGTTTCCAAGTTCTTGGCCACCAGCCGTGCGAAATGTGGAGAGCCCTGCTCCTCTTCGCCTTCGTAGAGCAGCTTGATGTTGACCGTGGGCTTGATGCCTGAGGCTTTCAGCGCGTCGAAGGCCGAAATCACGGCCTGGATCGAGCCTTTGTCGTCGCCCGCGCTCCGAGCAAATAGCCGCCAGTTCGGATCGATCGCGGCAGCTGACGCCCATTCAACGGGCTTGGCTTCCGGTAGGGCCGTGCGCATCGAGGGCGTAAAGGGCGTCGAGATCCAGCCCTTCTGGCTGATCGGTTGGCCGTCATAGTGGGCGTAGAACACGACGGTGCGCGTCGCGCCCGGGCTCTGCAGCTCTGCGAAGACCGACGCTGGCGTACCGGGTTCGGCTCTCAAGAGCTGGGTCTTAAAACCGCGCTTCTCCAAAAGATCGCACAGGTAGGCTGCGTTCTTGTCCACATCGGACAGGGTCGTAGCGACGTTGGGCATGGAAAGCAGGGTGGTGAAATCGGTAAGTATTTCCTTTTCGTGCGCCTTGCGCCACGCCTGCACGCTGGCCTTGGGAGAGGCGGCATCCGAACTACCAACCATGCCGAGCGCCAGGGCCAGCGCACCCGCCACTCTCGTTCCCCAAGAAATCATTATCTCTCCTTACGAACCGTCGTGATCTTCCCTACAAGGCGCACGCAAGTCCCGCTAGTTCTGGGCCCTCCGCGACGATGAAGCGCAGGCAGCAGATCAATCCAGGTCTGGCCTCAGGTGGCCATCTGAACGGCGGGTAAACACGCCGCTCAGCATTGCCTAAGTCAGCGCAGCGCAAGTTTCTCGGCGATCCGCACTGTTCGCGGTCAATGAGGCCACGACCATGCTGAACGTCCCCGCCCTCGATTGGATATTCCTGGACCACCAAGCTGACCCGGCCGTGGTGGTCGGCGACTTGGTCTCAGGCGACGCCGGCGGGATGCCGATCTACAGGGTCATGGCGATTGAGGAAGACCGTGCATGGGTGACGACCAGCCGAGGCGCGCCCGCCTGGGCGATGCGGCTTGAGAGTTTTCGATGGAAAGGGCGCGATCGCCAGCCTGCTGATCGCGTCGGCTCTATTCCAACGAGGGTCGAGATTGAGGGGTAGGGTGCCGGCATGTGAAAGATGCAGGCCTCGATCAGTTGGCCCCCCGATTCGCCTTTGCAATGCATCATTAGTCAGCGTTTCCACTCGACTTTGCGCTAGGCTCTGGACGTGACCCTTCAGCCAACCACCCTCGATCTCGCCCCGGCGCTCGTCGTCCTTCCTGGCTCGCGCGCCGCCGTAGCTGATGCCACCTGCCCCCAAGCCTTGCGAGCGCCGGACGCGCGGGATCTGTTCCAGCAATGGCCTGTGTTGGTGGCGCACGCGGCGATGACGGCCCGCAGGCTCGGCGTGCCGATCCCTCAGCGGGGGAACCGGGTGTTCGACGCCTTGGAGCTCTTTGCATTTACGCGACCGGCGCGGTTTACGGCGCCGTCGGCGGCGGGTCTGGCCCAGGCCATGGGGTTGCCTGAGCCGAAGGGTGCGGCGGCGCAGGCGGTGGCGTTACGCGAGGTCTGCAGACTGTTGCTGGAGGAGCTGGCGGCAGCGCCGGAGCCTTCGCGGGAGGAGGCCTTGGCGGTGGCTGAAACGTTGGCCCGCGGCGGCTGGCCTTGGGGTTCGACGGTCGTAGGCGCTTTGCGCTCCCAAGCCGTGGGGAACATGTTCCGTACGTCGGGGCTCGACGCGTGGGCCCGGCTGTCAGAGTGGGAGAGCGAGGCGCCCCCGGGCGAGGCCGGGAGTAGGCCGGTCGAACCGGCTGCGGCGCGGGCCAGGTTGGCGGAGCTACTGGCGCGCTCGGGGTTGGATGAGGCGCGGCCTGCGCAGTCAGAGTTTGCCGGCGAGGCTGCGTTTGCGTTCTTGCCGCGAGAGCGGGAGGGCGAGCCGAGGATGATGCTGGCCGAAGCTGGCACGGGGATCGGAAAGACCTTGGCCTATCTGGCACCGGCTTCGCTGTGGGCCGAGGCCAACGGACCAGCGGTCTGGGTCTCGACTTATACGCGCGCGCTGCAACGACAGATCGAGCGGGAAAGTCACGCGATCTACCCCGATCCCAAGGTGCGGGCGAAGAAGGCGGTCGTTCGCAAGGGGCGAGAGAACTACCTCTGCCTATTGAATTTTCAGGAAGCGGTGAACGCAGCCCAGCTTGGCGCGGGCGATCTGGTGGGCATTGCGTTGGCCTCTCGTTGGGCGCGCGCTAGTCGGGACGGGGATATGACGGGGGGGGATTTCCCCGCCTGGCTGCCTAGCTTGTTTTCGGTGGCTCCGGCGTCGCAAGCCTCGCCCGCCAATTTGGTGGATCGACGCGGTGAGTGCATCCACGCCGGCTGCCAGCACTATCGAACCTGCTTTGTGGAAAAGGCGATCCGCGGTTCGCGGCGTGCAGATATCGTGATCGCTAATCACGCCCTGGTGTTGACACAGGCTGCGTTCGATGGGGCCCGGGCGGCACGGGGAAGCAAGGCCGATGGCGAGACGACCCAGCTGAAGCGCATCGTTTTCGACGAGGGTCACCACCTCTTCGATGCGGCCGACTCAGCGTTTGCGGCCGCGCTGTCAGGGGCAGAGGCTGCGGAGATGCGGCGCTGGATCCGCGGTCCAGAAGGACGGGGTCGAAGAGGGCGCGGGCTTGAGGCACGGCTGATGGAGGTCTTGGGCGACCACGAAGAGGCGCGCGACGCCCTGGTCGCTGCGACGCACGCGGCGAGCGTGCTGCCAGGAGAGAGCTGGTCTGGACGTATCGCGCCGCCGAACGGTGAGGTGAACCCGCAGGGGCCGGTGGAACACTTCCTCGTGGCCGTGATGGAGCAGCTGAGGGCTCGCTCAGCGCCTAGCGAAGTCGGAATGGAGTGCGCGGCGCGGCCAGCTCTGGATCTGGTGCGACAGACAGCGCGGGCTGCGGCTGAGGGTTTGGCAAAGATTGAAGCCCCGCTGGTGGCGCTGGCGCGGCAGCTGGAGAACGTGCTGGACGCAGAGGCCGCCGAGCTATCGACGGCAGAGCGGGCGCGGATCGAGGGGGCCTTGCGGGGGTTGGACCGGCGGGCCCGCATGACGTTGCCCGCGTGGCGCTCAATGCTGAGGGCTATCGACGAGGACTCCGAGGACGATCCGGATTTCGTAGATTGGTTCGACGCGACCTTTATGTTCGGCCGGGTGGTGGATGCTGCCTGCCGCCGACACTGGGTCGATCCGACCGAGCCATTGACCAATGCGGTGATTTCTCAGGCGCACGGTGTGCTGGTCACTTCGGCGACCTTGGCAGACCCGACGCTGGACGATCCCTTCGCGCTGGCCGAAATGCGGACCGGTGCGGCCAGGCTGCCAGAGCGGCCGAAGACGCTGAAGCTCGCCTCGCCATTCGATTATGCCTCCCAGGCCCGATGCTTCGTGGTGACAGACGTGGGTAAGGACGATCCGCGCCAAGTGGCTGCAGCGATGCGCGAGCTGTTCCTGGCGGCCGGCGGCGGCGGGCTCGGTTTGTTTACGGCGATCCGGCGACTTAAAGCAGTACACGAAAAGATCGCCGCACCCTTGGGCGATAAGGGGATCGCGCTTTATGCCCAGCACGTGGATGGAGAGGTCGGCTCCCTGGTGGACATCTTCCGTGCCGAAGAGGACGCGTGTTTGCTGGGCACCGACGCTGTTCGAGACGGCGTGGATGTTCCGGGACGCTCGTTGCGACTGTTGGTGTTCGACCGGGTGCCTTGGCCAAGGCCTGATATCCTGCACAAGGCCAGGCGCGTGCGTTTCGGAGGGAAGGGCTACGACGACGCTGTGGCCCGCGGGAGGGTGTCGCAGGCCTTCGGCAGGCTGATCCGCAGGGGAGACGATAGGGGGTGCTTTGTTATGTTGGACGCAGCCGCGCCAACGCGCTTATTCTCAGGCCTGCCCGAGGGCGTGGTTTTGCAGCGGGTGAGCCTGGTCGAGGCGATCGAAGGGGTGGCTGGGTTTATCAACCCCAGCCCGCATGCTTAACCCCAGACGGCGTCGACGCGAAGCTACCCAGGATGTGGCTCCAGCCTTCGCCAGCGAACAAAATCCCGACGGTCAACGGGGGTGAAATCCAGATTGAATTGCGCAGCACCGAGGATGAAAAGCCGCCGCCTCGGTCGGGTGATCTCCAGGACTTACGGTTAAGCTGCTGCGGACAGTTGTTCGAAGAGGTTGGCCGGAAACGGAGATACGTAGGGCGTGACGCCCAGACGGCTGCGGACATCACTTAGCGGCCGGTCCCAAATGGACTCCCAGTTGACACCAAGCAAGGGCGGCGTGCGACGCCCGTGAGCCCAGGCGGCCAGAATGACGGGTAGCATGACGGCTCCACCCTCGGGTCGTTCGACGGCGATACGGCTGAGGATCATGCCCAGGAACATCGAAGAGTAGTGATGGCCGAATTGGCCGAGCTGAAACGCCGAGATCGCCACCTCGTGGAGCTGGGTGGTCTCGTAGCCGGCCACAATGTGCCAAAGGTCGTGGCACTGCAGGATACGGGCATTCAGATAGTCGAGCGGCGGCGGCAATTTGTCGAGGCCAAGAGAATCTCGGTCCAGCACCTCAAGATCAAAGCCGTTGTCCACGATGAGGGCGTGGAACTGACCGCCCAGCGAGCCGGAGGGGCATGTTGCCAGAGGCCTCATCGAGAATTTCTGCGGATAGCCTTGCCCGACAGCGGCCGAGATGCCTGGATAGGCGAGCGCCGTCTTGCCAACGCGCGCTTGAAGGCGCGGGGAGACCAGGCCGGCCAGAGCGGCTGTCTTGGTGGTGAGGTTGAGGCCCTCAGTGCCATTGCGCCGCTCGTCCAACAGGTCCCAGAACGCCAACCAGAAGGTTGCGGGGATGGTCTCGGGTTGGGCGTCGGCCTTGGTCAGTACGGGCTTTGCGCCAATCGGTTCGTTGAAATAGCCCTCGGCGACAGCGTCATAGATGGCAGGCAAGCTCTCGGGTGAGGCAGCTGCCCCGTGCAGCCAGAGCGCTGCGAGCGCCTTTAGATCTGATGGCTTGGTCTTGGTGCGCAAACGGGTTCCAAGCGACTTTGCGCCGGCGGGATCGGACCCAGCCTGGGTCAGAGCTTCAAAACCCGCGCTTTCCTGATCGTCGTTCATTCTCACATTAGAACATCGAAATTATTGAGATTTTATGTCTGATATTTCGCTGGCTGGGCGATGGTCGCGACCAAAGTTCGGGGCTGCGCTTTCCTGGCCTGCAGCAATGATCCCACGTCGAATCTCACGGGTGCGGCTGAAAAGGTCGAACAGCTTGTCCCCCTCGGCCCATCGGATCGCGCGGCTCAGGGCCTGAAGGTCTTCGGTGAAGCGGCCTAAGACCTCCAGGACCGCATCCTTGTTGGCCAAAAAGACGTCGCGCCACATCGTGGGGTCGGAGGCTGCGATGCGGGTGAAGTCGCGGAAACCGCCGGCGGAATACTTCATCACTTCCCCGCGGGTGACGCCCTCAAGGTCGGCTGCGGTACCGACAATGTTGTAGGCGATCAGGTGGGGCAGGTGGCTGGTGAGGGCCAGGACCAGATCGTGGTGCTTCTCATCCATCAATTCGACGTTGGAGCCCAGCGCAGTCCAAAAGGCGGTCAATCGCTCGACGGCCGCCATATAGGGCGTATCAGAGCGCGTCAGCGGGGTCAGGATGACCCAGCGATGCTGGAAGAGTTCGGCAAATCCGGCGTCGGGTCCAGACTGCTCGGTGCCCGCGATCGGGTGGCCTGGGATGATGAAGGCGGTTTCGGGCAGGGCCTTGGTCAGAGCCTCTCTGACCGCGGCCTTGACTGAGCCCACGTCGGTGATCGTGACGCCGGACTTGAGGCCTGGCGCTGCGGCGAGAGCGGCTTGGGCCATCGCCATGACCGGGACGGCAAAGACCACCAAGTCGGCGTCCTGGCAGGCTTCTGCCGTGTCAGCTGTGACGCTGTCGGCCAAACCGAGGGCAATGATGCGTTCGCGTGCAGTGGGCGAAAGATCGGCCACCGCGACGTTGCCTACAGCGCCGGCGGCGCGGGCTGCGAGGATCACAGACGCGCCGATCAGTCCGCAGCCGACCACCGCCATCTTCGGATAAAGCGGCGCGTTCATTGGGCCATGAATTCTGCCAGGGCTTCCACCAGCGCGCGGTTGTGGGCTTCCAGCCCGATGGTGATGCGCAGGTGGTTTGCCAGCCCGTAGATACCGACCGCGCGCACCAGCAAGCCTCGTGAGGACAGGAAGGCGTCGGCCTGGGCCGACGTGCGTTGGGAGTGGTCTGGGAAACCGACGAGGACGAAGTTGGTGGCCGAGGGGCCGACCACGTCGAGCCCAAGGCCGGAAAGTTGCTGGGTGAGCCAGGGCCGCCACGTCTGGGTGAGGTCCAAGGTCGCCTGTTGGAAATCCTCATCGGCTAGCGCGGCCACGGCCGCGCGCTGGGCGGCTATCGAAGTGTTGAAAGGCAGACGGATGCGGTCCACCGCCTGGGCGATCTCCAGGGGGGCATAACCCCAGCCGATCCGCAGCGCAGCCAAGCCGTGCAATTTGGAGAAGGTGTGGGTGACGACCACGTTGGTCGAGGTCCTTGCGAAGTCGAGGCCGTCGTCGAAGTCTGGATCGAGGGCAAATTCGCTGTAGGCACCGTCAAGCACGAGCACCACGCTTGGCGGCAGGGCCTCGTGCAGGCGGCGGACCTCGGAGAACGGGATCCATGTCCCGGTCGGATTGCCAGGATTGGCCAGGAAAACGATGCGGGTGCGCTCATCGACGCACGTCAGCAGTTCGTCCACATCGATACAGAGGTTGGGTTCGGGCGCGCGGCGCACTTCGGCCTGGCATGCATTGGCGCCGATGGCGAAAGCGGCGAAGCCATACTGGCCCTGGACCATGTTGTCGCCGGGCTCCAGAAACGTTTGGTTCAGGAGCGCGAAGACCTCATCCGAGCCGCAGCCAAAGATCAGCCGCTCAGGGTCCAGGCGGTAGCGCTCGGCGATGGCTGTGCGGATAATCGTGGCGCGCGGGTCTGGGTAGACGTGCAGACTGCGCTCGGCCGTTGCGTAAGCCTCATAGGCCTTGTCGCTGGAGCCCAACGGGTTTTCGTTCGCTGACAGCTTGATCGGTTCTGCGATTCCGGCAGCCGTGGCCTTTCCAGGGACATAGGCGTGGATGTCCAGGATGCCTGGCTTTGGGAGCGGCCGCGCAGCGCCGGCGCGATCGACCCGTTCAATAGATGAGGACGGAGCTTCTTTGAACATGACAACGCGGGACTTGAGGTGAGCCTGGCGGCGTGAGGCTCAGCCTCTTACACGTCCAGCGGGGCTGGCGCAGCCCCGATCACGCCAGAGAGCTTGCCGGGCGCGCGCGACAAGCGTGGGTCGTCGGACTGGTAGTAGCCAGAGAGCAGGAAGAGTTTCAGACCGCTGGTCTCCACAAGCAGTGTGGCCGCAACGCCGTCACGGCTTAGCGCCTCTTCGATCGATTTGGCCGATTGGCCCGCGTCGGTGACCCAGAAGGTATTGTCAGCGCCGGTAGGCTCGACGTCGACCTCGGCGATGGCCAATGCCGCAAGCGGACCCCAGGCGGCGAGGCAGGGTAGAGCTGAGAACACCTTAAGTTTCGGCTCGGCGAGAAGCCGGCCCCACCAGGCGTTATCCGACGTCAGAGCGCACACCGCAACGCCGCCGAGACTCCGCGCCTCGGCGATAGCCTCGTCGGGCTTTGCGACCTGACGCAGTGATGGCGCGACGCCGAACCGAGCCCGGGCGACCTCGACGGTCCGACCGGGATCGCGACCCCCCCAGACGGCAATGTGGAAGGGACCCTGCGTCGCCAGGCTGTCACCGATCAGCTCGCGCCAGATGCGCACGATCAGGCCTGGCCGGGCACCGTTTCGGGGTCCCGCCAGCAATTTCCTGAGGAGTTGGGTCTCGCGGCCGGGACGCAAGGCGAACTTTCCGGATTCACCCGCGGCAGCCTTGGCGGCGGCCACCGACTTCGCCAGACCGGCGCGCTCGACCACCAGCTGCAGCAGGCCCGCGTCGATGGCGTCAATACGCTGACGGATCTCGACTAACGACGGCGGTGGTGACTGCGGCGTGCCCTCGGCCATTTTTTCCCCTTAAATCAAGGTTCGCGACCTATGTCATTGCAGGCAGGGGCGCAATAGGACTCCTCGCCGCAATAAAGTTGCAGAAGAAACCAGTAGCGGCCGTCTCGTTTGTCGTTGGTCCTTAGGTCGCGAGGTCTTCGCCGGGCGGCAGCATCAATGTGGATGTTGTTTTGCTGCCGCTCAATCGCCGCCGCCATGGGAACAAACCAGATTGTGGGGGATTGGGACGTACGGGCTCACGAAGTCGAAGACTTGGGCGATTGCTGTCCGCGTCATGTCGAGAGCGCCGGACCCTACCTCAGCTGCGGCAGGTTCCGCCGCGCAATCAAGGAATTAGAGATGTCCAACCTCAATCGCTATCGGTTTGTGGGCGCGGCTGCCTTAGCGGCGCTCTCATTGGCGGCTTGCCAAAAGCCTGCGGACACGACCGGGGCAAACGCGGACGCGGCAAACGCGGCTGCAAACTCTGCCAATGCCGCGGCCAACAGCGCCAATGCCGCCGCCGGCGCCGCCAGCGCCAATAACGCCGCGGCGGCGAACACTGCCGCGGCAGCGTCGACGAACGCGGTGTCATCGGCAGACAGTGCAACGGCCGCCCAGCAAAGCGCGACCACCCCACCCCCAAAGTAAGCCTTCAAATCGCCCAAACGCCGCGCGCACCGGCGAAGGCCGTGCGGCGTAGGGCGCCTTCGTTCTCGGCGCTGAAGTCAGGACGTCACGGTTTGAGCCTGAAGGCTGAGCTGGCGACGGCCGGCGGTGGCTAATCCGAGGTGCGTAATGGTTTTCCTTTTCGGCGATCGAAAAGCCTTGGCCATCACCCGTGCGGTTCGGCCCATGGGCCTACCGAACCTCGCAGATTTCATCATTCTCCTTTTGATCGTCGATGGCGTCCAGGAAATGGGAGGGCCGATCAATTCGCTGCATCTCGAGCCCGTCCGGCTCGATCTGAGGCGGGACCCCGGATATCGCATCTGTACGCCGCATGCAGGACCGCGGCGGGCTTGGCCTCAGTCTGGAACCGTCGCTTTGGGATGATTTGGGGCTCTTCGTCCGGACCGGCGTCGCGGATGGCTCAAAGGAGACTCATGAGTTTACCGACATCGACCGCACAGTGGCGGCCGGCCTCTGGCTAAGAGGAACCCGCTTGGGGCGCTGCGATGACGTCTTTGCGGTGGGCGTGGTGGTGAGCCGGATTTCCAAGGCCCATCAGCGGTTTTTGAACGCAGGTGGCCTGGGCATTCTGGTGGGCGACGGCAAGCTACCCTTGTCTGGGGATGAGGCGATTGTGGAAACCCATTACGATGCGGCTACGGCCCAAGGCCTTCGCTTGAGCCTCGAGCGCCAGCTTATCAATCAACCCTCCTACAATCGCGATCGCGGTCGGGTCTATCTGGTTGGCGCACGTCCTCACGCCCAGTTTTAGGCTGCCGCGGCGGCCTGCGCGTCCTCTGCGTCTGCGGCGCTCGTTTCCCCAAGAGCGGCCTGTAAGGCGGCCAGCAGGTGTTCCGGCTTCATGGGCTTTTCGACGACGCCGTTCATGCCAGCGTCACGGTAGGCCTGGGCATCTTCCGGCTCGGCGTTCGCGGTGAGCGCGATGATCGGCACGCTGCCCGGCATGCCAGGGAGCGCGCGAATGGCGCGTGTGGCGGCCATGCCGTCCATCACCGGCATCTTGATATCCATCAAGATCAAGTCGTAGCGACCAGAGCGGGCGGCCTCGAGGGCCTCAGCACCGTCACAAGCGCTTTCGCAGGTGCAGTCAAACATTTCGCACAGCGCCTGGGCGACCATGCGGTTTGTGGCGTTATCATCGACCACCAGAATGTGCGCCGAGCGTTCGGCGACCTGCGGCTGCGCCAACGGCGTCTCGGAGGCGATGGGCAGGAGAATGTCAAAGACGATTGTTTCAGAGCCGCCTCCAGCCCCTTCGCTGCGGAGTGATCCGCCAAGGCCTTCGACAATCTGACGGGCGAGGATGACGCCGATCGCCAATTCCAGTCCAAAGCGAGCTTCGATTTCGCGAACCCGGGCTTCCAGACCCTTGGTTTGCCAGGCGGGGTTGCGCGCGCCGCGTATGCGACCTTCTAGGCGCACACCGTCAGGGCCGATCACCGTGCGGACGCTGGCCTCGACGGCACCGCGACGCATGCTGGCTACCGCTTCACCGATGAATCCCCCAAAAACCTGCAAGAGACGTGATCGGTCGCCGAGCGCGCAGGCGTCGGGATCACCGTCATAGGAGACTAAAAGGGTGACGCCGCTCATCTCTGCGGCAGGCTGCCAGCGGCTATGGACCTCGTCGACAAGCTCGCGAAGGCGCAGCGGCGCAGGGTCCAGGGTCAGGCCATGCTGGGTCACAGTCCGCAGGTTGATCGCAGCCTCGAGAAGGCGGCGAACCCCAGAGGCAGCCTCTGCAACGCCGCTGACGCAGGCTTCGGCGTCCGGCGACAGGCGTTGGCGCTGCAACTGTTCCGTCAGCGCCAACACACCTTCCATCTGTTTACAGATGTCTGAGGTCACGCGGTCGAAGAAGAACGTGGGCAGGGACATAAACAGCCAGAAGTTGCGGAGCACGACGCAACGCCACCATGACACCAAGCGCTTGCGCAGAGGTTAAGTCGGCGCACAGATCTTTCGGTCGGCAAGCTTGGCCAAAGGCTCGCGACGACGCTGGCGAAAGGGCTTGGACTTTGCGCGGTGGCCTTGATCGGCCATATGGGGGCGATGATCGACCAGAAGGGTGCCCTTGTACTGTTTTCCGGCGGGCAAGACTCCACTGTCTGTCTGGCATGGGCGCTTGAGCGCTATGGGCGGGTCGAAACTGTGGGTTTCGACTATGGCCAGAGACATGCCATCGAGATGGAGGCGCGCACGCGAGTACGTAGGTGCTTAGCCGAGCGGTTTGCGGACTGGGATTTGCGTCTGGGCCAGGACCACGTGTTGGATATGAGGGGCTTTGGGGCTGTGGCGGAATCGGCGCTGACCGATGACCGGGCCATCGAGATGACTGCCAAAGGACTGCCCTCGACGTTTGTGCCGGGGCGAAACCTGGCTTTTTTCGTCTATGCCGCCGCCCTTGCCGATCGAAGGGGTCTGAGGGCGCTTATCGGCGGGATGTGCGAGACGGATTTCTCCGGCTACCCCGACTGCCGGCGCGATACGCTCGAGGCGATGCAGCAGGCTTTGAACCTTGGTATGGCGCAGGATTTCGTGATCGAGACGCCGCTGATGCATATGACCAAGGCTGAAACCTGGGCGCTCGCCAAGACGCTTGGCGGCGAAACGCTCGTGGAGGTCATCGTCGAGCACAGCCACACCTGCTACCTCGGTGTTCGCGATGTGCAGCACCCGTGGGGCTATGGCTGCGGGACCTGTCCGGCCTGCGAGCTGAGGGTCCGGGGATGGGAGGGCTGGGTCCAGCAGGATCGGCGCTCGTTAAGCCTGTGAGCTATGCCGTCAAAGAGATTTTTCTGACCCTGCAAGGCGAGGGCGGCCAGGCCGGCCGGCCGGCGGTATTCTGCCGTTTTGCAGGCTGTAACCTGTGGTCGGGACGAGAGCAGGACCGGGCAGATGCGGTCTGCACGTTTTGCGACACCGATTTTGTGGGCGTGGATGGACCTGGCGGCGGACGGTTTGTCGACGCTGACGCCCTGGCCGATAGCGTGCAGGCCGCGTGGCAAGGCGGGCCGGAGAACCGCCTGGTGGTGCTGACGGGTGGCGAGCCGCTTCTGCAGCTCGACGACGCCTTGATCGTGGCCCTGCACGCCCGCGGGTTTTCCCTGGCTGTTGAGACGAACGGCACAATCCTAGCGCCCAAGGGCATTGACTGGATCTGCGTCAGTCCCAAGGCCAACGCCGCGCTCGCCCAGGTTACCGGGCAGGAATTGAAGCTGGTGTTCCCTCAGCACGGCGTCGATCCCGCTCGGTTTGAGGACCTGGCGTTCGAACGCTTTGCGCTGCAGCCGATGGATGGCCCAGCGCTCGCGCTGAACGTGCGTGCCGCCATCGCCTATTGCCTTGCCCATCCTCGCTGGCGTTTAAGCGTGCAGACGCACAAGTACCTCGGCATCGCCTAAGGCGCGCGCTTCCTTGAAATTGCTTTTTAAGACCCGATGAATTCCAAGATTTTTGAAATTACCAAGGCCGCGACCTTCGACGCGGCGCATCACCTGCCAGATGGCCCTGCGGGGCCATACACACGCCTGCATGGCCACTCGTTCCGCGTCGAGGCGACAGTCCGCGGCGAGGCGCAGGGCGCGATTGGCTGGGTTGCAGACCTGGGTGATTTGGATCGTGCTTTGCGCGCGGCTGCCGGGGAGTTGGACCACGGGATGCTGAACGAAAAGCCGGGTCTGGAGAGCCCAACGCTCGAGCACATATGTTTGTGGTTCGTCGCGCAGCTGACCCCTTTGTTTCCAGGCCTCTCCCGGATCGTAGTATCGCGGCCAACGGTTGGTGAAAGCTGTGCGCTGAACCTGAACTAGGGTCCGGCCTTGTCGTCCTTCTTGGTGCCGGACAGGACGCTTCCCACGCCATGGGCGGTTGCGCCGACCGCCTTGGCGCCGAGACCGATGGCGGTTCCGGTGACCGCGACCGCTGCGCCACTGACGGCACCTGCTGCACCGATCACAACACAACCGCTTACCATGAGGGCGATCGCAATCATGGCTACGCTGCGCAGCACGGTCGGACCAAAGGTCATGTCAGGCGAACTCCCAAAGACTTCAACCCATATCGAGCCTGCGGATTAATGCCTGAAGAAGGCCACTAAATCTCTTGGAAGGCGTCGGACCTCTGAGATGTGTCGTCTTCACGGCGGAATGGGCCTTGAAATTTAGGCTCGGATCGGCGCCGACGGTCTGGGCCAAAATAGTCCCTCGTCTTCACAAAGCCGCGCGGGTGATTGACGATCTGGTTGATCCGCTCGACGACCCCGCGAGCCGTTAGCGGCTTGGCCAGGAATTCATTGACGCCGGCTTCGCGAGCTTCATTCACCCGGGCCATTGTCGAGTGTCCAGTGATCATAATCACTGGACACATCCGGTTCGGACTTTCAGGTGATCGCCGCAGCAGACGCACGAAATCGATGCCGTCCAGGGGCTGCATGGCCAGGTCAGTCAAGATGATGTCGATCGGATGGTCGCGCATCATCTGCAGGCCTTGGGCACCTTCGCTCGCCTCGCAAATTTGCCACACGCCAAGCGCCTTGAGGATCTCTGATAACAATACCCGCATATGGTGATTGTCATCAACGATCAGGAACTTGAGCAGATCGTAGCGCAAAGGCGATCAATATCCGTTTCTGCCTAAGGTCGGACCGGCTAAGCAACTCGACTCAGCCGAAACTTGGCTGTTCTGCGTACGTTACTGAAATGATTGCGGTCAATGTCCAGCTCATGTGTTCTTTGTAAAAAACCAAGTCGCTTTGGTTGATCGGGGTCCAGGATGTAAACTTCGTGTGTGTCTGGCGCCAACGGAGCGAAGTCGGCTTCGCTGAACAGGCTACAAAATCACCCTTAGCCGGTCTGGCCTCGATGCCGCAGAAAGGCGTCGGCGAGGACGCAGGCGACCATCGCTTCGACGACCGGTACGGCGCGAATTCCAACGCAGGGATCGTGACGGCCCTTGGTACGCAGTTCGATCTCCTCGCCTGCTTCATTGATCGTGCGGCGAGGCGTCAGGATCGAAGAGGTGGGCTTGAAGGCCACGCGGGCGGTGACAGGCTGGCCGGTGGAGATGCCTCCCAGGATGCCGCCTGCGCTATTCGATAGGAACAGCGGGCCGTCATTTCCGGCACGCATCTCGTCGGCGTTCTCCTCGCCGGTGAGGGCTGCAGCCGCAAAGCCTGCACCGATTTCCACACCCTTTGCGGCATTGATCGACATCAGTGCGCCAGCGAGCTCTGCGTCGAGCTTGCCGTAGATCGGCGCGCCCCAGCCGGCGGGCGCACCTACGGCTTCGACCGCCACGATAGCACCCGTCGAAGATCCGGCCTTGCGGATCGCTTCCAGGTGCTCTTCCCAGATGGGGACCATGTCTGGGTCTGGACACCAGAAGGGATTGGTCTCGGTTTGGCTAAAGTCGATCCGGTCCGGCGAGACGGCGTGCGGGCCGATCTGGACGACCGCGCCGCGGACCACCACCCCGGAGATGATTTTTCGCGCGATCGCGCCCGCAGCGACCCGCGCGGCTGTCTCGCGAGCGGATTGTCTGCCGCCGCCACGGTAGTCGCGCACGCCATACTTGGCGAAATAACTGTAGTCGGCATGGCCCGGACGAAATGCCGTGGCGATCTCGGAATAGTCGCGACTGCGCTGATCGACGTTATCGATGATCATCGAGATAGGGGTGCCGGTCGTCACCTGATTTGGATAACGCTCATCTGAAAAGACGCCTGAGAGGATGCGTACGGCGTCCGGCTCCTGGCGTTGGGTGACGAACTTGCCTTGCCCGGGGCGGCGCTTCTCGAGCCAGACCTGCACGTCGGCCTCAGTGAGTTGGATTCCGGGCGGGCAGCCATCGACGACACAGCCGAGGGCTTGCCCATGGCTTTCGCCCCAGGTGGTGACGCGCAGGAGATGGCCGAACGTATTGTGCGACATGGGCGGGCTTGTAACGGCTAACCGGGCTTCACGCCAAGCCGCCTAAGGGGAGCCCAAGGCGCCGGCGAAGAACGTAAGCGCCATCTGGAGGGCGTCATGATGGGTCGGCCCTTGCGGGAGGCTCGTCTGACACATTGCTATCGAGGCCCGTGCCTGAGGACTGCAAGTCGACAAAAAATCGTAATGGCCGACGCCAGGCAAGGCCTTCATCTGAGCACGCGGAATAGCGCGTGCGGCGACCCCGCCATTTGTATGTGGCGGCGCAATTGTGTCGGCTTCACCAAGAATGATGGCGACGGGTGTCGTCATGGCCGAAAGACTGGCGGGGTCGAGCGCTTGGACGATGGCTGGAGCCATAGCGAAAACAGCGCGAACCCCGCGGATTGAATGGTCATCACTGGCGTAGGCTGCGTCCGCTGCGATCTGGGGTGTGGCCAGAGCGGCCGACGTCTGGTCGAGTGTCACGGGGAACTCAGGCTGTGGCTTGCAGGCGCCATCTTCGGGATGAGCGGCGCAGAAGGCACGCAAACGCGGTAAATCGACCCTGGCGCCAGCTGCGGCCAAGGCGGTTAAGCCGCCAGTCGAGAAGCCCGCAACGCCAAGTCGCTTCAAGTCCAGATGCGCGCTGATCGCTGGATCGGCCTTCACGCGCTCTAGAGCTGCATTGAGATCGCCGGGACGATCCCAGAACATTATCGCGCCAGGTATCGTCATTTTATCGAGGCCGTTGTCGCCCGGGTGGTCGACAGCGATCACCACAAAACCCTGTTGGGCAAGCACGGTGGTGAACCAGGCCATCATCCGCGCCGTGCCGCCGAAACCATGGGAGAACAGGATGACTGGACGGCGTCGATCGTCAGAGAATTCAGCGTTGGCGGCCGCCTCGCCGACGTAGAACAAAGGATGCCCCGGCGTGCCAATGTCCAGCGACTGTTCGTTGGCCCCCTCGGCGGCGGGATACCAGACGGTGATGCGGACGATGGCGCGGTGATCGGCGTCACGCAGGGAAGCGGTCGCGGCGGTGGTCTCAAGGTGACGCTCGCCGACGGGGAAGGCCTGTACGGTACTCGCCAGCAACACGGTTGCGGCGGAGATAACAAGGAGCATCGGAAAGCGCGGCATAGGCAGGAACCCCCTCGAATCTTCGGCCGGACCCTATGCGAGGCAGGCGTGATGCGCCGCTGAAATCGCGGCCAGGTGACTCAGGCGGCCCAGGCGGCAGCAAAGCGGCGCAGCAGGGTGCGTGCGGCGCTGTCGATTTTGTCTGTCTGGGCGGGGGCCAGGCGCAGGAAAAGGTGGCCCTGTCGGTGAGGGCCGCGGGCGGGGAGTCCCTGGCCCACGAGGCGGACGAGCTTGCGCTCGCCGGCCTTGCGGGTCAGCCACACGATGCGGCGGCCGACGGGCGTCTCGATGGCTATGCGACCACCTTCGGCGAGCGTGCGTGGTGCGACAGAGGCGTTGATCCAGAGGTCGTCGCCCCGGACCAAAATGTCGGGCGTTCCGTGCAATGCGACGGGCAGTTCGACCGGGCCGACGCGGACTTTGTCTCCGGAGCGAAGTCCCGCTGGCAAACGAATACGCACGCGGCGGCCATCGGGAAGTTTGTGTTCGGCGAAACCGCCCTGCAGGGCGATCAACGGATCGATCGTGAGCCCCATCGGCTCGGGCGTCCACGCAACTGGAGGCTGGCTGATGCGGTCTTGGCTTGATTGGGCGGCTTGAAGTCGATGATAGGCCTCGACCACGTTCCGGAAACGCTCGCTGCCGCCGCCTGAGCGATCGGGGTGCGCGCGTTTGGCCGCTTCACGGAAAGCCCGGCGCAGGTCACCCGGCGTGAAGAACGGGCCAAGGCCCAAGATCTCTCGCGAAGCTCTCAGGGAAATCGGAGGATCACTCGCCATCGCCCGGACAGTCGCCGAAACATGGTCAAGGGAGCGTTAAGCCCGGGCGATTTGTCGACGCCGGGTCGAAAAGGCACTTTCTGTTGCCGTTAGAGCTCGTGCAAACGATTGGTGTCTGGGCGGCGGGCGTTAGAAAGGTCGCCGAATGGCAAGGGCTTGATCCGGCCTAGGCGGCCCGCTGTGGGCTTGGCATCACGGGACGGATAGCCCGCCAATCATTGGCGAGGAGGGACATGTCCACGTTTGGACACCGGGAGAAGCTGACATCAGCTCGTGTTCCAGTAGCGGAGCGCAGGATCACCGCGCTATACCTTCAGCGATGACCGACAAGATTGCGATCCCGCCGTCGCCCTCTGAGGACGACTATGTGCGACAGGTGGCTGAGGCCGGCGCTTTGCCGCAGCTGAGCGCGACCGAGCCGTACGCATTGTTCAACGAATGGCTGCGCGAAGCGGTAGCCAAAGAGCCGAACGATGCCAACGCCATGTCGTTGGCGACCGTCGATGCCGACGGCTTGCCGGACGTGCGGATGGTGCTTTTGAAGGAGGCCGATCTGCGCGGCTTCGTCTTCTATTCCAACGCCGGGAGCGCAAAAGGTCGGGAGCTGGCAACCAATCCAAAGGCGGCGCTGCTTTTCCATTGGAAATCCCTGCGCAGGCAGGTGCGCGTGCGCGGCGTGGTGACATCGGTCACCGATGCTGAAGCCGACGCATACTGGGCGACACGGGCGCGGCCAGCCCAGCTGGGTGCCTGGGCCTCTGAGCAATCACAGCCCCTGCCAGACCGGATGGCCTTCGAGAAAAAGATCGCTGAGTTCGGCCTCAAGTTCGGATTTGGCAAGGTTCCGCGTCCCGCGCATTGGTCGGGATGGCGGATCGCTCCGCAGTCCATCGAATTTTGGCGCGACCGGCCGTTCCGGTTGCACGAGCGGCTGGTCTTCGCCCGAAGCGGTGAGGGCTGGACGACGAGCAGACTGTTTCCTTGAGCAACGGTCACGAAGCGGAAATCATCGCCTGGCTCCTGGGCCAATCTGCACGGTCCATCGACACCGCTTGCGCTCATGTTTTCTTGTCTGACGAGGTGGCGTGGAAGCTGAAGCGTAACGTCGATCTGGGTTACGTCGACTTCAGCACTCGGGAAAAGCGCAAGTGGGCGCTGGACCGCGAACTGGCGTTCAACCAACCCACAGCCTCGGATATCTATCGCGCCGTGCGCAGCATCACGCGAGAAGCTGATGGTGGCCTGGCGTTCGACGGCGCGGGGCGCCCCATCGAATATGTTCTGGAGATGCGCCGCTTTGACGATGGCGCGGTGCTGGCGGCCGATCCCAGCGTGATCGACGGTGAGATCGCTGAAGTGCTTGGGCGGATGATTGCGGATTTTCACTCGGTGGCACCGCTGCGCCCGTCCGGCGGGATCACCGCCTTGGAATGGACGATCCATTCCAACGCTGGGCTGCTGCGCGATCTGAAGGTGCAGTTGGGCGAGACGCGCGTCGAGACAATGGTCGACGCAACCTATGCAGAATGGCAAAGGCAGCGACCGCTGCTGGCGGCTCGGACCCAGGCCGGTTTCGCCCGACGCTGCCACGGCGACCTGCATCTGGCCAACATCCTGCTGGAAAACGGCAAGCCGGTGGTGTTCGACTGCATCGAGTTCAACGATCTTCTGAGCGATCTAGACGTTCAGTACGACCTCGCCTTTCTGCTGATGGATCTCGACTTCCGTGGCCGTCGCGACGCCGGCGTACGGGTTCTGTCGGCCTATCTGGACCAAGCGGCACGAAGCTTCGGGCCGGAGTTTTTGGACGGATTGGCGGCGCTGCCGCTTATGATGGCCGTGCGTGCAGCGGTTCGCGCCCACGTCTCCATGCACGCCGGCGATATGGAGCTCTCCAAAGCCTATGTGGATGCGGCCATCGCCCATCTGTCGCCTGCGTCACCCGTGCTGGGCGCGGTGGGCGGGTTTTCTGGTACGGGCAAGTCGACCTTTGCGCGGGCCATTGCACCTGCACTGGGTGCCTCGCCCGGTGCGGTTGTCCTACGCACAGATGAGGTGCGCAAAAGGCTTGCCGGCGCGGGGCCGGTCGATCGACTTTCGCCCGAGATCTACACAGCCGAATTCTACGCCCGGGTCTATGATGCGGCCTTCACAACGGCGCGCGCGCTGATCCGGGCGGGCTGCTCGGTTGTGCTGGACGCAACCTTTACGGAACCGGGTCTTCGGGCGCGGGCTGAAGCGCTTGCCGCCGACCTGGGCGTCCCGTTCCACGGTGTCTGGCTGCAGGCGCCGCTCGAGGTGTTAGAGGCCCGCGTCGGCACCCGCGTGGGCGATGCTTCGGATGCGACGCTTCAGGTGCTGCACGACCAGATCGCCCGCTGCGAAGTCTCGTCGGTCACATGGGTGCGAGTTGATGCGACCCAGTCGACGGCTCAATTTGCGGCAACCTGGCTCGCGGGGTCCGTTGCGTCTGATCACCGATAACATTAGCGTCCCGCCAAACGGCAGGGGCGCCGGATCGGGAGGATGATGCAATGCACGGGCTGATGCAGGACTGGCCGTTGACGGTCGATAAAATCCTGGACCACGCCAAGAATTGGCACGGCGATCGCGAGATCGTCAGCCGCTCAGTGGAAGGCCCTATCGTTCGTACGACCTATGGCCAGGTCCATGACCGCGCCAAGCGCGTCTCCAACGCCCTCAAAGTCCTGGGTATTCAGCCTGGCGACAGGGTCGCGACGCTGGCGTGGAACACCAGCCGCCACATCGAGGCCTGGTACGGCATTATGGGCATGGGCGCGGTCTGCCACACTCTGAACCCACGTCTCTTCGCTGAGCAACTCTGCTACATCGTCAATCACGCTGAAGATCAGGTGATTTTCACCGACCTTACCTTCTTGCCGATCCTGACCGAGCTTCAGGCGCAGATGCCGTGCGTGAAGCATGTCATCGTTCTGACCGACGAAGCGCACATGGCCGGCGTCACCCTGCCGGGCGCGCTTTGCTACGAGACATTGCTGGCTCAGAATTCCACCGACTGCGTGTGGGGCGGCTTCGACGAAAACAGCGCTGCAGCGCTCTGCTACACTTCCGGCACAACGGGCAATCCCAAGGGCGTGCTTTATTCCCACCGATCCAATTTTCTCCATACGCTCGTGACCATGGGCAAGGATGTCATGGGGATCTCCGCGACGGACACCGTGTTGCCTGTGGTACCGATGTTCCATGCGAATGCCTGGGGGCTTGCCTTCTCCTGTGCCGCGGTCGGGGCGAAGCTGGTCAACCCGGGACAGAAGCTCGATGGGGCCTCGATCTATGAATTGCTGGAGAGCGAGGAAGTCACGTTCTCGGCAGCTGTGCCAACGGTGTGGCAGATGCTGCTGACCCACATGCGAGAGAATAACCTGAAGCCTTCGACCTTGAAGCGGGTCGTGATCGGCGGCTCGGCCGTGCCAGAAGCGTTGGTCCGCGCTTTCCGCGACGACTACGGGGTCAGCGTCACCCATGCCTGGGGCATGACAGAGACCAGCCCGCTTGGCACGCTCGCGACGCCAACTGGAGCCATCGCCAAGATGGATCCCGAGGCGCAGCTGCGCTTCACCTTGAAACAAGGCCGTCCGCCGGTCGGTATCGAGTTGAAGCTCGAGAACGACGCGGGCGAGCGCCTTCCACACGACGGGACGACCTTTGGCCGGTTGATGGTCAAGGGCCCGTTCGTGGTCGGCGAATACTTCAAAGGTGATGGCGGTGAGATCCTCGACGACGAGGGTTTCTTTGACACCGGCGATGTGGCCACCATCGATGACTACGGATTCATGCAGATCACCGACCGGGCCAAGGACGTTATCAAGTCGGGCGGCGAGTGGATCTCTACAATTGAAATCGAGAACATCGCGGTTGGCCATGAGAAGGCTTTCCTCTGCGCGGTGATCGGTGCAGCCCACCCGAAGTGGGACGAGCGCCCCGTGCTTCTGGTGAAGCTGATGCCAGGGGCTGAGGCGACAAAAGAAGAATTCCTGGGCTTCCTCGAAGGCAAGATCGCCAAGTGGTGGACGCCAGACGATGTGCTGTTCGTTGACGACATTCCGCTAGGTGCCACCGGCAAGATCGACAAGAAGCTGATCCGTCAGCGGATGGCTGACTACGTACTGCCCACGGCCAAGGCTAAGGCGACCGCTTGATTGAAGCGGTTGTGCTGACGCCGGCTGTCGAGGCCGACCATGCCGAGATCGTGGAGCTGAGCAACTGGGCCTATCGCGGGACCGGGCCGCAGTCGAGTTGGACGGTCGAGAGCTTCCTCGAAGGCGATCGGACGAATGTGGTGGCGCTTCGGGCCGATCTTGCGCGCGCACCGCAGGCTCAAATCCTGATCTGGCGCGCTGCGAACGGGGAGCTTCAGGGGCACTGTTGGGTAGAGCCGCTTCAGGCCGGGGTCTGGTATCTTGGCCTGCTGAGCGTCAGGCCAGATCGTCAGGACCAGAAGCTTGGACGCCGGCTTTTGGCGGCGGCCGAGGATCACGCTCGTCATTGTGGCGCAAAACGCATGCAAATGACCGTGATCAATATCCGCGCCACCCTGATCGCCTGGTACGAGCGGCGGGGCTACGCACTGTCGCGCGAGGTGCGGCCCTTCCCTTACGGCGATGACCGGTTTGGTCGACCGCTGCGGGACGACCTCAGCTTCGTGGTGCTAGAGCGGCAGCTCTAGGTTAGCCGATAGACGGTGTCCGGCCCCGGATCGCCGTCGCTCTTAATATTCCCACTGCGCTCCATGTGGATGATCGCCGCCAGCATCGACCGAGCTGCGGCGGGGTGGAGGCGAGGGTCGACGTCTCTGTAGAGCTTTGGAACGAGGTCGCCGATGCGGGTCGGGCCGTCAGCCAGCGCCAGCAGGATCTGGTCGATCCGCTCCTGGCGATGGGCCGCGTAGGCCTCAATGAAGGGCGTGACCTTGCGGATCGGCGGGCCATGGGTGGGCCAAAGGGTCGTGAAGTTGCGTGCGCGAACCGTCTCCAGGCTCGCCAGATAGTCGGTCATGTCGCCATCGGGCGGGGTAATCACGGTCGTCGACCAACCCATGATGTGGTCGCCAGAGAAGAGCGCGTTCTCCTCCTTGAGCGCATAGCAGATGTGGTTTGAGGTGTGGCCGGGCGTGGAAATAGCCTCGATCGTCCAGCCGGGTCCTCTCACTTCGCCGCCCCCGCAGAGGCTGACGTCGGGTTTGAAGTCATGGTCGTGGCCGGCCTCCATTTTCACCTCTCCGGTGTCATCGGCATCGTGGCCCTTGACCGCACAGCCATAGATTGTTGCACCGGTCGCTGCTTTCAGCGGGCCGGCCAACGGCGAGTGGTCAGAATGATGGTGCGTGATCAGGATCGTCGTGACACGTTCACCTTCGACCGCTCTTAGGATCGCAGCCAGGTGTTCCGGCAGATCTGGGCCTGGATCGATAACGGCGACCTCGCCTTTACCCACGATGTAGGTGCCGGTGCCTTTGAAAGTGAAGGGGCCTGGATTGTTAGCCACCACGCGGCGGATTAGCGGGGAGATCTGGTCACAGGCACCGTATTCGAATTCCAGTTCACGAACGAAGGGGATCATGTGTCGAGCACGCCTGTGAGGTCGTAGCCTGCCCCAAGGGCCAGACCCACCAGTTCGCCGCGGGTGAAGGCGCCTGACATGGCCTGGCCGAGGGACCAGGTGACGATCGAGCGCGTGCCGGAACGGCAATAGGCCAGCACCGGGCCTGCGGCAGCTTCCACGGCTTCGCGCATGGCTTCGACCTCTGCAGCGCCCGGAGCGCCACGAACGGGGATGTGGGTAAAGGTCAATCCAGCGCCCATGGCCGCCGCAGCGATGTCGGCCGAGCTCAGCTGACCCGGATCTTCGCCGTCAGGTCGGTTGCAGACGATCGCGGTGAAGCCGTCGCTCTTGGCTCGTGCCACGTCAGCAAGGTTTATCTGCGTTGCGACGGAGAAGTCGTCGGTAATATGTTTAAAGTCAGTCATAGAGGTCTTGTCCCATTCCTCTTAACGCTCAGCATCATCATCTATCTTGCGCCGCGTCACGCGAGAACCAGGGTGACGGGCGGCACCCGTCCTTGCGAGGCTCACTATTCCTCGCGATGGACTCTCACGGCGCGTTGATTGGCGACAGTCATCATGTAGCTGCCCATTGTTGCGCGATTGATCTTCACTGTTTGGCCGGGCTTTGGATCGATTGGAATCTCAGTGAGATCGACCTGGATCCAGGTCGCGCCGTCTTGCAGCTTGATTTCCCACTTGCCACCGATTGTTTTGCGCACAGAGGCGATCAGACCGTCAGCCGAGTTGACCACTTCCGGCTTTTCGCCGCGCTCGAAGAGTGTGATCGATGGCATCGAGAAGCCGAAGGCCTGATGGCGCACCTTGCGAGCCTCTTCGCGACTGACAACCACGACGTCACCCTTGGCCTCCGCCTGGTCAAGACCTGCGGCCGCCTGATCGTAACAGGCAAGCCGTTGCGTCGGGTCTGTGATCTTGCGGCAATCGATCAGGATCTGCAGCTCTTTGGCTCGCTGCTGGGCGTTAGGGCCGAGCGGTGGGGCCGCGAGTAGCGGCGCGGCGCTCAGAGCGGTGGTCAATACGACACCGGCGATCAAACGAGGGCCAGCCCCAAACACCTTCATCGATCAATCCCCGCTCATTAGAAGCCGCCCATTGAAGACCCCCATTGAGGCCCGCGCAATCCATCGCCTCAAGCAGCCGTCTTAATGAAGAGCTTAGATCGGGCTTTTGGCCGATTTGCGAGAAGAGCTCGACGCTTTGCGCCTTCCGGGGCGCAAACTTGCGCGCACGCCGGCCCTCGCGTCCGTTCTGTGACCAGAATGCGACAGGTCGCCATCTTCAACATTGCCACGGGCTAATGTTCGTTGCCACAGGTTGGTTACGCTCGTACTCGAAGGCTAACCGGTGTCGATTTGGATTCCGGGACCGATTTTGTTTGGGGGCTGGCCGACCTTTCGAGGTGGCCGCTGGAGGATACAGACCTTGAAATTCCAAAACACCCGGGAGCGCCTGTTGGCCTCTTCGATGATTTGCGGCGCGGCCTTCCTGGGCCTTTCCGCCACTCAAGCTTCCGCAGCGGCGGCCGCCGCCAGCGGCGAAGTCTCGGAAGTCGTCGTCACCGGGACGCGCATACCGTCGCCGAACCTGACCTCCATTGCCCCGGTCACCACCGTTGGCAGCACAGACATCAAGGCTCAGGGCGTCACGCGGATCGAGGACATCACCAACAGCCTGCCGCAGGTGTTCGCGGGTCAAGGCTCGTCCATCACCAACGGGTCCAACGGTACCGCCACGGTCAACCTTCGCGGCCTAGGCTCGTCGCGCACCTTGGTGCTGATCGACGGCCGCCGCGCGCAGCCGACCCCGGCCGACCTGAACTTCATCCCTTCAGCGCTGGTCGAGCGCGTTGACGTGCTGACGGGCGGTGCCTCGGCTACCTATGGTGCCGATGCCGTCTCTGGCGTCGTCAACTTCATCATGCTGAAGAATTTTGAGGGCGTTCGCCTCGACGCCCAGTATTCGGGCTACCAGCACGACAACAACAACTCGATCGGTCAGGCGGCGCTGCGCAAGGCGGCGTCGACCGCCATCCTGCCGCAGCTCGATGCGATCCCGGGTAATAAGTTTGATGGCGCAGGCTCGGAGGTCACCCTGGTCATCGGCGCCAACGCGCCGGACGGAAAGGGCAATGTCACCGCCTACGCCACTTATCGCCAGAACAACGCGATCCTGGAAGCGGCTCGTGACTATTCGGCTTGTACGCTAGCCTCCTCGGCGGCCGGTTTCGGGTGTTCGGGGTCTGGCACCGCCTACCCGGCGCGTGTTGGCAGCAACCTGGTTGATCCGACCACCTTCAACACGTTCCGCACGCGGACGAGTGCCGACGTTTTCAACTTCGGTCCGGCCAACTATTTCATGCGGCCTGACGAACGCTACAGCCTGGGCTCCTTTGCCCATTACGAGATCGCGCCTTGGGCGGACGCCTACATGGACACCATGTTCATGCAGGACAACTCGACCGCGCAGATCGCAGCGGGCGGTATTTTCGCCGGCACCTTCTCGATCAACTGCGCGAACCCGCTTTTGAGCGCCCAGGAAAAGGGCCTGATCTCCGCTACGGCGGCGACCGGCGGCGGGACCTGCGCGGCCAACCCGGCCGGCACCTTCACCGGCACGGTCGCGCGTCGTCTGCTCGACGCAGAGCAGACCGGCCGTCTGACCCAGTTCGTGCACAATGATTTCCGGATCGTGCTGGGCCTCAAGGGCGATCTTGGCAAAAACTGGAACTACGACGGCTACCTGCAGTATGGCTCCGTCCAGGTGAACAACCGCCAGTCCGGCAACTTCGCCACCAACCGGATCAATCAGTCGCTGAATGCGGTGACCAATTCGGCCGGTCAGATCGTTTGTAACCCGGCGGCCAACCCCGATCCAGGCTGCGTGCCGATCAACATCTTTACCGCCCCGCTTATCTCGAAGGCGGCGATCAACTTCCTGTCGATCAACAGCTTCAACAACGCCAACACTCAAGAGCGCGTGGCGAGCCTGGCCTTTACCGGCAAGCTCGGCGACTACGGAATCAAGAGCCCGCTCGCGTCCGACGGCGTCGGCGTCGCTCTAGGTGGCGAATATCGTCGCGAGCACCTCGACACGATCGCCGACTTCTTGTCGACCAACGGCCTGGTGAACGGCAACGGCGGCGCAGCTCCCCCGGTCAACGGCAGCTTCGACGTCTATGAGCTGTTCGCTGAATCGCGTGTGCCGCTGGTGTCCGACATGCCTTGGGCCAAGTACCTTGGCCTCGAGCTGGGCTATCGTTGGTCGGATTATTCCTCGGTTGGCAACACCAACACCTACAAGGTGGCGGGTGAGTGGGAGGTCGTCGATGGCTTCCGTCTGCGCGGCGGCTATAACCGTGCCGTTCGTGCGCCGAACATCAACGAACTGTTTGGTCCGCAGAACGTCGTCCTGGACGGAAGCGCTGACCCCTGCGCCGGCCTGGCGGCTAACGCGGCGGCCAACGCTGCCAAGATCGCCAACTGCGCCTCTGTCTTCCATCTGACTCAGGCTCAAATTCTGGGCATCGAAGCCAACCCGGCCAACCAATACCAAGGCCTGACGGGCGGTAACCCGAACCTGAAGCCGGAAGTCAGCGACACCTACACGTTCGGCTTTGTCACCCAGCCGAAGGTCATCCCAGGCCTGAACCTGTCGGTCGACTACTTCAATATCAAGGTTCAACAGTTCATCTCTGGCCTCGGCGCGAACCTGATCTTGAATCAGTGCATCAACACCGGCAGCTCGTACTACTGCAACCTGGTCCATCGTTCGACGAATCCGAACTCATTCGGGACCCTGTTCCTGTCCAACGATGGCTACGTGCAAGACACAACGCTCAACACCGGTGCGCTGCAGACAAAGGGCGTCGACATCGCCGTCTCCTACCGGACGGACCTGTCGAACTTGGGTCTTGGCGACAACGGCTCGCTTTCGGCGTCCATGGTCGGAACCTGGCTCAACAACCTGAGCACCCAGCCTCTGCCGGGTGGTGCGAGCTATGACTGCGCCAAGCTTTATGGCCTGACCTGCGGCACCCCGAACCCGGAGTGGCGTCACAAGGCAAGCCTGACCTGGAACACGCCTTACTCCTACGGCGACCTGATGAAATCTCTGAGCTTCCGGGCTCAATGGCGCTACTTCGCCAAGGTCTCGCTCGACGCTTATGATGCGAACGCGCAGCTCAACAACCCGGGTAATCAGGTTGGCAACGAGAGGACTTTGGCGGCCCAGAACTACATCGATCTGGCGGCCAACTTCACGGTCCACAACAACCTGAACTTCCGTGTCGGCGTGAACAACGTGTTCGACAAGGATCCGCCGTTGACCGGAACGAACTGCACCGCCGGCTTCTGCAACGGCAACACCTTCCCGCAGGTCTACGACGCCCTGGGTCGCTACGTGTACGTGGGTCTGAGCGCCGACTTCTAGGTCGCGCTCACCAGGCCTCAAAGATTGGGCGGCGGAGCAATCCGCCGCCCTTTTCTTTGGCTTGCCAGTCATGGCGCGTCTTGTAGGCGCTCCAGCTCTGGGATGTGGCGTTACAGGCCTTAGGGCTGCGCGGGTTCGAGGTTGCCTGTGCCAAAGGTGTCTACGGCCTGTAAAATAGAGCTGATAAAGTCCCGCTCCGTCTGGCTAAGCTCTGGGCGCCAAACATCAAAGATCAACACCACGCGCAGGTGATCTGGGTTTTTGTTCCAGGCCTCGTGCTCAATGCTGTCGTCGAAGACGCAGGCTTTGCCCTCGGTCCAGGAGCGGGTCTCCGAGCCCACCCGCATAGCGCAGCCCTGCGGTACGATCAGCGGCAGGTGGCATATGTACCTTGCGTTCATGAACCCATGATGCGGTTCGATGTGCATTCCGGGCCGAAGCAGGGAAAACAGGATCGACGGCGTTCGACCGGGTATCTGGCACAAGGGCGCATCTGCCAGAGCGGCCAGCGTGGCTGGGCAACGCGCGGCGTTCTCTGGGACTGGCGCACCAGCCTTCCAAAGATAGAAGGCGCTCCAGTTGGGGTTACCTAGCATCCCCTTGTCGTCAAACGCCGGACGGTTCGCCTCAGCCTCGATGTAGGGCGAGAATGCCGAGTCTTCCTCCAAGATCCGCAGCAGCTCCTGGCGTATCTCGCCAGTCGCGGCCTCGATGCGGTCGAGCCAGGCAAACGCCTGGCGATCGGCGTATTCGATGTTGGGTAATTCTGGAAAATAGAAGTGCCGCGGTTGCTGCACGTAGAGTTCGGATTTCCCTAGCAGCAGGTCGAGAGACCGCCGCATCCTTCGTCCGCTTGCATGTTCCAACGCCGGGGTTTCCACACTCTGGCGAAGATGGGCCTCAAAGGCGGCGGCAAACTCGGCCCTCAGAGTTCGCACCCGCGCGATCTCGGGCATGAGGGCTGGGTCTGCAACCGCCTCTGTGAGCTTTAGGAAGGCGCTGTAGTAGGCATCCGCCGCGCGAGCGTCATGTGCTGCCGCATGGTGATCCCCCGCCATCAGCAGGGCGCGTAGATCACGCGGATCTAGCCTAAGGGCTTGCTGCAGCGCAGTGATCTCATTTGAGCGATCGCCCAATTGGCGCTGGGCCATGGCGACGCCGATCCAGACGGCGGTTGCTTCTTGCCCTGCGTCAATGATCCGCTGGAAGAGGGCAAGGGCGTCAGCAGGTCTGCCCTCGCGAATGGCCAGCGCGCCATCGCGCCAAACCGACTGCAGGTCTGTCGCGGAGTTTGATTTCGAGGGCTCAAGCATAGCTGATACATGCCGAGCTCTACTCTTGGGTCAAGGTGCGACGCCTCAGTCGACGGCCTTGGCCGCGGCTGCAGTCAAAGCTAGGGTCCCGACCGCAGCAAAGGCGTGAGACCGGAAGATGGAATTCAAGTCAGGTCCAATTCAAATTTCGATCGGACCCAAGCCGCGTGACGCCGCTGCAGATCGCAATACCCTGAGCTTGATCCAAGCCAAGATGGTGGCTGGTGACATCGAGGCCGCGGCCGCCATGGGCGATGCGGCTTTGGCAGATGGTCTGGAGCATCCGCTGACATTCAACCTGGCCGCAGGTCTCCTGGAGAGCGAAAATCGCTTTGGGGAGGCCCTGGCGCTTTTGGAGCGCGGTCACAGGCAGAGTCCGGCGGATCTTGGACTGCGTCAGGCGTTGGCGCTTTGTCTTTTCCGGCTCCAACGCTTTGCAGCCGCGCTGCCGCACTTCGACGCCATCGTGGCCGATCAGCCAGGGTTTGCGCCTGCGCATGCGGCGCGGGGCGCAATTCTTGAGCAGCTTGATCGTTTTCAGGAAGCGGAAGCAGCCTACCGCCGGGCTTACGAGCTGCAACCCGACAATCTTCTGGCCATGTCTGGTTTGGCCTCCACGGCCAGCCGCGCTGGCCGTAATGGCGAGGCGCGGGAATTTGCGGAAAAGGTGCTGGGGGGCGAGCCCGGCTACCCCGACGCTGTCCTCGTCCTGGCTCGCGCTGATCTTGCACAGGGCTGCTACGCGGACGGCGAGAGCCGGCTACAGGCCCTGATCGCCGACTCCCGCGTTCCGCCAGGCAGTGTGGCGCTCGCCAAGACGCTGCTCGCCGAATTCGACACGGCGAAGTCGCGCAAGTTCGATGCCTGACAGCTGCAGAGACGATGGCACGCGTTCCTCGCACTAGGCTCCTGATCGAAGGGGCATCCGGGCCAAACCTGCAAGACGAGCGTCTGGGTGTCTGTAGCTTTGGCTGATCCAGATGCAGCCCGTCCAACGCGCTTGCGCTGGCCTTCCCGCAATCTCGGCGCCAAAAGTGATGCTAAGAAAGTGCATTCTTTTCAATGGGTTCCGCCGCGACCCGCCGATAACATACTGATTAACCTGAATCTTCAGCTTTCGCGCGATGGCTCGGTTGGTATCGCTTACGCCGCCACCGAGGCCAGGAGGCGTAGTCCGGGATCCTTCAACGTGCCATCGGCGTGCAGGTAGTGATAGAGCGTGCTTGAGGGGATATCGCCCAGTTCACGACAGATCTGAGGGATCGTTCTGCTCTTGTCGGCCATCAGGTGCTGGGCAAAGCGCAGCCGTTCCGGCGTCATAACCCGAGGGCGACCGCCCTGTCGTCCCCGGGCGCGCGCCGCGGTGAGACCTTCGTTGACCCGCTGGCGGATCAGGTTGCGCTCCATTTCCGCGAAGGCGGCCTGAATCTGCAGGAAGGCGCGCCCCGCCGGCGTGGTCGTGTCCATCGGTGAATTGAGCGCCTTGAACGCGACGCCTTGCTTTTCGAGGTCCTCGATCATCCCAATGAGGTCGCGGGCCCGTCGTCCAAGCCGATCAAGATCGAGGACCGTGAGCACGTCGCCGGCGCGCAGGTAGCCGAGGCAGGCGACCAAGCCCGGGCGATCGGCTTGAACGCCGCTCAGCCGGTCGTCGAAGATCTTTTCGCAGCCCGCTGCCGTCAGCGCATCGATCTGGCGATCAAGAACCTGCCGCTCTTCGCGCGTCGAGACACGGGCATATCCAACCAAAGCCATCGGGGTCTCGCCGGTCAGCTCGACCGCAGGAGCGTGGCCACGGCAATGTCTTCGTCGATGTCGGGCCAATGGATGCCCTGGCCGCCGCCGATCAGCCGCCAATGCTTGCGCTGCTCGGGGGTGGCGTCCCGCAGACGCGGAAACCACTCCAAAGGCGCGTCCAGTTCCCGCCCATCCGCCAGGACGATGTGCAACGCCAGATCGGTCGTTTGGACATCGACCGCGTCGCTATCAAGCTTCAGTGCCGAAATGCCCATGCCAGGCCTCCTTGAATGCCACGCGGTGTTCGATGACCAGGGCGCGGATACGGTTCAACTCGTGGGATCGAAAACCGCGCGAGCCGGCGAGCTGGACCGGATCGAGCCAAAACTTGGCGGTGCACTGGTCGCGTTCGACGTGGATGTGCGGCGGCTCCGCCCCTTCGAGGCTGTAGAAGAAGAAGCGGAACCCGGAAACATTCATCACCGTGGGCATAGACCGCGTCTTCCTCTCGGCCTGGCACCTTCAGCAAACCAATATCGCCACGAAAAATATCACCGACCATCCGCTTTTCGGCAATAGATTAATTCGGCTTTTTCGTGGGCCAATCGATCTTCCGAGGCGTTCATTCCGGCCTCGCTGCGAAGGCCACGACAAAGATGTGTTTGTCGGCGCCGATTGACGCCTTCGCCGGACGTTGAACTCAGTGGAGATCGTGCCGCCCGCAGTGCTCGAACACCTTGGCCGGCAAATCGGCATCCCGCCACCAAGGGTCGCCTCGATCAGAGCATTCTACCGCCGCCGTCGGACGCTGTTCGATCACCAGGAATCCTCTCGCAAGGCGCTCGGGCGTGGCCCGCTCAACGATCACGCCGAGCGCGGCCTGACCGCCTATCTCCGACGCGAAGCGGCCACCGCCTATGACGTGACCGAACTCATGACGCGGGCTCGCACCTGGCTTGTCGGCAAGCACTATGTTCTGCCCCGGGAACGAGACATCCGGCGCCAAGCCGTTGCTGCACGCCGCCACCAGGAGCAACGACTCTTCTCCGCAATCGAGGTGGCCGCGCCCCTGTCGGCGCGCCAGGATTGGTTGGCGAAGCTCGCCGAACCACGTGAACCCGACCAGACTACGCACCTCGAATGGCTGAGCGCGACGCCGGCGACCCTGAGCGCCAGGGCGCTGTAGGAACAGCTCAAGAGGGTCGAGTTTTTGCGCAGCTTGGGCGCCGATCGCGTGAGCCTGGCGGACCTGCCCGCTGCTGGCGTGGCGTTCTACGGTCGGCGGATAATGACCAGGAAGGTCGGGGCACTTGGCCTCATCAAGGAGCCGCGCCGCACGATAGAGCGGGCCTGATTCCTGCGGCTGACCCTGCAGCGCCTGGTGGATTCAAGCCTGGTTCTGCTCGACCATCAGATCGCGGCCCAGTGGCGCGAGGCCCGCGAGCGCGCCGCCGACGGCCAAACTGGGCGTCTGAAACGCCTCCGCGGTCTGATCGGCGATCTGACGACGCTGGCGGGCGATGAGTCGCTGGACGCCGCTGGCTTGCGGGCGCGGCTCGCTACGTTGCTTGAGCCGGTCCAACCCGAGCTTCAGATTTCTCAGGTCGCCGCCATTCGGCAAGAACTCGCGCAGCGGCAGGGCGAATTGGATCGCCTCTTGCGCGCGGCGAGGACGGCGAAACTGCAGACCCCGGCCGGCCATAAGCTTGCCGAGGCATTGGCCCTTCTGGACAGGGTGGGAGGAACGGCCGGAGGGGTTTTGCCGGCGGGCGCCGCCAACCCCTTCGGCCCCTCTTGGCGCAGCCTGCTCGATCAGCCCGATCGCAAGGCGGCGATGAACTGTTACCGGGCCGCGACGGTCATGCTCATGAAACCGGCGATCCGAAATCGCTCGGTCACCGCGCCCGACAGTCTGAGCCACCAGGCTCCCGGGGACAGGCTCATTCCCAAGGCGATCTGAGATCGCGATCGGGGACGGTTGATCCGAAACTTGTCGCTGCCGCCGACGGCCGAGAAATATCTCCAGCGGCTGGAGGTTGGGCTCGAAGCGGGGTTGGGCGCCTTGGCCGCCGCGGTGCAGGCCGGCGAAATCACCATCGAGGGCGACGCCGTCCGCGTAGCGCGCCGCAAACCCGCGCCAACGGATCCTCGGGTCCAGTCCGCGCGGCGCGGAATGACCGCGGCCATGGGAACCCATGAGCTGTCGGCGGTGATGATCGAGGTTGATCGGCTCACGCGATTTTCGCGGAAGCTCCTGGGGCGCCCGGCCCGGTCGGAAAAGGAGCTGGTCACACTCTATGGGGGCTTGCTCGGCCTGGGGTCCGACATGAGCGCGGCGGAGTTGGCGCGCATGATCCCATCGGTCGACGCCGACAGCCTTGGACAGATGGTCTTGCGGTTGGGGGCTGACAAACGCCTTCGGGCCGCCAATGAGGCCGTGCTTGGCTTCATGCGCCATCACCCGGTGGCGAGCCTTTGGGGGCGGGGTCTCAATGCGTCCGCCGACATGATGAGCCTGGAGGCGACGCGGTACCTCTGGTCGGCGCGGCTCGATCCCCGTCGTCGGACCTTCGCGATCGGGACCTATGCGCATGTGCTGGATCAGTGGGGCATCCTCTATGATCAGCCAATCGTTCTGAACCGTCGGCAGGTCAGCGCCGCGATCGAAGGGGCGCTCCGGCAGAAACGGGTTGATCATCTGGAGAAAGTAGCGGTCGACACCCACGGCCATAGCCATTTCGGCATGACCCTGGGTAAGGTCGTGGGCTACGGTCTCACGCCGAGACTGGCCCGCCTGAAGACACGCAAGCTGCATCTGCCGACAGGATTTTCCGGCGCCGTGCCGGAGGTTCTCAAGCCTCTCATCGCCCCGACGCCCATATCTCGACGGGTGATAGGCCGCGGATGGGAGGAATTGCTCAGGCTTGGGGCTTCGGTCAAGGATGGCTGGTATCCGGCGACCGAAGCCTTGGATCGGTATGGAGCCGCAGCGCGGAGCGACGCCGTCTATGAAGCCGGCGCCGCCCTCGGCAAGCTGCTGCTGACCTTGTATCTGTGCGATTATCTCGGCAACCGCGAGTTCCGAAACGAGATCCTGGATCCACTCAACCAGGGCGAGGCCGTTCACAGCCCTCAGCGAGCCATTCACAACGGCGCCATCCCCGCCAAGCGTGGGCGAACAACCCAACAACTCGAAGCGATATCAGGCTCCCTGACCCTACTGGCGAATATCGTGATGACCTGGAACACGCATCATATTCAGCAGACGGCGGACCGGGACCCAAGCGTCTTTTCTGATGACGTGCTCGCCCATATCGCGCCGATCGGGCATGGGCATATCAACCTTCGCGGGGTCATGACTTTTGATCTGGGTCACAGCCGATCGGCCCTGCTCGGATTGCCGATGACCGCAATCGCTTGAGGTTGAGCATCGTCGAAAATCTGAATGTGCTTATAAATCAATGTGATATAACTTTACCTCTCCGCAACACATTGAAATCAATCAGATTTCTTAGCGTCACTTTTGGCGCCGAGGTTACGGGAAGGCCGAGCCGGTCTCACACTGAAATCACCAACGGCCGGAACCATTTTGCAGAACTTGACGCACACAACTCCGGATCGGCGACTTTGGGAAACGGCGCTGATGTCGCACCTGCGCAACAAGCTCCGGTCCGGCGACGTGTGGATCGAGCGGTGACGTAACTAACGCCGGTTCGACAGTTACCTTGTGCCCCAAAGCATGGCCGGCCCCGTCGCCGCAGACCTCGGACTTCCGGCCACCACCGACGAATGGCTGGCCGGTCGCGTCCGAGAACTCGATATTCGGCTAAGGTCCCCAGCTTAGGCTTGCGCCGGGCTCGAATATCCAGCGCGGGCTACGCGTCTAATGTACGCGGGTAGGGGCAAGCACCATGGCCCCTTGGCTACGTAACCGGGCCTGGGCCAGTTCGTCTAGAATCCCCTGGGCACGAGGATCTGCGAAGATCCAGGCGGCAGCGGCCAGAGTACGTGCTGAGGTCGCCGAAACACCCAGCATCTTCTGCACCGCTCCAAACGGCGATCCAGAGGGCGACATCCGCCGCAGCCGTGCTTCCCCCGTGATATTCGCCAAGGTCTTGGCTTTGGTGATGGCCTCGTAGAAGCCGCCGATTTCGTCGACAAGACCCAACTGCTTGGCCTGGACGCCTGTCCAAACGTGGCCCTTGGCGATCTCGCGCACGCGATCGGGGGAGAGTTTTCGGCCGACGGCTACGCGGGCGACGAAGTTGTCGTAGATACGGTCCATCCAGTGCGCGAACGCTGCGCGTTGGGCGGGTGTGAATTCCTGGCCCATCCCAAAGGCTCCGGCATAGGCGCTGCCGACACCAAGCTGGCGGACGTCGACGCCGAACTTCGCTAGCGCCGGGCCCACCACGAACTTGCCGCCGAAGACGCCGATGGAGCCGGTTAGCGTCGAGGGCTCTGCAAGAATGGCCGAGGCCTCTGAAGAGACCCAGTAGCCCCCTGAGGCTCCGTAGGCACCCATTGAGACCACGACGGGCTTGCCCGCGGCCTTGGCGGCGCGGATGGCGGCGAGGATCTCCTCGGAGGCTGTATCGGATCCACCGGGCGAGTTTAGACGGAATACGATAGCCCTTACGTCCTTGGCCTTGATGGCGTCGTAGAAGGCGTCAGAGATGTCGTCAGCGTAGATGCTCGACCCGCCGCGGAATGGATTGCCGCCCTGGTCCTTGCCGTCGACGATATCGCCTTCGGCCTCAATGACCGCGACCGTCGGGCCAGCGCCAACCTCGCGCGGCGCGCGGCCGTGGGCGTAGTCTTCGAAGTCCAGCATTTTTGCGCCAACGCCGGCCCGTTTCAGCAACGCAGTCTGCGCTTCATGCACTTGGCCAAGGTGGTCAATCAGATGCAGGCCAACGGCGTCATCGGCCAGATAGGGGCCGGCCTCCAAAGACTTCTTCAGGACTGTGGGATCGAGCCTGCGATCGCCAGCGGCACTGGAGATTTCGGTGTCATAGACCGAACCGAGCCACGACAGTTCGGCTGCGCGATGGGCCGGGGTGTAGTCATCGTAGAGGTAGCCGTTGACCGCGTTCTTGTACTCATAGCGCTGCTCGTAGTCGGCATGGACACCGAACTTGTCAAAGGCGCGCTTGAAAAAGAGGTCCTCGTTGGCAAGGCCGGTCACTTGGAAGGAGGCGCCAGGCTGCATCCACATCTCGTCGGCCGCAGCGCCCATCATGTAAGTCGCGGTTATGAATCCAGAGGGGTAGAGCCCTTGACTGTGCGCAACGATTGGCTTTCCAGCGGCCCGGAAGTGCCTGATCCCCAACCGTAATTCATCGGCTAACCCCGGCTCCACACCACTTTCAGGCAGACGAATAAGGAGGCCCTTGATGCGGTCGTCCTTTTCGGCACGGCGAAGGCCCTCGAGGATCGACATAACCGAGTGGCCGCGCGCGAAGCCAGCGAGCGGGCTTTGCGGCGACTGGTCGGTGAGGGGTTCTCGCAGGTCTAGCTCGAGCACCGTGCGCGCAGGGATGGGGGCGGGTCCCGCGGCGCTGGCGGCCATTGAGATCAGTACGAAAGGCACGCCGATCATGAAGATCAGTAGGCCTGCGAAGACCCCGGCGGCGGTGATTAGGAACTGCTTCATCTGGGAATCGGATGCGCTCTTCGGGGACCCAAAAAAATCTAAGGCCTAAGAGCCTGCCTCTCGCACACTATTTCGTTGTCGGGAAGGCGAAGGGCTCTAAGACCCAAACAGCCGACATGATCTCCTGGATCGAGACCTACAAGCCCGCCCTCGCAGACAAAACGTCCCCAATAGGCCTAGCTCGCGATTTTGCCGGCGTCTCAGAGAGCCAAGTGCAGCACCCGCTATGCCGCCGAAGTCACAGGCTCGTCTGAGCCTGGGCAGGCTTGGAAAGCGAACCTCCGATAGAGATGGGATAATTGGTCGGAGTGGCAGGATTTGAACCTGCGACCCCCGCGTCCCGAACGCGGTGCTCTACCAGACTGAGCCACACTCCGACTTTGGAGGGCGCCTTATAGAGGAGGGGTTAGAGCCCCGCAAGGCAGCCAGACGCAGCGCTTGCGAGGCGTTGCATCGCGGGGGCTCCTGCGCTATCTCGACGCCTCCGCGGGCAGGACCCCGACGGTCGTTCCTGCTGGGGAATGGTGTAATGGTAACACAGCGGTTTTTGGTACCGTCGTTCTAGGTTCGAGTCCTAGTTCCCCAGCCAATTTTATCTAAATATTTCAATCGGTTATGGATCTCATCATTGAGATCAACCGGGATCTAGCCTGTAGGCCGCAACCAACCTCAATTTGGGTCGCCGCATATCTGATCTTCTAAAATATTGATTTATCAATTATTTTTGGCTTTGGAATGGGCATTGGTTGCTCGCGGCGCCTCACGGCGAAGCCGCACACAGGTTCCACTGAGCTTGGTGCTCAAAGCCGCCGTTCCTCGACAAGTTTGGCCAACGCAGCATTGTCGCGCGTTTGCCAGCCTCTGCCAGTTTCGCGCAGATGTTCAACGTTACGTGCGTCGATCCGGATCTTCACCTCGATCTTGGGTGAAAGGGATTTGAAGCGTCCCGGCTTGGGCGCGCGCGCCATGAACGCTTTGCCCATCACCTCAAGGGCTGGGCGGGCTCGGACGAAAAAGTCATCACCCAGCGCCGGGGGATCAAGCGCCACGGGACAGGCGAGTTGATTTTGGTCTTCGGTGCGGCACCGTCGTCTGGACATATCGTTCGCTTTGTCTTGCCTTGGCCTTCTTGAAGCCGATCACCCGCAGAACCAGCCAACCTCTCCAGTCGGCCACACTATGCAATCTGGTCCCGGCGCGGCATTCGACTGAGCGGGTAAAGGGAACTAGGGCGACGGCAGGACGAAGGGCGTCACCGTGGCGTCGTAGCGGACGACCTCGTCTGGCGCGATCGTTGTCATGCCTGTGTCGTGCCCTTTCCATTCGACACCGTAAGGGTCTGGCAGATTGAACTGGGGTTCAACAGCGACGAACGCCTTGTCTGACGGGGCATAGATCTGGAAAGCGCGGACCTGTGGCGAGCGAGCCGTAATTCGCAATCCCAAACGGCTGGCCGGATCGAACACCTCCGCCAGCGCAACGCCATCGTGGCGGATCAGGTCGGTGAAGCAATCATCGAGGTCGGCATCGCCCAGTGGCCTGCCCTCAGGTGACAGGTAGTCGAAGGCGCTGCCCGACACCGGGTCGAGATGTCCGGTCGGAAGGACCTCGTCGTAGTTGTTCACCTGCACGCGTTGACGGGCTGGCATGCGAAGCCGAGCTTGCCGGCGCTCGCCGCTCGGCAGGGCGAAAAAGGGGTGCCAGCCGATGCCCATCGGCAGAGGATCACGCCCGACATTCCTGGCGCTCACGCTCAAGGCCAGGCCGCCGCTGTCAAGGCGCCACTCGACCTCAATAACGGTCAGGCTGGGCCAACCCACGCCGAAATCTCCCGCGACCAGGCGCCCCGTGATGCGGTCCGCCGCCGAGCGGCGCCAGTCAAACGGCTGGTTCAGGATCAGACCATGCATAGCAAACTGCTGAGCGCCTGGTCCTTTTCCGCCCCAGTTTTGGGGGAGGCGAGCCGTATGCCCGGCGATCTCGGTCAGGATGGTCCGGGCGTCTGGCGTCGGGCGCCCACAGATCCGGTTGGCGTAGGGCGCAAGAATCGAGCCGCCGAAACGGAACGAGGCGTTACCCGCGAAATCGTCTACGCCGCCATCGAGCGCCTGCGCGGCGCCAGCCAGGTCAGGCGCCATCAGACCATCCACGATCTCTCCGGACGCCAAGCGCAGCCTGGCCTGCAGAAGCATCATGCCGCGTCCAGGCAAGATGGTCGCCTCGACGAACGCCACTGAGGTTTCGGCCCTGTCCTGGGCGATCAGGCGTATCGGCGCCATACCGCCGATCTGGATGTTCGTCATAAGCCGCTCGTGCCTCCAACGTCCTGGCTACCAACCAAGGGCTCAAGGATGTTCCTTGGGCGGCAACGCCAGCGTGCCTCTTCCATCCGTTGGCAAATACCTGCCGCCGTCACTGAATTCGAAATCACGTCTCGCTCGGATACCGCCTGGGTTTCAATGGATGAACTCCTGAACGACGCGTGATCGCCCTCCGCCAGGTTTGGCAAGCCTATTGGGACCCTCGTCCAAAAGAGGGAACTCGGCGATATCGTCAATCCAGGGGTTGAAGGTTGCCGCGCCAGTCAGGCTTACCTCCTTGATCTTTCGAGTGACGAGGTAGATTTGCGCTTCAAGTGCTGTGGCCGCGAGCAGGGTCTAAATCATCGGCGGGGGGTATCCGGTGTCGCGTCTTATGCGGCCGGGAATGGACCCCCAGCAGCGTACAATGTTGTTGCTCAGGGGCAGCACTCGGCCAGTGAAGCGACCTTCAATTGCGTCGCGGTTGGCAGAGTAACGAGCCCGACGGGGATCATCGTCACGCAATTGATGGATACACTTGTCGTATTCAGCCAGCGTGATCACGCTTAGGAAGAGCCGCTCTTCGTCCTGTGCGGCCGTCCAAGCCTTCACGCCTGGCGCGCCATTCGGGGCGGCCAGGGCCGCGATGACGTTGGTATCGACCAACCCCTCCCTCAAAGCTCGACCTCGCGGCCGAAATCGTGCCCGCCAGTGATGTCGAGGCCTTCCATGTGGAGATCCTCCAGGAGCGCGACCAATGGGAGCTTGGGCATCGGGGTGACCATCCGCTCATAATCGTCGGCATCGACGATGACCACGGCGGGCTGTCCTCGAACGGTTGCGGCCTGCGGTCCTTCATCGTGCGCACGGCGCACAAGTTCACTAAATCGCGCTTTCGCGTCTTCGAGCTTCCAAACCGGCTGGAGGCAAGCTGGGCCTTTGACCTTCTCTGCGGACTTGAGCATTCTTAACTTCTGACCAGCTCGTCAGATTTAGTCGATCGCGCCATGTTTTGTCAGTGGATCTCGCGGCTGCAACGCGCGCATCGGGCGTGTTCGCTCGATCAACCGCTTTCGGCCCAAGGGTGTCGCGGTTACAAAAACCTGCAAAAGTGGCATTGCAGAATGCCGCTCGATAGCGTCCGATCCTTTGAACCCTGCGCAGTCAGGTCTCTTGGGAGGCGACGATGATACCGTTCCGCGCGACGACGATCGCATTGGCCTGCACAGCGCTGGCGGTGCTGGCCGCAAGCCCGGCTGCCGCGCTCACCAATCCGGCTGCGGTCGCGAAAGGCTACAAGGCTCCCAGAGACGCCTGGGGCCATCCAGATCTGGCCGGTGTCTGGTCGCCCGCTACGATCACGCGGTTGGAGCGCGATCCGAAGCTCGGCGAGCGGTTAGTGCTGAGCGAGGCAGAAGCGCTGGCTGCAGAGGGCGTCACGGCCAAGTCGAACGCCAAGGCCAGCTTGCCCACAGATCAAAAACTGAAGGTCGATGACGTTGATTGCGGCGTCCAGGGCTTCTCTGGCGTCGCTTGCGGCTACAACAATTTCTGGGTCGATCCGGGGACAAAAGTGATGCGAGTGGCCGGCGAGCCGCGCGCCTCAATCGTGGTGTCTCCGAAAAACGGCCGACTGCCGCTGAGCCCCTTTGCCCAGGCGGCGCAACGGGCGCAACTGAACCAAGTCGGCAATTTCGACGGGCCCGAACGCAGGCCGCTGGCTGAGCGGTGCCTGGTGGCCTTCGGCTCCTCGTCTGGTCCGCCAATGTTGCCGGTGCTCTACAATAACCACTATGCCATCGCGCCGGGTCAGGACTTGGTCGCCATCGAAGTGGAGATGGTCCACGATACGCGCCTGCTCCGCTTGGGTGGCCAGCATGACTCGACTGCCGTTAGAAAATGGATGGGCGATTCCGTCGCGCATTGGGAAGGCGAGACGCTGGTGGTTGAGAGCATCAATTTTCGGCCCGACCAAACCTTTCGCGGCGCTTCTGTCGACATGAAGGTCACAGAGCGCTTCACGCGCATCTCGCCCTCTCAGATCCTCTATCAGTTCAAGGTGGATGATCCGAAGACGTTCAACGCGCCGGTCGAGGGCGAGGTCGCCTGGAACAAGACCAAGGATACGATCTACGAGTACGCCTGCCACGAAGGCAATTACGCTCTGCCTGGCATCCTTGCTGGCGCTCGCGCCGCAGAGAAGCAGGGCAAGGAGATGGACGGCAATCGTGGTCAGGTAAAAGAAGAAGGCGAGAGATAGTGACAATGAGCATGACCCTGCAAATGGCCCTTAGCTATCGAGCCGCTCTAGCTCTGGGGACCGTGTTCGCCCTGACGCCGCTGGCGGCGGTTTCAGCGCCGGCTGCGTCCAATGCACTGCCCCGCACCTCGTCTGGCCAGCCCGACATCTCAGGGTATTGGTCCAACGCCACGCTGACCCCGATGACGCGAGACAGCAAACTCGGCGACCGCTTGGTTTTCACGCCCGCCGAAGCCAAGGCGCTGGAGAACGAAGAGGCTTTCGAAGTCGAGGCTGGCAATAAGCGTACGGAGCCGAACGCGCCTGTAAATGCGCCCACGGGTATCGAGCTGAAGCCTGCTTTCCTGGCCGCCGGCGGTGACGTCGGTGGCTACAATCGCGGCTGGCTTGATCCTGGCCATACGGTGATGCGGGTGGGCGGCCAGCCGCGCACGTCGCTGATCACAACGAAGGATGGCCACGTTCCGCCGCGCAAGACGGCCGCAACGATCGCGGCAGGCTATGGCAATAACGCGGGCGAGGGTGCGCGTGGCCCCCTGGGCTCGTTCGACAATCCAGAGAACCGACCGCTTAGCGAGCGCTGCATCATGTTTGGCGGAAACGTCGGTCCTCCGATGTTGCCAAACGGCTTTTATAACAACAATTACAACATCGTGCAGACTGGCGACACCGTTGCGATCCAGGTGGAAATGGTTCACGACACCCGGATCGTGCGCTTAAATTCCAAACACCGCGCCGATGACGTGCGTCCCTGGTTTGGGGATTCGATCGGCTGGTGGGAGGGCGACACGCTGGTCGTGGAAACCAACCACGTCCCACAGAAGCAGGCGTTCCAGGGCGCGTGGAAAGACCTGACCATCACCGAACGCTTCACCCGAACGGCAAAGGATCGATTGCGTTATTCGTTCAAGGTGAACGATCCGGTGTCCTGGAACGAGCCCTGGGGCGGTGAGTACGAGTTCGCGCCCTTGCACGGGGTGATTTACGAATACGCCTGCAATGAAGGCAACTATGCCCTGCCGGGCATCCTTGCCGGGGCCAGGGCGGCGGAAAAGGAGCGCGGAGGCGCGAAGGTGGCGTCAGGGGCGCAGGAATAGGGCGTCACGGGCCAGGCTTGAGCCCTGTCCGTCTTGGCGTATCGGTTCTCAAGACGGCCCGACAAGGCGGTTGGCGGGGACGCGAAAGCATGTGTCCATGGCAACCTAAACCGGTGGGGCGATTGCACATGATGATTTCGAAGATGCACAGGTTGTTTGCGGCCGCTGGCTTGGCGGCACTGCTTGCGCAGCCGGCGTTCGCCGCAGGGGTCCTGACAGCAGATCAGATCGCCGCCCTTAAAACGCGGGCCGTCGCTGGCGTTGAATCCCGCGCGAAGCTTGCGCAAGTGATGACCGACGAGATCTTTTCCTTCGGCGAACTCGGCTACCAGGAAGTGGAGACCTCCAAGTACATCACCGACATCCTGGAGAAGAATGGCTTCACCATCGTGCGTGGAGTTGCGGGCCTGCCTACGGGTTGGACGGCCACTTGGACCAACGGCAAAGGGGGGCCAACGATCGCTTTGGGTAGCGATATCGACTGCATTCCCAAGGCGAGCCAGAAGCCGGGCGTTCCGCGGCATGACCCCTTGATCCCAGGTGCGCCGGGCCACGGCGAGGGTCACAATTCCGGTCAGGCGCTGAATGTTGTCGCGGCTTTGGCCGTCAAGGACATCATGCAAAAAGAGGGCATCGCTGGAACCTTGGTCCTATGGCCTGGCGTGGCCGAAGAACTGGTGGGCGGCAAGGCCTACATGGTCCGCGATGGGGTGTTCAAGGGCGTGGACGCCACGATCTTCACCCATGTGGGGGACAACCTCGTGACGACCTGGGGCCAGCCCATGGGTACGGGCCTTGTCTCGGTTAAATACCTGTTCCATGGCGAGTCTGCCCACGCGGCAGGAGCGCCTTGGCGTGGCCGCAGTGCGCTGGACGCCGTTGAACTGATGGACATCGGTTGGAGCTTTCGACGTGAGCACCTGTTGCCGGAACAACGATCCCATCGGGTCATCTCCGACGGCGGTGACCAACCCAATGTGGTGCCCTCGGAGGCGGCCGTCTGGTACTATTTCCGCGAACAGTCCTTTGCCAGCATCAAGAAGAACTACGAGATCGGCAACAAGATCGCCCAGGCGGCGGCGGAGATGACCGACACGACGGTCGAGCACCATGTGATCGGCTCAGCTGCGCCTCAACACTTCAACCGACCGATGGCCGAGGCCGCCGACGCCAATATCCAAAAGGTCGGTCTCCCGACCTGGACTCCAGAGGAACAGGCTTTCGCCAGGGCTGTGCAAAAGACAGTCGGTGCCGAACAAAACGGATTGAGCCTCACCCTGAAGGGCCTCGAGGCGCCTAGGGAAAAGCCGGAAAGCGGAGGATCTGACGACATCGGCGACATCTCCTGGATCATGCCGACCATCACAATCCGCTATCCCTCAAACATCCCCGGCCTGCCGGGGCACAATTGGGCCAACGCCATCTCCATGGCGACGCCGGTTGCGCACAAGGGCGTGGTGGCCGGGTCAAAGGCGGTGGCTATGACCGTGTTGGACCTGATGACCCGACCCGACCTCCTGGCCAGCGCTAAGACCTACTTCAAGGACGTCCAGAACAAGGACCAGCACTATGTGCCGATGCTGGCCTCAGACGATAAGCCACAGATCCAGGCCAATGCGGACATCATGGCGCGCTTCCGGCCCGAAATGCGGAAGTACTATTATGATCCGAAGACGTACCCGACGTATCTGGAACAACTGGGGATCAAGTGGCCTCCGGTCGACGTCTCTAAGGCGGCGGTCAGCAAGTAACGGGGTGGCTCAGGTCAGACGGTGCCCGCGACAGGCCGCGGGGCCCTGCGCCGCCCGCCTCTAGTGCTGGCTCTCGGGCATCCGCACGACAAGGCCGTCCAGCGCGTCTGTCACCTTGATCTGGCATGCAAGCCGGCTGGTGGGCTCCACGTTTTCTGCAAAATCGAGCATGGATTCCTCCATGGCCGAGGAGGTTCCTGTCTTGTCGCGCCAGGCTTCGTCCACATAGACGTGGCAGGTGGCGCATGCGCACGCCCCCCCGCAGTCGGCGTCAATGCCGGGCACGTTATTCTTCACCGCGCCCTCCATAACC